>DATHHW010000053.1:0-69073 GCA_035317005.1 Pyrinomonadaceae bacterium | reverse complement strand
CCACGAAGAGAAAACCGCGTCGACACAAGGCCAAGGCCAAGCCTGCCGCAGACGCAGCCGACGCCAGCACGACCGGAATGGCCATGACTCCAAAGAAGACGGGTCGTTGCGATCCGACGCAGCAGGAGCAAACGGATCTCTCCGGCACCTATACCGGCAAGGTCAAGCATGGCGACGAGGCGGCTATGGATGCGACGCTGACCATCACGGGCAATAACTTTACGATGGCGGCCGGCTCAGACACGCATTCAGGACGCATCACGGCCGTCACCACGTGCGGCTATACCGCGGTCACCGTGATGATGGGTGACCTAACGCCGCCACCGCCCGGGCCGAATCCGCCCGCGGCCCTCCCGGCGATGTCACTGCGCGCCAAGAAGGTCGGCGACAGGCTAACCCTGACGAGCGTACCTGGTGAGCCGCAGAAGATTTCGTTCACTTCAGGCGGCGGCGCGATGAAGATGAAGCCGCGGAAACATAGAACTAAGGTCAAAGCGAAGACAGGCACGCCGCCACCGCCAAAGAAGATGTAGTCTTAGTTCCGAGTTTCGCGAACAGAGACACGGGGACACGGCGAGACAGATTGGACGCAATTACGCGATCGGATAACCGAATCGCCTTTCTGTCCGCGTTGGGTCTTCCCGTGTCTTGTTCTGTAAACTGGACGAACGCGATCCAAAGAAATGAGAGAGCAGATTCGCATAGCCGCCGGTCAGGGATTCTGGGGCGACTTGCCCGACGCACCCGTGCGCCAGGTGGAAGGCGGGCCCATCGACTATCTGATGCTCGACTATCTGGCTGAGGTCACGATGTCGATCATGCAGAAGCAGAAGGCCCGCGATCCCAATGCCGGGTACGCGCGCGACTTTGTGCCTTTGATGAAGCAGATTCTGCCCGCTTGTGTCAAACGGAATATCCGAGTGACTGCGAATGCCGGTGGCGTGAACGTTGAGGGTTGCGCGAAAGCGGTGCGAGACGTCGCTCTCGAGCTTGGCCTGGCAGGCAAACTTCGCATTGGCATTGTTACCGGCGACGACATCATGGGGAAACTGGACGAACTCCTCAGTCGTGGAGTCGAGCTGCGCAACATGGACACTGGCGCCGCGTTGTCTACGGTGCGCGAACGAATTCAAAGCGCGAACGTTTACCTGGGCGCGGCGCCGATGGTGGAGGCTCTGAATCGCGGTGCGCAGATCGTGATTACGGGACGCGCCACTGATACTGGATTGACCCTGGCGCCGATGATTCACGAATTTGGCTGGGCCGCGGATGATTGGAACCGTCTGGCAGCCGGGACTATCGCTGGTCACATCATTGAATGCGGCGCGCAATGCACTGGTGGTAATTGTCAGTATGAATGGCGCAGCATTCCCAATCTCGCCAATGTTGGTTTTCCCATCGTCGAGGTAGCGCCCGACGGCACTTTTGTCGTAACGAAACACGAACGCACCGGTGGCTGGGTCATTATTCCGTCGATCAAAGAACAGTTGGTTTACGAGATGGGCGATCCGCATTCCTACATCACGCCCGATTGCGTGGCGGACTTCACCACCGTGCGGCTCGAGTACGAAGGTCGCGATCGCGTTCGTGTGTTCGGAATCGAGGGACGGCCGGCAACCGACACTTACAAGGTGTCGATCAGTTATTCAGCCGGCTACAAAGCTGTGGGCACGCTCGTCTACTCGTGGCCGGACGCCTACGACAAGGCGTGGGCCGCAGACAGAATACTGCGCTCACGTCTGGATCGTCTGGGGTTGAAGTTTGATGAAATCCTGACGGAATTTGTCGGCGCAAATGCGACGCACGGCCCACTGGCTGGGGAACCTTCGCCGGACTTGCCGGAAGTTCAATTGCGCGTCGGCGTGCGCAGTGAAAATCGCACGGCAGTCGAGAGATTCACGAAAGAGATCGCGCCCTTGGTATTGACCGGGCCACCCGGTGTGACTGGTTTTGCCGGTGGGCGGCCCAAGGTTGAGGAGATAGTTGCCTACTGGCCGGCGCTGATTCCGAAGAGTGAGATCACGTCGCACGTTGAGATACTTGAAGTGTGATGGATTACTGAGGTTTTATTCCCCTCTCCCTTTTGGGAGAGGGGTTAGGGGAGAGGGTGCGAAGCATAGGGCGGAGTGTTTTTCTCAATCATGCAGTCGTGTTTGCCGAGGACAACATTAGATTGAGACTGTTCTAGCTCAAGCCCTCTCCCCAACCCTCTCCCAGAGGGAGAGGGAGACGGCAGAAAAGAAATGCAAATTCAACTAACCAAACTCGCTCATGCGCGTTCGGGCGATAAAGGCGATACAGCCAACGTGGGTTTGATAGCCTTGCGTGATGAGTTCTATCCGGTGCTGGTCCGCGAAGTGACTGCCGAACGCGTCAAGGAACACTTCCGAGGTATCTGCAAAGGGGAAGTTGAGCGATTCGAGTTGCCTAATCTCGGCGCACTCAATTTTCTGCTGCACGAGAGTCTCGGAGGGGGCGGTACTGTATCCCTTATGACCGACGCGCAGGGAAAGACTTTTTCCACCGCTCTCCTCAGGATGAAGATTGACGTTCCGGACGAGGAAGCCAGAGATCTGGCCCTCTAGCGATGATCTGGTCTGTGTGATCACCATGAAGCCTGAGCGCGAGTTCGCTATCCAACACGGTTTCGCAAATGTTGGTGACGTACGCTTGCATTATGCCGAGTGCGGCACGGGTGATGATCTGGTAATCCTCCTTCATGGCTTTCCGGAATGTTGGTATTCGTGGCGACATCAGTTGCCGGTGCTCGGCCAGCGATATCACGTTATCGCCCCGGACATGCGCGGCTACAATCTCAGCGACAAGCCGGCTCGAGTGCAGGACTATCGCATAGAATTTCTCGTCGAGGATGTAGTCGGCCTGATTCGCTATTTCGGGAAGGACAAGGCTGCGATTGTGGCTCATGACTGGGGCGCCGGCGTGGCCTGGGCCCTCGCTCAAAGACATCCCGAACTTGTTTCCAGATTGGTGGCCATGCAGGTCCCGCCGCCGGCAGCCTGGCGAGCGAACTTCACTTTGCGGCAGCTGCGACGCAGTTGGTATATGTTCTTCTTTCAATTACCGCGTCTGCCCGAATCCTGGGCGCGCGCGAATGATTTCGCCAGAATAGCCAAGATGTATAGGGAGACCAGCGTTAGGAGCGATGCTTTCACGGATGAGGACATCGAAGCCTACAAGGAAGCATTGCGCCAGCCGGGGGCTTTGACCGCCCCGGGCTCAATTACTATCGGGCGAACGTCTTTAAGTCGTTATTCCGTGGCGGAGTTGAGACACCCAGAGAAGACGATGGCCGCATTCGGGTCCCGACGCTGTTTATCTACGGCGAGCAGGATCAAGCCATTTTGCCTGAGACTGTGCGCGGCCTTAACCGGTTCATCGACGCTCCGTATAGTGAACTTAGAATTCCCGACAGTGCGCATTGGGTGCAGAATGAGGCCGTCGAGGAAGTGAATGAAGCCTTGCTTCGCTTTCTCGCGAACGGTGAAACGGCAAATTAGGAAAGACATGACGCAAGACAACGCAACGATTCTGTATTCAGTTGAAGGCGGCATCGTGCGAATCACGCTGAACCGTCCCGAGAAGCGAAATGCGCTCAACGACGAGTTGATTGCCGGGCTCAAAGAAGCTCTGCGTCGCGCCGATCATACTGAAGGCGTGCGGGTAGTTCTTTTGTCGGGTGCTGGAGAGGACTTCTGTTCAGGCGCCGACCTGGCAGCGTTGCAAAAGATTTCGACGGCTACGGTGGCCGAGAATCTGGAAGACGCGCGATCTCTAATGGAACTTTTTCTGCTAATTCGTGCGGTGCGTGTTCCTGTGATCTCGGCGGTGCAGGGACGCGCGTTGGCCGGAGGGTGCGGACTAGCGCTGGCATGCGACATGGTCCTGGCATCACGCACGGCGCGCTTTGGTTTTCCCGAGGTGAAGATCGGATTTGTCCCGGCGATGGTGATGGCGATTCTGCGCCGCAATACTTCCGAAAAGCGGGCCTTCGAGCTTTTGACACTGGGCGCGGAGATTGGCGCTGATGAAGCTGCTACCTACGGCTTAGTCAATCGGGTTTTGGACAACGAAGCATTTGACGACGAACTCGATGTGTTTGCACACCAATTCGAGAGAGTCAGCCAATCGGCGGTCGGCTTGTCCAAGCGATTGTTCTATGAAAGCGATGCGATGACTTTCAAGGATGCGCTCGAGTTCGGAGTCGATACGAACGTAATCGCCAGGATGGCGGAAGATTGTCGGAAGGGAATTGAACGCTTCCTGAAGAAGGCGTGAAGCGTGAACCGTGGTCACGTCTCCCTTGTTTTGAGACTCAGGTGCGCGGGCGGACATTTTCGCGAATGAACTTCGCGATGTCCTGGGTTGAGGTGCCGGGAAGAAAGATCTCGGCGACGCCTTGCTCTTTAAGTTTGGCGATGTCTTCCTGCGGAACAATGCCACCCAGAATTACCAGAGTGTCTTTCATCCCTTGTTCGCGCAGCAACGAAACGATGCGCGGGCACAGCGTGTTATGCGCGCCGCTGAGGATCGAAACTCCGACCGCGTCAACGTCTTCCTGCAAGGCAGCCGCAGCGATCATCTCCGGAGTCTGGCGCAGGCCGGTGTAGATGACTTCCATGCCGGCATCGCGCAATGCGCGCGCGATCACTTTGGCGCCGCGGTCGTGACCGTCGAGGCCGGGTTTGGCAACCAGAACACGAATCTTCTTTTCGCTCATTTCACCTATCTTACTTAAGGGGTAATAAAGACCGCCGAAAACGATTCAGATGAGTTGAGGGCGGTCCCCTTTCAATTTAGATCGCGGGCTCTTCGTAGATGCCATAGACGTCCCGAAGAGCGGAGCAGATTTCACCGAGCGTGGCGTAAGCGCGGACCGCTTCGATCGTGGCCGGCATAGTGTTATCACCTCTTTGCGCGGCCATCCTTAAGGAGTCAAGGGCTATGGCAACCGCGCCCTTGTCTCGCTTTGCCCGGGTTCGTTCCAGGCGGTCGAGTTGTCGCTCGCGCACCGACTCATCAATGACCATGGTCGGGACTTCCTGTCCCTGGCCCTTCATTTCGTACTTGTTCACTCCGACAATCGTTTGATCGCCACGTTCCAGGGCCTTCTGATACTGATAAGCAGATTCCTGAATCTCGCGTTGCGGGAATCCTTTTTCGACCGCCTCAACCATGCCACCCATGCTGTCGATACGTTCGAAGTAATCCAGGGCGCCATCTTCCAGCTTGTTCGTTAGCGCTTCGACAAAGTACGAACCGCCCAGTGGATCGACCGTATTGGCAACGCCAGTCTCTTCGGCAATTATTTGTTGAGTTCGCAGGGCGATTAGGGCAGCACGATCCGTGGGCAGAGACAGCGCCTCGTCGAAAGCATCGGTGTGCAACGATTGCGTGCCGCCCAGTACTCCGGCAAGCGCCTGGATCGCAACCCGCACGATGTTGTTCAGGGGCTGCTGCACAGTCAGAGATACACCGGCTGTCTGTGTGTGAAAACGCATCTGCATTGTCCGCTCGGTCTGCGCGCCGAAGCGATCGCGCATCGCTCGCGCCCAGATCCGGCGCGCCGCGCGATACTTGGCGATCTCTTCAAAGAAGTCGTTGTGAGCGTTAAAGAAAAAGGAAATCCTCGGTACGAAACGTTCAAGATCGAGCCCGGCTCGAATGCCCCATTCGACGTATTCGATTCCGTCACGTAAAGTAAACGCGAGCTCCTGTAGCGCAGTCGCGCCGGCCTCGCGAATGTGATAACCGCTTACAGAAACCGGGTTGTACCGGGGAACATGTTGAGTACAGAATTCGAAGGTATCGATGACCAGCTTCATGGCGGAGCGAATTGGATAAATCCACTCCTTCTGTGCAATGTACTCTTTGAGAATGTCGTTTTGCAGCGTGCCTGAGATCTTCTTCCAATCTGCACCTTGCTTCTCAGCGACAACCAGGTACATGGCGAGGAAGACGGATGCCGGCGCATTAATTGTCTGTGAAACTGTCACCTCTTCGAGGGGAATTCCGTCAAACAGAGCTTCCATATCAGCGAGAGAAGAAACTGCCACGCCGCATTTTCCGACCTCGCCTTCCGAGAGCGGGGAATCGGCGTCGTAGCCCATCAGCGCGGGCAGATCATAGGCCACTGAGAGGCCAGTCTGGCCTTCTCGCAAAAGGTATTTGAATCTCTCGTTTGTCTCTTCGGGAGTGCCAAAACCGGCAAATTGACGCATTGTCCAGAGTTTGCCGCGATGGCCCGTCGCATGAATGCCTCTCGTATAGGGGAACTGACCTGGAAACGCGACGTCACGGTCAAAATCGATGTCGGCAACATCGGAGGGACTGTAGAGACGGTTGATCTCTTCGAGAGAAACGGTCTGGAAATTGGGTTTACGCTCACGGTGACGCTTCAGAGATGGGTTCAAAACCTCTTCTTCCCAGCGTTCCTTGGCTTGGTCTTCGGAAGAGGCTTCTTTGATCTCTTGCATCGTCCAGGTTCGTTGACGAAAGGTGACGCCCTCGCCGCTTACTGACAAAAGTAATTGATTGGTCGGATATTAGTTGATGGTATTAGGTGTGTCAATCCGAGCGGCGCCGGTCTGCTTGAGAAATCATCTGAGGTTGGATTTGTCCGAAGCTCGAAGAAGGGGGCGCGGCTGTGATAATGCCAACAGCCGCGCGATTACGGAAGGACCCGGACTTCGTGGACTCAGCAGCAGGGTAAAGCGGATGCTATTAGCGGACGAACGAGAGCGTTCCAAAGTTTGAAGCTGGAAATGATTCTAAGGGCACAATGATGTCGTTCGGCCTCACCATTCCGAGTCGCTCTCTCGCGGCCCACTCTATTGTGCCTGGGTCGCTTGCGATGCGGCGGATCTCCACTTGCAAAGAGCTGTTTGAGCGACGCATGGAAGTGATTTCAGAGCCCATCCGACTATACTCAAGCGTGGAGGCCTTCAGCTCAGCCCTGGAACGCACGATTACTGTTGAGCAAATTCCCAAGGTAGCCAAAAGTATCATTGCGAGAAAAACCCACGAAGGAATAACCCGCAACCAGCTAAGCGTTGCCGGAAACAAATCGCGAGAAAGCTCTCGGATAGGAAGGGTTGGAATCGCTTGCGCGGCAACTCTTTGGCTTATTTGTCGACCGCTAAGCCGGTAAGTATTTCCTACTCTGTTCAAGGAACACCTCCTCAGTATCGTCTTACCTTGTCGCTCAGATTAACGTTCGCTTCGCTTACTCATCGTCGAAAAACCGATATCAGCTTCCAACCCTCAGATTTGATTGAAACGAGATACCTCACCGACGGCTAGGTCCAGCAGGAGTCGATTCTGCCGAAAGGTCGGCGAAAATGGCCGAGTTATTAGCGCAGAGTTGTGCGATTCGTCGAAGCCGCCGTCGCTGCATCAGAACGCGCAGCGACGCCATCTTTCTTCGCGCTGTGACGCTTGCGTGAGATTCGCGCAAGCTTCGTGCGGTGACGGAGGATTTTGGCTGCATCTCCTGTTCTCCTTGGGGCTCCTGAGACTCTGCGTTTAAAACCGCCTAACCACTATATAAACCGCTCTTGATTGATCAATACCCAAGATACGGTGCCTGCGATCCTTTCAATTCCTTGCGCCGCAACGCTTTACCGCAAGTTCGGCCGACTTTAGCACTTGAGCCGATCTGAGGCAATATCATTTCTTTGCAACAATTCAGCAAGCTAAGCTCAACAGTTACATCAGGTAGCGTTGATTAAGCGCTTAAATCGGCGTACGGCGGGCGAACGGAAATGGCGACGGTCGTCGATTGTCGATTCTTGCGCGGAAAAGGTTCGATCCGACCAAGGAAATTCCGCGGCCCAGCGTGCGAGTCGAAATAGTCCGCGGCTCAGCCTTTGGGTTGCGATGACACGGCGCGAGGGGACAGGGCGGAATAGCTTTGACAGCTAACACGGTTGCCATCATAGGGTTAAGGGATAGGGCGTGGATGGCACAGACATTGCGGCGGGTTTTTCGGTTATTTGTATCCGCGGAATCTCAGGTTGGAGTGGGGACTTTTATGAAAGTTATCAGATATGCCGAGCGTGGTCTGACCGCGATGGCGGGTGGGCTGTTCGACACAATTCAAGTATTTAATAAGTACAAGCCAAATCCATCGTTTACGCCTAAGTGGTCCGACAAGCCCTTGCTGAAATCGTGGCAGAAGACGAAGCCGACGCTGGGCTGGCCTCGTGTAACGGACTCGCTATGTCCGAACTGCGTCATTGAAGCGCGGGAGGAGATTCTTAGCGGCAAGCAGGATGTTTCGGTTCTACTTAATGAAAAGGTTGGGGAGATTAAGGCGCAGATCATCGAGCGTAATGGCGAGATTTGGATGGTAAAGGATTGCCCAATTCACGGGCATTTCGAGGATATGATGGCCATCGACTCGAAATTCTTGACGCATATCGAGGCAATGTTTCCCGGTCGCGACATTCCTGCCCATAACGATGAGAAGCTTCACAATCACGGTACAAGTACGATTAAGTATGGCCGCGGCGCCGTGCTGACCGTGGATCTTACAAACCGCTGCAATATGATGTGTGATCCGTGCTTCATGGACGCTAACCAAGTAGGGTTTGTGCATGAATTGAGCATGGACGATATCAAAGAGATTCTGGACAACGCAATCTCTATCAAACCGCGTCGCCAGATGTCGGTGCAGTTTTCAGGAGGTGAACCAACGATTTCGCCGCACTTCATCGAAGCGATTAAGTATTCGCGCAAGGTTGGGTATAACTCGGTCCAGGCAGCCACAAATGGAATCGAGTTCGCAAAGAGCAAAGAGTTCTGCCAGCAGTCGGCAGAAGCTGGGTTGCGCTATGTGTATTTCCAATTCGACGGTATTGGAAACGATGCGAATAGCCATCGCCAGGTGGGCAATCTTTTCGATGTGAAGCTGCGGGCGATTAACAACCTCCATGAGGCGGGCGTTGAGATTGTTCTGGTCACGACACTCGTAAACGGCATCAACAACGATCAAGTCGGATCAATTATTCGGTTCGCTTTGGATAATCCGAAGAAGATCGCGTTTCTTTCCTTCCAACCTGTCTCGTTTACGGGCCGTGATGAAGCGATTACACCTGAACGGCGTCTACAGCAGCGCTACACGCTTTCTCATCTGGCTCACGATGTCAAAAACCAGGTCGGCATTACGGAACCGACGCGTGATTGGTTTCCGCTGTCGTTGATGGGCGCCTTCGCAGATTTTGCTGATCTTGTTCACGGACCGAACTCTGAATGGGGCCAGGTCTCCTGCGGTTGCCACCCCAACTGTGGCGTCGGGACGGCGGTGATGATCGACAAAGAAACCAAGGAAATGAGTCCGGTACCAGCGTTCCTCAACATCCCGGGGCTGGTCAAAGATATGCGGAAGATTACCGATGCAGCGCGGGGTAAATGGGCGTCAAACGTTATGATGGGACTGGCGCTCTTGAAGCATTACAAGCCCAAGATGGCGCCGTCCCAATTCAACCTTTATGAGCTTTTTAAGAAGTTCGACAAGTCGTTTGGGTTGACCGGAAAGGACTACGGGAAAGTCGGTGGTGACCGTAGTACTGAGGACATCGAGAAGCGGCGCTCCGATCGTTGGAACTTCCTGTTTATCGCCGGCATGTGGTTTCAGGATTTGTTCAACTACGATTTCCGTCGCACAGAAATGTGCATTATCCCTTACGGTACCCAGGAAGGGGAGATTAGCTTCTGCGCTTACAACACGGGTATTGGGTGGCGCAACATTATCGAGCACATGCACCAGAACGCGACGGTAGCTAAATGGTATGACGAGCATGGACGACACGAGATTTTTGCCGGTGGCAAAACTGTGCAGCTGGCAGATCCGACTCACGGTCTGAAACTGAATGAAGTGGATCTGGCGCGGCCGAATAAGCCGCACATGGAAGGTCCGAAGACGGCGCATGAAGAAACCGTCATGATGCGCAAGCTTTATCAGGAAATGGTGCTCAAGCAGCAAGAGATCAAGTCGGACAATGGTGACAAGCCCGTCAAAATTCAGGGCTTGAGTCGCAAGAAGGACGTAGCTGTTGTTTCGGCATAGGCTTGGATTCAGAGTTTGACGCGTGCCCCGCGAATGGTCTGACTGTTCGCGGGGTTTCCGTTGCCTGCTTGACCGTGGTGCAGGAGGACGTGTTAAATAGGGATTCGAAAAACCGGGAAGATCAAAAACTGATTAGTGGAGAAATAGATGGCAGTAGTGACAGTTAACCAGGGCGAGTCGATTGAGAGCGCATTGCGCCGTTTTAAGCGCAAGGTGATGACTGAGGAGATAATTAAGGACGCAAAGAAGCACGCGTTTTTCATGCCTCCGGGTCAGAAGGCAAAACTCAAGTCCGCTTTAGCTCGCAAACGCAATAAGAAAAAGGGCCGCCCGAGGCCGCGTCCCGTCGGCGCAAGGTAGTAGTCCTGCGGCCTTAAGATCACGAGACTCACCAGGTTGTTCACAACTAAAAGTGGGGTTCGGTAAAGCGTTTTTTTAAGCGGCGGGCGCACGTGTGCAAAGCCGCGAACTGATCCGTTATTTGAGCAAGCGATGACGCGCATCTTATTAACCAACGACGACGGAATCCATTCCGACGGTTTAGTAAAGCTTGAGAAAGCCTTGCACGAGATCGGCGATGTATTCGTCGTCGCTCCGGCGGCCGAGATGAGCGGCGCCTCGCACAGCTTAACGCTGTCGCGGCCGCTCCGGATTCGCCAAATCGATGATCGTCATTGGACGGTAGACGGAACGCCCACAGACTGTGTGACGCTGGCGCTTCATCAGATTCTGAAGGAGGACGAACTACCTCACGTTTGCGTGTCGGGAATTAATCACGGTGGGAATTTGGGAGATGACGCGACCTATTCAGGCACCGTAGCAGGCGCTCTCGAGGCGACGATCCTGGGCGTTCCGGGAATCGCCGTAAGCCTGGTCGCGCGCGAGAACTTTGATTTTACCGAGGCCTCTCGCTTTGCTCTGCTTGCTGTCAGAAAGATCCTGAACGAAGGCCTGCCCGAAGGAACGCTGCTCAACATGAACGTTCCACCGGGGGAGATCAAGGGCGTGAAACTAACTCGCCAGGGCATTAAAAATGCCAGGCCGGTGATCACTGAACACATAGATCCACGCGGCAAGCCCTACTTTTGGATCGGTGAAAAATATTTCCGTTCCAACGCAGAAGACGGAACGGATTATCGAGCGATAGAAGACGGCTATGTCTCGATCACTCCGTTGAAGAGCGACATGACTGATCACGGAGCCTTAACGGAAATAGGGTCCTGGAATTACCTGGCGTCTTCTGAACTCTTGCACAGTTAACAACGATAGCCACGACCTTCCTTGCGCTAAAAACTTGAGTTCGACACCATCACGGCCAAGCGCACTCCAAGCCGAGTATCGCATTCCGCGCGAGCGCATGGTTGAACGCTTGCGCGAGCACTATGGGATCCGCGATCCAAAAGTTTTGGAGGCCATGCGCAGCGTTCCGCGACACTTCTTTGTCACGGAAGCGTTGCGCGGGCGTTCCTATGACGATAACGCGCTGCCGATCGATTTCAATCAGACGATCTCGCAACCGTTCATCGTAGCGCGCATGACTGAGTTACTTGAGTTGGATAAAAAAAGCCGTGTGCTGGAAATTGGCGCCGGCTCAGGTTATCAAACGGCCATCCTGGCGCAACTGGCGTCGCAGGTTTACTCGATTGAGCGCATCGGCGAACTGGCCCGCCAGGCCCAGAGCCGCATACGTGAGCTGGGAATCCACAATGCTACGGTTAAAGCTTTCGATGGTACGCTGGGCTGGAATGCCTACGGTCCTTACGACGGGATTTTGGTGGCCGCCGGCGGCCCGCGTATTCCCGATCCTTTAATAGCTCAATTGAAAACCGGCGGACGTCTCGTCATTCCGATCGGAGAAACACGCGAGTCACAAAAACTCGTCCGCGTGATCAGGACCGAAGGCGGGCATCGGGTCGAAGAGCATGGACCTTGTCAGTTTGTACCATTGATTGGCCAGCACGGCTGGTCCCTGAATTAGTAGCGAGCGATCCGAAAATGATTGGCAAGATCATCGAACTGCTTTCAGTCTTCATCGTGGCCACGATCTCCCGGCTTGGCTATGCGGGAGTAGTCCTGCTGATGGCCATCGAATCAGCATGCATTCCGCTGCCTTCAGAAATCATCATGCCCTTTTCGGGCTATTTGGTTTACACCGGTCGATTCAATCTCTGGGCTGTGGGAGTGGCTGGGGCCTTCGGGTGTGTAGTTGGATCGCTCGTCGCATATTGGGTGGGGGTGTACGGCGGCAGACCGCTGATTGAGAAGTACGGTCGTTATCTGCTGGTATCGCGTCACGACCTTGACCTGGCTGATCGATGGTTTGCTCGCTTCGGCGAAGTAATTGTATTCGCCAGCCGCTTATTGCCGGCGATTCGCACGTTCATCGCGTTCCCGGCGGGCGTAGCGCGAATGAACTTAAAAAAGTTCGTGATCTATACCTTCGCCGGATCGCTGCCCTGGTGCATTGGTCTGGCGTATGTAGGACAAAGGCTCGGTGAGAAGTGGGACAAAGATCCGACGCTCAAGACTTTGTTTCACCGATTCGATTTCATCATCGGAATTGTTCTCGTCTTAGCGGTTGCCTGGTGGGTTTGGCGTCACATCAAGCACCTCCGAGAGGACCAAAAAAAAAGCCGGCAGGTTTGACAGTGCCTCCATGGTCACATAGAATCCAAACCTGTTAGTTCGGGGCGTGGCTCAGCCTGGTAGAGCGCTCGGTTCGGGACCGAGAGGTCGGAGGTTCGAATCCTCTCGCCCCGACCATTCAATTCAGTTTCGAATGGACACCGTTCGGGGGTCCCTTTTTTTGTGGACTTGGCTCGAGCTGCTAGTGACTGTCGTGCTGAAAATCGCCTAAGGACGCGTAGCTTCGCTGAGTCTTAGGCGCAGACGTAGAATCGACATGTCGGCCGTGGCCAATGAAGCCTGGAGTCGGGTCTGGCTTTGATGCAGCAAATCTAATTGAGCCTGTACCCGTCGCTTTTCATTACCGAGCCGGCGGCGCAACGCATCCTTCGCTTCTTCCGGCCTCATCGATCCGACGCCGGCCAGAGCCTGATCAATATTTTCAGGGCGCAGTTGCTCGTCAAGTTGATCGATACGCGTTTGCAGCGGCGACTCCTTCTCGATGAGATCCTGTATTTGAGCCTGCAAAGCCTCCGCTCGCTGCTCTTCTTTCATGAGCAAGTCCCGCAGGTAATCAATCTGCCGATACTTGTCGAGGTCCGCAACTTTTCGCTTGAGCTGATCCACGTCCGCGGTGAGCTGCTGAACGTTCTTGCGTAACTGCTCGCATTCGGTCTGGCCGGGAGCGGAATGCCCGTATTCGCGTTGTGCCTGGGCCGGTGCCCCTGAGGAAACAACCGGCACGTTGAGCAACGCAACGCAAGCAAATATGGTGCATAGCAGAGCAGTATTGAAAATGGCCACACGACTTGGGTGTCGTAACGATTGGGTCGCTCTCATTTATTCTACCGTCCTTTCTGTCACTCGATTCGCCGCTTTGTACTTGAACCGACAGACCTGTTAACTCAATTGGGAATCATGCGGGATGATACAAACGCTGCAGGCTTATGTCACGTCCCTAATATCCCCAGACGCATTGCGCGGTGCGCAGGCTTCCTGTCTGTCTTGAGCATACAGCGCGAACTCGCACGGCAAACCAGGCAGTAATGCATGCGCTCCAGGCTTAGAGGCGTCGGTCTCATTGAAATTCCTGACGGGACAGCACGGTGTATCTCGAACCTTCGCTTTTCAACTCACTTCGAACCAAGCATACATCGCTGATCTTCACGGGAACCGGATTGAATCCGATCTCTTTGTGCAGTTGGGCGAGGCGGCGCGCGGCGTGCGGTTGGCGGAGGCGGGCAATCGTGAAATGTGGGTGGAACGGTCGGCCTTCGCGGGCGAAACCTACGTTTGCACATTCGTCTTCGAGGACCCCGTAGAGTTTGGTTAGATTATTTGTCTGATCTTTGATTCCTATCCAGAGGACGCGCGGTTGGCCGCGGGGTGGGAATGCGCCGCAATCGCCGATGACCAGTTCAAATGGTGATACCTGGTGCGCTGCGCGTTGGGTAGCTTGCGAAAGGGCTTCGACTTTCGTAACCGGCGTGTCGCCGAGAAATTTTATGGTGAGATGGACGTTTTCTTCGCGGGCCCAACTCGCTCGGGCTTCGGGAACTGCTTGTCTTAAGTGATCGATGTGATTCTGAACCGTCTGGCGCACGCATGGTGGTAACTCGATGGCGACGAAGAGGCGCCAGGATTCGTTAGGAGGTTTCATCATCAGCGTTAAGAATCGTCGAGGCGTAGTCAGTGCCACTTGCGGTGAATTCCAAGTTGCGGCTCTGCCGCAGCACAATGCGGCAAGCCTATGGCTTACCGGCAATGCTTAACACCTCAAAGGAGGCTATGCCTCCGAGCCTTCCGAGGCATAGCCTCAAAAAAAGAAGTGGTATGTGCCGGAAAGCCGAAGGCTTTCCGCGAGGTGCTGCGGCAAAGCCGCAAAGCACAGTGCGACGGCTGCCATGATCGACCGGGCACGCAGTTGGTTACTAGTCTCATGAGGACTGACCTCTCCATTATGGCCGTGTGGGCTCGAGGATGAGTGTTTCCTTTGCGGCGCTATCAACGGCGGCCTTCGTAAAGGGTAATGCCCGCGGCGTGACGTTGCGCCAGTCGTCAAGTTGATCTTTCCAATGAGAGTTTGAAGGAAGGCCGGATTCACCCAGAGTGATCCCGTGTTGAGTCTTGTCCCAGTCGCTGGGGTCGGCGATCAGGCGCATCGAGACACTGCTGCCTACGTTGACCGTGGGACCGAGACTGGCGACACCGTTCTGAGGAAACGGCGCGATCGCGAATTGGAGACCGACAAACGGCGCCGAAGCCAGGTAATGGTTGAAGCGGATTTTGAAAACCTCTCCCCACTTCCACTTTGATTCGTCCGGGCCGGCGGCTTTCGTTAACGCCTGACGGGCATCGACGTAACAAGCTTTCAATAGATCTGCGTAGCTATTGAATTCTTTCGGCAACCACTCCTTCGCCTGTTCGCTCATTAGGCGATCCAGAATAATTTCAGAGTTATGCCATTCGTAGAGCTTGTACAGATCAGGGCCGAGCGCGGCCGTCAATACTCGCGTGCGGAAAGCAACGCGCATTTGAAACGCCAAAGGCGCCACGGCAGACTCAGCCTTAACTTCACCGTCCCAATTTTCGAGGGCCGAGAGCGTGTCGCGCAGCTTTTGATCGTCAGCCGGGATCGCAGGCTTGAGTATTTTCGCGCTGTCATGGGCAAAGGAAGCCAAGCCAATGGAATAAACATCGCCTTGAATCCTGCGAAAGTCATCTGACGTCAGCTTCGGCTTCTGCGATAGAAGGTCGAATATCCTATGTGCGCGATATGGCTGGGCCCAGTGGTGCGTCAGGAAGTACGGATAGTCAGCCCCGATCACCCGTTGATTTGCGGTGACGATAATTCCCGCCGGTGGATCAAAAACATGCGGCAGTCTGTCGAAGGGAATCCAGCCAGTCCATTCGCCCGCGTCCGTCGATCCATCGTAAGGGACGCTGCCATCTCCGCTCTTGCGAATGGGAATTTTGCCCGCTCCGTAATAACCGATGTGACCGTCAACGTCGGCGTAAACAAAATTCTGCGTGGGCCCGCCGTAGGTGCTTAACGCCGCAGTAAACTCTTTCCAGTTGCGCGCGCGATTTGCCTGCAGGAATGCGCCGGCTTCGTTCAAGGATGCATCCAGCGCGGTCCAACGCAACGCGTACCGTTCAGAATTCTTTTCCAGGATGATTGGGCCGTGGCGCGTGACAGTTACGTCGAGTGTCCGGGTGTCCGTGGTCGCGTCACCAAAGCCCTTGCGCACCTTGATCACTTCCTGGCGAATCTCAGCATCGCGCCACCCGTCGGGCGTCAGGTAACGTCGCGCGTTGTCCTTATCAAACTTTTCAATGTAGAGATCTTGAACGTCCGGCCCGAGGTTCGTAACTCCCCAGGCTATGCGATCGTTGTGGCCGACTATGATTCCCGGCGCGCCCGGAAATGTCGCGCCGGCCACGTGCATACCGGGTGCGGAAAGTTCGGTCAAGTACCAGACGCTGGGCGCCGAAGCCGGTATGTGCGGATCGTTAGCGAGCAGAGGCTTGCCGGAAACAGTTCGCTTTCCGGAGACGACCCAGTTGTTGCTGGCTTGAATCCTGGGCAGTTGATCTAAGACGCCGAGTAGCCCGGCCGATCGACGCTCGTTCTCGATCATATCCGCGACTGTGGCTAAAACGTCTGCGTTCGGCCGACGTGCGGGGGAAAGTGAAGCACGACTGCTGGTCTTGGCAGCGTTGCGATCCTTGCCAACAACGAGCACATCGAGCGGGGACACCTCGGGTAATAAAGCTTCGCGTTTGTCTTTTGGCAGCGAGGCCATCGCCGCGCGCATGATGTCGATTTGCCAGGAGGTCGACAGGTACTCAGCCATGAGCTTTCCTATGGCCAGCGAATCCGCGGGCGTCCAGGGGCGCGGCTTATATTGCAAAATGAGAAACTCCGGGGGCAGGTTTTGATTCGTTCTCGAATCGATGTACGCGTTCACGCCTTTGGCATAAGCGTTCAGAATGGCGGTGAGATCCGGCGGTAAATGTGCCGCGGTCTCGTCCACAACCTTCGCAAAGCCGAACGTCCGGTGCTGCTTGTCCTGAGCCAGTGCGGCCTGGCCAAATATCTCCGCCAACTCTCCACGTGCGGCCCGCCGTTGCACGTCCATCTGCCAGAGACGATCGCTCGCGGTAACATAGCCCTGCGCGAAAAAGAGATCGTCGTCGTTGGTTGCTTCAATGAATGGAATGCCTCGTTCGTCACGTCGAATAGTCACGCGACCATGCAGCCCGGGGATCGTTACCGTGTTAGCAGGTTGTTGGGCGGCTGTGCGGGGGAAGTGAAAAAGGCTGTTTGGAACAACGCATATGCCCGCGGCGAGGATTAGTAGTAGTACTTTCCTTAAACTGATTTTCATCGGGGCGCCTCCGAGTCGGAGAATCCAGTATTCGCAAAGGTGAGCATGTTAGCACAGGGTCTAAAATTGGATGATGACGCGGCTTTGCACAAAAGGCGCTCAAGGATTTGTAGTCCGTGAAACGGACGGCTGAATGATACGGAACCCCGAGCGATAGCGAGGGGATGCTAAGCTCAAACTAATGAAGCCTGATCGATAGCAACCGGCGGTCGGATGAATTGAGTGGTAGCATCCGAACCGCTCCCGGTTCTGTATCAGCCGTCCGCTTCACGGACTTCGCTCCGACTCCTGCCAGACCCAGCGATGAATCGCTGGGCTATTTCCAATCGTCCGCGAAACGCGGACTCAAAGGAGCCTACTTTTTGCAAAGGCTCCCGCCGGCCCGAAACCAAGCTCTACGCGACACTGCCCCATTTTCACGAAGAAGGGGGTTTTTCCTGAGGAAAAACTAAGATTCCAAAGCCCCACACTAGATTTGCCATAATGACAGACAAAGGTTTGTTTGCGACAGACAAAGGTTTGTTCGCGACAGACAAAGGTTTGTTTACGACAGACAAAGGTTTGTGTACGACAGACAAAGGTTTGTTTGCGACAGACAAAGGTTTATTCGCGACAGACAAAGGTTTGTGTACGACAGACAAAGGTTTGTTTGCGACAGACAAAGGTTTGTTCGCGACAGACAAAGGTTAGTTTGCGACAGACAAAGGTTTGTCTGTGACGGACAAAGGTTAGTTAGCGACGGACAAAGGTTTGTTTGTGACGGACAAAGGTTTGTTCACGTCAAAAGAAGCTTCCTTTAGGACAGACAAGCTTTAGGACAAACAAGGGTTTGTTTTATAGCAAAGGAAGCTTCCTCGGTAACAGACTAGGCTTCATTTGCGGCAAAGGAGGTTCGTTTGTCCACGGCATAACTTAAATTCGGGCTAAGGAACCGAGGGCGGTTCGGAAGGTGTTGACGCATCGCGCGTGCGCGCATTACAATCCGCGTGAACTTTGAAGTCGTCGGGAAATCCAGTGATTAGTCGAATCAAAACTATTGCTCTCAGTGCGGCCGCGTTGGCGTTCGCGCTCAGTGTGGCCGTCGTCGCCTGCGGCCAGCAACGACCGCTGCTCACCGAGGACGTGGACATCATCCCGCCCGGCTCGCTGCGGATCGAGGCGGGAATTGATTTTGTGCAAAGGGCCAAGTATCCAGTTTCCGGACTGACCGGCGATTTGACGCGCGCCGGCGTGATCGGTATCACTATCGGTCTGTCGCCAAATGTCGAGGTACAACTCGAAGGCGTGGCGCAAAACTTTCTGAGCATTAATTCCCGCGGCCCAAGCGCGATTCCCCTTAACGTTGCGCCTGGAGCCAACTCAACGAACGATATCGGCGACTTTACTCTCTCGACAAAGATAAAGCTGCGAAACGAGACGTCCCGTTTGCCTTCGCTTGGTTTTCGCTTTGGGGTGCAACTGCCGAATTCGAACCAGGGCCGCGGCATTGGTTTGAACCAAACTAATGCTTTCGGCCAGATGCTCTTCGGCAAGAAATTCGGTCAGGACGCCCGCGTAAATACTTTCGGCAATCTGGGAATCGCAATTCTCACGTCCCCGACGGGTCTGTTCTCCCAGAATGATGTGCTGACGTATGGTCTTGCCGGCATCGTGCGGCTAAACAGACAGTTCAGCGTCGCGGGCGAGGTCAACGGTCGTGCGAACACGCGGCCTGGCAGTGGTCCACTGGGAACTGAATCGCAGGGTGAGGCGCGCCTCGGAATGCAGGTTCGAGCTTCAGGACTTCGCTTCGACTTTGCCGGCATCAAAGGGCTAACCAGGCTTAGCCCACGTTCGGGACTCACCGTGGGTGTGACCTACGATACTCCCTCGATTTTTACGCCAGCCAAATGAACTGTTTGGAGTTCCGACTTTAGCCGGCTTCCTTTTGGATTGACTTACGCCGACTAAAGTCGGAACTCCGAACTTAGAGCAAACTGAGGACAGTACTGCCAGACTTCAATTTTCCAAGTCAGAGGTGAGAACCTACGATTGGGTTTCGGTTTGCGTTCCGTTCAACGTTCAGGTTGCTGATTGCCAGCCTTAGTAGCATAAACTTCAGTCTGTGATTCTCATGTGCGCAGCAACACAGACTGAAGTCTATGCTACTCGGCGCAAGCTAAAGCTTGAACTCTAAACTCTGGTTCTATGTTTGATTGGTTGCATGTCCTTGCCAAGCGTCTGGGTTACTTCATCGTACACGTCCCGATTTTCGTGGCCGGACCGGCGATGATTCTGATCGGGGCCATCGACTCGTCGCTGCTTTCGTTGCCAGAGGTGAATGACTATCTGGTTGTCGCGCGCTGTTACACGCATCCGCGGGCCGTTTTCTTTTTTCCGATGTTTGCGGCAATCGGATCGGTGCTCGGCTGTTCTCTGCTTTACACAATCCTTAGCCGCGGCGGCAGAGCAGTGCTTCATCGGCGCTTCAAGGTGGAACATATCGAGCGGGTCGAGCACGCCTACGCTCGCTTTGGCATTCTGGCGCTGGCAGTGCCCGCTTTGCTTCCGCCGCCGATGCCTTTCAAGATTTTTGTCGCCACGGCAGGCGCGTTGCAGTTTCCCAGGCGAAAGTTCCTGCTGACAATAATGGTGGCCCGCTCGCTCCGTTATTATGCTGAAGGGACGCTGGCGGTTTTCTATGGCGAAAGGGTACTGCGCTTCTCGAAAGACAATGGAATAGTGATTATCAGCGCAGTGACCTGCCTTTTCGTAATCGCGTTGGCCGTTTATCTTTTATCGAGTAAGGGACGTGCCGCGCTGAAATCGACGAAGGAAAATGACGAGCCAAAGGGCTCTTGAAAGCATACGGTTGGTTTATTGAAAACACTTCTTCATAAGATTAGCGGCGGGCTTAACAAGCTGACCCACTACCTGGTTTCGTTTGGGCCGCTGGGGTTGCTGACGATCTCGTTTCTTGACTCGGTAATGATTCCGATGCCGGGCGGCGTAGACGCGGTGCTGTTGCTGTTGTCCGCCTCGCGGCCATCGTGGGTGCTGATTTATGTAGCCGCGGCCACGATTGGATCGACTGCCGGTTGCGTCGTCCTCTACTACATTTCCCGGCGGGCCGGACATCGGGCGCTGGCGCGCTTTTCTGAGTCCAAACAAAAACGAGTTAAGAATTTGATCGACCGGTACGACGTGCTCGCCGTGCTGGTTGCTTCGCTACTGCCGCCACCTTTTCCGTTTAAGTTGTTCGTCGTGTCGGCGGGAGTCTTCCGCTTGAATGTGGTGCGACTCGCGATTGCCGTCGCGGCTGGCCGAACGTTTCGCTATTTGCTTTTGGGCTATCTCGCCGCGCGCTATGGCGAACATGCAAAGGAAATATTAAGCCGATACTATCCGGCCATCGGGATTGGGTTAGCGCTGCTGATCATCATCGTGTTTGTCGCCAGGAACCTGCTGCGACGGGGCGCGGAACCTGAACCGGTATCAGACGTCGAGAGCTAATTGAAGGTTAAAGCCGCGGCCGGCAGCGTCGTCGCGATAGTTGCGAGCCTCAAGCAGTGTGCGCACGCCCTCGGATTCAAGTTGATCCAGCAGGCGAAGAAGTAACTGGGCCGTCGCTCGCGCGTCGCTGGCAGCCCGGTGTCGCGCAGCGATCTCAAATCCGAAGTGTGCAGCCAGGGCATCGAGGCTATGGCTGTCGAGAGCGCGCATTAACCGCCGGGCAAGTTTCACCGTGCAGAGTTCGGCATTGCGCATTCGACAGCCGGGAAAGACGCGGGCAATCTCGCGGTTCAGCAGCGCCAGATCGAACTTTGAATCGTGTGCGACCAGCACCGCGTCCCCGGTAAAATCAAGCCAGGCGTCTACTATCCTGGCAAACTTTGGGGCGCCCCTGAGCATTTCATCCGTAATTCCTGTGAGCGCCGCGATGAATCGAGGCAGCGGCACACCAGGATCGATAAGAGTTTGAAACTCGTCGAGAATCTTTCCCGAGCGAAGATGATAGGCGCCAAGTTCGATGATTCTCGCCGGCAGGCCTTTGGCGCCAATCGCCTCGACGTCGAGCACGACAAAATCGATTTCACTTAGAAGGTGATGCTCAATCGGATCGTCGATGATCGTCAGTTGACCCGCTTCCATACTAAAGCGCGGATCGCCGCGAACCAGATCGTCGACCAGCGAAGCAGCCAATTCGTCGTCCACGCGAGAAAGACGAAAGATGACATCGACGATGTGCGAGAGGGTTGCGCGCCCGCCGTTTTTACTCAGCAGGTCAAATGTTTCCTGGACCAGCGCCGAATCGGAGATTAGATTGCGATGGGGTGCCACTCACGGGCATTGTAGTCTTTGACGAAGATTTATTAAAACGATAAGCGGCGTTTAGAGTACCAACTTCAGTTGGGGTTTTCTACGAAGGACCCGACTAAAGTCGGTACTCTGAACGCCTCTTGGCGAACGATTCTCCTTAAAACAATGAACGCTGAAGAGGTACTTGAGAAATTCAAAAGCGCGGGCGCGTTGCTCGATGGCCATTTCATTCTGTCGAGCGGTCTTCACAGTCCGATGTACCTGCAATGCGCGATGGCGCTGGAATCAACGCGGTCGGCTGCTGAGTTCGGCGTTGCACTGGCGCAACACTTTGCAGACCGTCAAATCGAAACCGTGGCTTCGCCGGCCATTGGAGGCCTCGTGATCGGATACGAAGTGGCACGTCAACTGGGCGTCCGATTCATCTGGACAGAACGGGAAAACGGCCGCATGACCTTGCGCCGGGGCTTCCGGGTGCGCAAAGGCGAGCGCGTGCTGGTAGTCGAAGATGTGATCACCACCGGCGGGTCGACGCGCGAAACTATTGACGCGCTCACCGAATCGGGAGCAGAAGTTGTCGCGGCCGGTTCCATTATTGATCGTTCAGGAGGTAAGGCCGATGTGGGCGTGCCGCGCGTGTCGCTGGCCACACTCGTTGTTGCCGCTGTTGCGCCCGCAGATTGCGAAGCTTGCAAGCGAGGCGATCAGGCAATAAAACCAGGGAGCAGGAAGAGATGATCTCCCCCCTTCTCCCTCTGGGAGAAGGGCCGGGGATGAGGGTGCGAAGCTTGGCGCGAGGCAGTTTTTCAATCATCTATCGTGTTTGCCAGACACGATGATTAATTGTCGGATGCGCTCAGGCCCTCACCCCAACCCTCTCCCAAAGGGAGAGGGAGGAAACCCACACATTCTGAGATGAACTTCAAACTGCTGATCCAATACGACGGCACGGAGTTTCACGGCTGGCAGATCCAGGAAGGGCTGCGCACGGCCCAGGGCGAACTGATGCGTGTCCTTTCGCTGCTGGATGATCGCGAAGTCAGCGTGCATGGATCGGGTCGAACCGATGCCGGCGTACACGCCGAAGGACAGGTTGCCAGCGTCCAGCTTCGACGCGAGATAGCGCCTCTCAAGTTGCGTAACGCGATCAACGGAAACCTGGGGCGCGATGTGCGCGTTGTATTTGCCGAAGTCGCCCCCGAAGACTTTCACGCGCGCTATTCGGCGGTGACCAAGACGTATGTCTATCGTCTGGTTCACAGTCCCGTGATGTCGCCGTTCTGGTCGCGCTTTGCGCATCACGAAACTCGGCCCATCGATCTCGTACGAATGCGAAGGTGTGCAAGTCTCTTCATTGGCGAGCACGATTGGACGGCGTTTTCAGCCGCGCAGACGGATGCCGAATCACGCATTCGCAGAGTCACACAAATGGACATCAGCGCCGGCTGGGATGGGCGCGGCCTTTGTCATCTGATTGAATTTACCGTCACCGCGAACGGATTCCTGCGATACATGGTGCGTTCGATAGTTGGAACATTGCTAGCCGTCGGCCGCGGAGAAATTGAAGCTGACGACGTCAGACGGGCAATTGGGGAAGGGGACCGCAATTTGTCCGGCCCTACTGCAGCGGCGTGTGGCCTGACGCTGCTGAGGGTGCAGTACGATTGACAGTGCTTGCTGTAGCAGTAAGAATGAAACGGCTCCTATTTCGAAACTTGATTTGCCGGATCGGGGTGACGTTCAGAGTTCAACCTTTAGGTTGGCCTTCAAAAGGACAAGCTAAAGCTTGAACTCTAAACTCGAATAAGACAGTGCTTGTTGACTTCACAGAGGTAGTACCTAAAGGCAGTCCCGATGAGCGTTTGTTGGCCGCGGTCGACTGGGATCGCTTGCCCCGGCACGTCGCGGTGATCATGGACGGGAATGGACGCTGGGCCGCGCAACGCGGTCAGCCTCGCATCGCCGGACATCGCGCGGGCGTGGAAGCGGTACGCGCCGCGGTTGATACCGGCGCTCGATTGGGACTGGGGGCACTGACGCTGTATGCCTTCTCAACTGAAAACTGGAAGCGTCCTCGTTATGAGGTTGATGCCCTCATGCGCATGCTCAGGAAGTATCTGCGATTAGAACTTGATGAGATCAATCGCCAGAATATTCGTTTTCAGACGATCGGACGGATCGAGGCCCTGGCGCCAACCGTGAGGAACGAAATTGCGCGGGCTTCTGAACGCACGGCCGCGAATACCGGTATGGTACTGAGCGTGGCTTTGAACTACGGAGGACGGGCCGAGATTGTTGATGCGTGTCGTGCCGCCGTGCGGAGGCTGCTGGCCGAAGGAAGGTCAGCGGATGAGTTAAGCGAATCGGACATTGAGCGAGAGTTGTACACCAAGAGCCTGCCGGAGCTAGACCTGCTGGTGCGCACCAGTGGTGAGTTGCGGATTTCCAATTTTCTCCTGTGGCAGAGTGCTTATGCGGAGATTTACGTGACCGAAACACTCTGGCCTGACTTTCGTCGCCTGCATCTACTTGAGGCAGTCGTGGATTACCAGCAGCGCAGCCGGCGCTTCGGGGGACTAAAATTGGTCGCTAACGCACAGTGATGTCGGAACCACCTGCGGTAGCGGGTGGTTGATCAATACGACTCATGCGCCGACGGAACGTAGATAACACCGGTTCAACCGCCCGCTACCGCAGCCGGTTCTGACACTTTGAAAACTCAACCACCAAAACCAAAATCGAAATCAATCCTGGGGAAACTTCCGCCCGCGGTGGCGCGGATAGTAACCGCGGCGATCCTGCTTCCGATTTTGATCGTGTCGATCATCTTTCCGCCGCTGTCGCTCTTGTTCGTCTTACTGACGGTCGCTGCGATGGTGGTCGCGCTGTTCGAATTCTGGTTGTTGGCGCGCAAACAACAGATTCGCGCGGATGCCGCGGCGGGCCTCCTGAGCGCGGCCTCGCTCTGTACGGTGTTCTATTTTACCGAGCCGCGAAGATTACCGGACCTGCTGATGATCCAGTTCATCTTGATCCTGCTGACCATAGGATCGCTGGTCGCCGCTATGTTGCGGGGCGCGCCATTCGACCGGATGATCACTTCGGCCGGGGTAACCGTGCTCAGTGTGATGTATATCGTATTGCTGGGCGGGCATATGATCGCTTTGCGAGTGGGCTTTGCTCCCCAGCTCTCGAAACATCTGCTTTCGTTTTTCTTTTTGGTGATCATGGGCGCGGACGCGGCCGCGTATTATGGCGGCAGAGCCTTTGGCAAACACAAACTCGCGCCCAGTATTAGCCCAGGCAAGACGTGGGAAGGCGCGGTGGCGGGAATGCTTGCCAGTTTGCTGCTCGCAGCCGCAGCCCATTATTGGTTTTTCCCCGAACTGCCGACAAAGTTTGCGCTGCCCCTGGCCGCGGTAATGAACGTGATCAGCGTGATTGGTGACTTAACTGAAAGCGCTCTCAAGCGCAGCGCCGGCGCGAAAGACACGGCAAAAATTCTTCCCGGCCATGGGGGCGTCCTGGATCGAATCGACAGCTTGCTGTTCAATGCGCCGGTCATCTACTATTTTGCTCGATCATATTTTAAGTTCTAAATGAGCACCAAGAAGATAATCTTAATCATCGCCGGGATTGTGGCCGTTTTGGGGCTGATTGTAGCGTTGTTTGTAGGAAGCATCGTCTGGTTTGCTTTTCACACCATCGCGAAAAGTGAAGCCGCCGATACCGCGCGCACCTTCCTGCGTAATAACGAAATTCTGAAGCAAGACATTGGCGAGGTGAAAGACTTTGGCTCGTTTGTCACGGGCAACATCAACGTGCAAAACACGGATGGTGAAGCGACCCTCCATCTGAAAGTCATAGGCGAGAAACGTACTGTGAATGCCAGGGTCGATCTTTCATACCGCAACAATCGATCGTGGCGCGTGACGGGCGCCAGTTATGACCGTGATGGGCAAACCATCGATTTAGTGCAGGGGTACGGTCCGACCCCGACATCAACGCCCCCTCCAAATTGATTTTCAATTTTATGTCAGCTCACGGCGTCGCCATCTTAGGTTCGACCGGTTCGATTGGCTGCAACACGTTCCGGGTCCTGGAAGCCCTCGGTCCAGAAAAGTTTCGCGTCGTCGCGTTGGCCGCCGGACGCAATGTCCCAAAACTGGCTGAACAAATTGCCCGCCATCAACCAGACCTGGTCTCAGTCGAAAACGAAGAAGTCGGCGAGCAACTCAAGGCCGAACTGATCGGACGCGACATACCGGTTCCGCGTCTGAGCAATGGTGAAAGTGGCCTGATTGAAGTCGCCATTCATCCACAGGCTGATTGTGTTGTTTCGGCCACAGTTGGGGCCGTCGGGTTCGTGCCGACGCTGCGCGCGCTGGAAGCCGGCAAACGTGTCGCCCTGGCCAATAAAGAAACCCTGGTGATGGCCGGCGAGTTGATGACTCGCGCGGCAGAGAAGTCGGGTGCCGAGCTCTTGCCGGTCGATTCGGAACACAACGCTCTGCATCAGTGTCTGCGCGGCGAGACAGTTTCAGAGGTGCGGCGAATAATTTTGACGGCCTCGGGCGGCCCGTTTCGCACCCGCGACAAGGCGGCGATTCAATCCGCCACGGTGGCCGAAGCTCTGCAACACCCGACGTGGAGCATGGGCGCCAAGATTACGATCGACTCGGCCACGCTGATGAACAAAGGGCTCGAAGTGATCGAAGCCCACTGGCTGTTTGGGTTCGGCGCCGACGAAATCAGTATCGTCGTACATCCCGAATCCATCGTGCATTCGATGATCGAAATGGTGGACGGTTCAGTCATAGCCCAAATGGGTATCGCAGATATGCGGCATGCGATTCAATACGCGCTGACTTATCCGGAGCGTTACGATTCCGACCTGCCGCCCCTCGATCTGGCGCAACTGTCTTCGCTGCACTTTGAAGAACCTGACCTCGAAAGGTTCCCCTGTATCTCGCTCGCCTATCGCGCGCTGCGCACGGGCGGAACCTTGCCCGCCGCGCTGAATGCTGCGAACGAGGAAGCAGTCCAGGCGTTTATCGAGGAACGGATTTCTTTCGCTGACATTCCGCAGATCATTAAGCGCGTGATGGATAAACATCGAACTTCTGACGTCAAGGACCTTGACGCTGTGGTCGGCGCCGATCGCTCAGCCCGCGCTGCAGCTCAGTTGGCAATTGCGCAACTATCGCCGGAAAGCCGGGCCACGGGCGTCGCATGACGTGGCACGGGCATCCTGCCCGTGATTCCCGCAAGATGAGCGTGCCAGGAGTGAACCTCACTGAATCGGAACCGGTGTTCAGCGTACCAATTTCAATTGGGTTTTTTCTCGCTCAATAAAAGCCCGACTGAAGTCGGTACTCTGAGCACCTGAAATCAAGGTAGAGACTACGTGTTTGACCCTTTCCCTATCAGCCACGTAAACTCGTTCTGTCATCTGTTGTATCGATTAAGAGCAATGCAAACGCATCTCGTTTCGGTTGATTAGGAGTGATTTAAGTCTAATAAACGATGGGTATATTTCAGAATCCTACTGTTCTTGGCGTTCTCGCTTTTATTTTCATTCTCGGCGCGGCAGTCACCCTGCATGAGTTTGGCCACTTCATCGTTGCCAAGCTTTTCAAAATCCGGGTCGAGACTTTCTCGTTCGGGTTCGGGCCCAGACTGTTCGGCAGAAAGATCGGGACGACGGATTATCGAATCTCTCTGGTCCCGCTCGGCGGTTACGTGAAGCTGGGCGGCGACGAATCCAACGCGCCCATCGAGGGCGAGGGCGCCTCAGACATCCCTCCGAACGAAAGATTTGATCTGCGGCCACGTTGGCAACGGATCCTCGTAGCCCTGGCTGGGCCGGTGATGAATGTACTCACGGCGTTATCGATCCCGTTCGCGGGCGCGTTGATGTATGGGGTGCAGGCAACGCCACCTCCCGTCGTGCGGCAGGTTCTGCCCGACGGGGCCGCGGCAACAGCGGGTCTGCAGCCGGGAGATCGCATAGTCGTTTTCGATGGTAGCGAAAATCCCAAGTGGCGAACCATCGCCGACGATGCTCTGCTGTCGCCGGGTCAACCCTTACCTCTCGAAATCGAGCGCAACGGACAACGAATCAAGCTGACTATCAAACCGACGCCGCATACAGAGGACGGAGAGACGGCTGGTTTTCTGGATTTTCTACCCGACTACGGCGCGGTTCCAATTGTCGTCCGAACTGTCGAACCGAACACACCTGCGGCCGAAGCCGGGTTACAGGCTGGTGACCGCATCGTTGCGGTTAACGGCGAACCCGTGAAGAGTGCCGAGCAGGTAACCCAGCTCATTCGCGAGCATAAAGGGCAGCCAATCACTCTGCGCGTGGAACGTAACGGCAAGCCCGTTGATATCACAGCAACGCCCCGGCGTCTGAGCGATGGCAAGGAGCGGCTCGGATTTTCGCCAGACGAAGAAATCCCATTCCAACGAATTGGTGTCGGCGGAGCTATGGCGGCGGCGGTCGAGACGAACTATGAATTCATACGCGTGACCGGAAAGGCCATGGGGCAATTGTTCGCTGGCAAGCGTTCAGTGCGTAACACCATCTCCGGTCCGATTGGAATCTATCGCGTCGCTTCCACATCGGCTATTCGCCTGGGATGGGCCGGCGTTTTTGCCATGCTCGGCTTTTTGAGTCTCAACCTGGGAATATTCAATCTGTTGCCGATTCCCGTGCTGGACGGTGGCGCGATCTTTTTGTTATTGATTGAGGGACTGCTGGCGATCGTGGGGATGAAGATTTCCCAGACGGTGCGCGAACGGATTCAGCAAGTCGGTTTTGTCGTCGTGATTCTATTAATGGTTTTCGTGATCACGAATGATCTTTTGAAGCAGACTTCGATCTGGCGCGGCAACAGTAATCCGCCGGCGGCCGCCACGCCCGCCCCAACGATGGCCACGCCGGCGAAGTGAGATTAAGACTGTTCAGAGTTCAACCTTCAGGTTGCAAGCAAGCTGAAGCTTGAAACTCTAAACGAAACGAATTATGCGAAAATCGAAAGCAGTACAAGTTAAGAACGTGCAAATTGGCGGCGGCGCGCCTTGTGTCATTCAATCGATGACCAAGACCGACACGGCTGACGTAGGCGCGACCGTGGCCCAGATCGAAGAGATGGTCAGCGCCGGCTGCGAGATAGTTCGCCTGGCTGTGCCGGACAACGATGCCGCGATCGCGCTCAAAGAAATTCGCAAACGTGTTCCCGAAGTTCCGATTGTCGCGGACATCCATTTTCACTACAAACTGGCTTTGCTGGCCCTGGAAGCCGGCATCGACAAGCTGCGTTTGAATCCCGGAAATATCGGCAAGCACGAACGGATCGTTGAGGTTGTGCGCGCGGCGCAAGCTCAGAAAGTCCCCATTCGCATCGGCGTCAACGGCGGCTCGTTGGAAAAAGATCTCTTGCAGAAGTACGGCACCGCCACGCCTGAAGCGATGGTCGAATCGGCGCTGCGTCATATTAAGATTCTTGAGGATCTCGACTTCACCGAAATCATAATCTCGCTGAAAGCTTCCGACGTGCAGCGGACTGTCGCCGCGTATCGCCTGCTGGCGGAAAAGGTGGACTATCCATTTCACCTCGGGGTGACCGAAGCAGGCACAGCATTTACCGGCACAGTGAAATCCTCGATAGGTCTTGGCATTCTGCTGCACGAAGGCATCGGCGACACGATTCGTGTTTCGCTGGCGGCTGAGCCTCAGGAAGAAGTGCGCGTGGCCTGGGAGATCGTGAAGTCCCTCGGACTGCGCACACGAGGCGTTACCGTAGTTGCTTGCCCCACCTGCGGACGTCTGGACGTCGATAACTTTGTCGAGATCGTTACCGAAATCGAACGCCGGCTCGCTCACGTCGAAGAGCCGCTGCATCTCTCGATCATGGGTTGCGCGGTTAACGGCCCGGGCGAAGCGCACGATTCACAGTTGGGTATCACGTTTGGCCGCGGCGTCGGCATGATTTTCAAAGACGGCGTGCCGATGCGCAAAGTCGCCGGTGCAGACATTGTTGAAGCGTTTGTGAAAGAGACCGAGAAGCTTTTGGCCGAAGGCGCGGCGGCGAAATCAGACGTGCGGCACGAACTGGTGAGCATCACGTAAATGACTCCGCGATCTTACCTGAAGAAAGCTGCCGCAGGGCAGCTTTTTGGTTTTGCGTGACCCCGCAATGTGAGAAGCGTCGTTGGACTCTCAAACCGCAAGTTTAGGATCACTGACCGGAGTTGAGTGGAGCGCGGGCACGAAGTTGATGCCTTGACAGAGATTCCTGAGGACTATGACCCGGCCATGGCCAGCAGCAGCGCGTCGCTGGCTATCCTGCGATTGATATTGACCTCGAGTGTGCCGCGCAATTCTTCGATCTGACTGAGCCACGTAGCGGCCTGTTCACTTTTTAGCTCGCCGGCAATCTGTTGCAGCTCCGCGAGTAGATCACCATTCACGATGGTTTCACTCGGCCGGCCCAGGGCCAGCGCCCACACATCCCGGATTAAGATCTCAAGTGCATTGAGCCGTTGTTCGTATTCGTGACGATCTTTTGCCGCAGCCAAAGCCTCCGCCGAGCGCAGCAATTCCACCCGATCGTTTGTCAGCGTCAATGCTCTGAGAAGTTCCAGCATCCTGTCACGTCGTTCGCGGTAGGTCTCAACGTCGCCGGATAGCGCGCGGCCGATACTGCCTTGTGCAGTGCGGGCGAGCAACCGCGCATCCTCGGCGGGCAGATGTTTTTGCTCGACCAGAAACTTCTCTACTTCATCGGCTTCAATCGGAGCAAACCGAATTATCTGACAACGGGAGCGAATAGTTGCCAACAGGGCGGTCGGATTGGAGGTCGTCAGGATCAGGTGAGACGTCGGCGGAGGTTCCTCGAGTGTTTTCAGCAGCGCATTGGCGGCCTGATCGTTCATATTGTCGGCGTCTTCGACCACAAAGACCCGCGCGGCGCCTTCAAATGGTCGAAAGTTCGCCTCGCGTTCCAACTCGCGCATCGGTTTGACTCGAATGATCTGCTTGAAGGGACGCACCATTGCGAGGTCGGCGTGCTCGCTCCAAATCATCCGCTCCTTGTCGTCGTCGTCTTTCCCGAACGGAGGAAACATGGATCGCGAGATACGTTTGCACGACGAACATTCGTCGCAAGCTTCGACTCCGTTGCGTTGACGACAGTTCAGGGACTTGGCTAATTCGAGCGCGAAGAGCTTTTTGCCGATGCCTTCGTCTCCGGTGAAAAGCATCGAGCCCGGAACCCGGCTGCCGGAAAGCAAGCGCCGCAGCGATTCTTTTACTTCGTCGTTGCCGATGAGCTTGGAAAACATTTCAGTAATAGATGATCTCCGTAAGTAGCATAGGCTTCAGCCTGTGATTCGGATGTAGAAATCACAGACTAAAGTCTATGCTACTTACCCGACCGCTTGTGAGTCGTTGGTTCGAATCACAGACTAGAGTCTATGCTACTGTTCCTCTTTGATAAAACCTCGACCTTTCAGAAAAGGCATTACGATGTCCATGACCATTTGGTGCGTTTGCTGGACGGCGCCGCGTGCGTCGATCACACGGAAACGCTCCGGCGCGGCTTTCGCGATCTCGAGATAGGCGTTGCGCACGCGCGTGTGAAATTCAACGTCCTCGCTGTCCAGGCGGTCGGTGTTCTTGCTGGCCACACGACGCCGGGTTCGCACTGCCGACTCGGCCACTGACAAATCGAACAGCAAAGTCAGGTCAGGCATCAATCCGTCCGTCGCCAACTGAACAATGTCCCGGATCAATTTGGGCTCGAAGCCGCGGCCGCCACCCTGATAAGCCACCGTCGCGTCGGCGTATCGATCTGATAGCACGATCTGATTCGTCTCAAGCGCCGGCAACAAGAGTGTGCGCACGTGATGCGCGCGGTCGGCGGCGAATACCAGTAGCTCAGCCAACGGGTCGACCTGCTCCTGGACATCGAGCAAGGCAGCCCGCAGCCTTTGTCCCAAAGTGGTGCCGCCTGGTTCCCGAGTCACCGCGATATCCAGACCGCGGACGCGTAGTTCGCTAGCCAACAATCGTAGTTGCGTGGATTTCCCGCAACCGTCAATCCCTTCAAAGGTGATGAAAAGGCCGGCCATGTCTTGCTAGGCTGTGCGTTGGAATGTTTTCAGGTGACGGAGGCCTCGGCAGTTTGCTCAGGCTGGCTCTCACTGGTGGCCGCCGGCTGCCGCAGCTCGCCAGTCGCACGACGCGCCTGCGAGATCGTCGAGATGGCGTGTTTGAAAATCAATTGTTCTTGCGAGCCGGTCTCCATAATCAGCGAAAACTTGTCAAAGCTCTTGATGCGTCCCAGAAGCTTGGCGCCGTTCACCAGATAGATCGTGACCGTTATTTTTTCGCGCCGCGCGAGATTGAGGAATCCGTCCTGTATGTTTTGTGGCGCTGGCTTTGATTCCACTAAGCGATTGTCCTTGAACGAAACTTGCTATCGGTTGACTCAGAGTATAACAGGCATTCAAAGCTGACAAGGCTTTTCTTTACTTTGAAGTGTCAGTAGCGCCGCCGTTCCGTGCCGGGCCCAGCCGATATGATCTGACGCGAGCCGCTTCAAGGGTTTTCGAATCAATGATCCTGACAACTAACTGGCCGAAGTCAGGTGCTAATAATTCCACGATGTCTCAGTGCTCAACGCGTACGCCTTCGCTCGTACATCCGCTTCGTCGCCGAATCCTTCGAGCCACTGCACGCCCACTTCGTGGCGGAACCAGGACAACTGCCGCTTTGCATAATGGCGCACATCGAGCTTCGTCTGCTCGATCGCGCTGTCGAGATCCCGCTGGCCGCACAGGAACTCAACCACGCGACGGTATCCGTGCGCACCGAGTGCGTTTGAGTTCGCGGGCACGCCTTCGTCGAGCAGCCGGCGAACCTCCTCAACTAATCCATTCGCGAAGTGCGTCTCAGTCCGTTCATTGATTCGGGCATAGAGTTCCTGGCGCGGCGGGCTCAGGGCAATGATCCGAATGCGCGAGGCGAGGGAAGGCGGCTCGGGCCGCAGCGGTTTTTGCCTTGAGATGGGCTCGCCGGTTTGCAAAGAGAATTCGATGGCCCGCTGCACCCGCGGCCAGTCGCGGGGGTTTAGTTTAGCAGCCTCAGCCGCGTCGAACCTTTGCAGGAGGCGATGAAGGTGTTCGGGACCGCGCTGCTCGCGTATTTGAGTCAGCCGCGCTCGCAACTCTTCATCCGTCGGTGGGCTGTCAAATAATGGTTGGCGCAGGGCACGGAGGTAAAAACCCGTACCGCCGACGAGTAGAGCCGAACGGCCTCGCCCTTCTATCTCTTCGATCTTTTCAATTGCGGCTCGGGCCCAGTCCGCGGCCGTAAAATTCATCAGAGGGGAGACGAAATTGATTAGGTGATGCGGCACGCCGCGACGCTCTGCCAACGGCACCTTCGCCGTGGCGATCTGAATGCCCTGATAGACCTGGACGGAATCGCAGTTGACGATCTCGCCGCCGATCCGCTGAGCGAGTTCGATTCCCAACTCACTCTTGCCGGAAGCGGTAGGACCAACTATGGCAATGATGGGAGCGCGGACATCCTGTCCGCTGGCTTCGGCTTCGTGCTCTGGTTTGATTGATGCGCTCACCCGCGGGAAATGATAAGCCGAATCGCGATCACTAGCCAGATGAGCGCAAGCAGCACGATGGCGCCGATGATTTGATTGCGGGAGAAGCGCATCGATTGATTCACAAGAGAAACTCTGCCAACTCCGCATCACTTGGACGCACCATGGCTCGGCCTCTCGTTTCAAATACCGGGACGAATCGCTGGCGCGTCAATCTATACATGGCGCGCAGTGCTCCAAAATCGTTCGCGACGTCGCGTTCGACGTAGGCAACATCGTGCTCACTCAACCAAACGCGCGCATGAGCGCACAAGGGACCCTCCGGCACAACGTACAACATCACTGGCGCGTTTCGAGCGGCCATAGTTATCGACTCGGGCGTCGCCGCCCTGGTGGAAACGAGTTTGGAGTTGGAACCGGCGCGTCCTCTCCGCGGGGAACAATCCAAAGTTCAATAGTCCGCCATTTCCGGTATCCGCCGTCGATCAAACGGACTCGCTCGGGAGCAATGCCATAGACTTTGGCCAATAGCTTCTTTTCCAAAAGCATCTTGAGGAATTTAGTTCGGCTTTTGATGAAAGGCTCGTTGCCAAAACTTACTCGATTGAAATTGATTCGCTCGGCAAGAGTGTTAGAGTCCTGGTTATCGTAAGCCCACGAATCAACGAAGCCCTCCTCGGTAGTCATATGCAGAAAGATTGCCGCCTCATCATTGACTACGGCCTGCGCACAGTGGCCATCGTAGCAAGTTAATTGTGGTCAGATCATTTGTTGGGTCGTGCGAATGCTAATAAAACTTAGTCAATTCGATACCAGTGTAATAAGTCTTCAAAATCTGTTCGACCGTGAGTCCCTGCTTAGCCAAACCATAAGCGCCAAACTGGCACATGCCCACGCCATGTCCCCAGCCCCTTCCGATAAAGATGAATCCGGCGACGCGATCAGTTTCGTTATAGATCCGATCGATGACGAACAGTTGTTCCTTCAGACCCAGCGCTGAGCGAATGCGTCCGCCACGAATATGCCCGACGCCCTGGGTGCCGGTGACTTCAAGGTCGATCACTCGGCGCGAGGATCCGCGGGTGGCGATGCGCAGGTCGGTGATCGCGCCAATGCCCCGGACTGACCGTCCCAGGCGCGCTTGCACAGCGCCGAGCGACAGTTCCGCAGTCCAGTTCGTCAACGACGAAAAGCGATCGGCTGCGGCGCCATTGGCCGCGGGTCGAACTTCCAGGTAGTCGACTTCGCCTTTCGCGCTCACATGGAAGACCAACGGCTCACCGCCGACCAATGCCAGCGATTTCATCTGAAAGAGATTCTCGCCAAACTCGCGGAAGAGAAAAGCCTCCCGGCTCACGACGATCGGCAGGTCCTTACCCTTGTTCGAGCGCACCATCATCACACCGTTTGACGCGGGTCGCGACGTCCCTTTTTGCAGCGCGAGTAAATTCCGCGACTCCAGGACTCTGACAATCGCATGCAGGGTGCGCGCGCGAGACATACTCTCCTTAGGCCGTAAGGTAGCGTCCGCAAAAAGCGAAAGGGCGCGGTCTCTCAGCAGCATTGCCACGTCCGCGCGGTTGGCCGCCGGCACCTGTTCGCCATCATGGAAACCGAGCAGATAGTCGGCGTCCGCGCTATTCAAGAGAGTATCTGCGCGGCCGTCGCCATAGACTGCTGCAACCAGAGCCGTGCTAAAGGCCGGCGGCCTGGTTGCGTCATCGGGGGCTTTGAATGACGCGTTGCGCGCCAGGCGAGCAACCACGCCGAGCCACTCGCGTATTTCCGATTCCGAAACGTGCGACGACAACCATGAACTGGAAACTTTGTCCGCCGGTAAGTTGAACCCGTTTATTGCCAGCAGGGCTGCGTCGCGGGCAAACATCAGATCCTTTTCGTCTTTAATATCGAAAAGATCGCGTGAGCTCTTGATGGTGAACGGAGCGAACGCTGCTTTGCCTTCAACCGCGCATTCCCGCCCCCGAAGATAGGGCACCGGGTCATTGAAAATGTTCTCAGCGTCTTCAGTCCGTCCGCCGCAAGTCGAGGTGTAGAGCGCGTTGATAGGTTCGCCGTTGTAGGTCGCGATCATTCCGCGCGTTTCATCGACAGCCCGTGATGTCAGGGAAGTTTCGCTTGTCAGTCCGCGATAAACCTGAGAGCGAGTAGTGGGCAGCAAGTCATATCCGTCGAAAGCAAACTGACCGCGGTTCTTCAGCGCGTAGGTGCGCGCGGCAATCGCCTGGGCCTTCAAGGCTTCAATCGCCGGATAGGAAAGCTCGTTGGGAACCACGCCGCGCACGTAGTCTTCGAGGCCGATAACATTGACGACCGTAAGCGCGCCGCGCGTATTCGCGAATACTTCGATCTTCCCCCGAAAAGGTTTATCGTTGAATCGGACCGGCGCACTGGCTTCGTCGCTTGAGGCAAAGGTAAGTGGCGCGCTGGATTGTAAGAGCGGCGCCGCGCCACGGGCGAAAGCAATCACCTCGCGACCGGGTGCGACCGCGCGCGACGTAAGCCGGATCTTGCTCGTATTTGCAGGCTTCGCGGTCGTCGTCGATGAAGTTTGTTTGGCGTCGTTAGCAATAGGCGCTGGGCCTTTGAGGCTGGCGGCTGCGCCCGATAGAAGTACTTCGAACCCCGCCTCTTCCAGCTTGGCTGTCAGTTCGTCGGCCTCTTCCGGGGATTCGCTGCGAACGAGCACTTTCCACTTGTCCGAAGAATCCGGGACCGGACGAGCTACTACTGCCGTTAACTGCCGGATCTGATCAACCATTCGATCCGCCTCGTCGCGCGGGAGCGATCGCGCGAGTTCAAGATCGAATGCGCGGTCGTTCACTGGCCGTGACGCGGAGAGCATCCGCGATTCAACGCGCACGCGCGTTGTTTCAAGCGGGAGAGACTGGGAGCCAGACTCAGAAGCGTTAAGCAGTCGCGCCGTGGTTGAGATGGTCGCTGCCCGCGATCCGGTCGAAAGCGCGATACGCATCACCGGCTCATTTGAAAGTTGGACAGTGCTTTTCGATTCGCTTGCCTTCCTGGTGATCGAGTCCTGACCCGTAGGCCACGTTTGCTGCTGACCGTTCTCCGCCGGAGGTCGTCGTTCGCGATCCTGTGCCACGGTCGCAGGAGCAAACGACAAGACCGATAGCGACAAGCTCGCGATTAGCAACACGGCTGCGATTGTTCGGGTGGATGAGTGCATTAGAACTGGATCTCTCCGCAAAGAAAGGGAGCAAGCCGGGCGGGCTACGTCATCTTACTACAAAAGCACTCTATTTGAACTCAAAACTGCTATTGGCAACAAAGCCTTCAATCCCGTTGCAGGGGCCAGGGCTCATCAAGGAATTCGAGGCCCAGCCGGGGGACGCCATCCGGCGCCAACTTGCGAGAGCGGATCGCCGCGAAAATCGAGACTTGGTCACGTGCGCTCGTGACGCGGAGAATGCGGCCGACTCTCACGTCGAGACTGGTGGGCACACAAGTTCCCAAGCTGCTCAAGGTTTCAGTAACCGTATGTTCCTGCAACGCGGGCCTCCCATTTTCATCGAGGGCTTCAATCAAGACTTCCAGCGGGATAGTGAGTCGTGTTTCTCTTCGTTGCCTGGCTGGGCGTCGCTCGCTCACTCTCGACATCGTCGTTTGTCCGCGGTCAATCGGTAACGGTTCATATCTAATCGTTGGATCCTCTTCATAAGCGCGGGGCGGCCGCTTTCCCACGAAAGCAACGCCGACGCGAAATAAGGCCGACTGCTGATGTTGCGCCTTTCGAATGGCGGAAGCATGGCGCACCAGGCTCCAGACGGAATACTGCGGCTCAGCATGATCGAAACAGCGAAGTTGATGCGGCAGGGGAATGCTTAGCAGTACGAGACGTCCAGGTTCGACCGGTCGCGTCAAAGTAAAACCCGCGCCGAAGTGACTTACATCGACGAGTCGGGACTGTTCGATCCACTGGTATCCATGACTCTCACGGCAACAGACACGAATAGGCAGCGTCAACGGGATGCGGCTCCGCCGTCGCGTTGTATTCTTTTGTTCTTCCAAGACAGGTCCTCCGCAGCTTGAGGAAGGCGGGGCGCGGTGAGCGGGGGACACGAGTATAAAAGAAAAACGGAAGAATGGTTGAGTCAATTTGCGCGAATGGGGGTTGGTGCCAGCTTGTGCGTACATCAAGCAGGTTTCCTAACTCGCGGACTGCTCCCGCACCGTGGCGATGAAGATAAATGTACCAGCTATCCCAAAGGCACCCGCGAGCGCAAATGGAGTTTGTGGCGTGAACTTCCAAAGCAAGCCGCCGATTGCCGCCGCCGGTGTTATGGCCAGACTGCGCATAAGGTAATAGAGCCCAACTGTGCGCGCGCGCAGGTTTGGCTCAGCAAAATCTACGATCATTGCCTTGCGCGCGGGCTCGCCAATCTCTCTCAGACCGCCGATGATGAACGCGATTACGAGCCCGCCGAAGTCGCGGGCCGAAATGATCGCCAGAGGATACAGCGCGAAAGCACAGAATGTAGCGATGATGAAAGGCCGGCGGCCGACGCGATCGGCGGCTTTGGCCGCCGGCAGATAAATCAACAGCGTGGTGATCGTGCTGATGGCGATCAAGGTGCCGAAGCGCGCGAAGCTGACATGCAGAATGTTGGTAACATAGAGAATGATCAATACGTCGGCCATGCCTTCACAGGTGCGTATGAAGATGTCCGAAACCAGCAGACGCTTGAGACCGGCCTGAAAAGATTTCCAGACGCCGAAAATATTCGTTGGCTGGTGGGGCAGGCGAGCTATGTTGATGAAGCGAATTAGCAGAGCCGTCAGGGCGGCCACCGCGAGGGTGATCAGCAGGCCGAGGTGAACGCCCGACACGATTCCCTGCGAGGCTATGATTACGCCACCGACTATGGGAGCGATCACGACCGGCACGCGCTTCAGAATCGACTGGATCGTAAAACCCATGGCGCGTCGCTCTTTCGGCAGCGAGTCGCCGATTACGGCAAAGATTGCCGGAGAGGCCATGCTCTGCCATCCCATCACCAAAGCCAGACCCAGAAAAGCGAACGGCCACGATGGTCCGAACAGGTAGACGAGATAGCCGGCGCAAGCGAGGCTCAGGAAAAAGAAGAGGGCATGCCGGCGACCGAAGCGATCGGCAATCCAGCCGCCAGGGTATTGATACACGGCGTCGAAGAAATCCTCGGCCGTGCCAAACAGACCGATCATCGGTGTGCTCGCGCCGAGGGCCTCGAGATACTTCGGCAGGAACTTCTTCCACAGCTCTTCGCCAAAACCGAGGAGAAATACTGCGCCCGACGCGATAGTCACATTTCGTTCGAGGCTCAGAAACTCCTGCAGCCGAGCGGTTCTGGTGGGCGGCTTAGGGTTTTGGTTTGGCAGGTCCAATACATCCTTATCACTTGGCGTTCAGTGCTGCCGCGGCCAGCGTGTGAAAGTCACGGCGCACCTGGTTGATGTTCGCGAAGGGAAGTGTGCGTGCGTGCGTGCGGTTGGTGAGCAGGATGTATACGCGCTCGTTGCTGGCGTCAATCCAGCAACTTGTCCCGGTGAACCCGGTGTGGCCGAAGGCATTCGACGGCAAGCTCGGACCTGCAGTTGAACCCTTGGTCGCGGCCAATTGCCAGCCGAACGAGCGAGCTTCATTCAATCCGGCTGTCATGTTCTCGCGAAAGAGTTCGCACGTTTCTTTTGAGAGTAGTTCCGAGAGTCCCTCGATGAATTGATTCGCCAAACGCAAAGTTTCATTCGCGTTTGAAAACAGACCAGCATGGCCGGCCGCCCCGCCGAGAAAGTGGGCATTCCCGTCGTGTACTTCGCCCCAAATACTACCGGTGCGCCAATCGGAATATGCAGGCAGTGCCGGATCGAGCTCGCACATGTCGCGTTCGTAGGAGTTTCCACTCTCACACGCCGCAACTTCCGTCTGCATAACGCGCGCTGGATTGAAAAACGTCCGTGGCAAATGCAGTGGATCGAAGATGTCATGCCGCGCGAGCTGATCGAACTGCAGGCCCGTCAGTCGCTGCAGCAGAAACCCGAGCACAATAAACCCAAGGTCACTGTAAACAACGCGCTCGCCCGGCTTCTGTGCCAGGGGCTGGTTAGCAATCGCGGCCATTGCGGCGTCTTTCGCGCCATTCGCAATGATGTAGAGGGGTCGCCATGCCGGCAAGCCCGAAGTGTGGGTGAGCAGTTGACGGACCGTAATCTGGTGCTTGTCGGGCCGATCGAATTCGCGCAGGTAGTTGGCAACGGAGTTGTCTAAGGTCAACTCGCCCAATTGAACAAGTCGCGCGCACAGATGGCCGGTCACGAGCGGTTTCGTCAGGGAAGCGAGGTCATAGACGGTCTCCAGAGATGCAGGATGCGTTTGGGGTTCGCGGACCGCATCACCCAGGGCGTCCGCAAAAACCGGGAGGCCATGTTCAGCGATAACGTAAACCGCAGAAGGGAAGTCGCCGGCATCAATCCGGCCACGCAGCATCTCTGAGATGTTGGGTTCCGGGTTTCGGGTTAGATTTTTAGGCACCGCCCACAATTATACGGGAGAGAGCACGATCAGGCGGAGCGGCCGTTGCGATCTGCGCGGACGATGTCGATGAGGGCGTCGAGCCGCCGATCCGTGTGCGCCCCTGACTCAACCAACTCAGCGTACCGACGTTCCCAACGTTCATCCTGTTCGCGCATGTGTTGCCGTCCACGCCGTCCGGCCTTAATCATCAGTTTCAGGATTCGCTCATCTCGGTCAAATCGATGTTCGGCCTTACGATATAACTCGTTGAGCCTTTCGATTTCGATAGAATTCTTCGCCGACTGCTCGACGATGAAATCCATGGCGCGTTGTCGTTCTTCGTCCGTCATGGTCGCTTACGATTTGCCGTTTCGGCCTTCTCGCACGATGTCGATCAGAGCATCGAGCCGTCTATCCGTGTGAGCTTGACCCTCGGCCAGCGTTGTGAGTGCGTCGGTAAGTCTTGCAAAGCGTAGCTCAAACCGCTCGTCCATCTCGCGTACATGCCTCCGCGTTCGCCTGCCAGCGCTAATCATCAATTTGACGATCCGGTCCAGCCTGCTTATTCGCTCATCGCCTTTCTGTTGGTTGACGGACAGCCTCGCTTGCTGCTCGACAATGAAGTCCATCGTGCGTTGTCGCTCTTCATCAGTCATCAGTTGAATTGATTCCCCCGCAGACTCGGATGATAGCAATCATTAGCAAGACTTGGAAGCCCTTTCTCAAGCAAAGAAATTGCAAGTTGACTCAAGCATTTTGCAGAAAAGCGCTTACGCCAGACTTCGCCGTATGCGCATGTATTTGCTCGAGAGTCCGGAGCGCCAAAGCCAGCGCGCGGCGGCCGTCTTCGCCCGACACTAACGGTCGTGAACCAGTTGCGGCTGCTTCCAAAAACGATTCGATCTCGGCCCGCAATGGCTCGACATCTTCAACTTCCAATATCCTCGTATTCACACCGGGCCACGGACCTACCGTAGGCGGTGACAGGTTGCTGATCGACGCATGGTTAGTTGTGTAATCGACGGCGATGTAATCGCGCGGCTGGAAAAAGCGCATCTTGCGAATCTTCTCAGTGCCCACCCGCGACGCGGTGATATTGGCGACGGCGCCGGTGGCAAATTCCAAGCGAGCGTTGGCGGCGTCCACGCGATTGGTGAGGATGGGAATCCCGACAGCATGTAAGCTGGTGACCTCGACGTCTTCACCGACCAGCCATTGCACGATATCCAGGTCGTGAATCATCAAGTCCAGAACGACGTCGATGTCCAGGGAGCGGGCCGTGAACTGGCCAACCCGATGAATTTCGAAGTAGACCGGATTGCGCACGTGTGGACGCAGTGCGACCAGCGCCGGATTGAATCGCTCGGCATGTCCTACTTGTAAGATTGCTCCGCTTCCGGTGCTCGCGGCAATCATGCGATCGGCTTCTTCGAGGGTGCGCGAGATCGGCTTCTCTACCAGCACATGAATACCGGCCTCCAGCAATCCGCACGCGATCTCGCAATGCGATTCGGTAGGCACTGCCAGACTTACGGCGTCCACTGCTCCGATCGATGTGCGCCAGTCGGTGGTTGGAGGCGTCCGCCATTCGTGGGCGACCCTGTTCACTCGTTCGGAATCGATATCACAGACGCTGGTGAACTCCGTCACACCTTCAGCAGCCAGCGCCGCGTGAATGCGCGCGTGTTGTTGGCCCAGATGTCCGACGCCAATTACTGCGGTGCGTAATGTCACGGTTTACTGTTGCTCAGTTTTGATTTAGCTTATGACGGACAGAAGGCAGTAGGTAGAAAGCAGAAGTCAGCTAACAATGGGCAGTAGCTTTGCGCCTACTGCTTACTTCCTACTTACTCAGGGGACTATACTTGCAACCTTCAATGCTTGCCAAGCGCGGTTGGCTTCTTCTCTTTCTCAGCATCGCGGCTTTCTATCTTTGGGGCCTCGGTTCACTTCCTTTAGTCGGACCGGATGAGCCGCGCTATGCCCAGGTCGCCCGCGAGATGTTTGCTCGGCACGATTTGATCACTCCGACACTCGGCGGCCTGCCCTGGTTTGAAAAGCCGCCGCTACTCTACTGGTTGATGATCGCCGGTTATCGTGTGCTCGGAGTCAGCGAGTATGCGGCGCGTCTGGGGCCCGCGGTTTGCGGTCTCCTCACTGCGGTGTTCGTCTATTGGACCGGTAAGACGGTCGAGGATGCCGGAGCAATATCATCGTCCAAAACTGCTGAAGATGAAGAGCAAAGACGTGACGGTCTCGGCCGCTTCAGCGCCTTAGTGTGGTTATCGAGCCTGGGTGTGATCGTATTCTCGCGCGGTGCGAGCTTTGACATTGTGGTGACGATGACGATTACCGGAGCCCTCGCTTGTTTTTTCGTTTGGGAAGTTCGATACAGAACCCGGAGCGGTAGCGACGGGGTTGGTGCCGGGCCAAACATACTTCTGGTTGGCTTCTACTTATTCATTGGGCTCTCTCTGCTGGCGAAAGGATTGATCGGCATCGTCATCCCCTTCGGCGTTATTTCAGCTTACTACCTGTTGAAGCGCGAATGGCCGAATGGGAAATTTGTAAAAAGTCTGTCTTGGGGGTTGCCGCTCGCGATCGCAGTGGCCGCCGTGTGGTTTGGTCCGATGCTCTCGCGACATGGCTGGAAGTTTGTCGATCAATTTATCGTTCAGCATCACTTCGCACGATTTGTCACCAACAAATATCACCATCCGGCGCCATTCTATTTTTATCTCGAGGTGCTCGTTGCTTTGGCGGCGCCATGGACGGTGTTTCTGGCAGCGGGGTTCTGGTCATCACAAAGGTGGCACTGGCGCGGACGAATGCCGCTTGATTGCTTCCGTGTGCTGGCCTTCTGCTGGGTCGTCGTGCCAGTGGTTTTCTTTTCTTTTTCTGAATCAAAGCTAACTGCTTACATTCTACCGGCGCTGCCCGCCGTAGGCTTACTGACCGGCGAACGCGTAACGTGCTTTCTGCAGGCTCAGCGTGGCGATTTAGTGTTTCGTGTCACTGGTGTGCTGTTGCTGGCGCTGGGCGTATGTGGAGGATGGTATCTGGCGCATCGCTCCGGTCTAAGCTTTCCTTGTATCGTCTTAGGGTGTTCACCGCTCGTCGTGGTTGGCGCGGCAGCCCTGGCGCGTCCTCAGTTACGTAAAGTTCTCGTCATCCTGATTCCGCTGGCGCTATTCGTCGCGTCTGCAATCGGTCTCAGTTGCGCTGCGCCCGTGCTTGCCCGGCCAGAGTCTGTACGTGATCTGTTAGCCGCAGGAGCAACGCGCGGTGATGGGGCGACCCCGGTGGTGCAACTGCACACCGTAGAGAGGACGGCCGAATTTTACGCTGCGGGCCGAATGACATACGGAGCTGACGGTGAGCCGGTAAAGCTGGAGGGAGTTGCCCAGGTCGCCGAAGCCGCGCGTCGCAACGGTGGCGTGGTTTTGTGTTTTGTGCCGAAGGAATATGAGGCGCAGCTTACGACTTATCCGAGCATTGAGGCGGAAGTGGTCGGCAACAACGGCCGCGTATCGTTGCTGGTTGTGCGCGTGAAATGATTCTAAGTCTGACGAAAGCGATTCTATCTCAGCGCCTTGTCGAAGAACTCGATCACCGGCCGGTCGTAGGCTTCTTCCTGCTCGCCGGTCGCCGAAGGAAGTGAAACGCCGGTTACCGGCAGATCTTTTTTCACTTCGACAGACCCGTTGAAACACTTGCCCAGTTCCAGCGTTGACGTTCGCCAGGAATCTCCTTCGCCACCAGCCAGGAGCAGAACTCGTACGTTCTTCAGAGAGCGCGCCAGCTCACACGAAGGCGTACTTTGATACTTGCCAAATGAATAAATCTTCAGCCCCCAACTTGCCAGCCTTTGCAGGAAAGCGTTATTCATTCCGGCACGAACGCTGGTTGCGGCACGGACCAGGTCGTCGGGTGAAGCAGGCGCAGAGTCCAGCGCCAAAGCCCGTATCTCGGGATATCGCTTCGCGGCGTCCAGCGCGGCGTATGCCCCCAGCTCAACCCCGTAAATCCCGACGACTCCCGCTACCTGGGGCTTGCCGCTGGCAGTTTTCAGAGTGTGCAGATAATCAATCGCGGCCGTGGCGTCGTCGCCGTCGACGGCCCCAATGTACGTTCGGTTCACCGGCGGATTCTCTCCATGCCCACGCAGATCCGGCCACAAGACGGTGAAGTTGGTTGTCTCGTTCAGCTTCACCGCCAGATTCAAAAGCCACGATCGATCGGCGCCATAGCGATGCAATAAAACTACCGAAGGCGATCCTTCGGCGCCGCGAACCAGCCAGCCGCGCGCGTGCGTTCCGTCGTGGTTGGTCCAGGTCACTTCGGTGGCTTTCAGCATCGGACCAGTCACCCGCGAAAAGGTTTGCGGGGTGACGAGGTAAGCTGCCCGCGGTGGCTTGGTAATGCCATTAACGATCCAGACAGTTACTGCCGCGATGGCAACCAGGACTACGAGAAGAATTGGAAGAAAAGCTTTGATTACACGCTTGATGAGTTTTCGGCGAGATGTCATGTCAGGGCGGATTATGAATCAAGAGCAGGAAATTGCAAAAGGAAAAAAGTTTTGGTTACCGAGTGAAAGGAGCGGCTCTGCCGCTTGATGTGCGGAAAGGCTTCGCCTTTCCGGCAAACCAGAATCTATTCTTGAGGCTACGCCTCACACTCCGAGGCGCAGCCTCGGACTTATAATGTTCGCAACGGAAAGCCATAGGCTTTCCGCACATCAGGCGGCAGAGCCGGAAGCGGTTCCGGACGTCCGCGTTCAGCGACCGGCCAAAATCTCTTTCGCGCGTTCGTAGTCTTTCGGAGTGTTGACGTTGAGAAAGAAATCCCTCGCGCCGGACAGATCGGATAGCTCATTAAAGTTCACCCAACGCGTTCGGACTTCAGACAACAGCGCGCGCGGTTTGTGTTCACCCTCGGTGATTAACTGTTTGGCTACGGCGGAACAGGATTCACGGCGATAGATAGCGCAGAGAGGCTGGGGCCGCTCGTCAGGCTGAATTGGGACAATCGCGTCAAACCTCTCTTCGTCGTTTTGCCGCGCGACCTGCCACAGCCGAGCAAACAGATCAGCAGTCACGAGAGGAAGATCGCACGCCACGATCAGTCCCCATTCGGATTGGCAAGCAGTCAGAGCGGCCTCGATCCCACCCAGGGCGCCCCAACGTTGATGGTTGTCCGTGACGTTCTGAAGACCAGCGGAGCTGCCCTGATTCCTGGCGCCCACCAGCCTGATTCTCGGAGTTAATACGCGTAACGCCTCGGTAATGTGCGCGACACCAGTCTGCCTTCCGAACACAAGCTCAGACTTATCAGAGCCCATGCGGCTCGATTGGCCGCCAACCAGAATGAATCCTTCGACATCAAACATGCTCGACAACATGCTATTACTTTCGTCGAACTTGGGCTATAGTGGCGACGGACATGGATGATTGAAAGCCACCGCAGTACAGAATTACAACTTATGAAATCAGTAAAGACCAGCACCATAACTCTCCTCATCGCGATCACGTTTCTAGCTGGAGCGGTTAGCGCATTCGGCCAGGGACGCATGGCAAAGGCCTCGGCCAAAACGAATGTGCCGGCACAGTCGCTTTACCCACTTGAAGATTTGCGGCCCGGAATGAAGGGCATAGCCCGCACCGTGTTTGCGGGTAGCGAGCCGCAGGAATTCACCCTGGAGATTTTAGGTGTGCTGCCCGGTTTTACCGGACCGCGGCAATCGACAATCATTGCCAAACTGAGCGGCGCAAACGTAGACAAGACCGGCGTGTTCGCCGGCATGTCCGGCTCGCCGGTGTTTATTGATGACCGCCTGGTTGGGGCCATTGCCTATAGTTTTCCGTTTTCGAAGGAACCCATCTGTGGCATCACGCCGATTCAGCAAATGATCGATATCTTCGAGCAGGGTAGTGAAAAACCGAAGCGCAATACTGAGGCGCGCGCCACCTCGTTCAAGGAGCTTGCCAGCGCTGAATGGACGCCGCGACTACCCAAACCGTCCTTTACCTCCACATCGTTAATCGCGCCGGTTACGGCTGGGTCGCCACTTGCGCCGCTAATGGGGCAACAGATTCAGCAGATCGCTACGCCCGTAGTATTCAGTGGTATCAGCCAGGAGAGTCTGTCGCTGTTCTCGTCGGAGTTAATCAAGAGTGGTCTGCTGCCGGTTTCGGGCGCGGGCGGGTCGGCCGCGATCACGCCGCTCGAGGCGTTTAATGAAAAAACACTCACACCCGGTACTTCGGTTAGCGTGCAACTTGTGCGCGGTGATTATTCCATCGCTGCGTCGGGCACAGTTACGTTCCGCGACGGAGAACACATTTACGCCTTTGGACATCCTTTTCTTGGGCTCGGCGGCTCCGATATGCCAATGACCGAAAGTTCAGTCGTGACGGTTATTCCCAATGCGTACAATTCATTCAAGCTCGCCGTCCCCGGCCGAATGGTTGGCTCAATTTCCCAGGACCGGGCCACCGGAGTGTTCGGGCAGTTGGGTCATGCTCCGAGAATGATCCCGGTAAGGATCAATCTGCACACCAGTCGTGACCGCGTCGAAAAGTTTTCTTACGAAGTCGTCAGCGATGAATTTCTTACGCCTTTGCTGGTCAACATCACGGTCTTCAACACGATTGCGACGCGCGAGCGTTCAATCGGCGAGTCAACCATAGCCGTCAATGGTTCGATCATGGTTGACGGCCAGGCGCCAATCGCCGTGCAGCGACGCTTCTCGTCGGCCAATGCCGCGGTCCTCGCGGCGGGCTCAATCGCCACTCCGGTATCGGCGCTCCTCGGCAGCGGATTTGATGAAGTTAATATCAAAGGCATCGTGTTGGACATTGATTCAAGCGAGGAAAAGCGTGCCGCAACGCTGGAACGAATCTCTCTGGATCGGACCGAGGTCGGCCGCGGCGAGCAGGTCGAAATCCAGGCCTATGTGCGCACGGACTCGGGCAAACAATTTGTGGAAAGAATTCCCGTCCAGATTCCGGCGGATGCACCTTCGGGCCAACTGATGATCATGATTGGCGATGGCGCCACGTTGCAGGAAGCATCGGCGTCGAGAGTTTTCGTGCCGCGAGATCTGGGTCAACTGGTGCTGGCAATTAATAAGACAAAGAAGAACGACAGGTTGTACCTGCGGTTACTGCGGCCGGCGCCGGGCGTGGTAATCGGCAGCACCGAATTGCCCAATCTGCCGCCTTCAGTCGTGGCCACCCTTAATAACGATCGCACGTCGGGTGGCTATACGCCGACCTTGTTGTCACAAGTTTATGAAAGAGAATTATCGGCGGCCGAATTTGTAATTTCGGGTCAGCAAGTGATCGCCGTGACGGTTAAGTAAGTTTTACCGCCGTCGACCGCGGCTTTGCCGCAGCACATAGCGGTAAGCCTCCGGCTTACCGTCAGGCCCTCCAAAGAATTCAGGAGGCTCCGCCTCCCCTTCGCCACCTGATCTGATCAATATTCATTAGCAGCGGTTCATCATCCAGGATCTTCCCACTCCAACACCTGATACTCGACCAACGATAGTCTTCTGGCCGCTTCACCAGGCCGGCACGCACCGGATTCTGATGGGTGTAATGCACTCGCTGCATCAGCATCTTCTCCGTCAGCAATAATCTCGCGTCCGGATGGTGATCCCACAGAGAATGACTGTAACGCCGCGGCCTTACCTCATGCCGCAGTTTCTTCAAAGAGCTTTCATGGTTCTGCTTCTTAAGATAGTCAATTATGCGATGACCAGTGATTCCATTAATGAACTGAAGCGTCCGGGAAGGAGAAAGCAGAGAGTCAGTTATTACGGGAAGATGATCCGGCATGATCACATAAGCATACAAGGCAAACTTGCCCGACCTCCGCGCCTCGTCCAGGGCCGCACAGGTGATGCGCTTGATTTCATCGGTGCGAAAGACCGGCAGCCGATCTTTAGCGACCGAGGTCAAGTAGTAACACGGCGAGTCCCGGGAGATGATGTGCATGCCTGACAAGATTGTAGGAGGGAGTCAATGAAATGGATTTTGCAAGAGCGGAGGCATAGCCTCGGGAAAAGGAGGGTGCTGCCCGGAAAGCCGGAGGCTTTCCGCTATGTGCTGCGGCACAGCCGCTTAGCCTGGAGGCTCGCGACTATTTCCATTCAACTTGCGGCTTTACCGCAGCACATGGGCGTTTTCCATTCATCATGCGGCTTTACCGCAGCACATGGGCGTTTTCCATTCAACTTGCAGCTTTGCCGCAGCACATGGGGTAAGCCACCGGCTTACCGTCAAGCCTCCCTGGGAAATTCAAGAGGCTCCGACTCCGCCGAGGGAAGCTTTGGCGACCACAATATTGGCTCCTCCATTTGTGGCATTAATGGGAGAAAAAGGTGGGCTATTGAGCAAAGCGCCTTTCACGGGCATTTTTGCTCTTGAAATCGCGGGAATGAAGGCTGAGAAGCCGATTTTGTTAACTTACAAGCGCCTTTCGTTAATTTACGGCAGGCTTTTGCTAATCTACATCGCCGCTTTGCAAGTTAACAAAGCGTGTTTTGTAAATTAACAAAGGGGCCATCTAAGTTAACGGCGTGGCAAGGTAGGTTAAGAAGATTGCTCTGTAAGTTGACGACGCAGGTTTGTAAGTTTTCAGGACGGCACAGAAACCTTTCGGCGTTGGGTTGCAACCAGGCGGGATCGCAAAGAAAGGTTTCAGCGTCGTCTTGTAAATCTTCTTAATAGCGAAGAAAGATGCGTTTGTCGCTTTGAAAGTTTGCGAAATCGCCTTCTTCGGGCACTTGAAGGCCTTGCCAGTTCCCGGAACCATTCTAATTTACACGCGCCTGGCGATGACCAGGAAACGTCGGGCGGAGTTCGGCATCCGTTCCACTGCCGTTGAAGGAACCAGCCGTTCGATTTGATTTCGCAAAGCATCCCCAGCGAAAAGGAGCAGCGTGCTGGATCGGGGCGCCCAGTCGATCAAATCCGGCAGAAGCTTCTGAAACTGATCGAGTGCCCGGCAGGTGATGAAATCCGCTGCCGGGGCCGGGACGTCTTCGAAACGGGCCGCGATGAGGCGCGGCGGCTCTGGCCCGCCAAATGACCTCAGTGCTTCACGTAGAAACACAACTTTCTTCTGCGACGATTCGATTAAGGTCGCGCGGAGGTCGTCGCGGATGATGAGACAGGGAATGATAGGCAGTCCCGCGCCTGAGCCAATATCCGTTACCCAAGCCTGAAGTGACAGATGTGAAAGCAGGCTGAGCGATTCGAGTACGTGACGGACGGCGAACTCTTCCGGCGAACACGGCGCCACCAGGTGAAGTCGTGGGTTCCACTTCAGCACCAGTTGGTAATAGACGCCCAACCCTTCGACGTCATGCTCCCGAAGTTGAACCGCAAACTCGCTGGCGTGCTCTCGCAGCGCCCGGCTGAATCTTTCGAGCTGTGTTGGCATTTGGCCGCGTCTTCTGTTTAGATCAGGCACCGCGAGTCGATTCTGACTCTTTGAAGATAACATGACCAGCGAATCGTTAAGTGAACAACATGAGAGGTTGGGCCGAGCGGTCACAAGTCTGATCAGTGAACATGCTGCGCGGCTGGAATCGGCGCCGGTGACTTCAACGGCCACGCCCGCCGATCTCAAACGGCTGTTTGATGAACCTCTTCCGGCCGTTGGAATACCTGCCGAAGAAATCCTCGAACAATTCGCGCGCGATGTCGCACCGCACGCGATGCAAATTCCCAGCCCGCATTATTTTGGACAATTCAACCCTACGCCGCTGGCAATAGGTGTCTGGGCGGACGCGCTTTGCTCGTCACTCAATCAAAACGCCGGCGCCTGGCGCAACGGGCCGACGTCTGCGCTTATCGAGGCCCAGGTGATCGGTTGGCTTTGCGAATTGATCGGTTACGCACCGGGCGCATTCGGCGTTTTGGCGAGCGGCGGATCAGAAGCGAACTTGATCGCGCTGAAGTGTGCCCGCGACAAGATCGCACGGGACATTTGCGATCTTGGCGTGCGGACTACGACCGGCGACCTGACGGTTTACGCATCGGAACAGTGTCACTTCTCGGTAGAGAAGAGCGTCGATATTCTCGGCCTCGGTCGAAAGAGTCTGCGCAAGATAGATACGGACGAGCGATTCCACATTCGCGTCGATCTGCTTCGCACCGCAATCGAAAGAGATCGAAGCGAAGGCCGCATCCCGTTTTGTATTGTCGGCATTGCCGGGGCGACCTCAACCGGTGTGATCGATCCATTGCCTGAGCTCGCCGCGATTGCCCTGGAGAATAATTGCTGGTTTCATGTCGACGCAGCCTATGGTGGTGGTCTCGCCTTTTCAGACGAGCAAAAAGAAAAGCTGCGGGGAATTGAGTTGGCGAACTCGATCACGTTCGATCCGCACAAGTGGATGTTCGTTCCGTTTGCCTGCGGAACAACGCTGGTGCGCGATGGCGGCAACGTGCTGCGGGACTCGTTCGACATCTCACCCGAATATCTCAGCGAGGACCGCGGCTTTGCCGACGCGCAATACGACTTCTTTCGCTATGGCCAGATGGGTACGCGGCGCTTCAACGCGTTGAAGCTTTGGATGGCTTTCAAATTCATGGGCAAGAGTGGCTATGCCGAAACCGTCGAGCGTCATCTGGAACTCACCAGGCACTTTGCCGCACGTCTCGACGAGTTGCCGGACTTTGAACGCACCGGCGAAATTGAAACTGCCGTTTGCTGCTTTCGCTATTTGCCTGAGCATGTGCGCACACTGGCTCCGGAAGATCAGGATCGCGTACAGCAGGCTCTGCAACAACGAATTGAAAAGAGCGGCAAGGCTTTCTTTCCCTCGACAATCCTGCATGGCCGCCGCGCTTTGCGGGTGAACATTAACAGCTACTTGACTGAGCGCAGGCATGTCGACGATCTGGTAGAATTGCTGAGGCAGGAAGCCCCGGCGTGTGTTGCTGAATGAATCCTTTGAAGATGAAATTCGCGCGATCGTTCTCTGGGATGTTGGCGATTTGGCTAGTGAGTTTTCCTGTCTACTCACAGACCACGCATATTCAATCGCGTTACGTTAAAGAAACTAATACCACCATCGTTACGGCCGACAGCCTCTATGTCATCAACATGCCGGGCCAATTCATGCAAATGCAGTTGACGGGCCGTTATCCTAATCAGGGCCCGCCCGCGACGGGAACGGGCTCTCTTTCCCTACAATTCTATTCGTATGCACCGACGCTTTTGTACCAAGGCGATGACGCTCATCGATTGGCAGTGAAAGTCGACGACAAGATTCTCGATTTCGGCTTGCTCAACTACAGCGCGTCCCCCGGGGGCGCCAGTGCTTCTTTGCCCGCGGCTGCGCTGGTCAGAACGAACAATAAGGGAAAGAACCTATCTGCCGAGATGATGTCCCTGCAAGACCTGCCGCTGGGCAGTCTCGATGAGCTAGCCAAAGCTCGAGATGTGGTAATGAAAATTGGCGCCACGGTCTTTCCTTTGACAAGAACTCAGTTGAGCATCGTTCGCGAGTTCAGTGCGAGTTTGACGCCGGTTGCCGGGCCGGTTACGGTCGGACCTGAAGTTAAGATCAACGCACCAGCGGTTCCCGATGATGTTCCTTCGGACTCGAACAAAGCCCCGCTTGCGGAAACTCTTAAGTGGATTAAGAACGAATTATCGCGTAACAGCAACACCAAATACGCTGCCGGAACTCCCAGTAGAATTGAGCCGGATGATTTCTCGGGTTGCCGGATCAAGTATCGGATAATTCCCGTCATCGAGAGTATTTCAGGGACGAACCTGAAACACGCGATTATGGAATATCAGTTGAGCCTGTCAGAGCTTAACCCGGAATCAGTTCGCGCTTCTTACTTTAAAGAGTATTCATCGATCTTCGTAAGTACCAAAAACAACGAGGCGAAGATCAAGGTAATCTCAAGAGAAGATGATAAGGGGTTTGCCGGTAGAGCGTTGGATGAAAAAGTCTACGCCATGACCAGGATCAATTTGAGCAACGCGGATTCTGCTGCCCAACTAAAAGCAGCCCTGTCACATGCGATCAGGCTGTGCCAGCTGCAATGACTTGAATAGCTCCATATGAAAAAGCTTGCATCGTCGCTCATTTTAAGTTTGGGGATCGCAGCAGTTTGGCTCCCCGCGGTCGCGCAATCGACTGAGACACGCTCTTTGCCGGCTGTTCACTCTCGCGCTGAGTTCGACTCGCTGGCGGTTGTGTACGATGCCAACACGCCCTACGCCCTGCCGCACGTGCTGTTTGCGATTGATCGCCAAAACGGGAATCGGATCTATTACATCAACACGAAGCGCTATAAGTTTCACAAGGATTTTGTTAACGGCACTTATCTTTCCCTGGAACGTGGCCAGGTGTTCTTTGACAATAACTACCTCAAACCGAACCGGCGCTTCATTCTCGGCACGATTGCTTATCAGACGCCGGTGCGACGCTGGACGTTCGAATTTTGGGAAGGCGATCTAATTCCGCCGGAGCAAATCAAACTGGCTTCTGAGATCATTAACAAGTCGTTTTTTACTCCAGTTGCGTTCAAGCCAAATTCCTCGCGGCAGGAAGAAGCATCGTTGCCTCTTGGTTTGCAGCGCGTCCTCCAGACAGAGATCTCGAAAGAGCAGGAATATCAGGCGCTGAACGTCGCCAGGACGCTGGGGCGGATTCACATCATTCCAAAACTTGATGAGCACGTTGAGATTGGATTCAACGAGATTCTCGTGCTCGATGAGGTGCCGGTCCAGTTACCACCCGTCGCGGGAATCATCACGACGAAACCTTCGACGCCGCTTTCACACATAAACCTGCTGGCGAAAGGTTGGGGCGTGCCGAACGTCTACATCAAGAACGCCCAGGAGCTGTTTAAGGAATACAACGGTAGGTGGGTTGAGTTCGACGCGCGACGCGACACGTATACGATCAAGCGCGCCGACAACAGTGCGTTGGATGAATATCAGAAGCGTTTGAAAGAGCGTCTGGATGTGATGAAGCCGCGCTCTGATCTTTCAGTTACCAGGCTGGCTGGTCTAAGTGAGCAGCGTGCCTCGTCGTCGATCGCTTACGGCGCAAAGTCAGCGAACCTGGGAGAGTTGACTCATGCTCGTTTGCCGGGTGTCAGCATCCCGCCTGGCTTTACAATCCCGTTCTTCTATTACGATCAGTTTCTCAAAGAGAACAAGCTGGACGATGCGATCTACGAGATGCTCAACGATCAGAAGTTCGTGCACGACCCTGCTTATCGCCGCGAGTACCTGACGAAGATGCGCGAACGCATTCAGCAGGGAACCATTAACCCTCAGCTACGCGCAGCAGTCTTACGGCGCCTGAACCTGGAATTTCCGGGCAAGGGAGTCTTTGCGCGCAGCTCAACCAACAGCGAGGATCTGCCGAACTTTAGTGGCGCGGGGCTGTATTCGACCGCGCCCAACGTCCGTGGCGACGCTCAGATGATCGACGCGATCAGGTTTGTCTGGGCGTCGGTTTGGAACTACGAAGCTTACGAAGCGCGCGAGCGCGCCGGGATTGAACACACGAAAATCTACATGGCTGTGCTGATTCAGGAAGGGATCAACTCGGAAAGCTCGGGCGTCATGATCACCGCCGATCCGTTCAATCGCGAAAGCACCATCGAGAACCAGGGTTCGATCTACATCAGCGCCAAACGCGGCCTGGGCATGAAGGTCGTGGAAGGGAAGAGAGTCGCAGAGCAGATTGTTTTTCGGCCGAAGGCAAATGCGGTGCAAGTGCTAACGCGATCGGAAGAAGATAGCCTGCTGACGTTCGATGCAAACGGAGGCGTCAAAGAAATTCCCATCGGCGGAGAGCGAGGGGTGCTTACCGACGACGTTATTCGCCGGCTGGCCGCTGCTGCTGCCGGTATCAAACGAGTCTTTGGCAACAAAGACCAGGACATCGAATGGGCTTTCATGAAAGGTCAAATCTACATCGTCCAGGCGCGGCCGTTTATTCAGGGTGGGTGATCTGAACCAAACGGCGAGTATAGTGCGAAGCACGGCAACGCCCGTATTATGAAGCGGGTTAATAGGGAGGAGCAGTGTTTATGGAGCGAGTCATGTCAATTGGCGAGATTGAATCCGAGTTTGATTCTGAATGGGTCTTGGTTGATGAGCCTGAGACGAATGAGCATCTCGAAGTCTTGAAGGGAAAAGTTATTCATCACAGTAAGGACAGAGATGAGGTCTATCGTAAAGCCGTGTCTTTGCGCCCCAAGCGCAGCGCGATTCTCTATACAGGTAGCATACCCGAAGGCACTGTGGTTGTGTTGTGAGACATTCGTTCGATCGTCATGAGGGGCTAATCATTGTGAGGGCTGAACTCTTTGGCCCATCGGGCAGGATGGTTGTCCGACTCGCGCTCGATACTGGAGCCACCAGTACAACCGCTAATGCTAGAGTGCTTAACGCGATCGGTTACGATCCCGCTCGTTCCAGATCGCATTCAGTTGACTACTGGTAGTGGGGTTGAATACGCTCCCCGTCTTCTAGTTAATAAGATAGAAGCATTAGGTCAGGAGCGCGTGAACTTTCCCGTCGTTGCCCATACGCTGCCACCCAGTGCCAGCGTTGATGGTTTGTTGGGCTTAGACTTTTTCCGCGGCCAGGAACTCAATGTTGATTTTCGCGAGGGAATTATTATGTTGAGCTGACCGCCTCGACGAATGCCCTCTGCTGGAATCATGGCTCATAAAATCTTTGCTGACAATATACTGAAAGACCACGTCGCGTTCGTGACCGGTGGCGGCACCGGTATAACTGGCGGCGTGGCCCGCGCATTAGCTGAGGCTGGGGCGAACGTTGCGCTGGTTAGCCGCCGCATGGAACATCTCGAACCCGCCGCAAACGCAATCAACGAAGCAAGACAACGGGGCAGTGGCCCGACCGTGAGGGAGAGCTCCGTTTCTGACGGGAACACGATCGGTGAAGCCTTTGCCGTCGCCGCCGACGTTCGCAATCCCGAAGAAATCGAGCAGGCGATTGCCGCCACCGTCGAGCGATTCGGCAAAGTCGACATCGTCGTCAACGGCGCCGCCGGAAACTTCCTTTGCGCGGCTGAGGAGCTTTCCCCCAACGGTTTCGGCACGGTGGTCGATATAGATCTGAAGGGGTCGTTCAATGTTTGCCGCGCCGCGTTCGCTCAATTGAAAGAACATAAGGGACAGATCTTGAATATCAGTGCCACGCTGCATTACCTCGGCACGCCGATGCAGCTTCATGTTTCCGCGGCGAAGGCCGGGGTGGACGCGTTGACTAAAAACCTCGCGGTCGAGTGGGGCCGATACGGAATCCGCGTGAACGCAATTGCCCCGGGGCCCATCGGAGACACCGAAGGCATGAAGCGGCTGGTGCCCGAACCAATCAAAGAAAAACTAAAGCAACGAATCCCGCTGGGCAGATTCGGACTGATCGAAGACATTGAAAACGCGGCGGTCTTTCTTTGTTCTGATGCCGCCAGTTATATTAACGGCGCGGTCATCGTGGTCGATGGTGGTCACTGGCTGGCCGCAAACAGGTTGCTTTAGTCCGTGGGGTGATTGTCAGGGCGGGATGCATTTTCAACCCGAAGCACAGCTTTGATGAGAGCGGCACACCTTATCGCGGCGATACTGAACAAAAAGTCGGCCAGGTGAATCCATCAGTCCTTATTGAAAGTTCTCAACCAGCATAATGTCATTGTCGACCTGGTCTATCTTCGCGTGGAGAATCCACTTGCCATCTGGAGAGGCCGTGATAAAACCGTAGTACTTTGATTTGTCGTTGCGACGCAACTGCGTGTCTTCGGCCAGATAGACTTCGCCCATTCCACCCGCGCCGATCTTTTCGTAACGACCTAAATGTATTCCCGGCTTTAGTGTCATGGATTTCTTAGTCTGGTAACCCGACGCGGCGCACCAGGCTGGCGAAGCGAGGATCCGCGCGTAAGGGGTCGAACATGCACTCAGTTTTTAGCTGTGTAAGATGATCAGATCGGCCCGCATAGCCCTTTTCCAGCCACTCGAACGCACGTTCTTTGTCGCCCAGGCCGCTATAAATGCAGGCATTCCGAACCGGTGAAGAGTATCTTCGTGCCGCCACTGCTTCCAGGTCACCCAATGTCTTAAGAGCCTCGGCTTTGCGTCCGGCCCTTGCATAGGCATAACCGAGTTGGGCCATGCCATCGCCGCTCTCTGCGTCCACGGACCTTTGCAGGTCAGGTATGGCTTGGTCGTACAACCCCTTTTGCATATAGCCGCGCCCCAGCCAGGTGTGCCCTCCAATGGAACTGCGATCCATCTCGAGCATCTTATTAGCTTGCTCAATCAGTCGGTCGGGTTGGCGCGTGAAATACAGGATGCTCGCCAGATTGCCGTTTACGAATGGAGAAATCGAGTCGAGTTGCAGCGCCTTAGTCGCCAAAGCCATGGCTTCATCAGATCGTCCTAGTCGGGCTAAAAAGTTGGCGTATTCAATGTGAATCATCGGGTCGTTTGGACTAAGTTCAATAGCCCGCTTGAGCTCTTGTTCGGCTGCCGGAAAGTTCCAATCTCCCCACCAATAGACTTCGGCCAAAGCAACATGAGCCTCGGCCAGCGAACCGTCCAGCGCCAGCGCTCTCTGCACAGCCTCTTTGGCCTTCGGCATCGCTTCGGTCGGTTGCAGGTACGAACTGGATATTTCCGTATAGACCGAGGCCAGGCCGGCATAAGCCTGCGCATAGTTTGGGGCCAGGCTGATTGCCTGATTAAAGGAATCGATGGCTTTCTTGTAGCTCTCTTCCTGGTGTTGAAAAAAGTAATAGCGTCCTTTCAAATAGGCCTGGTAGGCTGCGGGCGGAGGAGAGTATTTCTTCGCCAGTTGCTGATCTTCATTACTCAGCCTCAGTCGTAGTCTCTCTAATATTTGCGCTGAAATTTCGCCCTGCACCGCTTGAATATCCGCGAACTTGCGATTGTACTGCTCGCCCCATAGTTGCGAGTTCTTATCTACATCAATCAACTCCGTCTGGATATTCACCGTGTCTCCATGTTGCACGACGCGCCCGGTGAGGACCGCTCGCACACCCAACTTGCGCCCGATCTCCTGTGGATCGAGCTGCTGTCCTTTATAGCGGAAGACCGTGCTGCGCGGCACAACCCGTAGGCCGGAGAGTTGGGAAAAACTGTTGATGAGGCTTTCAGTAATTCCGTCAGAAAGATAATCCGCACTCGCATCACCACTCGTGTTAACGAACGGAAGCACGGCGATTGATTCAATCGCGACGTCTGAGCGTCGCGGGCGGAGGTAGGCAACGAGTCCGGCGATTCCAACTGCCAGCGCAACCAGAGAGAGAATCGCGACGAGCTTATGCTGTTTGATTCCGGCGGCAAGGTATTCGGCGCTCGAGGCCCTTGTCGAAAGCGACGCTCGCGATGTGCCGGCCGTGTCGGCGGAAATTTGGCGGGCATCAGTTTCGGTGTCTAAAGCGCTGGTTGTCATAGTGCCGGTAAACGGCGGCACGCTTGTGTCAACGCCGGCGTGTTCCAGTTCGCGCCGAACGTCCTTCAATTCGATCACTACTTCCTTAATCGTTTGGTAGCGCTCTTCGGGATCCTTCGCCAGGCAACGCCGTACGATTCGCTGTAGTTCGTCAGGCGCGGTTGGATTCGCTTCCTTAATCAGCGGAGTGGGCGCGTACACAATCTTGTGCTGAGAATCCAGCGCGTCCTTGCCCCCGAACGCTTTCCGCCCGGTTGCGGCTTCGTACAAAATGCAGCCGAAAGAGAAGATGTCAGAGCGATGATCGACCTTCCTGGTTTTTCCCTGGGCCTGCTCTGGCGACATGTACCCCGCGGTACCGCGAACGACCCCGGGCGTGGATTGCAGGGCGGTAGCGACTTCGCTCGCGAGTTCTGCTTCGTCGTCGGGCTGCTGGCCCTGCGGCTCAATTAGTTTTGCCAGACCGAAATCGAGAATCTTCGCGTGTCCGTCGCGCGTAATCATGATGTTGTCTGGCTTGAGATCGCGATGCACGATGCCGGCGGCATGACTCTTGGCGAGACCTTCAGCGACGTGCTGCAGATAGCGTAAGAGCTTTCGCAGATCAGTGTGCCCGCCGAGAATGCACTCGCGCAGAGTCTCACCATCGATAAACTCCATCGCAATAAAGTGACGCCCGTCGACTTCATCAATCTCGTAAACATGAGCAATGTGCGGATGATTTAACGTCGCGGCAGCCTTGGCTTCCTGCACAAAACGGCCCATGCGTTCCTGGTTCGATGAGACTTCGGCGGGCAGAATCTTCAGCGCAACTTTGCGGTCCAGCTTTTTGTCCTGCGCCAGATACACTTCGCCCATCCCGCCTTCGCCGATTTTCGAGCGAATTTCGTAGCGACCTAGTCGTGTGCCTGGGGCAATGGCCATAGAGACACCTGTGTCTTGTCGGTCATGCGAGACGCGAGATGGACATTTGGCGAACGGTCGGCTGCCATTTTAGATTAGTTAAGGCAAAATCCAAATAAAGTTGGTAATCTAACCCGACGAATAATGCTCGCTCTCAAACCATCAACATTCGAAGACTTCGAATTGGAAGCGCGGTGCGGCAACGTCGTGCCGGTAGTGCGCAGCGTGCTCGCCGATCTGCAAACGCCGGTAGGGGCGTTGCTGCGGATCGCCGGTGATGCGCCTTACACCTTTCTGCTGGAGTCGATCGAAGGCGGCGAGCGCGTGGCGCGCTATTCTTTTCTGGGTGCTAATCCCTGGATGGTAGCGCGCGGGCGCGGTGGCGAAACGATTGTCGAAAAACACGGCGAGCGCGAAGTGCGCCAGCAAAACGCCGTCGAGTTTATTCGCGAATACTTTGCCGGCAAAAAGTTGGCGCGCCGGGCTGGGCTGGCGCCTTTGTCGGGTGGCGCAGTGGGTTATCTGGCCTATGACGCGGCGCGCTGGTTCGAGCCGATCCTCGATGTCAACGGTAGCGCACGGCCTTCCGAGACAAACGACGCGGTCTGGATGTTCTTTCGCACGATTGTCGCTTTCGATCGCGTGCGGCAGCAGATGGAGATCACCTCGGTTGTGTTTACCGACGAAGCTAACGGCGATCGCGGTCGTCTGCGCGAGCTCTACGAGCGCGCGGTCGCGGAAACCGCCAGTATCGAAAACGATCTAAGAAAGGATGCAACGCCGCCGTCCTCGACGCGACCACAAGCCGGCGACACCGGCGTCGAATTTCAATCGAACTGGGCGCGCCAGGACTTCGAAGCGGCCGTCGACGCGGTCAAAGAACATATCGTAGCCGGCGATTGCTATCAGGCGGTGATTGCTCAGCAGTTCACCAAGCCGACCCCCGCTGACCCGATTTCGATTTATCGCGCGCTCAGAGCGACGAATCCTTCGCCGTATATGTATTTTCTGCGCCTCGGCCCTGAGACCATTATCGGAGCCAGCCCGGAGATGTTGGTTCGTTGTCATGAACAGTATCTCGACTATCGCCCAATCGCCGGCACGCGTAAGCGCGGCGGTACTGAAGCCGAAGACGTTATGCTGGGCGAAGAAATGCGCAATGATGAGAAGGAAGTCGCTGAGCATACGATGCTGGTCGATCTCGGCCGCAACGACCTCGGCCGCGTTTCTGTCTATGGGTCGGTTAGAGTGGAAGACCTGATGACTGTTGAGCGCTATTCGCACGTGCAGCATCTGGTGACCAGCCTCCGTTCGCGTCTGCGTGACGATCTGGATCGCTTTGATGCCCTCGGGGCGTGTTTCCCGGCGGGGACGGTTACGGGCGCTCCGAAGATTCGGGCAATGAAAATAATCCGCGAGTTGGAGCCGGTCAATCGCGGCGTCTATGCGGGTGCGATTCTTTATGTTGACTATGCCAGCAATCTGGATTCCTGCATTGCGATCCGCACGATCGATCTACGCGACGGCGTGGCCACAGTCGAGGCGGGAGCGGGCATAGTTGCCGATTCCGTTCCGGAGCGAGAGTATGAAGAATGTCTGAACAAAGCGAAGGGCTTATTTCGCGCAATTGAATTGGCCGAGAGGGGTTTGTAACGGTGAGAAAGAAAGAAATCACCACGGAGAAACGGAGAGCACGGAGCAAACCGCTTCTCTTTCTCCGTGTCCTCCGTGTCTCCGTAGTGAATGTTTTGATTTTGCTAATTTGCGCGCTGGTAACCGCTGCTCAGAATCCTGCTCCCAACACTGAGACCCAAAAGAAAGTTAACGCGCGCCCCGCTGAACCTGGCATGCCTAAGGCCGATCCTTTTGACGGAGCGACTGTCGAGAAGATGACCGGCCAATGCGTGACTCTCGATACCGAATCAGGCGCGATTGTCATCGAAATGTTGCCGGCGAAAGCGCGCGAAACCGTGCGGAGCTTTCTTAACCTGGTGGCGACAGGCGCTCTGGATTCAACGACATTCAGCCGCGTGGTGAAGGGCTTCGTGATCCAGGGAGGCAATCTATCAACGAGCGAAAAGTGGAGTGCCGAGTTGGCCGAGCGAATGTCACGCCATCTGCCTGATGAGCCGAGCGACGTTATGCATGAGCGGGGAATCGTGTCGATGGCCCGCGGCGACGAGCCGAACAGCGCGACTACGCACTTCTTTATCCTGGTGGGCGCCGGACCGCACCTCAACGGCAAGTTTACGGCCTTTGGGAGAGTGATCGCCGGGAGCGAGGTTGCCGACGCCATCAATCGCGCACCGTCGGAGAACGAGAAGCCAGTGGTACCAGTGAGGATCAAACACGCCGGCGTGGCGCAATGTCAGAAATAGTACAGGCCCAGAGTTCAGGTTGCTGATTGCCTTTGTAGCATAGACTTCAGTCTGTGACTCTCATGCACACAGCAACACAGACTGAAGTCTATGCTACTCGGTGCAAGCTAAAGCTTGAACTCTAAAACTGAGCCCTGGGATGATAAAGAAAAAGTATTTTCGGGTGTTGATCGCCGGACTGCTGTTCTTTCTGTGCGCGTGTGCTGAACCAGGAGATGACCAGCCCACACCCGAAGCGTCCAAGCGCTTCTTGAAACTGCGTGGTTACAACTTTGACGATCAATCCTTTCTTTCAGCAGCCAACGCGGGCGACGAACTTGCGGTCAAGGGTTTTATCAGCGCCGGAATTAATCCTAACGCGAGAGATGAAAACGGCGACACAGCGTTGACGGCAGCGGCAGCGCGCGGAGATTTGAAGATCGTGAACGCCCTGTTGCAGGGCGGCGCGGATGTGAATGCGAAGGGCAGGAACAATTGGACAGCGCTTTTGTTAGCTCTCGAAAATGAGCGTGATGAGGTAGCAGATAGTTTGATCGCCCGGCCGGGCCTGGATCTTAAGTCCGAAACTCCGAACGGCATGACGGCGTTGATGCTGGCCGTCTGGCATAAACGCGTGGAGTTCGTAAAAAAGATCTTGCAGCGTGGCGCGGACCCCAACCATCAGGACAAGGACGGCGATACGGCGGTTCATGGCGCCGCCTGGTTCGGCAGCGCAAAGATTTTGGAAGTGCTCCTCGGTGCGGGCGCAAATCCGAACCTGCAGAACAAACTGGGCGGCACGGCATTGATGTGGGCTGTTGCTTACGGACAAGACGAAGCCGTGCAGATACTGCTTGCCAAAGGCGCTGATCCTCGGATCAAGGATGTGGACGGCGTGACCGCCGCTGGTTGGGCAGCTAAGAATGGACGAAGCAACCTGTCGATGCTGCTGCGTGAAGCTGAGAAAAGGAAATAATCAGTTGCTGGCAGTCAACGTAGTAGCTAGGGTTTAGTGTATATCGATTGATTTTACCGAAGTTCCTTTCGTGCGGCTTCGTGTGATTTCGTGGATCGAGTCCTTAATCCACGGCAAGCGATCCACTAAATCACCCGAACAATCACGAAAAAGCAAACAAGTTGTCTTTCATTCATGGGAACTGGCCAACATGCTTGCCTGTTGTACAGTTCTTTTTTTGGACACTACACTGGCTACTGGCAACGATCAACTAAAAGAAGCAGCCGACAACCGACAACTGACATGCTTCTGGTAATCGACAACTACGATTCGTTCACCTACAACCTCGTCCAATATCTCGGTGAATTGGGTGAGCAAATCGAAGTGCGCCGAAATGACGAAGTCACAGTCGATGAAATCGAGTCAAAGCTTAAGCCCGCGCGTATTCTGATTTCGCCCGGGCCCGGCACGCCGGATGATGCAGGTGTCTCAATGAAAGCCATCGAATCCTTCGCCGGCAAAATTCCGCTGCTCGGTGTGTGTCTGGGTCATCAGTCGATTGGCCAGGTTTTCGGCGGACGCGTGGTGCGCGCTCCTCAGGTTTGCCACGGAAAATCGTCTCCCGTGGAGCACGATGGCAAGACGATCTTCGCCGGGCTCAACCAATCTTTCAGCGCCGGACGCTATCACTCGCTGATTGTGGAGGAGAATACTTTGCCATCATGTTTGGAAGTTTCGGCCCGCACGTGCGACGGCATAATCATGGGTCTGCGCCATCGCGAGCTGAAAGTTGAAGGAGTGCAGTTTCATCCGGAATCAATCATGACAACTGAAGGGAAGAAGTTGCTCGCGAATTTTCTGACGCTGTAGCCACGATTATGTCGAACCAATTCTTACGCGATTGTGTGGCAATTTTGATGCGCGGTAACAACCTGCCGCGCGCTCAAGCCGTCCTGCTGCTCGACGCCTTGCTCGACACTGCTGCCACCGACGCACAGATCGCGGCCGCATTGATCGCTTTGAAGTTGAAAGGCGAGACTGTCGAGGAGCTCGCTGGTTTGGCTGAAGGCATGCGTGCCCGCGCCGTGCGCATCAACACGCATCACACATGTTTCATCGACACTGCCGGCACGGGATCGAGCTGTGCGAAGACCTTCAATGTATCGACCGCGGCCGCGTTTGTAATCGCCGGCGCCGGTTTGCCCGTGGCGAAGCACGGCAATCGCGCAGCCAGCAGCCGCTGCGGCAGCGCTGATGTTTTGACTGCGCTGGGTGTGGACGTGTCGATATCACCAGAGATTTCAGAAAGGTGTCTGAACGAAATCGGGATGTGTTTCATGTTCGCGCCGCTCTATCACGGCGCGACCGCGCGCGTCGCGGGGATCCGGCGTGAGTTGGGCGTGCAGACGACTTTCAATCTCCTTGGCCCACTGACGAATCCGGCTCGTGCGCCACGTCAGGTCATTGGCGTCTGGGATCGTCATTTGGTCGAGCCGCTGGCGCGAACTCTGTCTCTATTAGGCACTGAGCGGGCTTGGATCGTACATGGCGGCGACGGCCTCGACGAAGTTACCATCGCCGACAAAACGTTCGTGGCAGAGGCGAGCAGCGGCAAGGTACGTGTGTTCGAGATCGAGCCGGCAGACTTTGGGGTCGAGCGCGCCGCCCTCGATGGACTGAGCGGCGGTGACGCGGAAGCGAATGCCGCTATCATTCGCTCGGTACTTTCAGGTGCGCGACGCGATGCCGCCCGGCTGTTGGTTGTCGTAAACGCGGCGGCTGCTTTGCACGTAGGAGGACCGGCAGAAAATCTGCGCGAGGGAGCTCGGCTGGCGGAACAGAGCATTGATGGAGGCGCGGCGCAAAGGAAATTAGAAGAGTTAATTCAAATTTCAAGTGAGGCACGTTAGGGTAGTCTTCTCAATTGACTTTACAGAGGGCGTCTTTCGTGCGGTTTCGTGGATCGTCTCTGCCCGGGCGGGAACCGTCCACGAAGTCACACGAAAAATCACGAAACAACTGTAAACTAGTGCGAACACCCCGCTCATGAATTTTCTCTCTACCATAATCAATCAGAAGCGACAACGAGTTGAGACGGCAAAACTTTCCGTCTCACCGGAAGTTCTGGAAGTGATGGCGCGCAACGCGCGTGACACCGCCGCCACTCATGCTTTGGTCGGCGCCCTCAGAGACGAAGGCAAGATAAACATCATCGCGGAGTTTAAGCGCCGGTCGCCATCAAAAGGAGAGATTAGAAGCAACGCCGATCCAGCGACGATCGCGAGCGCCTATCAAGCCGCAAGAGCCGCTGCCATTTCCGTGCTGACCGAAGAGGATTACTTTGACGGCTCGCTCGACGATCTGCGGGCGGTGCGGCAGGCAGCCTCGCTTCCCATCGTGCGGAAGGATTTCGTCTTCGAGGAATACCAGGTCTACGAATCAGCCGCCGCTGGCGCCGACGCCCTTTTGCTGATCGTAGCCGCGCTAGATGATGCGACGCTCACCAGGCTGCGGCGACTGACGGAAGACGAATTGAGAATGGATGCGCTGGTTGAGGTTCATACTAGCGAGGAGGTGGATCGGGCACGCAGCAGTGGAGCAAAACTCATTGGCGTCAACAATCGAAACCTGGGAACGTTCGCAGTGTCGCTGGAAACTTCGGTTAAGCTCGCGCCTTTCGCGGGGAACGACGCGTTGCTAATCAGCGAGAGCGGGATCGAGTCTGCGGACGACATTCGCCGCTTGCATGATCTCGGTTACCGCGGCTTCCTGATCGGCGAAAGCTTGATGCGGGCAGATGATCCCGGAGAGGCGCTGAAAAGGTTCACGCAAAGTCGCTAAGGCGCAAAGGACGAGGCTAGTATTTCAGAGTTCAAGCTTTAGCTTGCGCCTGGAGATGAGGTCAGTGAGCGGGTGGATCGAGAACTCAAACCTGACGAGGTGAGTGCCTGGCCCACCCGCTCACGCAGGTGGTACTGACTATCATCAACCTAAAGGTTGAACTCTGAGCGAAAACGTAATGACTCTAATAAAAATTTGCGGCATCACCAGTCTCGATGACGCGCGCGCGGCTATCGAAGCCGGCGCGGACATGCTGGGCTTTAACTTTTATCGCCCGAGTCCACGTTTCATTGAGCCTGCAGAAGCGAGAAAGATAATCGAGTCGTTGCAGTCAACGACCGACGCTCAACCGATAACGACGGTCGGGGTGTTCGTGAACGAAGTCTCGCCCGGCTCTCTGATGCGGATCGTCGAGGAATCGGGCGTCACCGCAGTGCAATTGCACGGCGAGGAATCGATTGAGTTTTGCCAGAGACTAAAACTACTTCTGAATGGCAAGTCTCTGATTAAGGTGCTCCGCGTGATCGGCAGATTTACACCGACGGAGACCGAAGGCTACGACGCTGACGCAATCATGCTTGATTCATTTCACAGTGAAATGCGCGGTGGCACGGGTCACGTCTTTGATTGGTCAATTGCCCGTTCAGTACGCGAGTTGGTGCCGCTCCTGTTTCTCGCAGGTGGGTTGTCGCCGACGAACGTGGCGCAGGCGATTGCCCAGGTGAAACCTTATGCGGTGGACGCTTGCAGCTCGCTGGAATCCACACCCGGACAAAAAGACGCCGCGCGGATGAGGGCGTTTGTTCAAGCCGTGCGCAACGGGTAAACTGCGACCTTGAGCCGGTCTCGGCGAAGTGAACGTAATTGGAGAGGAAACCGTTGTCGCCAACCATAACAGCGCCGTCGATCACGGCTCCAGGTGAACCGAAAGCAAGACCGGGGACCATCACCAGCTTGCCTGAAGAACCTTCGGCGCGGGCCCTCGTGGCTTTCAATCTGCAAAAATCCTACGGCCGGCGGCGAGTTGTCGATGACGTCACGCTGCACGTCGAGCCCGGCGAGGTCGTCGGTCTTCTGGGAGCGAACGGCGCGGGGAAGACCACGACGTTCTACATGATCGTCGGCCTCGAGACGCCCGAAGCTGGTCGAGTTCATCTGGCCAGCGAGGATGTTACTCGCCTGCCGATGTATTTGCGCGCGCGTCTGGGGCTCGGCTACTTACCCCAGGAGCCGTCCGTGTTTCGGAAGATGACTGCCGCGGAAAATATTCTGGCAGTGCTGGAGACTATGGGCTTGCGACGACGCGAGCAACGAAAGCGCGTAGAAGAGCTGCTGCAGGAATTTGGCATTGAGCACGTACGGAACACGCGCGGCGATTCGTTGTCCGGCGGTGAACGGCGCCGCACCGAAATCGCGCGAGCTCTGGCGACTGAGCCACAGTTTATTTTGCTCGACGAACCTTTTGCCGGCATCGATCCAAAAGCCGTCGACGATATTCAAAGCGTGATCCTTTATCTGCGCAGTCGCGGAATCGGAATTCTCATTACGGATCACAATGTTCGCGAGACTCTGGGCGTCACGGATCGTGCGTACATCATGGCTGAAGGAAAGATTTTCAGATCGGGTGTGCCGGGTGACTTGACAGAGGACGCGGAAGTGAGAAGGCTTTATCTCGGTGAAAAATTCCGCATGTAAATCCGGTGCATGATTAGCGCGCGATAGGTTATAATCCCCCTGCGCGGTTGTCCGCAAAAGAAAATCCCCGGCAGTTCGTAAGTTTAATTTGTTATTAGCTTATGTCAGTCAGACTCACTACAAGTCTTTCTCAGCGTCTCGTGCTGACGCCGCAACTTCGGCAGCGCATCGAGATGTTGCAGATGACTACGCTGGAACTGACCGACCTGATCCAGCAGCAACTTACTGAGAATCCGGTACTCGAAGAGGTGGCGACCCAGGAAGAGGCGCAGGAACTGGCCGAAAAGATTCTGGATCATATGGCCAGCGGCGGGGAATTCGAAAACTTCGAAGCGCCGACGGTGGAAGCGTCAGCCCCCGGACTGGGAGAACCTTCCTCGAATGGATCCGGCGAAAGCGAAACCGAAACGCCTTTTTTGCCGGAGGCGGAAACGGAATTTGCCGCGAACGCCGATGCCGAGGGAGCCAGCATCGAAGCGGGTGAGGAACTCGCTCCTGAAGACTCGCGTGATTCTTTTGAAGAGGTCGACTTTGGTCGCGAGTTTCAGGATTACCTCGATCCCGGCTATAAGACGCAGGAATTTGAATACAAAGAAGACGCGCCGACGTTCGAACAGTTTCTGACGAGAGCGCCTTCGCTGGCTGAGCACCTTGAATGGCAGCTCCACATGGATTCCGCGGAAGGTGATCTGTGCAACGCCGCTGAGGCGGTGATAGGCAATCTCGATCCGGATGGACGCCTGAACGCCACCAACGAAGAGATCGCGGCGCAGGGTGGCTGGACCGAAGAGTTGGTTGAGCAGGCGCGCGCAGTTGTGATGAGGCTCGAGCCGGTTGGTTGTGGAACGCGCGACGTGCGCGAGTGTCTTTTGGCGCAGCTCGAGGCGCGTGGCGAGACGGAGCGTCTGGCGACTCGACTCATCCGCGATCACCTGGAGGAATTGCAGCAACACAAGTTGCCGCATCTCTCAAAGCAAATCGGCGTCGACATCGAAACGCTCGCGGCTGAACTGCAATTCATTCGCACCCTCGATCCGTTTCCCGGCCGGCGTTACTCTTCAGAAGAGCCAATCCTGATTTCGCCGGAGATTTATATCGAGAAGCTCGAAGAAAACGGCGAGTATGTCATTTATTTTGCGGATGACGGCAGTCCGCGTCTTCGGATCAGTCCGAGCTATCAACAGATGCTCTCGCAGGAAAGTGTGACGAAGGAGACGCGCAATTTTATCAAAGAGAAAATGCGTTCCGCGGTTGATCTGCTGCGCAACATCGAGCATCGACGCCAGACAATTTACCGGGTCGTAGAGTCCATCGTGCACCGTCAAAGAGAGTTTCTCGATCATGGCGTCCAATCCATCAAGCCGATGATGCTCAAAGACATTGCTGAAGACATCGGCATGCACCTTTCGACGGTCTCGCGCGTGGTCAATCGCAAGTACGCGCACACACCCCAGGGTGTAATTGAACTGCGGCGCTTCTTCACGGAAGGTATGTTGAACGAAGAAGGCGAAGAGGTTTCAACCAGGATTATTAAGCTAAAGATCAAAAAATTGATAGAAGAAGAAGACTCGCACAACCCTATTACAGACGATCAAGTGGTAAAAATTCTGGTGAAAGACGGAATTAAGCTATCGCGCCGAACGGTTGCAAAATATCGGGATCAAATGAGCATCCCAGGCTCGCGCGAGCGTCGCGCGGTTCTCTAGTGGCGAGAAGTGTTCATCTGTGGTTGTTGGGATATGCGTTTTTCTAAACCAGGAAGGTAGAACCCGGAATGACGTTTGAATATACGGGGCGGCACGTTGAAGTCACACCGGCAATTCGCCGCCATGTTGAAGAGCAATTCAAAAAGTTGGAGCATCTGTTTGATGGCAGCGGTGCGCATGCGCACGTAATTCTGGCGGTCGAGAAAAACCGGCACACGGGTGAAATCATCATCCATTGGCGCGACCACACGTTGACCGCCAAAGATACCAATGGCGACATGTACATGGCTTTGAGCCGGGCGATCAGCAAAATCGAAAAGCAGGCAAGCAAACTAAAGAAGAAGATTATCGACCGCAAACACAGCTCGCTCAAAACATCTATCGCTACCTCGAATCCGGACGAACAATTGAAGGCCGCCCCACTGCCGGTCCGCATTATTAACGCCCGCCGCTATAACGTGAAGCCGATGACGGCCGAAGAAGCTGCGCTGGAACTTTCGGACCGGACAGATAACTTTGTGGTCTTTCGCGACGCGGACACGAGTCGGGTGGGTGTGCTCTATAAAAGGCAAGACGGCAATTTCGGCTTGATCGAGCCGTAATGAAATGGTTTATTGAAATGGCTGGGAGGAGTGGCATCGTCGCATGTCGCTCCTCCTTTTCTTTGCGGGTGTCAGAAGCCCGCGCGTGAGCAAGGGCAACGCTTGACGCGGTTCGGCTGGTTATCCGACAAACGTTCGCAGCGGATTTCTTCATCAAGAGTGCCGGCGAGGGTGGCCCTCCCTCATGGTCGGGCTTCTGACACGCTCAGCAGTGACTTGTCGTTTCCGGGCGTAAGCACTACATTCACTTGTCAACTCCATCGTTTCTAAGGCAGTCCCAAGGGAAATGCCCAAGGCTACCAGAAAAAAGAGTCCTGCTGATATCGTGATCATTACCGGGCTGAGCGGCTCGGGCATGTCTTCCGCGACCAACGCCTTCGAAGATCTCGGTTATTTTTGCGTCGACAACCTGCCTTTGACGCTGCTGCCAACTTTTGCGCGGCTGGTTCACGCTCAGGAAGACGAGCGAGGCCGGATTGACCGGGCGGCGCTGGTCATTAGCTTTCGCGAGGGACACTTCTTGTCCGACTTTGCCAAGCAATTACGCGTCTTGCGTAAAGGTGGGCTGGGGGTGTCGGTAATCTTCTTTGAAGCCTCCGACGAAATCCTGGCCCGCCGCTTCAGCGAAACCAGACGACCGCATCCTGCCGATCGCGGTAAGGGACTGTTCGATGCGATTGGCGCTGAGCGCGAGGCGATGAAACCGATCCGCGCTCTGGCAGATGAAATCGTAGACACTTCTGATCACACGGTACATTCTTTGCGAAAGGGTTTGCTGGATCGGTTCAGCGTGCGCGGGGAAGCTGTGCCCTTACGGGTACAGGTCCTGAGCTTTGGTCACAAATTCGGTCCGCCGCGAGACATGGAACTGCTGTTTGATGTGCGTCACTTGCCGAACCCTTTTTTTGTAAATGGACTGCGAGAATTGACCGGAGGCGATCGGCGAGTGGTGAAGTA
>DATHHW010000052.1:0-39978 GCA_035317005.1 Pyrinomonadaceae bacterium | reverse complement strand
AAAAACCGAGAAAGCGAAGAAATGCTTTGCGACGCGTCGAGAGGTCGTTTGTGAAAACCTGGGCACCGAACGCGCGCGCTATGCAGGCAAGCGCGCCAGTGCCGGCAGAGGGTTCGAGTAGAACTGGATTGATGAAGCCGTCAAGGGCGAGATAAGCGGCGACGAAGGCCAGCGGGGCCGGAGACGAGAATTGTTGATAGAGCGTTTGTTCGTTGGTTCGGACGCGCTGAGTTGGCAGTTGCGATAGAAGCCTTTCAATTTGTTGGAAAGCTTCCGCAGAGTCCATATCTCGAAATGCGGCGGCGCGCTTTTCAATAACCTGGTGAAGCGCCGTTTCAATCACGTCGTAGAGATAGCGGAAGTCGTATTGTCCGGAATTAACCGGCTGCTTCAGATAGTGTTCGGCGCGCGTGAGAAGTGTCTTTGTTTTAAGAGTGTGCCCGAAGTCGAGGCTGGCGCGGAGGTTCTCGATCAGGTCAGTCGTGCCCGGGAGCAGTTGGAAGTCAGGTTTCATGGCTGTCAGTGACACGTGTTAACGCTGGGTTGAGTTTTTGATCGAGCGCGGGGGTTGTTTGCCGCTTCCTATTTGGGTTTGGTTAGACTGCGCGGGAGTGGCAGTAATAAATTAAGCGACCATGTGCTAGGCGGCGTTTCGCCGGCGAGTTTTCTTCGACTCTGTTTGGATCGGTGCCACAAGTGTAAGTTGTGGTTGCGTTGGGACGGCCACTGCTGGCTGGTTGTTGATGGGCTCGCCGGCGTCGACAGCAACCGGCGGCGCATTCTTTACAGTGAGGCTGGCGCGAAGCGCTTCCATTATGTCGACGACCTTGCCGCTCGTGGCCGGCTTTTCGATTTTTTCGATCACTTTGCCGGCGATCTTTCTATCAAGCATTGCGCGCAACGCTTCGTAGTAATGGTCGGTGGGTTCGATCTCGGTGAAGGTCGTTTGCATTCGTTCGACCAGCGCTGTGGCGAGTTCGAGTTCCTCATCGCTGAGTGACTCTTCCTTCGCTTGAGGGAGCGCGGCGAAGGTTCTGACTTCGCGAGGATACCGTAAGGTTTGAATGATGAGGCCTTCATCGGTTGCGGAGATTGAAACCAGGTCTTCGCGTTCACGAAGGATGACTTTGCCGATGGCGACTCGGCCGGTCTGTTGCATGACCGCTTTGAGCAAAGCGTAAGGCTTGCCTGATGCGGGGCCGTCCGCGACCGCGAGGTAGGGAGAGTCAAAGAAGGTGTTGGGGATCTCGCTGCGGTCAACGAAGCCAAGAATTTCAATTGTCTTGCTGGATTCCGGCTTAATCGCGTCGATTTCCTCTTGTGAAATGATCACGAACTGGTCGTCGCCGTGCTTGTAGCCTTTGACGATCTCTTCTTTGTCGACAACCTGATTGCACTTCTTGCACTGCTGTTGATGGCCGACAGGTCCTCGGCATGTTTCACCGTGCAGTTGATTAAAAGAGATCTTTTGCGCGGATTCGACTGCGGTGTAAACCTTGATCGCAACGGAGACAAGTAAGAAGGTTATGTTGCCTTTCCAGACTGATCGGAGTGCCATGAGTCTTGCTCCTCGGAGTAGAGTCGATTAGGCAACGGTTATCTCCGTGCCTTTGTAACGTAATTGGGAAAGTGTGCAGGCCTCGGGTTGTAGATCATCGCGTATGGCTATCATGCGGGGTTGGTAGACCAGGTGAGATTGTCGAAAAGCGTGCATATATCGAACGTCGATGATCACGCCTTCACTAACCTTGAAGTACCGGCTTCTGATCTTCACGTCTCCGCAGTTAACCAGACGGTGATTCTCGTCAAATGCGCCTAATGAGACAGACTGCTTTTCATTTAATCCGGTAATCACAAATGAACTGACCGCTGTGAATTTGTATTTGAATTGATCTGGCTGCCGTCCGACTTTGTATGGAGAGTGCCTGGCTTTGAGGACGATACCTTCGAGATTGTGATCGTGGATTGTTTGCAGGAGCGTCAGTTTGCCGGCCTGTCGGTACTCGGTTCTTACCGACTTAATACTGGGTAAACTGGCGATTGACAGGATGCGATCGAGTTGATCTTGTCGTTCAGAGAACGGAAGTCGCTTTATGTCTGTTCCGTCTACTTCGAGCAGATCGAAGGCATGGAATGCCTTTGTTTGGTTTAGCCACTCGCCGTCAAGAATTAGCGGGGCAATGCCCTGAAGCTGTTTAGCCTGGTCAAGAATGTTCCGCGAGATCTCGCAGACTAAGCCGCTGCGATTGTGGGCGGTAATCGAGGAGCGGTCGACAGCCAGAATGATGCGCTTGCCGTCGAATTTTTGTTGAGCGGCGTAATTATCGTCGAGGAGTTTGGCCGCAGCTGCCTCTCCGTCGTCAATCGCCGTTAAGAGCTGGCAAGCGTCGTCTTTCATAGCCGGTTACGGTGTGAAGGGTTAAGAGCGTCAACGAGTGAGTTCGCTGAGTCTTTGTTGTTGCTGGTCGATCCCGAAGCCTTTGAGTGGGCGGTTTACGGAAAAGCCGTTTTGCTTGAGCTTGGTTTCGATTTCTTTGAAGACTCAGTTTCGAAAAGGGCGGTTGGTATCAAGGTATCAAGGGCTCATTGATGGGCTCTGCGGACCGTTGCTGTTTGCCAGGCTGGATATCGACGGAGATGGTTGCGGGCCTCGGCCAGGGCTGCGCGGCGGGTTTGGGCCTCGGCGTAGAATCCTGAGCTGGTGTCTTCGCCTTTGAGGTCGATGTAGAAGCGGGCGTTATTGATCTTCGTGGCAAAGTCGCGCAAGCCTTTCACTAACTCATCGTCAGATTCTTGCTCGCGCTGGATGGCCTTTATGATTCGGTCGCTTTCCTTTTCGCGGATCCTGCGAATGCTGCGCGCTTTGCGGGCGAGGCTGCGTACGGTTTGATATCTAGTGGCGGCTTCGAGCCACTCCGCGGGTAAGTCAGAGCTGCGTCCTTTTGTTTGCCACAGAACCATAGCTGCGTAAAGCTCGGCGTTTTGCTGAGCGCGTCTTACGAGCGCGGCGGCGACAACGTCACCGTCGTGCATTTCAAAGCAGGAATCAAATTCGCGGCTTCTTGTGTCTTGGTCGAGAATGCATTGAGCGGCGTAATTGACGCGTTGTTGAAAGGAATCTGGTCTGTAAGATGGCATGGGATTACTTGCCTTCAGATCTTTGTTCGCGGGCCATTGTGACGAGTCGGGTGAAATGGCCCGATGACTTCGGGTTCGATCCCGCCGTGTAGCCGGAGGATGTGAAGTGCTGCTGCTGCTCCTGTCGGAGGGGCTAGTCCACTCTCATCGGCATTATGATTGCAAAAAAGCGAAGTTCGGCTTCATCAGTGACCGGGCGAAACTCGGCTTGGCTGTTTGCGTCCTTGAAGCTGAAAAGCACTTCTTTGGAGTTGATGACGTTCAGGAAATCCTGGATGTATTGCGCATTGAATCCGATTCTGAGCGCGTCTCCGTTTAGCTTCGAAGCTATGACCTCGAGTCCTTCGCCTTCATCCGGCGACTGTGCGGTGATAGTTGTTTGCTCTTTGGTAACGTTAAGCGTAACGGCTTGAGAGCGATCGTCTGCCATTAAGGCTACTCGCTTGATTGCTTTGCTAAGGTCGTTGGTGTCGAAAGTGGCAGAGTATTCATTGTTTTTGGGGAGCACCATCTCGTAATTCGGAAATTGTCCGGAGAGCAGGCGCGAGACGAGTGCGCGAGTTCCGATTTGGAAATACACATGATTGTCATCGACTCCGAGTTGTACCGCTCCGTCGAAGCCGCTGGCCAATTTAAGCAATTCGGAAAGCGTTTTCTTTGGAATCAGCACGTCAAGCGCTTCGTCAGTGGCTGATCGAATACCGTTCTTGGTTTCAATCAAAGCGAGCCGGTGCCCATCGGTAGTAATGACTTTAGTGGCCTCTTTGGTGATCTCGAACTTTGCTCCGGAGAGTGTGTACCGGCCTTCCTCCTGCGTGATGGCGAAAATGGTTTTTTCAATGAGCGTTGAGAGAAGACCTGCTTGTATTGAAAAGGGGGTCGCTTTGAAGGTGGGCAACTCTGGGAAGGTTTCCCTGGCGATGCCGGGCAAGCGAAACGTCGACTTGTCTGATTTGACGGTCACCCACTCGTTTTCTTCTTTCGTGAATGTTACCGGGCCGTTTGAGAGAAGCCGCACAATATCAAAGAGCTTGCGTGCTTGAACGCAGATTGCCCCTTGGGTCGGCATAGTTTCTACCTGGGCATCGGCGCGGATGGTAACGTCGAGATCTGTGCCATTGATTCTGATGGAATCGGCGCTGACTGATTCGATCAAGACATTCGCGAGTACCGGGATCATGTTTCGACGTTCGACAACGCTTTGTACGAAGGCTAGTTCTCTTTGAAGGTCTTCCTTGGTGATGGTGAATTTCATGCGGGTCTCCTGAAGGGATTATGATCGTTAGGCAGCTGATTAATCGCCGCCTCTTTATTGCGCCGTGGTTAGACTGCCGCGACTTGGGAAAACAAGGACGGCGTGAAACGCCGCGAGATGGCAGTTGCGGCAAGCACTGGTGGGCGTTCAGTTAGTAATTCCCCCGGAGAATTAAGTATGTCGTGGTTAAGCGCTAAAAGTCCTTAATGGTGATCTGATTGGGGGCTCAAGATTGGGAGGTTGTCGTGATAAGCATTCGGTTGGCGCGACTCAGAAGGTCCTATTTCATGGTAGTCGTAGGATGTGGATGGTGTGAGATGCTACTCTTAGCTTCCGCGAATATCGATGTTGTTAAAAGATCTCGTCAGCAGGCTCGCGGCGCGAGGAAACAGGCAGTTCGAGACCTTACCTGCGGCGCGAGCGGTCAAATACTTTGCTTACGGGTCTAATATGCTGACGAAACGGCTGCCGGCTGACGCTGCCGATGGGCTCACGGAAGCCCATCGGCCGAAACAGCAAACTAAAGAAATGCGTCCAGAAAACCTTACTCACTTAGAAGGAGAAAAATCACAATGGAAAACCAGACTACGACGCCGAGCGTTCCCACAGCGACTGATTCTCAAGCCGCGCAACCCAACATCATCATGATCATGGTCGATCAAATGCGCTTTCCCATGCACTTTCCACCGAGCATTGGCAACGCCGATGAGTTCATAGAGAAGTACATGCCCAATCTCTTCAAATACATCTGGAGTAAGGGCGTGAGGTTTGCCAATCACTATATCGCCGCGTCGGACTGCACCGCCGGGCGCGCGACCATCTACACCGGGCTTTACGCCTACCAGACCTACCTGATGCTGACGCTAATAACTTTTCCGGAACTACCTGAATCAAACTCCGGCGCGGAGCCTGAAGACGATTCGGAACAGAAGGGGCTATTACAACCGGAATTGCAGACGGCCTTCCCGACCGCCGGGCATCTCCTGCGCGACACGGGCTACGATACCCCCTACTTCGGCAAATGGCACATGTCTTACGGCACCAGCAACCTCGAGCGATACGGCTTCGACAGCCACGTCCCGGCCGGAGATCTGCCCGGCCTTTACGGGCAGGGTGTTGCGTCTGATGACGGCATCGCCACGGAAGCGGCCGAGTGGGTCAACCAGCGCGTCGAGTCAAATAGCACTAAGCCTTTCTTCCTCTCCATCAACTTCGTTAATCCCCATGACAAACAGTTTTTTTGGGGCGGAACGGAGGTTACTAGTTTCAACACAATCTACGACAATATCAAGACAAGCGATGGCAGTATTGGCGAGAAACCTGCGCAAACCTATGCCGAGCCTCCTAAGCCGGAGGACGCACCGCCTTCATATGGTTATCCGTCGGACGTGAGACAATTTCTCAATTGGGAGGACAAGAGCAAGCTTGGTACCAAACCCAAGGTGCAAAGCCTTGTCAGGGAAGTATTCCAATACCAAATGGGCGGGATTTACGACGATGGCGAATCCTCTACCTATACGTCTGTTGATCAGCTCATGCCGCAGCAGTTCTGGTATGCCCCCACCCAATTACAGTCGGGAAAGCATAAGGCGATCGCGGCGTTTGAATACTGGTCGAAGGCACTCGACTCCTATATCCAGATCATGCAGCTGGTGGACGAGTCGATTGGAATCTTCATGACGAGCCTGCCCGAAGAAATCCGAGATAACTCCGTGTTCGTCTTCACCTCCGACCACGGCGAATACGCCAGTTCGCATGGACTCCAGGGCAAAGGCGGTACCATCTATGAAGAGGGAATCCTCGTCCCATTCGTGGTCGTCGATCCGACCGGCCGCTTCACCTCGGCTACCGATCAATATCGCACTCAACTTACTTCAAGCGTGGATCTCCTCCCGATGATCGTTTCGATGGCCCATGGAGGGTCTAATGAGTGGATGCGCGAGAATGAGGACTACGAAAAACTCTGGGGCTCGCGCCTGGATTTGCTGAGCATCCTGCGTGAGGCGAACGCGCCCGGCAGGCAACAAGTCTTTCATACCACCGATGAATTTGTGCCCTCGTCCGTGAATTACCTCTTTGCGCCGATGCATGTGATCGGAACGATCTTTCAAGATAGCCAAGGCAACAAGCAAAAGCTTGGAATCTATACGACCTGGGAGGAATTCACTTCTGACCAGAGTCAAGCCGAAGTGGTTTACCGCACTGACAAAAACACGCAGGTTGAATATTACGATCACTCTTATAGCTTGGGGGCAGAGGAACTGGCCAGTCAGCCCCAGTCCCAAGCGGCCCAGGATGCGTTAGCCCTCTATTGGGGAAGTTATCCTGTGGGGCCGAGTCTGGTCCTTAAGGAACTGCAGGCTCCGCTTCCGGCTGCTTATCAAGAGGCTCAAAAAACAGCGTACCAGGAACTTCAGGCTTACATGCAAATCCTGAATACTGCCTCGCAACAAGGCGCAACCGAAGACGCCGAAACGCCTGCTCCCGCCGTGAGCGACGCACTTGATGAGCGGACAGCGAACGTCTGGGCCTATTGAGCCTATGGAGCATACCGCGGTCCTGGTTCGCGCAGGACTTGGCTTCCCTTGGTCGTGCGGTGACCTGTCATAGCCTTGGGTCGCGTGCGACCTGATGCGGCGTCTGCGAAACGTCAGACTACACAATGGCTCGTCCTTCGCCCCGCGAAATTGGACGAGCCATTGTGCTGTGAATAACACTCAAGACTTAAGTTTCTGACATCATCAAAGCGTTCAGGAACTGATTTAGCTTAAGGACTTGAACTGAAGAATCTTTCCCGCCGCTGGAGCCTGCGGTGATGACTGGGGGTAGTGTGACTACGAGTAGCTGAGCACAGTCGTCTGTAATATCAAGTCCTAATGCGTGGCCACTTCTCTTATTCGGTCGCTGCTCGGCAATTGATTCACGTTCTTTCTACTCGCGATTCCAGGTTTGATAGGTACTTGATGGCTACGGTGAAGCGTCTGCGATTGGGATAGGCGTTCGACTTTAACCCGGCGGTCGCCGTGGCGAGGATAAGAAGGGCTATGACCTTAACTGGCTGGTTTTTGTAGAGTCTTATTTCGCCGATCATCATAGTTCCGTTGAGTCGTCACAAGATCGTGGAAAACGCTGCTTAGCTTGTTGAGCGATGCCTGTGCCGCGCGTCGTCCGTCGTCAGCGAAGCAAATATTCTGGGTGGCATGAGCGGCGAGAAGGATGACGAATCCGGGGACTGCTGTTTTTAGGTCAACACTTAGTTCCCTCACGGCGTCTTCTCACAGCCTGGCTGACAAAATCCGTTAATCAAAATCCGTTAATTCTCCGAGATAAGGCAAGGGTTCGAAGCTAGCGCGTCGACACTCGTCGTAGGCCCCGTTAAGGGCGACCTGGGAAGCGGCTTCGGCGCGTGACTTCGTAATTAGCATTTGCTTTTGAAGGCTTCCGGCTCTCTGGTCGCGGCACGGCGCATGCAAGAGTCAAGTGCCGGAGGCCTTGCCCCTCGCCGGCAGCTCTTTCTTGAAATCCTGTTCCCTTTAGGTAGAAAACGATGACTTTTTTAACCATCTCTCAAGGAGAGAATAGAAACAATAGGTTCGTGGTTACTCAGGCTGAAAGCTCAGCGCAGATGGTTAGTCAGATGGTACGTGATGAAATGCGGCGCGGCCATTTTTCTCATGTGGAAGCTCGGGTTTGTCGAATTGAAGAGCTGGTCAAGCAAGGGTACTTAACAAGGGAAGTCGAACGAGAACTCCTTTTATTGGCCGCACAGTTTTTGGAAGGCGCCGGCCAGACCAAAAGAGCGTTTCGATTTGCCGGTCTATTGGTCGCTGATGTGGACACGTTGCCGAAGGATATCTATATCGCTCTGCGAAGATTCCGGACGCGGCTTCTATTGAACGTCGGACAGGTTGGCGAGGCGAGGGCTGAGGTAACGAGCATTGATCGGTTGGTGCTCCGCAGTGATGGCGCGTTTGGCGATACAAAAGAGACTATCGATGCTGATACGTCGTCTGTGACGTTGGCGACGTGGTTAATGACTGCGGAAGTGTGCCTGGCCGAACGTAACCCGGGCGATGCGATCCAGGCGTTGCGCGAGGCGTTTGCGTGTATTCAGCGTGACGGGCAATCGACTGGAGAGGCGGTGATGTTTGAGTTGCTGTCAGCGCTGGCCTGCTTTGTTTCCGGGGATGGTGAGGGCGTCCCTGCGTTAGCCTATCTTTATCGAGTCCATGTGGTTTTGGATTCCGGAATTGACGCTGCCATCAGGGCTCGAATCGCGGCTGCTTGTGATGACATGGAGCGGACCGCAGGCCTGAGTGCGAACGAAGCGGCGAGGTGGCGCAGTAGCGGTCCGGACCGCCCGATGATAGAGCGATACCTGGGGGAAGGTGAAGTGGTCGTGCCTCCGTCGGATCTGTTAAAGCGAATGTTGCCGGTACAACTTGGCGTGGCTGGTTCCGTTACTGAAGTTACGCAAATTCAGCGAAGACCTATCGCGCGGGACGCGGCGGAACGAGTGGCGCCGATCACTGTGCCGTTAGCTTTTCTGTTTGAGTCATTCGGTTTGGAAAAGATTACCTCGATGTTCGACTTCAACTTGGATACAGGTCCGTTGGTTATCGATTGGTCGGCTTGCGATAAATCAGTTTTACGCGAGGCTATTTCATCCGGGTCGATCTCGCCGCGCGCCGGCGAATGTGAGCGGGGCACGATCTATTTCAACAACGGCGCTTATGTGGACGCAGAGTTCGAAGGCGTGGAAATGGCTGATCGTGGCGGCGCTGTTTTGGAAACCATCTATGAATTATTTCGGATTAGCATGACCCGACTGCCAAGTGCGTTTGGCTATCAGCCACAGTCCGGAGCGTTAGCCGCCAGGGTGACAGAAGTCGTTAATTTACGCCCAAATAAGGTAAATATTGAGCTAATGAAAAAGCTCGATCATTTGCGTTCAGGCATCGTGGAAACGGAGGATGAAGACCTCGACGCGATGTTTGATAGGTGGCTTCCGGAAGCGGCTCAGACGGTCGTCGCTAATGGGGATACTGTCTCATTGGAGGGTGTGCAGGATGAAGAAATTGGCGGTGATCAAGTCTTTGTGCGGCTGCTTTCGGAGATGCTGGAAGCGACTGACGTAACCAAAGTGTCTGAGTTAGCGCGCGACTGTTTTTCAGCACTCGGGATTACTAACGCGTTTGTCGATATCCGTGTAGCTGGCGCAACCGGTTCCTTGCTGGAGAGCAATGTAAACATGAATGGTCGTGTGGTCGTTGACGAATGCTGCTCGGGCGCTGTGGCTGTTCAACTCCTGTTAGAGCAAGGGTGCTCGGTTAATTGTCCTGATGCCGCAAAGACGATCTTAAACGCAGCTGCGCAGCGTGTAAGAGTTATGCCGGGCGCGGTCTTCACAGGGCGGGTCGAAGCTCCGGACTTCGTGGCTGCGGATCCTGTGAGTCAATCGTTGTTGACTACCCTACGCGATTTGGCGGCGCTCGATGGAACGAGCGAGAAACGAAAGTTGCGGGGGGTTTTACTGGCGGGCGAGAGAGGTTCCGGCAAAGAAATATTAGCAAGGCAAATTCACAAGTGGTCGGGTCGCGCGCAAGGGCCGTTCAGGGCGATTAATTTTGGCGCGATCAGTAAAGACTTGGCCGCGGCCGAATTGTTTGGCGCGAAGCGTGGTGCTTATACGGGGTCTGTTAATAGTCGGACGGGATATATTCAGGAAGCTGAAGGTGGGACACTATTTCTGGACGAGCTTGATGAAGCTAGCGATGGTCTTCAGGCGATGTTGAAAAGGGTAGCTCAATTCGGGACCTACAGCATCTTGGGAGATCCTGCCGAGCATACAGCAAACGTTCGTTTTGTGGCGGCGACCAACGTGGTGGATATCGAGAGTGCGGCGATCAAGCGGGATCTGAAGGATCGGTTCCTGGTGCTGCGAGTACCACCCTTGAGGGAACGACGAGGCGATATCAGGCCACTGGCTGAAAACTTTGCTGGTGACTGCGGGTTTGTTTTGCCGGAGGCCGTGCTGACGTTTCTCGAAAGATTGGATTGGCCCGGCAACGTACGCCAGCTGCAAAACGTTATCGAGCGGTCCTGTGCGATAGTCAATTCACCTGCAGATCTTACGATCGATCTGTTCCAGCGATCGGCATTAGAGGATGGAGCTGCCGTGGTTGTTAGTAGCGGTATCGGGGCTGATTTCGTGCCGTTACGGAATGGTGAAACTCTTGAGACTCGGATTGACTCGGAGGAGAAAAAGCACGTGATGTACGCGCTCGATTACTGTAATGGGAACCGTACTCACGCTGCCTCATTTCTTGGGATCTCTCGCCAGTGGCTAATCGGCCGAATTAAGAAATTTGAGCTTTAATTAGAGGCGTTTACAGCCTAAGGGCTTGGGAGAGAGGAAACCTCTCTATGGGCTTTGGTGTGTTTTGGTTGGGAAGGGTTGTGGGTGACTAAGGGACAGTGGCCGAGTGAGGATGGGACGGCTGGCTTAACCGGACCAGTCGTCCTGTTTGGATTTTAGGGTAGGGATGCGCGGAAGGGGGTTGAATAAGCTGCAAAGCGAGAGCTTATTCGAGGGACGGCGACGGGGTCACGTTTTCCGGTTAAAACGTATGTGCCTGCTTGGTTGCTAACGCAGTTGTCATGCCGAACAGCAGGGTTAGGGGTTAGGAGAAAAGTCACTTAGTGGGAGCGTAGTCAGCTTCTTGCCACATTTTGGAGACTTCCTCAAGGGGCAGGCCAGAGAGCTGAGAGAACCACCGTGAAATAGAGACAAGCTTAATTGACTCCTTAGCGTAAACAGCTTCGTCGATGCCTTTGTGGCCATCCCAGGAAAGGATTCTAGTGGTGGTAGTAGGCTGCCGGCTTTGGCGGTCGAGTTCCCTGAAGGCAATGAGCCGGGCGAGCTGGCGGCAGACGGCCGGATTGGTTTTGTAGTCGGAGTCAAAGCCGATAAGGACGTTATAAGGGCGAGCAGCATTGACGAGTTCGTCTTGCGAGCAACTGACTCCGCTGGTGGCGATCGCGCGGACGGCGGGCCGGAGACTGACAAGAGTTTCAGCTTTGAGCGCGCCTTCAGTAATGACAACATCGGAGCCAGGCGGCAGACAGCGGGGGTCGAAAGTGAAGTGGATGGGAGTGCCGGAGCTGGTGCCCTTTGGTTCGTTCGGCGATGAGAGCCAGCGATACTTCTTGGGATTGTCTTTGGGGATATCCAGCGGGTGCAGACGAAGCTGGCAGGCCTGGATGCGGCTATGCTGGTCCTTATAAGGAATAAGGAGCATGGGGATGCGGTAGTTGCGAGGCTTCCAGATATGAGTAAAGCCCTTGGGGTCCTGCCAGACGCCGGGGATGCCGATTAAGTTGGCATACTTGGGAAAGTGAGCTTTAGCAAAGGAGCTAAGCGAACGCGCTAATTTGGCGCGTTCTTTTTGTGTGGCCGGCAGAGCGCCGTAGCTGAGAGTTTCCTTTCTGAGCCGGCCGCGGGAAACAAGGCCAATCTGGGGATGGTCGATCAGTTGCTGCTGATACAGGGCGGCCGGCGAGATGCGGATTAATTCACGGTAGACGGCGTCCCGAACTTCGATGGGAGCAAGTTTGATCTGTGGCGTGGAGCGGACCGGTGGTTGGTAATTGAAAGTTGGAGCTACGTCGTCGTGGACGTGGATGTTGCCGCCGTTCTTGGAAGAACGCCTGGCGCCGTCGCTGACTCGCATGCAGATAGAGACACGCTCATCGCGGCTGAATCCACACCAATCATCTCTGCGGCAAATGCGACAAGGACGCTTGGGAGAGACTGTGGTAAATCCACCTGATACTAATGTTCGTGGACGAGACGGCTCTCGATGGGCAGTAATTGCCGGCATTGCCGTGCCGGTTTCCGCTTACTTTTCTCCATCCAAGTGATCAATCAAACAACAAAGCGGCTGCGCAGCAACGTGGGCATTCTCATGCCGTCGAAGTATTGTCGTTCGCTCACGCCAGCTCCTTAGTGAGACAGGCAGCGTCCTCGTGAGAAATCCAGCCAATACCGTTTGCACAGCCGGAATTTTCTACATCATCCCATTGAATTTGAACAGCGTGCTTGTTGTTTGCTAGGACTGTGCCGAAATCGATTGGCGGTTCCAGGGGGATCGGCGGATACATCAAGAAATCCTACGCGATCATTAGTTTTGAGTTTTCGGCTTTCTTGAGGCGTCATTCCGGGCTGTTTGGAGTCTTGGTTGGCCACGGTGCAGGTCTCCTTATCCTCAGCGTCACTTCAACCCTACCATTCCTTATCCGTGCGCTGTTGGGTTCCGTCAACCCTTGGTAGTGGTGTAAATCTGTGTTGCTGGGTCAGAAAATTGTTTTCATGTCTCCGGTTGGTCCGAAAACCGGGAGAAATCGTTCACAACGGATGCGGAAGATACTTTGCGCTTGGGCTAAAGAGAACGCGTAGGCCGCGGGGCGCAGTTTTCTTGGTGCCCTCGCGCGCGACGAAAAGATCGGGCGTAGGTATTTGAGCAACGCTCGACAGCCGATTTTTCACCGTTAGGGGGGCTAACGATTAACACCTGACTTAGTTAGTTGGTCCTTAGTCCTATCTAAGTGAGAACCGCTATAAGTTCGTTTTCTCTCTTTGGTTCGAGCTCTCGTTGTGGCACCCTCTATACCTCGCTCAAGCTCGTTTTCTATGGCTTCCAGCCGTTTTTCCAGAGCGTCCAGCTTAACTTGCTCTTCACGTAATGTTGAAGACAACTGCGATTCGCGCTTTCGCAACTCTTCCTTCCTTTGGTTTTGTTGTGATTGCGTCTGCTTAATAGCTTTTATTTCATCCTCGATTTCTTCACGCTGTTTGGGATCCGCCTCTCTTGCTGTCTGCTCGCTCAACTCTTTAAGTCGGGCGACTAGATCAGAATCCTGAATCTCCAACTCTTGAATTTCATCCCAGATATTCTCAAGCGTGTGTGTGGATTGAAGCACATGATCTTGCCGGGCACGGATTTGCTCAAGAAGGATTTGACCTCTGTAAGAATAGAGACTTTGCCTTTGAAGAGTTTGTCGAAGTAGTCTCACTTCGTTCAACAAGTCTTGCAGTATTTCTTTGTCATTCGATTGACTCTTATTCTGCCCATAAATAAAACAAGGAAGAGCGAAGAGGATCATGACGCTCAACAAATAACCGAATCGAAATTTCTGGAAATTTCTCATCTTGAATTCCTCCCTCATTAATACCATCCATCATGCGAGAAAGATCGAAGCCGGTATTTTTACATATCCGCTTCCATCTATATTTTGAGAGTTGGCTTTCGTGAGCCACTTTGAATTGTTGCTTAACTCGACCGCAAACGTTTTAGCGCGACGGCCTAATGGTCGTCACAGGATGAATTTCCCTCCAGCCGTGTGTCCAGTCACGCCCGATTTTCACTCTAGTGTCGGTGACGAGCGCGCCCGTAATTGAGACGCGTGTGCGTACCTTCAATTTTCCGATATGCTGACGGAATTTACCGCAGGCCATTTTAGCCTGGTGCTGGTCGGGCTCCGGCGTCTTAACACAGATTGGTTCGACAACAAGGTTCCCGTCCTGTTCCGTGTAGTTAAAGTGATTGAGTACGTGCCGGTAATGCGAATCGAGTTTTACTTTGATGTGAACATCGCCGTCCTTCTCCGGCGACGTGCTGATGACGGTGCCGGTGACGGTAATACAGCGATGCACAACCTTTAGCCGGCTCGGACTGTAGTGAGCACCCGAGGGAAAGTCCGCTCGATTTCGGCCATCGGCTAACAACAGACTTTGTGTTTGAGGCCCACTCTTATTCCGAACGTGCCCTCCTCTCAAGCGAACGAGCAGTCCAGCTTGCTCCAGATAATGAGGGTTGGGCGTGGGATATGTCAGGTGCGTACGTTTTCATGGGAAACGTCCTGGAGCGCGAGGGAAGGTCGCACGACGCGCTGGAATTGCAGGAAAACGCTCTCTATACCCGACAAAAGCGTTTTTTTAGACATCCCGACAATCCCGACGTTGTCGAAGCCGTTGCTATCAGCTTTGAGCGGGTCGCGAATCTTCGGCACTTGCTGGGAAACCCCGGTGAAGCGTTAACGGCAGCGGCTGAAGCAGTAAACCTTCGTACGTCCCTTACGAAACACGAGCCTAACAACCCCAAGTGGAAAGAAGGATTGCGTAGAGCTACGGAGCTGCATAAGCGCATCTCGTCATCTTAATGTTGGGGTTCGTTTCGTCAGGTCGTGATGATCAGATAGCGTCACTGTATCTCCTACCAATCTCACTTTATGATCCACCAATCTCACTTTATGCTCGAACCCACAACGCCCCGAGCCAGTCGCTGCACCACCCGGCAAGGCAAACAGAAAGGTAGTGGTGTAAATCTGTGTTGGCAAGACTCACGGGACCCGAAAGCTCGAACTAAACGAGTTGGGAATTTGGCATCAGCAAAACTACTCCCTTCCTCCTTCAGTTCGATCTACGGCTTGATGACTGCACGCGAGCGCAGCAATTCCGTCAATCCTATTTTGGCAGAGCTTTGCCTATCTTCAACGCCACACTCTTGTGTTTGCCTAAATCCAATGCCAGAATCTGCATCCCAGTTTCTCAACCGGGTGTGCTTTCCCGATTGGCAATCTCGATATGGGGAAACCAAAATCTCAACGCAGTGGAGCAAGCGAAATGAAATCCTCACGAACAGTTAATCTAATAGCGACGCTTGGTTTGATATTGTTTGGCAGCATATTAGTTTCAACCCAAACAACAGTCACAACCTCGACTTCGATTCCCCTCCTTTCGTCGGAGCAGTCTCCAGCGGCGTCAACTCCAATGACACTGCTGGACACCATCACAGGACCTAATACTGAACTGGTGGGAGACGCGGACATTTTTCATTTCGCCCAGGCCCGGTTTTTGGGAAACGCGTGGACCAACGATGCGTTACCTCTCGGCACGACATCCATCACGATAACGGGACTCACATTCTATGTTAATGCCGCACAAAATGAGTCCTATTCTAAGATCGTTGCTCGGTTTGCATTTTGGAATAGGTTTGACGGGGGCACTGACCCCATTTTCAGTAACGGCACGTTGGTAAGCTTCGACCTTGGCCCACAAAACTTTTCTGCCGGTTCCAAGAATAAATTCAGTGTCACTCTGCCAACTCCCGTTACCCTGACTGGCGGACCTAAGACCAATTGGTGGGGGGTTACTCAGAATATCCAGGGCACCACCGTTAGGGGAGGCGGGCCGGACTTAAGCGATTTGGCCCCGGTTATCGTTTATCGCAAATCCGGAAACTATCCGGCTGGAACGATCACTGCTCCAGGGATATTCCCCAAGTTTGGTTGGTATAAAACTACTAAACGAACAGATTTCAACTTCAGTCGGAGCGATGGTCTCGTATTCACCGAAGATGATCTACTTGCAGAGGGTCTCGCTATCATTATTTCCGGCACGGCTAATACCGGACCGGTGCCGACGCCCACTCCGACTCCAAGTCCGTCTCCCTCACCGAAGACAATTACCTTAACCGTACCGACCAGTCCGGTGGTCGTGCCTGCCACTAATTCCTCAGGGGCTTTAGTGCAATACAACGTGTCAGCAGTTGATACCTCAGGGGTGACTCCGACTATAAACTGCGCTCCTCCTCCGGGAAATTTTCCCGTCGGCTTCACAACAGTTACCTGCACTGCTACTGGTCCCAGCGGCAGTCAAACCAAAAGTTTCCTCGTGACAGTTACGTCATTATCGAAACGATTCACGCCTGAGCAGAAGAAGCAGTTTGAACACATCGGTACCCAGCTTCATATAATCGACGGCCTAATCCACGGGATTGTGTTTACAACGCCAGAGTTGGGGCCTTATGAGATCCCTCTCACTCTGGTCGGTTTAACTTGTATGGCTTCTGGCTTCTACCTCGACCATCTGGCTGCGGATCCGCCAGATTCTAATTACACGTCCATTATTCAGCCGGTTCCCCTTAAGTATCAGCCGGTATTAGCTTCAAACAGTGTTCCGGCCGCAGTGGCAAATGCCTTCAATGCCCTGTTAGAAAATCAAGCTCAAGCTGCTGGACTTGCCCAGGCCGTCTTTATCACCAACAACCGGGCTGATGGCGCTATGGAGGCGCACGATGCCGGTTGGGAACAAAAACAAATGCAGGCGGCAGCTGGCTTTGCGGCTCAGTTGTCAGCGTTACTGGCGGCGCAACCTCAGTTGCTCGTTAACCTCCAGAACGCGTTATCAGCTAACGGTTTTCCGGCTACTACAGTAACTCAGAGTCAGCTCGAGAGCTTTAAGGCGTCTGTGATCCAAAACGGACTTCCTGCCTCAATGATTCAGCAGCTCACGCAAATGGGCGTAGATCAAGCCACCATCAATAACATCCGGGGTCTGATATCTACGCAAGATGTCACACCTGGCGTCTTTCCGGCAGTGCTCAGTGACGCTTCTACACAAGACGCTCTACGGGGCGCAGCTCAGGGGCTGACGGCGTTCAGTCTTAATAATGTCGCCGGCCTGAAAACTGTGAATGCAGCAGACAATGCACAGTTCTTTGTGACGCAACACTATTTCGACTTCCTGAACCGCTCAGCTGACGCGAGTGGATTGGCGTTTTGGACTAACCAGATTACCTCGTGCGGCACTAACCAGCCCTGCACCGAAGTGAGGCGCATCAACACTTCCGGCGCATTCTTTCTCTCTATTGAGTTTCAGGAGACGGGTTATCTGGTCGAACGAATGTACAAGACTGCTTATGGAAGCGCGACTGGGATTTCAACATTCGCTGGGGTGCATCAGCTTCCGGTGCCCGTAGTTCGGTTCGATGAGTTCTCGCGCGATCTACAAAGGATCGGCCAAGGCGTCGTGGTGCTTCAGCTAGGTTGGGAGCAGTTGCTCGAAGCGAACAAGCAAGCGTATGCGAATGAATTCGTGCAGACACCGCGATTCATCGCCGCGTTTCCCACTACGATGACTCCGGCCCAGTTCGTGGATCAGATGAATCAGAACGCCGGCAACGTTTTGTCTGCGACAGAGCGCACAACCGCGATTAATCTCTTCGCAGGCGCGAGTAACACGAGCAATGTGACGTCGCGAGCGCAGGCGGTTCGTAAAGTGGCCGAGAACGCCAATCTCGCAGCCGCTGAAAAGAATCGGGCGTTTGTGCTGGCTCAATATTTTGGATACCTGCGTCGTGATCCGAATTCAGCACCTGACAGTGACTACACAGGTTACGACTTCTGGCTGAACAAGCTGAATCAGTTTAACGGCGATTTCATTGCTGCCGAGATGGTCAAGGCATTCATCTCCTCAACCGAGTACCGGGGACGGTTTGGACCTTAGAGACTTCGCTTGCCGATTCTAAGGAAAGCCCTTCCCCTTAATCGTGAGGCGGAAGTGACGCGCACCGAGGGGAGTCCGACAATAACTGTTCAGAAGAATTGAAACACCAACACAGATTTACCCCACTACCAACAGAAAGGTCTGCCCGACAAGTACCGAAAGATCGAATACAACCTGCCGACAAACTTCGACCGCTGCAAGGACGAAACTCGCGGTTATTACTGGGCCTATGAATCTCCGAAGGTTACCAACCTCACAGTCAGAATCTATCCCGATATCGATCGCGAAACAATAACCACCCTCGTTAACTTTAGTATCTCCGTCAACATCACCGATGATTTCCTCGAGGCGATCGACGATGGCGAATGGTTTCAACTTTCGTTCAAAGGCGAGCCCTGGAAACGAAAAATCTTCGACCCGGTTACCGGCACCGACTATGCCGTCTATACGATCTCAAAACCGGTTACGATAAACCATATCGCCACATCGATGCGCTGACCCACAAACTCGACTTCGCACCGATAACTTTCTGCGACCGCGCGGCCATCCCATCCTCCCCCTGCACACCGTCCCTTAGTTGCTCACTGAAACCTGGGACTTAATATCAACGCCATTCCCGCGCCGAACCATAATCATAGGCAAATAACCTCTAAACACGCATAAAACACACACTTCTCACTACTCATACTTCTGGCATGCTAGCTGCACTAGGCTGTAGCATCGGGCTCAATAACCCGGCCAAAATTCACCCGCCAAGGAGCAAACCATGAAAACCCCCAACGACGAAATCCCCAAAACTCCCAAAAAGGCAAAAGCCTTCGACCAAAAGTTCATGCGTCCGGACGAATTGGCCACTCGCTGGGGGCTCTCTTTAAGCTCTGTCTACCAGGGCAAGTCAGATGTCAGCTTGCTGCGTCGCATTAAATTCGGGAAGTCCGTACGTTTCCTACGACAACAAGTGGTACAAGTAGAAGAGCAAAAAGCAGGTGTGGAAGCTTAATTGAAGTAACGGTACAATTCACAAAAAAATCTGCGGCGAATCGAGGGCTGAGATGAAAAACAACGAAGAACGAAAAGCGAAGGGCCAATCACAAATCCGCCAAGAAAGGCGGGTCGGCGGGAAGAAATGGGGCTATGATCTCTATCTTCGACAGCCCGACGGCAACAGAAAGCGCTTCCGTGATTTCAGTTTTGGCACCCGCCCTGAAGCCGAGCAAGCATTAGCTAAACTAAGACTCGCCGGAAATAAAGAGCGATATGGCCTTACTCGAGCACCTCAAGAAATCCACACCACGGTTAAGACCGCAACGGCTCCCTACATCGAGGAACAGGAGAGCAAGAAGATAATCAATCGGACTGAGGACACTCACTACTGGAGAAGTCACCCCGGACATCTACACACCCTCGATCGGTTTATTGGGTGGATTCGTCCGGATCGCGTCGTAAAGACGATTGGCAAACAGGACTTTCTTAATTGGATCAAAGCAGAGCAAGAACGCGCCAAGAAAGAAAAGCTGGTCTTGAAACAATCAACCATTCGCCGCGGACTTAACACCATACGAGCAGCACTTAATCACGCAGTCAACTCGGGCGATTTTAAGGACCTTGTGGCCTACAAAGTCCCCAGCAACCCGTTAAAAAAGAAGGTAGAAACAGATCGTGACCGCGTTCTGTCAAACGACGAGATTCATCAAATCGCAACGGCACTTGCAGGCAATCCCGAATACGACGAAGCACTATTCTTCTTTCAGCTTGATCTAATCACCGGCGGTCGAATGGACGAGCTGCTAAGGTTGAGATGGGAACACTCAAGCGCACGCTTCGGAACCATAAAATTCTTTTCAAGCAAGACCGACAAGTGGCGGACTATAAAAGCTCCGACAGCGACCGAATTAATCGAAAAGCGAAGGAACGAAAAAGTTGGCGGCCCTGTCAGAATGCTGACGAAAAAAGATATGTACTTTCGGAAAATCTTTAGGCGGATTTCCAAGCAGCTCGGTATCCCGTATGGACAACGAGTGCCCGAAGGCTGGACAATTCACGACCTTCGCCACACCTGTTTGACCAACCTTGCGCTTGCGGGAGTACCACTGCACGGCATAAAGGAATACGCCGGGCATGCATCGATCACCGAAACCCAGCGCTATCTGAAATACATGCCAGAGCAGATTGAACTGGCCGCACGAGTCTCGACACATATGGCACAACTCGCCAACCTGAAGCCGCAGGCGCTCAACGAAAACACTATGGAAGTTCAGTGCCCGAAGTGCGAGAACCGCTTCCAGGTAGAAACTCCAAGAAAGCAAAAGCACCTCCGACTTGTGGAAGCGGTCGGATAGTACGACAAGCAGGCCTACGAGACCTTCTCAGTTCTACCGCGATGAAACGACGCGCCAGGTTCTAGCGCCGCTTTTCTGCCAGCATTGCGCGCAAAGTAAAAGCCTCACTTTCCGCAACAGACCACGCCATAACAGCAGCACCCCAAAAACTCTAAAGAAAATGCTGATCTGCAAAACTCCAAAAGTTTGTGACTCCGATGTGACTCCTAAAGAAGCCCAATCTGATAAGTCACGCAGTCACAATATTTAATTTTGAGTAATGGTGCCGAAGGGGGGACTCGAACCCCCACGAGTTACCTCACACGCCCCTCAAACGTGCGCGTCTACCAGTTCCGCCACTTCGGCTCAGGTTTGGGAAGGATGTCAAAAACCAATTCCAGACGAGCTACTTCTTTGTGGGGGCCTTCGACGGCTGGCTCGAGGGTTTGGGCGCCGGTGAAGGCGTCAGGGTCGTCGATGTCGGTATAGCCAGGGGTACGGCCGGCGTCGCCGCCGGGGTCGGCGTTGCGACGGGCGCCTGTTCCGGAATGCCCGACTGCAAAACTGAACTCGTGCCCGTGATTGCCGGCAAAGACAGAATCAAAGCGAACAACATGAACCCCGCTGCAGCGCCAATCGTGATCTTCGATAACAGCGTTTGTGTGCCTCGTGGTCCGAACGCCGTGCTTGAGACTGAGCTGGAAAAAAGCGCTCCCGCGTCAGCCTTTCCGGGCTGAAGCAGAACCGTTACGACGAGCACGACGCACGCCAGAATAAACAGTCCGTAGAAAAGATATCCTAACAATTTGAAATCTCCGTTACTGGTCAGTTGTTAGTAGTTAGTTGTCAGTTGCGTGTGCTTCAAGCACAACCAACTACTGACCAATGGCAACTGACTATTACTTATAGTTTACAATCTGCGCGAAACTCTCGGCAGTCAAACTCGCGCCCCCAACCAGGCCACCGTCGATATCAGGCTGCTTCATCAAGCCGCCGACGTTATCCGGCTTGACCGATCCACCGTATAAAATCCTCAACGCCTCAGCCGCTGCGGGGGAGTGCCTTTCCGCGAAAACGCGCCGGATAAACGCGTGCATTTCCTGCGCTTGCTCCGGCGTCGCGGTGCGTCCGGTCCCAATGGCCCAGACAGGTTCGTAGGCAACGATGATACGGTCGAGATCCGACGCTGTCAACCCGCTCAATTCGCGGGTTAGTTGCTCGCTCACAATACGTTCCGCGTTTCCGTCATCGCGCTGTTCCAGCGTCTCGCCCACACAAACGATCACCGTCAGTCCGGCCGCGATGCCGGCCTGGGCTTTGCGGCTGACGATCGGGTCGGTTTCAAAGTAGTACTGCCGCCGTTCAGAATGCCCGACAATTACGTGCGAGCAGCCAGCGTCGCGCACCATAAAAGCCGCTACTTCGCCGGTGAACGCGCCTTCACTCTGTTCCGTAGCGCAGTTCTGCGCGGCGACCCCGATGTTAGATCCTTCCAAACGATCGGCCACGCTCTTCAATGCCGTGAACCCCGGCGCAATGATGACTTCGCAATGATTCGCGTTGGCGACCAGCGGTTTCAGAGCAAGAGCGGTGGCGACAGACTCCCCCACTGTCTTGTACATTTTCCAGTTTCCGGCAATGACAGGTTTTCTCATTTTGATTTAGCAGAAAAGATTTGGCGAGCTGGCACCGTGGTACAGGTCGCAGAGAAAATCATGGTCGTAACGACGCACAGTGCTTTATCAGGCTTAAGAGCCGTCACCATGGCTCTTCAATTTTCAAAAACTTACCGAACCACTTTACATGACTCTCGTTGTCAAGTCCTCCCGGCTAGAACTCAAATCTGGCACTGACCTGTATGGTTCGCGGCTTGTAAATCGAGCTTACCAGTTGACTGGTTACCACCCCGAAACCAGAGGTGTTGTTAAGATTGAGCACGGGGTCGGCAAGGTTTACATGATTGAAGATATTGAAGAAATCAAGGATCAGGCCCAGCTTCATTTGCTCCCTTATCTTTGCGGTCTTACCAATTGAAACATCAACTTGCCACCTGGGAAAACCGCGTAGCACTCCTCGTCCACCACGTCCATCCTTGGAGATTTGCACGCGTCGAAAGCTATTGAAAGCCTTCTCCGGATCGCTGAACAAGTTTAGCCCGGTGCCGCCGGTGGACGGGTTACCTGCTGTGCCGATCCCTCCGGAACCCGGAACGCCACTGTGGATTTCATTTCCGAAGTCATTCGGGCCAAGTGGAATCGCTCCGGTCCCGTTGCCGAACACAGCGCCGGCGCCAAACACCTGGAAGCCCTGGATCACCGTTAGCGGAAAGCCACTCTGCGCTTGAAAGATCCCCGCAATGTGCCAGCCTCCAATCAACTTGTCCAGGACGTTGCCCGCCCTGAAACGACGCGCCGGACCAAAGGGCAATTCGTAAACCGCGTTGACATTGAAGAGATGCCGGGCATCAAAGTCTGACGGACCATAGTCGATGTCGGGATTGAAGCTACTGGAAAACTGAGTTGGCGCTCCGCCTATGGCTCCTTGAGTTTGACCAATCTGGTCCAGCGATTTCGATAGGGTGTAGTTGGCGTCAAAGGTCAAACCATGAAGAGCCTGCCGATGAATCGAGATAAACATGGCGTGATAGTTGGACCGTCCCAGGCTGGTCCGCACAAACAGATCGACCGATTGTTGATTGTTGTATGGCGTCGGCGTAAAAAAGTCCATGCCAAGATTCCAAATGTTATTCAGGTTACCGACCACAAAATCGCCCGTGAATGCCAGCGCCAGAAACCTTGTGGGGCCAAGAAACTCGAAGGGTGACCCGGTAAGATTAATCTGATTTTCAAACCACGGTTGCGGAGTTACTGTAAAAGGTGATGCGCCGCCCCTGAGTTGGGCTGCGACTGCATCGAACGCTTCTGAGAACCTTTGATTTGACTTCTTGTCCTTGAAAAAATATGGAGCAGAATTCAGGTTTACGTTCTGGAAGAGATTCCGAGCCAGTCGGCCCACATATCCCGCTTCAATCACAATCTTGCCCGGCAACTCGCGCTGGAGCGTAAAGTTAAAGACGTGATTGCGCGGGTCGGCGATATTTGGATCTACCGAGAACGAAAGCGTCTCGCCGAACGGCTTTGTCGGCACGATTGGGGAGGAAGCAGCAAAGTTCTGCGGGACCGGAATCGGCCCGTCGATTCCCGCGCGGAAAGGCTGGCCCAGGGCATTTGTCGGCGCGCGGAGAGTGAGTGTCTGACCAAACCCAACTCCGACTATTGGAATGAGTACCGTGGAAACAGTATTCACACGATCATAAACAAGCCCATAGCCGCCGCGAATCACGGACTTCCTGTCTCCAAGAAAGAACCCGAGGATGCCGCCCTTGAATGACGGTTGCCATGCGAGCGAGATGCGCGGCGAGAGGTCTTTGCGATAAGTTTTGAACACGCCCTGGAGACCCGCCTGCTTGACTGGAACGTATGCAATGTCAGGGTTGAATATCTCGCCCGCCTCGGCGGCCGCAGCCTTTCGTCGCAGGTAGTCTTTTGGATCAATCAGCTTGCCGGTGTCCTTGTATGTGAGCACAGTCTGACGACCTTGCTTGTCTACGGGCGCAGTATGCCACTGATACATCAGTCCGTAATTGAGGGTGAGCGAGGGCTTGATGCGCCACACATCTGAAAAATAAAACTCCCAGTGGTGGAGCGCTGTGTCGTTAACCAGTCCCGTACCCGCAGGCAAGGGCTTAAGCTGAGCGTCGCGCACGGCTAGATAACTCACGCTATCTACCAGGCCCAGCAGCGAGGCGTAGAACTGATCATATCGACTGAGGTCCTGAGGCTGTAAGCAGTTCTGGATAAGCGGCGCCGCACAGGTTGGCGGGCGCTGGTTCGCAGGGATTTGAATATTACCCGCCGCGCCTATGGCCGCAACCGGAGTCGTGAGCGAACCGATGACTCTATCGCTGCGAAAATGGAAAGTCGTGATGCGACGCAGGCTACCGCCAAACGAAAATGCATGCCTTCCCTTCGACCATGTCGCATTATCAACGAACTGATTGTTGCCACTGCGGAGCATTTGTTCGCTGGTTCGCAGGGTGTCAACATCGACCGGTTCGTCGAGCAAAGCAAAATTAGGATCACTATCCTGCGATCCCGGCGCAAGATTCACGGCAACATTGAATCCGCTTAGAGACTTAGGAGTCGCGGATTGAAACGCGGTGCTCTCGTAGACATAGCCGTAACGGAGTTCATTCACCAGATTTGGGCGAAGGTTGCCCACCAGAGCAAGCGTCAGGTTCCGTGGTCGAAAGGGAAAGCGGCGGACGCCCTTGAGTTCTGCGAGGCTGACCTGACTGGGCCCTCTGAAGATTTGGCGTGCCGCCGCGCCCTTGGCTTCAAACGACCAGGCGTGATTGAGTTGGTAATCCAGTCTGAGCACTCCGAAATCAGAGTGCGCGTCGGACGGTAGATTGGCTTCGAAGCCTCCAGTGTTCAGGCCATCACCGAAAGAGGAGTTGTTCGGCAAGGGCATCAGCCTGAGCAGCGCGAGTATCTGCGGATTTGAACCCAGGCCGCGCGGGTCAAGCGTTTGTGGATTCACGGTGAAAACGCCGCCCGAAGCATCGCGAAATCTCAGCACTCCGGAGCGGAAGCTCTGCGTCGGCACGATGCGAACGATATCGGAGGTGCTGGTCTGCCGCTCGGCTTCGTAGTTAAAAAAGAAGAACAGTTTGTTTTCGCGGAGTGGCCCCCCGAGGCTTCCGCCGAAGAGTTGATCGTTAAATGGGGGTCTGGGAATGCGAAGACGGTTATTTGTCCAGGTGTTCGCGTTGAGGTTGTCGTTCTGGTAGTAATCGTAAACTGATCCATGAAACTTGTCAGTGCCGCGCTTAGTTACCAGCGTCACCTGCGCTCCGGCCGAGCGTCCGAAAGTTGCGTTTGGGTTAGCCACCGTGACTCGGAACTCTGCGATCGACTCATTCGGCGTAGGGATGACCGTGAAGAATGGCTGCCCAATTACGTTATCGGTAACGTCTATTCCGTCGAGGTTAAATGTGGTTTGATCGGCGCGCGCACCCATTACTTCGCCGCCGGAGGCCGTTCCCGGTTGTAGTTGCAGCAGAAAACCAGTCTGGCGAGTAATATTAGGCAGTCGCTCAATCCGATTTTGATCAATGACGTTGCCAACCGAGGAATCGTCTGTCTGCAGGTCGGCCTGTCTCCTTGCGGAAATCGTGATCTGTTCAGAGAGGCTGCCAACTTCAATCGTCACATCGACAGTCTTCGCCGCAGAAATATTAGCCTTAACTGCCTGTACGGTCGTCGGGCGGAATCCGGAGGCTGTGATCGAGATATCGTAAATGCCCGGCTCGATGGCTGGAAAAGCATAGAGTCCATCGTGGTTTGTCACATCTGTTTTTTCCAGTTTTGTGGCTGTGTCAATCAGCTTTACCGTTGCTCCTTGTATTAATGCGCCCTTGGCGTCCGTCACCACCCCCGATATTTTCGTAGTCGTTGCGGTCTGCCCTAAAGCAACAGCGGAAAGCAGCGAGACAAACAGGAAAGAAACCAGCAAGCGAACAGTTCTCATCTTTTCCTCCTCACGGTTGACTGAGGTCCGTAGCGGAATCACATGGTTTGGAGAGGCACAGCGGACCCCAGCCGGATCCCACAATCGACTTCCCCGATTCATCGAACCGGTCTTAGGATCGGGTTGAGTCGCAGTCCAAAACTGGGTGCCACATCAACTACGCGTTCTGACACCGGCTCTCTTTTGATTCTAACCAGCGGGCAGAGCTTTTCGTTGGGCTATCTCGGATATCGCCTGCGCATACTGATCTTCATCGAATGGGTAAAAGAACAAAGCAACAATCGTTAGAAAAACAAAAATCGCGGGGATGATTGACATAGACATGAGAATCCCCTTGAGGGCTCCCGCACTTTGCTTTGCATTCGGCACGTAACCCGTAGCCGCGAGAATCCACCCCGGAATTGCCACGCCCACGGCGCCACCCAGCTTGAATATGAAAGTGTTCACCGAGTTGATTATCGCTTCGGCTCGGTGGCCAGTCTTCCATTCGGAGTATTCGACAGTATCCGGAACCAGCGAAAGTATCATGATCGAAAGCAGGCCTGTGCCGATACCCACACCTACCAGGACACAGACAACTGGCACGAGGGACGTGGCCGGCACAAAGTAAAGAGCCACGTGCATCGCACAGAGAATGGTACCGCCGGCGAGGGCCGTCAGACGCTTCCCTACTCTCTTTGCCAGCAAGGGTGAAACCACCATGCCCGCAAAGATCGCAAGGACCCCGATCCCCATGATGGGCGCGAGCAAATTCTCGTTCCCCATGTTGTATTTGAAGTAGAAAATTCGTACCGCAAAGGCGATACTAAAATAAGAAATCAGGAAAACATTCGCGATCGACAGGATAAGGATGGGCCGATTTTGCATAACAATCCGCAAGCCCTCTCTGAAGGTGTAGGTGGCATCCTCCGCCTTCGGGACAACCCTTTCCTTAACGCTCTTAAAGCAGATTAGGAGGCACACGGCGCCAAGGAATGCAAAGACGAGCGCGGTGAATAGCCAACCTGTCTTCGGTGTGCCGAATCTGTCCTTAAGACTCAGCGTCAGAACTGGGACCAGGATCGCGACAATGGCTGTCGCAATTCCCCTGAAGCTGGCAATGCTGGATCTTTCCTGCGTATTCTGCGTCACATTTGACATCAATGAGCCCAGAGGCGTGGAGATGAAATCGGTAATCAAATCAAATATCAGCACTACCGCGTACAGGTAAATCAGCTTTCCGGTGATTGAAGTGTTTGGAATCACGAACATCAGCACTACGAAAACTGAAGCCGGAATCGTGGCTACCAGCAGCCACGAACGAAACTTGCCCCAACTCGTGCGTAAAGGATAGTTGTCCATGAAGTATCCCGTGAGGGGATCGTTGAGGCCATTGAATAGGCGTGCCACCAGAAACAGAGTGCCGGCACTTGCCGCAGGGATGCTCGCAACATCCGTCAGATAGATAAGATAAAAGGAAAGAATGAATTGGTTCGTCAGTCCGAGTCCGGCATCTCCAAAAGCAAATCCGATCTTCTCTCGTACCTTTAACTTTTCGGCGGCGCTTGGATTAGTCGAAGTGGACGGCGGCAGAATGTTCTTGGACATACGGGATCGCTCATTGTTAGGGGGCAACGAGAGCTTATTCCCTCGACTCAATCGTCGAACAAATTCACGGCACCGAATGGTGCCCAGTGAAGCTGCGTCGGAAGCTAAGCCGAACGAATTTCTTCCTATCAATCTGATGCGGTGGGATCAAGAGCCCTTTGGCTTTTCGGGATGACAGCCAACGGCTTCGCGTAAGGCCTCTTTCAAAGGCAACCAGCGGCCTTCGAAGGCGTCCACCCTCGCCCAAATGGGCCCAGATCACTTCAGCAATTGGAAAAGCGGCACGAAGAAGTGCTGCTTACCCATCGGCCGGTGAGGTCGCTGGCTATTTCAGCCGAGTGTTACGCAGCCAGGCTCGTCAAATATTTGATGTTTTGCTTGTGAGTCTGATCAGCATCCAGAAGAGGCTCAATTTCCCAGTTATAGAAAGCGTGTAAGGGATGGTTCACCAGCATGCCATGCACATCCTCGTGCGACTTCGCGTTCAAAATCAAGACTCCACCATGATTGTGAAGAGCGTAGCCACACTCGGCAGTCCCTTTTGCAATCATGTCATCGAGCCACTTTTTGGATCCCTTTGCCAGGTCGACATAACCGCTCGATGGCAACTGCGGAAGATTTGAGCCGGGACGACTAATAACGAGAAACTTCATTGATCTACCTCCAAGGTTGGCTTTTTTCCGGATCGGGCCTCGCATATCGCCATGAGATGCCATGGGCCTCCGTTGGGTATTCGCGACTTGAGGAGGCGAACTATATACCCCAAGTAAGGTTAAGTCAATCGGTCACAATTTTGGCAATTAGCAGCACATGTGGGCGGATTGGGACGGTCAGGAGCGAGCGAGTTGCAAAGAGTGGAATCAATCAAGCCCTCTCGATCTGTTGCCGGTTCGAGGATCGAAACTCCGAGTTCGAACTCGGCTGGGTATTACTCAAAAAAAGACAGCGATCAACTAAAAATAGAAACCGGGAAGGCTACTTTTCAGAAAGCGCGGCTACTCCTGGCAATTCTTTTCCGGCCAGGAACTCAAGAGTCGCACCACCGCCGGTGGAAATGTGTGTGATGCGTTCGGCGACTCCGGCCTGTGTGATCGCGGCCACCGAGTCGCCGCCGCCAACAATAACAATCGCGCCGCGATCCGCGGCCTCGGCGACCGCGTGCGCAATGCCGATCGTACCCTGATTGAACGGAGGCTCTTCAAACACGCCCATCGGGCCATTCCAAATAATTGTCTTCACATCCACGAGCGCATTCGAGAAGAGCGCTATGCTCTCGATACCAATATCCATGCCGACGTGGCCGGCGTTGGTGAACTCGATGGGAATTGTCTTGGCCAGAACCTGCCCACCTTTTATCGGCTCGTAACTATCGACAACCTGATGATCGGTGGGCAAAAGTAACGCGACACCCACCGCTTCGCAACGCCGTTTGATTTGCAAAGCGGTCTCCAGCATATCGTTTTCCACCAGAGACTTCCCTACCGTGAATCCTTCAGCCTTCAAGAACGTGTAGGCCATCGCGCCGCCAATAAGAAGTCTATCGACCTTGCGGTCGATGAGCGCGTTAATGATCGGGATTTTATCGGAGACTTTAGCGCCGCCCAGGATCGACACAAATGGATGTTCGGGATTATTGATGACGCGGCCGAGATACTCGAGTTCCGTTTCCATCAAAAGACCGGCCGCAGCCTGCTTAACGAACTTTGTGATACCCACGGTTGAAGCATGCGCTCGATGCGCTGCGCCAAAGGCATCGTTGACGTAGAGCTCGCACAGGGACGCGAGCTGCCGCGCAAACGCCTCGTCATTGTTTTCTTCTTCAACATGAAACCGAAGATTCTCGAGCAGCACGATCTCACCGTCTCTCAGCGCATCTACTTTTTCCTGGGCGGCTTCGCCAACACAATCCTCGGCAAACGCGACCGGTTTTGCTATCAACTTCGCCAAATGTTCCGCGACCGGACGCAGGCTGTATTTATCGACGCGTTGCCCCTTCGGCCGGCCCAGGTGCGACGCCAGAATTACTCGCGCGCCGTGTTCAAGTGCGTAGTTGATGGTGGGGATTGCGGCGCGAATGCGGGTGTCGTCTTTGACTTTCCCGTCTTCGATGGGGACATTGAAATCGACGCGGATGAAGACGCGTTGGCTTTTGAGATTAAGATCCTTAATGGAAAGCTTAGGCATTGCCGATTTTCAATTGCCGATTGCCGATTAGAATTACTTTCAAGTTCTGATCGCTTTACGATCTGAGCCCTCCCTTACGGTCGGGCTACTGCCCGGTCACGGTCGACGCACGTGGATTTCCAATCGGCAATCGGAAATCGACAATTGGCAATACCTCAGAGTCCCTTTCCCGCAATGTACTTCACCAGATCACGCACGCGGCACGAATAGCCCCACTCGTTGTCGTACCAGGAAAGTATTTTGATCATGTGACCGCCGATTACTTTTGTGTACTCAGCGTCGACAATCGACGAATTGGGATTTTGTCTGAAGTCAGACGACACCAGCGGTTCTTCACTGAAAGCCAGAATGCCCCGCAGCTCTTCGTTGGCGGCATCCTTCAGGGCCTGATTAACTTCTTCGCTACTCGTTTCCTTGTCGACGTCGATCACCACGTCGACCAGCGACACATTGGGCGTCGGCACCCGGACGCTGATGCCGTCAAACTTCCCTTTTAATTCGGGGAGCACCAGCGCCACAGCCTTGGCCGCCCCGGTGGAAGTGGGAATCATGTTCAGCCCGGCGGCGCGAGCCCGGCGCAAATCGCTGTGCGGCAGATCAAGCAGTTGCTGGTCATTGGTGTACGAGTGAATTGTAGTCATCTGGGCCGTGCGAATGCCAAACTTTTCATGAATGACCTTGGCAACCGGCGCCAGACAGTTGGTCGTGCAGGACGCGTTCGAAATGATGTTGTGAGCCCCGGGCTCGTACTTCTCTTCATTAACACCGAGCACGATCGTGATGTCTTCGTTCTTGGCCGGCGCTGAAATGATCACTTTCTTGACGCTGCCACGCAGGTGCTTGCGGGCGTCTTCTGCTTTGGTGAACCTACCGGTCGACTCGATTACGATTTCAGCGCCGACTGAGTCCCAGGGGATCAACGCCGGATCGCGCTCAGAAAACACCCGGAACTCCTCTCCCTCAACCGTAATTCCGTTTTCAGAGGCCGAGATGTCATGGTGAAGATTCCCCAGCACGGAATCGTATTTCAGCAGGTGCGCCAACGTCTTCGTGTCGGTTATGTCATTAACCGCGACGAAGTCGATATCTTTGTCGCCCAGTGCCGTGCGAAAGATGTTTCGGCCAATCCGACCGAACCCGTTGATGCCAACCTTCACCGCCATGCTTTATCTCCTTCTCGATTCCGATTTTCGTTCATTAGATTTCATAGCCCGAGTTCTTTTGTCTCAGCCTGCTCACCTCGCAGCGATCCTGGACGGGGAGAGCGCTTTGGTGATTTCAATCACAAGAATCCGTCGGTGAGGCTAACGATCCCATAACTGGGGACGAGCGATCCCAATTCCGAAACCGAGAGATCCGGGCTCCAATCGTGTTCATCCAAAGAATAAGGAAGATTATGCAGCGCGTCTGCCAGTGTCAAGCGAGGCATACTACTTGTTTGCATTGATCAGTGTGTTTCAACTCGGTAACAGATATGAACGGTGAGGCCCGGGGCAGTAGGCCGACCGTGACGAAGGGCGTTTGAGTAAACGGAGACAGCGCCCTCCCTGACGGTCGGGCTACTGCCCCGCACCGCACGGCCAATCTGTCTCATGCTCTTAAGTGCAGCCATTGCGGCATGTTTTTGAAACCGGGTATAGTCTGATGACGTAGTACCGAATGACCTGGCGCTATCTGTCTGCCCGCGAACGACCGCGCCGGTGCGGAAATTAACAGTTCTTTTTTTGAGGAGCATCCTAGATGTCGAATCAGTTGCCTCGGGCATTCACCAGAGCGCTAGTCCTGGCGCTTTTTGTTTTGACCTGCTTCAGCGCTGCACTAGCGCAGACGCCGAGTCCCACGCCGGTGAATCCGGCTACACAGCCACCGGGCCAGCAAATGCCGCCGGCTACGGCGCCGCCGGGCACGCAACCGCAGAACCCGCAGACACCGCCCGGAACGAATGTCGTGCCTACTGCCCAGCCAACTCCGGTCGAACCGATCATACAGGAACCGCGGACGCCGACCTTTCCTGATGTGCAATCAATGCCCATTCCTCCGCTTCCGGATCTTACGCGTGTCGGCGTGGTCAGCAGCAATGTGCTCACGCTGTCGATGAATGACGCTATTCGCCAGGCTTTACAGAACAACAATGATATTGAAGTGGCCAAGGACGATGTGCGCTTTGCCGAAACACAACTTCGTTCGCTCTACGGCGTCTACGATCCGCTATTCAGCGTGACGCCACAAATCATTAAGAATGTGACGCCGCAAACCAGCTCCTTCCTTGGCGGTGGCGGGGCAGCGGGAACGACGAGCGTCACCACCTTCAATGTGGGCCCGGCGCTCACAAAATCGTTCGAAAAAGGCGGCGGCACCTATACGCTCAGTTTTGCCAATTCGCGTACCAGCACGAGTTCGACCAATAGCTCGCTATCTCCGTTCTACTCTTCAAATTTGTCGCTTCAGTTTAGTCAACCACTACTTCGCAATCGAGAGATTGACGCCAACCGGCGCGCCATCAAAGTCCAGAAGAAGCGGTTGGAGCAGACTGACTCAGACTTTCGGCAGCGCACGATTGCGATCATATCGCAGGTGCAGGCCGCGTATTGGAATTTAGTCTTTGCGCTGCGTAATCAGCAGAACCAACTTGATAGCCTGAACCTGTCGCGGCAGAACATGAAGAACATCGAAGCCCAGATCTCCGCGGGTGCGAAAGCGCCGCTGGATCGGGCCCAGGTCCAAACAGACATTGCTACGCGGGAGACGAATCTTTTCATCGCGACGCAGAATGTCTCGCTGGCTGAAAATTCGCTCAAGCAACTCTTGCTGCGGGATCCCAGCTCTCCTCAGTGGTCGGCACAGATCACGCCAACCGACGCTCCGGGGTTCGACCTCGCGCCGGTTAACCTGGCTGCCTCACTTGAGGAGGCCCGGAAAAACCGGCCTGAGTTAAGAAGGCTAAATCTGCAAAAAGAGATCACCGGAATTGATATCCAGTATTTCAAAAACCAGACGAAACCACAGATAGATTTGACGGGCACAGTAGCGATGACCGGCCTGGCGGGCACTCCTTGTACTCCGAATCCCGCCGATCCAACCAATCGATGCACAGCGCCGCCTGCGAATCTTGTCGGCGGTTTTGGCAAAGACATCCGAAATTTGGCAGGTCTGAACACCTACAACGTCACGGTAGGGGCCGCGATCTCCTTCCCTATTCACAATACGACAGCCAGGGAAAACCTCGCCGGCGCGCGGATTCAGCGGGACCAGCTCGAAGCTTCGTATCGCTCTCAGGACCAGGCTGTCGAGATGGATGTGCGCAACGCGGCCCAGTCGGTCGATACGGCGCAGAAACGTGTGGTCGCTTCACGCCAGGCCCGAGAGAGCGCGGAGCAGCAATTGAACGGTGAACAGAAACTGTACGAAGTGGGCCGCTCAACTACCTTTCTCTTGCTGCAGCGACAGAATGAGCTGACCAGCGCTCGGACCAGCGAGCTGCAAGCGCAGACAGACTACAACAAGGCCCTGGCCGATTTGCAGCGGGCGACCGCAGCGACGCTGAGAATTAACAACGTCGTCGTTTCTGAGCCTACCAAGCCTTGAAATCTCAAATTTCAAATCTGAGATCTGAGATCTGAGATTGCGGATTGTTGATTGCCGATTGCCGATTTAAGGCGTGTATACTCCTGGTTACTTGCACGCGAAATTGGCAATCGGAAGTCGGCAATTGGCAATGCGCATCACGGCGACCATCATCACCCTCAACGAAGCTAAGAATATTCGCGCCGCCTGCGAGTCCGTCGCGTGGGCTGATGAGATTCTGGTCGTTGACTCAGAATCAACTGACACCACCCGCGACCTCGCCGCCCAGTGTGGCGCGCGAGTCATCGTTAATCCCTGGCCCGGCTTCTCGGCGCAAAAGCAGTTCGCCGTAGACGCCGCCAGCCACGATTGGATTTTCAGCCTCGACGCCGACGAGCTCGTCTCCCCTGAATTGCACAGTTCGATTGCGACGCTTCGCAGCGGCGCTGAATCGACGACTCTTCTGGATGGGTATCGCATGGCGCGACGAGCGTTCTACATGGGCCGTTGGATTCGCGGCGGCGGCTGGTATCCCGACTATCAACTTCGGCTTTTTAACCGCAAGCGCGGACGGTGGGGTGAACGCTTAATCCATGAGTCTGTCAGGATGGACGAGGGAGCGCGGGTGGGAATCATTCGTGGCGATCTCCTGCACTACTCGATGCGCGACACCGATCATCACTGGCAGATGATCCAGGAGCGATATGCGCCGCTGGGTGCACAACAGATGTTGCGGGATGGCAAACGCACTTCTGTTTGGCGGACTGCGGTTGCCGGACCTGCTGCCTTTCTGCGCAGCTTTGTTTTGAAAGGTGGCTGGCGCGACGGCCGTGCCGGCCTCACGATCGCCAACTTTGCGCGCCGCCACGCCTCTCTCAAACACTCAATTCTCTACGACCTGCAAAATCCGCAACGAGGCAGTGCCGCGAAAGAATGAAACGAACACGTCCGCTACCGGTGTTTAGAGTACCGACTTTAGTCGGGTTGTTCAGTCTTAAGAGCCCGACTAAAGTCGGTACTCTAACCACCTGTAAGCTGGAAAACCAGTAGGCGCTACATCAGAGCCGCGCTACAATCTCTCCTGAATGAACCTGTCGCTTGAGAACGCACTAGTTCCACCACTGCCGGTTGCGTGTGCGTTGATGGGCGTTCTCGGCGCAATGATTGGCAGCTTTCTCAACGTTGTCATTCACCGATTGCCGCGCGAGCAATCGATTGTCTTCCCGAACTCCACTTGTCCCAAGTGTCACGCTCCGATCAAAGCCTATGACAATATTCCGATTCTGAGCTTTCTCTTTCTGCGAGGACAGTGCCGCGCGTGTGGCGCGCGAATCTCGCCGCGATATCCGGCCGTCGAAGCCCTGACCGCTTTATTGTTTGCTGCAATCACGTGGCATGACGGCGTATCGTTTGCGCTCGCTTTCGATCTCGCCTTCGGGGCGTCGATTTTGGCTCTGCTGTTCATTGACGCCGAACACATGATCTTGCCAAACGCGATTACGTATCCCGGAATTCTGTTCGCCCTGATTACTCGCGCGGTCGTTCCTTATCTGGCCGGACCCGCGCATTTCGACGACTTGCCGCAACTGATCACGCTGCTTCCGCCAAACTATCCGGTCTGGCTCGTTTCGTTGATCGGCGCCGTCATCGGAGCGTTGGCCGGCGGTGGGTCGCTCTGGCTAATGGGATTTCTCTGGGAAAAGTTGCGCGGCGTCGAAGCCATGGGTTTCGGCGACGTTAAAATGATGTTGATGGTGGGAGCGTATCTGGGTTGGCGGCTCACCATCCTCACGATTCTCATCGGCGCACTCAGTGGTTCGTTGGCCGGGATTTCCCTGATGTTGCGGCGCGGGAGTCGCGACCTTCAGATGATGTTGCCCTTCGGAATTTTCCTGGGCATCGGATCAATTGCCTCGTTCCTGATCGGTACGCGCATCATCGAATGGTACGCATCGCAATTTCGCTAGCACTGTTTCGTGTGGTTTCGAAATAATTCGTCGCTGACCTGACCATGCAAGCCAGTCGTCTTCAAATCCTGCTGACCGTTTTTGCCGGCATCTTTCTGCTGGGCACGGTGCTGATCTTCGCGGTCTTCGCCGTCGCGCCGGGCACTGCGGTCGTCTACCGTCCGTTTCTGTTGACGGCTTTCGTCGTTGCGCTCTTTATTAGTTTGGTGTGCATTTCCTGGCTGCTGCGCGGATTGCTCCGTCCTTACAGTCAACTGGTGGGCGAAGCCAAACGCGCTCCCGTCGCGCATTCGGGCAAGACGCAAAATGAAGCCGCGTTCGTGCTCGAGACGTTCCAATCCGTCATCGCCCAACTTCAGGATCAACAGGAAGAGCTCAAGCGCCTCAGTGATCAGGCGAGCCAGCGCGCAGATTCCGCCGAACGTTTCAGCGACCGCATCGTGGCCAGCATGCCTACCGGACTAATTGCCTTCGATTCAGCAGGGCATACTACGGTGACAAACGGACCCCTGCGCGTTCTGCTGGAAAATGAGTTAAGCGGATCCGGCGAACACTTCCGCGCCGTCTTCGCCAACATTCCCGCGCTGGCCGAATTGGTTGAGGCCTGTCTCAAGAGCGGTCGCGTTTTCCGTCGCGAAGAGATCGAAGCCATCAACGGCTCAGGACAAGGGAAACGGTTCGGCGCCACGGTAGCGCCGATCGATCCTGCATCAGAGTCAGGCTCGCGCGGCGCGCTCTGTCTCATCACTGACATTACCGAAGTCACGCGCTTGCGCGAACAGGTCGCGCTGAAAAGAAATCTGGAAAGCCTCGGCGAGATGTCCGCCGGCCTGGCCCACGAATTCAAGAATGCGATGGCCGCGCTGCACGGCTATGCACAGTTCCTGCAAACCATCGATCATGACGAGCACGGCAAGACCGCCGCCGATGCGTTGCTACAGGAAGTCCGAAACCTTTCCGAGATGACGACTTCGTTCCTCAACTTTGCGCGCCCGCAACCGTTGCAGCTCGAAGAAGTTTCACTTGATGAGCTGATTCAGGAGTGTGCACGAGAGTTAGGACCGCTGTTTGAATCAACAGGAGTCGAGTTGGTAGTCGAAGGCTCTGCTCCCGCTCGGTCTCAGGGCAAAGATACCGCGCCCGCTAGCCCACGGGGCAGTAGCCCGACCGTCAGGGAGGGCTTAAGTGATTCGCCTCCACACAAACAGAAAACGCAGAGAATCGAAATCCAAGCCGACACCCGCATGCTGCGCCAAGCCCTCCTGAACCTCCTCCGCAACGCCGCCGAAGCAATTCCCAAAGACCAATCCGTCCGCCGAGTCACCATTCGCACTTCAATTGAAAACGAGCAAGGTAAACAGTGGGCGTCCATTTCCATTCAGGACACTGGCGATGGGATAGCCCCCGCCGACCTGCAAAAGATCTTCATTCCCTTCTTCACGACCAAGACGGGAGGCCACGGCATCGGCCTCGCCCTGGCCCATCGCGTGATCACCGAACACGGCGGCACGCTGACCGTGGCGAATGCTCCCGAAGGCGGTGCAGTCTTTACGATTCGACTGCCACAGTGACGCGATTAACTAGACGCATAATCCCGGAGTGGCGGTATTATGAAGCAGTTTTGATGGATATTAGGTAGTTGGGTCGCGCCGTAACGAACGCAACTTTTGAATGAATGACCTGTCGCGTGCGGTGTTGCCTTTTGACCGTTGGCGAGGCGCTAAACGTGGCTTGCGTCGTTCCTGAAAGAAGGAACTTGTAACGCAAGGAAACGAAGACTTCGGAATCACTTTTGGAGGCAACTATGAACAAACTTAGAATGATATCGCTGGGCATCGTTCTCTTCCTGGCAGGTTTCCTAGCTAACGCGTTGCTAGCTCCCAAACAAGTGCAGGCACTGCCTCCTGGCGACCACATATACAAAGTAGTGCCGATAGGAGATCCGCGCTCAGGGCAGTTCGAGACCAACCTAAACTTGGCAGCAAAGGGTGGATGGAGATTCGTGCCATTCCTTACAGGGGCGGGCGTCATGGTCTTCGAGAAGTAGCCTTGTAAATCAATTCGCGCCCCGCGCGTTGAATATCAGCGAATCGTTGCGTCGTCCCACTCAAACTCGACCCAACAAATCGTTGCAGGTGAGCGCGGGATAGCGCTTTTCTCAGCTAGCTTTGTCCGGCGCGGCTTGCGTGTCACCGCCCGCGCCACCTGAACTCAATCGTTGTTTCCCGCCCGGTGAACTCTACCGTTCGGCGCTTCATCAATTGACCTTGGTTCGTCAAGTAGCTTGATATAGAATTAAAGAAACAGGTGGCCGATAACCTCCCAGTGCCTTTTAGATAAATAATAGTGAAAGGAAAATTAGGATGCCGCAAAGGTCCAAAAAGAAGATAACCAAGTCTTCGAAGTCTACTAAGATCGCCGGTGAATCTAAATCGAGTAAATCTGGCAAGAGAACTATTATCAACCAGTTGGGTCTAAAGGGAGGTGAACAGCCCCAAGTGATGCTTGGTGGAACTAACCCGCCCCTGGAGTTGGCTTGTCGAGCCAAGTCGAATCTTGCCATATACCCGAATATTTTTTCGGATGAAGGATTTGAGATAGACCCTGAGGATGGCAATATCTGGATTGGATTGACTTTAAATTCAAATCACCAAATCTTCACAACCGCTCCACGTAGTTGCCCTAACAGTTTCGAGGGACTTGGTTTTCTTGCTCAATCATCCAGTAATATCTGTGCAATCAGCGATTTTTTTTATTTCGGCAACCCCATTACTTTTATCGCAGTAAAGGTCGCACCTTGTAGTCTTACAGCGCCACTTACGCTTGGCTTCAGGATAAAATTTGAGCAGAATTTCAATATTACACGTAGAGAAAATCCGAGAAAAAAAGATGGCACAGCTACATTTGGTAATGGTCAAATATCTCTAAAGGGATAAGGGTTGCCGCGCCCCACAACTCATTCAACCGGAGCAGAAATAGGTTGGATGTCACAGCAATTCCACCCCTGAACCACGACAATCTGTCGCCCACCGCTCGTTCAGCTCGGCCGCTTTCTTCGCCCGAAAAGCAGTTTTCCTTAGGAAAACTGAGATTTCCTAGGTCCCACGCTAGATTTACCATAGGACAAACAAACCTTTGTTTGCGACGGCAAAAGCTTTCTCTGCGACGCACAAACCTTTGTCTGCTACTGCAAAAGGTTTGTCCGTGACGCACAAATATTTGTTTGCCTCAGCAAAAGCTTTGGCTGCGACGGACAAATATTTGGTCGGGCCAGCAAAAGGTTTGTCCGCAACGCACAAATATTTATTCGCGTCAGCAAAAGCTTTATCTGCGACGCACAAATATTTGTTTACGACAGCAAAAGACTTGTCTGCGACGCACAAAGCTTTGCTTGGGGCAGCAAAAGGTTTGTCTGGAACGCACAAAGCTTTGTCTGCGGCAGCAAAAGGCTTGTCTGGGTCACACAAAGCTTCGTTTGCGATAGCAAAAGGTTCGGTTCGTCCGCAGAGCGCATCCCTGGAAAATTGCTAAGTTAGACCGATGAAAAACTTGCAAAACCCTCGTCTGGCAGTGTAATCTGCGCTAGCAACTCGCCCTGCAAGAGAAAGACCTGATTGGTCATCTCGTCCAATCCCGCCAACGGCCTCAAGACCTCGGCGCTGAAGGATTGGTCCTAATACCGCCGGCAATAGCCGGTGGATCAACCTCAACCTCAAACCAGCCAAAAAGGAGAACCTTATGATAACCAAAGTTTCACTCAGTTTCGCAGCACTCGCGGACTATCAACTCGACAATTTTGCGCAGGGAGTCATCGATTCCCTCACTGGCAATGCCACCTATCCGACGCCGCCGGTCACGCTGGCCAACCTGCAAACAGCCGTGGACGATTTCAGCGCCAAGGTCACCGCTGCCCGGACCGGTGGAACGGCCGATACCGCTGCCAAGAGAAACTCGCGCCAGGCGTTGCTTGGCATGCTGCGGCAGGTGGCTACCTATGTGCAGTTGAAATGCAACAACGATCCTGAGCTATTGCTCAGCTCTGGATTTGAGGCCCAAAGCATGAATCGCACCTCCGTTCCGCTAGAGAAGCCATCAGGTCTAAAGCTTAAGAACGGAAACGCCGGACAACTGGAAGCGAAAGTCGAAGCCGTAAAGAACACGAATATGTATGAAGGCCGGTGCAAGCTCGATACCGGCGATTGGCTGCCGAGTGTCTTTTCCGGTGATTCGCAGCACATCGTGTTCAACGGACTCACGCCGGGCAAGATGTATACGATCGAGATCCGCTGCCTCGGCGGATCGACGGGCCAATCGGACTGGAGCGATCCCAGTTCGCATATGGCGATCTAACCGCCGCGCCGCTACTAAGGAACGTGGAGCGGTAGCGACGCCTTCGATGGACCGGGACGAGAGATCGGTTTCTTGGAGAGAGAACCGGTCCTCGTTCTCGGTCTTTGAAACATCTAGCTGACATCCATTACGAGATAAGCTTAAGAAACAACTCTCTTAGACTTAGTTATGGATCTAGAACTGAAACATATAGGTCAAACGTTAGCTGTTGGTGGGTTCTTCATCTTCAGCCTGTTTCAACTGATCAGAATATTCCATCCTTCCTGGGTGTCGGGAATTACTTCCCTTGCTTCTGGCCAGAAGTTATATGAATCGGCCATGATCCTCGCAATCGTCTTCGCTGCAGGCATCCTTGTGGAGGATGTATCAAAAAATGTCGTATCAGAACGTACGAAGATTTCCGATGTAAGTATCCCTTCTTTAGGACCACCCATAAGTAGAGACTTCCGGGTTTTGGGTTAGAAGAAATTCCCTGGGTGTGATGTCTCCCAGAGAGTCATGTGGTCGCTCTTCGTTGTACTCCTTGAGCCACATTTCGGTTTGTTCACGCACCTCGTTCAAAGTCTGAAACACGAACATGTCGAGCACCGCCTGGCGGTAGCTGCGATTGAATCTTTCAATGAAACCATTCTGCATCGGTTTGCCCGGTTTGATGAACTCGAGCGTTACCTCGTG
>DATHHW010000051.1:0-16191 GCA_035317005.1 Pyrinomonadaceae bacterium | reverse complement strand
AACTTTCCCTGGCCTACGAATCTGGCGCTGGCAACGGATCATTTGGATTTGGCTGGAATCTTTCGTCGCCAGCCATAATCCGCAAGACCGAGAAAGGGTTACCCCTCTACCGGGATGCTGACGAGTCGGACGTCTTCATTCTATCCGGCGCCGAAGACCTGGTTCCGCTTCTACAACCAGGCGGTAGTCGGTTTGAGGATGACAACACCGCGCCGGGTTACACGCTTCACCGCTACCGACCCCGCATTGAGGGGTTATTCGCCCGCATTGAACGATGGACCAACCGGGCCACCGGCGAGATCCACTGGCGCTCCATTTCTCGCGATAACATCACTACCCTCTACGGCAAGACTACCGAGAGTCGCATTGCCGACCCCGGCGATCGGAGCAGAGTCTTCAGTTGGCTGATCTGCCAGAGTTCCGATGACAAAGGAAATGCCATCGTCTACAGGTACGAAGCAGAAAACTCCGACGGCGTTCATCTGTCGCAGGCCCACGAGCGGAATCGCACTGCTTCGACTCGTTCGGCCAACCGCTATCTGAAGCGCATCTACTATGGCAATCTAACTTCGCACCTGATCCAGCCCGACTTAACCAAATTGGAGTGGATGTTTGAGGTGGTCCTGGACTATGACGAGGGCCATTATGAGAAACTCAACCTCGACCCGTCTCGGCCCGAAGGCGCGCATTGTCGATTTGTCCATGCTTCGGCAACACCGGCGCACCCTTGGGCGGTTCGCCCTGACCCTTTCTCCTCGCATCGCGCTGGATTTGAGGTGCGCACCTACCGCCGCTGTCGCCGCATTCTAATGTTTCACCACTTCGCCGAACTGGGCAGCGAGCCTTATCTGATACGATCCACGGAATTTGAGTACGACGACCTCGATTATTCGCAGCCCATCACGAGTGAGGCGGAACTAAGTCACCCGGGCAGTAACCGGTTCGCTTCGTTCATTCGAGCGGTCACGCAGTCGGGATTCGTCCGCGATGAAACCCAAGCAGTGCAGCAGCGCGAGGGCGTTTGCTACGTCACCTATCTCAGAAAATCCTTGCCGCCGCTCGAGTTCGAATACAGTAAGGCTAACATTCAGGATGATGTCCGCGAGTTGGATGCCGGTAGTCTGGAAAACTTACCCGTTGGGTTGAGCGGCCCAACCCACCATTGGGTGGATTTGGACGGCGAGGGCGTTTCGGGCATTCTGACAGAGCAAGCCGAGGCTTGGTTCTATAAACGGAACCTGGGTGGAGGCCGCTTCGGTCCGCCGGAGTTGGTTTTCCCGAAGCCCTCGCTGACAGGTCTGAACAGCGGACAACAACAACTCCTTGACCTCGCCGGCGATGGACACCTGAACTTGGTGGCCTTTACCGGTCCCACACCCGGTTTCTACGAGCGTACCCAGCACGAAGACTGGGAACCATTCCGGGCGTTCCGTCGCCTCCCCAACATCTCCTGGAATGACCCGAACCTACGTTTCGTTGATTTGAACGGCGATGGTCACGCCGACGTGCTGATCACCGAGCACGAAGTCTTCACCTGGCACCCTTCACTGGCGGAGGAAGGTTTCGGTCCGGCTCGGCAGAACCACCAGCCCATTGATGAGGAGCAAGGTCCGCGACTAATCTTTGCTGACGGCACTCAGTCGATCTATCTCGCCGACATGTGCGGCGATGGCCTCACCGATCTCGTGCGCATCCGCAACGGCAACGTGTGCTACTGGCCCAACATAGGCTACGGCTGCTTCGGAGCTAAAGTCACCATGGATAACTCTCCCTGGTTCGACGACCCCGACCAGTTCAACCAACAGCGCGTTCGCCTAGGCGATATCGACGGCTCCGGCACCAGCGACATCATCTACCTGGCTCGCGACGGTGTTCGCCTCTATTTCAACCAGTCTGGCAACGGCTGGAGCCAGCCGCGTCGGCTAAAGCGATTTCCGCGTGCGGACAACCTCGCCTCGGTGATGGTGGCCGACTTGCTGGGTAACGGCACCGCCTGCCTGGTCTGGTCATCGCCCTTGCCGGGTGACGCGCGCCGACCCGTGCGTTATATCGACCTTATGGGTGGACAAAAGCCGCACCTGCTGATCAAGTCGGTCAACAACCTCGGCGCGGAAACACATGTCCAGTACGCGCCATCGACGAAGTTCTACCTCGCCGACAAACTCGCCGGGAAGCCCTGGATTACTAGAATCCCTTTTCCGGTTCACGTGATCGAGCGCTGCGAAACCTACGACCGCATCAACGATAACCGTTTCGTCACCCGCTATGCCTATCACCACGGCTACTTTGATGGAGTCGAGCGTGAGTTCCGAGGCTTCGGTATGGTGGAACAGTGTGACACGGAAGAATTTGCGGCCCTCAATGCCGTTCAGCAACTCTCGTCCGCAATCAACTTCGATGCATCATCGCATGTGCCCCCTGTGCTCACGAAAACGTGGTTCCATACTGGTATTTATTTCGGCGGCGATCGTATTTCGAAATTCTTTGCCGGATTACTAGATGACAAAGACACAGGTGAATACTACCGGGAGCCAGGACTGAAAGACGATCAAGCAAGACAGCTTCTCCTCGATGATACCGTGCTCCCCCCGGGTCTGAGCCTGGAAGAAGAACAGGAAGCTTGCCGAGCATTGAAGGGCTCGATGCTGCGGCAGGAGATCTACGCCCTCGACGGCACGGACAAACAGCCACACCCGTATTCGGTAACGGAACAGAACTTCACGGTGCGGCAGTTACAGCCGAAAGGCGCGAACCGCCACCCGGTGTTCCTTTCACATTCCCGCGAGTCCGTCGTGTATCACTACGAGCGCATACCCGCCGATCCTCGGGTGGCGCACGAGCTGACGCTTGAGGTCGACGAGTTCGGAAACGTGCTGAAAACGGCGGCGGCGGCCTATGGTCGGTGCCAGGCTGACCGGGCCTTGGAAGCACGCGATCAAATTAAGCAAGGCGAGTTACACATCACCTACGGGGAGAGCCGCGTCACGAATCATGTTGAGACCCCGGACGAATATCGCGCTCCGCTACCGTACGAGTCGCGCATCTACGAGCTTACGGGTCTGCCGCTGGCGTTAGGCCGAGACCGCTTCGCGCTCGACGAGTTGCTGATTGCCGGATCCGGCGCTGCTCCCATCGCTTACGAACAGAACCCCAGTTCAGGCGTGCTGCAAAAGCGCTTGATTGAGGAGACGCGTACAATCTACCGCCGCAACGACCTTGGGGGAGCGTTGCCTCTGGGCCGGTTGGAATCGCTGGCGCTGCCGTTGGAAAGCTACAAGCTGGCTTTTACCGCGAGCCTGCTTGACAGAGTCTATGGCGACAGGACCGCGGACTTGATGCTCACCAATGATGGACACTACGTCCACACCGAAGGCGATGACCAGTGGTGGATACCGTCCGGCCATGTTTTCTTTTCGCCCGGCGCCACTGACGACGCAGCCATCGAACTCGCGAACGCGCGGCAGCACTTTTTCCTGGCTCGCCGCTATCAGGATCCCTTTAGCCAGTCCACAACGGTCACCTATGATGTGTACGACCTGCTCGTAGACGAAACACGCGACGCGCTGGACAACCTGATCACCGTTGGAGAGCGCGATGTGTCCGGCAAACTGGTCAACCCTGGCAATGATTACCGCGTCCTCCAGCCTCGCCTGTTGACCGACGCGAACGGCAATCGTGCTGCTGTCAGCCTTGACGCTATTGGGATGGTTGTGGGAACAGCGGTCATGGGCAAGCTCGACGAAACGCCGCGTCGCGGTGACCTGTTGGACGATTTTGTACCAGACCTGGCCGAAGATGTTGTCACTGCCCACTTGATCAATCCACTTGCCGATCCCCAGGCAATTCTGGCGCGCGCCAGCAAGCGGCTCATATATGACCTGTTTGCCTATTACCGTACGAAACAGCAGCCTCAGCCCGCGCCGAACGTGGTCTACGCCTTGGTCAGGGAAACACACGACGCCGACTTGCCGCCCGGACAGCAAACAAAGATTCAGCACAGCTTCTCTTACTCTGATGGCTTTGGTCGGGAGATCCAGAAAAAAATCCAGGCCGAACCGGATCTAGTGGTCGCAGGCGAACCGTTTGTGAGGCCTCGCTGGGTCGGCAGCGGCTGGACCATCTTCAACAACAAAGGCAAACCCGTCCGGCAGTACGAACCGTTCTTCAGTGGAACGCATAGGTTCGAATTCGCCAAGACGTTCGGGGTGAGTCCGATTCTATTCTATGATCCGGTCGAGCGCGTCGTTGCAACTCTTCATCCCAACCACACGTTTGAAAAAGTGGTGTTCGACCCGTGGCAGCAGATATCCTACGACGTCAACGACACCGTCGCGTTCGATCCCAAAACAGACGCTGATATCAAGGAATTCTTCACGCGCTTGCCGGACGCGGAATACCTGCCGACGTGGTATGGGCTGCGGACTGATCCGACCCACGCAGCGGAGGCGAACTTGAAATGGCCCGATCCAAAGGTACGTGAGGCTGAACAAAAAGCTGCGGAGAAGGCCGCGAAGCACGCCGACACGCCCGCGGTTAACCATTTCGACTCGCTGGGCCGTCCGTTCCTAACGATTGCCCATAACAAGTTCGACCGGAAGCGGCACGACACCATCGAAACGATAGAGGAAAAGTATTTGACCCGCGTTGAGCTGGACATCGAAGGCAACCAGCGCGAAGTGCGTGACGCGAATGATCGCGTCGTTATGACGTACGACTACGACATGCTCGGCAACCGAATCCACCAAGCCAGCATGGAAGCGGGCGAGCGCTGGATGCTGAATGATGCGACCGGCAAACCAGTCCGCGCCTGGGACAGCCGCGGCCACACATTCCGCACGGAATATGATGAGCTGCGCCGTGCCACACGGTCGTTTGTCACGGGCGACGAGCCGCAAAATGAAATGCTGGAAACGTGCTTCCAAGTGAATATGTACGGCGAGAAGGCAGTGAATGCTCAGCCGGAATTGAACCTGCGCGGTAAGCTCTTATTGCACTGCGATGGCGCAGGTGTGGTCGTGAATGCCGGCACGGATCCACAAATCGGCCGTGATGAAGCTTATGATTTCAAAGCCAATCCCCTTCGCACGACCCGACGCCTGGCGCGGGAGTACAAAAAGATTGTGGACTGGAATGGCGTGAATTGGGGCGAGGTCGAAGCTGCGCTATCCGCCAATCAGTTTCAGTTAACGAGCGTGCTCGTACCACTCTCAGTGATGTTGGAAACGGAACCCGTCACCTCCAGTACAAGCTACGACGCACTTAACCGGCCGATCGTCACGACGACACCAGACGGCAGTGCCTATCGCCCCACGTTCAACGAAGCTAACTTGCTCGACCGAGTGGATGTGAACCTACGCGGCGCGACCGCCAACGGTCAACCGGTCTGGACGCCGTTTGTCACCAACCTCGATCACAACGCCAAAGGCCAGCGCGTGCTCTTCGAGTACGGCAACAACGTCAAGACGAACTATGAATATGATCGGTTGACTTTCCGACTCACCCAAATGCAGACGCTGCTCGTCGCGGAGCCGTTGCAAGACTTGCGCTACACCTACGACCCGGGCGGCAACATCACGCAGATTCAGGACCTTGCCCAGCAAACGATCTACTTCAAGAATCAGGTGGTGACGCCCAGCAATGACTATGTCTACGACGCGATCTATCGCCTGATCAATGCAGAGGGGCGCGAGCACATCACTCAGGTCTCCCGGCCGCAGACCACCTGGGATGATCAATTTCGAGTGCACTTGCCGCACCCCAACGATGGGCAGGCCATGCGTCGCTATATCGAGCGGTACGAATACGATTCGGTCGGAAATTTTTTGCAACTGATTCATCAAGCGAAAAACGGCAACTGGACGCGGAGCTTCGCATACAACGAACCGAGCCTCGTCGAATCGGGCAAGGACAGTAATCGCTTGAGCAGCACAACCGTCGGCGTGAATGATCCTGAACCCTATGCTTACGACCCGCATGGCAACATGACCGCCATCCCTCACCTGACGCTGATGCAATGAGATTTCAAGGATCAGTTGCAAGCGACCTCACGGCAGGTCGTGAACAATGGCACGCCGGAGACCACGTACTACGTGTATGACGGGGCTGGACAACGCGTGCGCAAAGTCACCGAGCGGCAGAGCGGCACGCGCACGCACGAACGCACTTACCTCGGTGGGTTCGAGGTGTATCGCGAGTATGACGGCAATGGAACCAGTGTGACCTTGGAGCGCGAATCACTGCATGTGATAGACGATAAACAGCGGATCGCGCTCGTGGAGACGCGCACGGTGGGCAGCGACGGGTCACCCGCACAGCTCATCCGCTACCAGTTCGGCAATCACCTCGGCTCGGCGAGTTTGGAGTTGGACGATCAGGCCAACGTAATTTCCTATGAGGAATACACACCCTACGGAAGCACCTCGTATCAGGCTGTGCGCAATCAGATGGAGACTCCCAAGCGCTACCGCTACATCGGCATGGAACGGGATGAGGAGAGTGAGTTCGCACGTCACGGAGCACGGTACTACCTCTCGTGGTTGGGAAGATGGCTAAGTGCGGATCCCAAAGGAATTTCTGATGGATCTAATTTGTATTCCTATGCAAATGGGATGCCTACAATACAAATGGATAGCAGCGGACTTCAGGGCGAACCACCCACTCAGCTGTCGTTTAGTGAACATTCTATTTATGATTTTATAGCAATTGCAACTAAAACTACTCGAGGGTTTACTGAGGCAATGCATGCAAACGCGGCGAAGCTTGTAGCCATATGGGGAGGTCCGAAAGAATATGATCTTGGTCATTTAGATAAACCATTCTCCCAAATCAAAGCAGGCGAAGCAGCGAAAATCCGAATACAAGAGCGCGGATATAACCGAAGCGTGGGAGCAAGTGTCGAGCGACAGGCAAAGTCGAAAGTAAGGATAGGGCGAAAAGACCCTGCCGCGCCGTCGAGGGGTAAATATCCTGCGCCACCTAAAAACCCAGAGCTTGAATACCTCGTTAAGAATTTTGAACCAAAGAGTTTAACGCCTTCAAATCCGACAGAAGTAATTCCACCTTCTCCCTCAACCCCGCCTTCACATGATTGGGAACAGTTAGAATTGAATTTTGAAGCAAAGACGTCACAGCTAGCCCCTCAAGCCCCACCAACAAGTTCATCTTTCGGAAATTTGGCTCTAGGAACGGCAATTACAACTACTAGTGTCTTGGCTGAGGTTAGTGTGGTGGGCGATTATGCAACACAAATATCTCAGGGTGATTATACGGGAGCGCGTCACACCGCTGAAGCTGCGGCCTTGATCTTGGGTGTGGCGAGAGTTCATCCAGCACTTGCCATTCCGTTCGTTGCGGTAGGAGCACGGGCCGAATATGTCAACAATAGGGAAGGCATTACACGGAGAGCGAATTGGGTTGGGGACCTGTTCAATCCATGGGGGATCAATCCCCTTGGTGGCGGAGTGGCCGCAGGTCTCTACGCTGCCACGGAATCAACTGTCAGAGCCATAGGCAGCCCGGTCGTCAAAGGTGCGAGGTACGTTGGGGCCGCTGCAAGTTGGACTGGCGGTAAGTTAGCGGGAGCTTACGACTCAATTACCGACAAAATCGGCTATGAATTTTGTGTCCCCTTTTATAGTTGTCATTAAGCGCGTGCAGCACCGTGGCTTAAGGATGGTCGGGCGGACAGCCCTGAGTAGAACCGAGTCCAGCAAGCGGTCTAGGCATCCGCTGAGCCGTTTGAGTGGTTGGACAGCAAGAGGCGTCTAATCGTATGAACTTTCAAAGACATAACCTTCAACAAGGCCTCACCGGCTACGACGTGCCGGCTGCGCTCCATTCTGAATTGGCGCCACTGAATCCTGTCATTCTGCGACAATAAACGGTTGGGCGCGCTCTTTGGGGCGACGGCAGCAAAGCAATCCAGTGCTTCCAGAAGCAGGGCATCCTTCCGATCAACGGCATTGTGGAAGCCGCTAGTCGATTACCTGTGGAGTTGGGAAGTGTAGGTCTTCTTAACAATCGCTCATCTGGTGTGATCGGCCGACAAGTTGTGTCGGACCCGGTGTGATGTCCGCATACGTTTGGGACACGCCATTGCTCAAAGAACCTCTGTAGTATGGTTTTCCAAAAAGGCTATCCGCAACGTCTTGGAAATCAGTTGGACCGACTCTAACCGAACAGGTCTCACCTTCTTTTTCAGGTTCATGACCTTCTATATGTAAAGAGAGTTCAACTTCCTCGCTTATTGCCACCATGGCTGCGACATTGCCCTACGGGCGAAAAATCCGGGTCAAAAAGCCGTCAACGCTCTTAGAGGACTGTTTATAAATATAAGAATAGGAAGGACTTGTGCGAGTCCTTCCTACCACTGAGCCAAGCGGGCGCTAAACCTCTTAGAATCAACCACTTGCGGGTAGTATTTGACTCCGTGCCGAAGCCGTAAATCTCGCCGTAGACGGGCATCTTATACGATCTCTGCCCGCTTGCGCCAATGGTAGTAGCACTCATGATTCACATGCCGGGTTTATTCTGTTTGGCTCTACTGATGAACGCGAGGAGAAATCTCGGCCATATGTGCGACAGCGCACAGACGGGCTCTTTTGTGTGACCTAATCTCCCAATCCTCAAAAGGGGCACTGACGATGCGGATTTCGGGAAAGTACCCAGCGCCTTCTCGGTCTAACAGACTCAGCATCGGACCAGATAGTCTTCTGAGCGTCCAAAGCAGATACCAACACAGGCACCTCCAGAACTTGCCGCCAGTGAAGAATCCGAATAAGTGGAAGACTCTCTCCTTCACCCGCGTTGATCTTCGGCGCACGCGAAGTCACGCCATTGGAATCTTGTGAAGTTGAGCCCACAGCCATTTCCTCGACCGGATACACCGTGAATTGATGCCAACATTCTCTGGTAGGTCAATCCCGATTTGGTGTTTGCAGGAAAGTGATTGACTTTAGTCTTAACAGCGCTATAATTAGCGCCCTCTGCCAGAGTCCTTTCGTGCTGAGCTGCCCGCCCATGAAAGTCTCTAGTCTCTACTCACACGTATGTTCCGCGACCAGGCGAACATCCTTGAAGGCAGAGTAAGGAAACTCATTTTTGGATTTTACGCGTGACCGAACACCTTCCGTGTTGCGGTTCGGGGTGACCTGTACTTTTGGAGCATCCGAGGTAGAGACGGGTCCTGATTATCCGTCGAGTTGGACTGTAATCACGAATGTCCAAAATGCGCACAACGAGGTCTGCAAAAGTCTTATTGCTCAATCTGCGCCCATCAGATGAGGTGGGTACGACTCTGAAAGATATCTTAACTCCGTACTTCAAACCAGAATCAATTGACTGCTGGTCAGGTGATTCCGGCGGCGACCATGTCGCCCTGAGTAACGAAGATGTGTCAAGGCTAATCTCGCGTTCTAATCCCGCAATTGTCTTTTTCGCCCAAGCAGGAAATCTAAGGAAGCAAACGGGACAGTTAATCGAGTTAATGCGAAGAGATTTTCCGGAGACGCCTGTTATGGTTGTCGTCGAGACGGGCGAGCCGAACGACATGCTGGCTTGCCTCAGACTCGGAGCCGCTGATTTTCTCACAGTCCCACTGCGAGCGATCGATGTCCTGCCCAGGGTCTGGCGATTGCTCGAAAATACTGATCTCGTTCCCCTGCTGCAATCGCATACGGTTAAGCACGGAGTCAACGAATTAGTTGGCGAAAACCAAGAATTCCTGCGGGAGATCGAAAAGATTCCTTTGATCGCTAAGTGCGAAGCGAGCGTACTCATTTCTGGTGAAACCGGAACGGGCAAGGAGCTTTGCGCTAGAGCCATTCACTACCTCAGCCCTCGAGCGCGACAAACATTCATTCCTGTAAATTGCGGCGCCATTCCAGCGGATCTAGTGGAGAACGAGTTGTTTGGACATGAACCTGGCGCGTTTACGGGAGCGAAGGCGTCGCGCCCGGGATTGATCCAGGCAGCTGATGGCGGGACATTGTTTTTGGATGAGATTGATTGTCTGCCTCTCCTTGCCCAAGTCAAGCTGTTACGCTTTCTCCAGGAAAAAGAGTTCAGGTCACTAGGCTCAACCAAAATATGTAGAGCTAATGTGCGAATTATTGCCGCGACAAATGCTGACTGCGAAGAAGCCTTAAAGAGCGGAAAGCTACGCCAGGATCTATACTATCGCCTGAATGTTATTCCTCTCAACCTTCCATCGCTTAGAGAAAGAGGTGAAGACGTCTTGCTTCTCGCTCGTCACTTCCTGGTCAAGCATGCGACGCAACTCAACAAGCAAATGGCCGGATTCTCCGTTAATGCCCTTCGAAAACTTTACTTCTACGATTGGCCTGGCAACGTCCGTGAATTGGAACACATTATCATGCGAGCGGTGGTTTTTTCCGACCATGAGGTCATCCGGGCAGACGACATCACACTCCTGGATCATAAGGATCCTTCACTATCAGAATCGTTTCAGGAGGCCAAGGACAGAATAGTGGCGGAGTTCGAGAAAGCTTATATCAGATCATTATTGCTGAGATGCAGCGGCAATATTTCTGAGGCAGCCCGAATTGCGCGTAAGAATCGCCGCGCGTTCTGGGAGCTAATTCGTAAACATCACATCTCTGTAAAGAGCCTGCGGTCGAGCGTCTCGTTGAGTATCGGCAATGACCGATCTGGCGAACGGACAAAATTGTCCGTGACGAATTGACAGCTTTGCCGGAATCTCTCATTGGCCGGGTTAGTCTCCTTCAAATTAGAACAAATCATTATCAAAACAGTTGGAAGCGGGAATGTGAGTTATGGCGCGTCGCTTGCGGGCAATTGCCGAGGATGAGTGTAGGCAACTGAAGGAAGAGGCGTGGTCGGTGAAACGCTGAGAATTGTTGCTTGCCGTATTTTGGATTATCTGGTTCAGCATCCGAATGCATATACGGTCGACGCGGTCGTCGAGTGGTGGTGGCTGTTGGATCGGTTCAGCAAGAGTAACGCCGGCCGGGTGAAGACTGGCTGGAGGAGCTTGTAGCCGCGGATCTCGTTCTGGAGAGACGAGGAAAGAGTCGTGAATTTACTACAAAACTAATCCTTAAAATAAAGGAAATCTCCGCACTCCTCCGGACCGGGAGTAGACCCCGTTATTGCCGGAGTAATTCCTAATCGTCCTAAAGGCAAGCTAAAGACATCAGGTGCGTTTATGGAGTCGATTACTCAAACGCTGGCATCCGCTGAAGAAGACTCATCCCTACCGATTCAACCAAACGGTTTTCAAGAGAGACGGCCCTTACTCTTGCAAGCAACCACCGCGGCTTGGGACGATTCTATCCTTGCCGCATTACAACGTTGGAGTGTCCCGGCCCTGCGCTTGGCGCTCGGACTAGTGTTCCTATGGTTCGGTGCCCTCAAGGTGTTTGGGGTGAGCCCCATCACCCCAATGCTGAGAGAGACATTCTCTTTCATGGCGCTCCCCGCTTTGACCGTCGTGTTGGGAATATGGGAGATGGTGATAGCCGTGGGCCTGGTATTCAAACTGGCACTACGGCATACGCTGTGCCTCATGTGCCTGCATTTGGCAGGAACGTTCGTAGCTCTCTGGCTGGCGCCATCACTTTTTTTTCTTCATGGCAATCCTCTGGTATTGACGGTAGATGGAGAGTTTATCGTAAAAAATCTTGTGCTTTTGACAGCCGGTTTGGTGATTGGTTGCAATGAGTCATCTCCTTTACCAAGACAAGTAGCGCAAGCGCACATGAAACGAAGCGAAAGAACCAACGAAGGGATCGCGGAACAGGGAACGACTCCAGCCTAGATTGACCTAGGACAAAACTGACTAATTCTATCCTGTTGAAAAATAAAAGCTTTGTTTCATTCCATCGACGGAATGGCTCGGACAAAAACAACCTGCTCAACACTACAAATGCGCGCTAGTAAGAGTATTCCTGTCTGGCACAACGGTTGCCGGGCTGTGATTGCAGCCGGGAGTTCACAAAGACAAGGTGAGTTCTTCCATGCTTGATGACCAAATCAATGCATGATGAAGAGCGACAGTCTTCACATTCATTACTCGCTGACTCAGTGATTTCGGTGTTGGTGTCGGACAACGTTCACTATCGGAAATTCAAATTTGAAATTCGGGCTATGCTCGTAGTCAAGGAGCGAAGCGAAGTCTAACAGCGAATTATTAGGTCATGGGTGGCAAATTACTTGGAATCATTCTTGGCCCTGCTGAATCGAAAAATGCGATTGCAAACCTTTTGCGGAAGTGGATAAACCTTTGATCTCAGTAGAGCTAAGGCGCCGAAGCAGGTTGGAAGGTGAAAACTTCCAGCATCCTATGTTGAGAAAGCCTGGGGAGAAAGACATGACAAAAAGAAGGGTCCTTGTAACAGTAATTGTCTTGTTGGGGTTGTTCGCACTCTGCCTGGTGTTTGGCGCCAGAAGCAATCTGGTGCAAAGCACTTCAGCACAAGCTACGAAAGAAGCGAAGGCTGGACCGCTTGTGAAGTCTGCGACGACCGCCTCGGCCCCCGCGATAGAGGATAACCAACTGACTCCGAAGAGTCCCGCTGCTTACGATCCGGATTGGGAGCGAGCCGACTATCCTCAGGATCAGCGAAACAAACTGCTGGCGTTTCCGAATCTACGCCCGGGCGATATAACGCCGGTCAAGTTATATCTGTACGGCGGGCCGGGGGCATCTTCTTACGCTTCAATTGACGATGTGGGGGACTTCAGCGAGTTTTACAAACGGCTGACCAATCAAAAGCCGGCCGTGATGGCCCGTTGGAAAGCATATCTCGACACGCGCTACTCGTTAACCGGAAAGACCGATCCAGTAGTAACCATGGCTCGAGGCAAGCACATTCCCGTCGGGCCAGTCGTTAAACTTCCCGATGGAGTGAAGAACTGGGAAGAGCTGGCGAATTTATCGCCAGCCGAAATATTGAAGCGCGATCTCTTCCCGGAAGGATTCCGTCCCCTGGCGCACCCGCTTCAGTCAACCGGCCATATGCTGTTTCCGCAAAAGTGGTTGGCCGCGCATCCGGAAGACATTCGTTTCGATGTGGACTTTGATATTCCCGAGGCTTACCTTCCAGAGTTTCCGCCACCTTTGTTCCTAACCACGCGACCCGACCTGGGAGATGTATCGCGAGGTGAGGAGATCACCGAGGCCAATTTCTACAGATTGCTTAACGGCGTCGTCACGCCAGAGCAACTGAAGGGACTTGAGAAGCTGGTGATCAAGTCGAACTCCAGTTGGTTTAATCAAACCAAGCATCGACTTACCAAACTTCCGTCGCAAGGGATTGCTTGCTTTGATTGTCATGTTAATGGCCATACGAACGGCGCCATCGAGATGGATCCTGGCACCAGGCCCACATTGGCCCGCGTCAGGCTCGATACCCCCAGCCTGCGCGGAAACAACACGAATCTAATGTTCAGTCTCCGGCGATCCATTCGTTCGTTAGACCATTTTGCTGAAGTGGAAGAGTACTTTGACGGGGACATTGCCCTTGCGCAGCAAATTGGCGGTCGAGAGTTCAATAAAGGAACCACCAACATCATGGGAGACTTCAATTCGATCATCGCATTTCCGCCGGCGCCCAAACTGGATCGACTCGGCCGGCTCGATCCGACCAAGGCGACGCCGGATGAGTTAAGAGGCGAATCCATCTTTTTCGGAAAGGCTAAATGTAGTGCCTGTCATACTCCCCCCTATTTTACCGACAACCAAATGCACGATCTTCGGGTGGAGGAGTTCTATCCCGGCAGGGCCGAGGGATGGGCCAAGACCTTTTCTCTTCGCGGGATCAAGGATTCGCCCCCCTATTTCCACGACGGCCGGCTGCCGACGCTCGAAGACTCGGTTGAGTTTTTCAACCTACTGCTTCAACTGAAACTCGCAGCCGACGAGAAGAGGGATTTGGCAGCTTATATGCGGGCACTGTGACATCGGGGGCGCGTCCCCGATCGGCTCGGCGGTCGCCAGCGAGTAGGATGCGCCGCTACATCCGCAATACCTGAGAGTTCAATCCTTTCTTATTTGCAGCGCAATGTGTTGGAGGAACGTCCCATGTCCAGCCAATTCATATCGAGAGCGATCTTACTAGTCATTGGTTGCCTGGTTATTCAAGTCAATTGTTTGGGTCAGAGCAACTATGCGAGCGTGAGCGGCACTATTTTTGATCCTCAACGCCAGGCGATTCCGGGTGCGTCGATAGAACTCGTATCCATAAGCACGCGTGCCGTTCGGCAAGTCACCAGCGACGAGCGGGGAAATTATCAAATCTCTGCGGTGCTTCCGGAAGAGTACAAGCTGAGCGTGCAGGCCTCGGGCTTTTCGGCTTCTACTCAGATGGTACATCTCGAAGTCGGGCAACAAACGACTTGTGATGTCGGCCTCCAGCTCTCTTCGGTAACCGGCACAGTTAACGTTCAGAGTGAAAGCATGAACGTCCTGCGAACCACCGACGCCAGCGTTGGCGAGGTTGTCGAGCGAACGTCGATTCGCAACCTGCCGCTCAACGGCCGCATGTTAATCGATCTGGTCCTGACCGTGCCGGGCGCCCACGAGAGCCATGGGGCGCAAGCGGGCGACATGAGTCCGCTGTACTGGCGTCCGGGACAGCGCTCAGCGGTAAGCATTGGCGGCAATCGCCCAAACGCAAATTATTTTCTGTTGGATGGCGCCACCAATACGGATCCCACGTTCAATACCTTGAATCTAAGCCCCTCCCCGGACAGCGTGCAGGAATTCCAGGTAGTGACCGGAAGTTACACCGCGGAGATGGGCGGCGCCGGCGGCGGGCAAATCAATATCGCCACCCGAACCGGCACTAAGGAATTTCACGGCACAGCCTATGAGTTTCTGCGCAACAACGTGTTCGACGCTCGCGCCTTTAACGACATGGACTCGTCGAATCACCTGGTTCGAAATAATTTCGGAGCCTCGGTCGGTGGTCCGATCACCCGGACTAAGAGCTTCTTCTTTTTCAACTATGAGGGGCTGCGGCATACGAAGTCCATGGCTATGATTGACACTGTGCCTACGGCGGACGAAGTCGCCGGTGACTTCAGTATGGCCGGCGTCACAATCTATAACCCGTTCAGCTCTCATCCGAACCCGAACTTTGATGCAACAAAACCCATCAGCCCCGGCAATCCACAAGTCATTCGCGATCCGTTTCCCGGAAACGTTATTCCGCAAAACCTGATCGATCCGAAAGCTAGGCTGTTCCTACGTCAAAACATTCCTCGTCCAAATATCGAAATGGGAATGAATGGCTGCGGGATGACGATGATGGGAGTCCCTCTGGTAATTGGTGGAGGCGCAGACTGCAACAACTATCTCGACATGCGCAATGAACACCACGTTACCGATCAGGCCACGGGTCGTTTTGATCAGACGTTCAAACGGGGGGACAGTTTGTTTGCGCGATATTCGTTTAGCAGCGAACGCGGGTTCATGCCGCAGAACCTGCCGGGCTTTGGCGCCATTCATGACAACTTGTCCCAGAACGGGACAGTCGGGTGGAATCATATTTTCAGTTCCAGGCTTGTCAACATGGCTACGATTACGGCTTCGCGATTGGCGATGCATCGCACTTCCGAGAACAGTTTTTCCAACGACATCGTGTCTCAGCTTGGAATCACGGGAGTTGGTTTTGGCGGCGAAGGTGCATTTGGCGCCCCATGGTTCGCCGTGCAGGGCTACTCGGGCATGGGTGACACCTACATCGCGACGCCGATGCACGCGTGGGACACCATCCTTGAAGCGAGAGACACGATAGGTTGGCAGACCGGGCGACACAGTCTGAAACTGGGCGGCAGTTACCGCAATTTTATCTGGCCGATGTGGGGGTTCTTTCAAAATCGCGGTTACTACCAGTTCACCAATGGTTTCACCACACGAACAGCCACCAACGACGGTACTGGCTCGGCGCTCGCGAGTTTCCTGCTTGGCCTGCCGGCCGTGAAGCAACGCCAGGCGGGTATTCCCCAGATGCAACTGCGGCAGTGGTATGCCGACGCGTTCATCCAGGACAGTTTTCAAATGACTCATAACACGACAATTCAAATCGGGTTGCGTTATGAATACATGAGTCCATTGAAGGACATTCGTTTTGCTAATACCAATCTCGTGTTCAAGGACGGTGTGCCCTTTGTTTTTATCGGCGGACAACAGGGCTATCCTGAAGGGCT
>DATHHW010000050.1:0-42940 GCA_035317005.1 Pyrinomonadaceae bacterium | reverse complement strand
CTGGCCGGGCAGATTCACTCAACTCGGCAGCAGGTCATACGGATCGACTATGACAACGACTCCGGTTTAAGTGCGGAACTTCAGGAAGGCTTGGGCGTTGAAATTAGCAAGGCGGTTGGGGGCGCGGGCGCAGTGATCATTTCCGACTACAATTATGGTGTGGCGCATCCTAAGGTTGCCGAATTGGCCCGCGAAGCCGCTGGACAGACGGTGCCCGTGATCGTCGATTCTCGCTTTCGGCTTTCCAGCTTTTCTGACTTCACTTCGGCGACGCCAAACGAGGATGAAGTCGAACAGCTTCTGGGCGTCAAGCATACCGATCAAGCCGGGTTGGAATCGGCCGTAGAAGAATTGCGACAGCAGCTCGGATACAAAGCGCTGCTGGTGACCCGCGGCGGTCAAGGCATGACGCTTATCGAAGCCAACACCACGCCGCTACATATTGACGCCGTAGGCTCGCTCCAGCCAGTGGACGGTACCGGAGCCGGAGATACCGTGATCGCCACATACGCGCTGGCGCTGGCATCCGGGGCCTCGTTCGCCGACGCGGCGCGCCTGGCAAATCTCGCTGGTGGCCTGGTGGTGATGAAACGTGGCACCGCGACCGTGACGAGTGCGGAGTTAATAGCCGCCGCGGTTAGCAACAACCACGAGTGAGCCAATCTCGGACGATCGGCCGCGGCATCAACCTTGATGAGAACTTCATCCCGGGGTGACGAGATCAGCACGCCTCGCGTTTCTTCTAAATGGTCAGAGTGGCGCGTCTGGCTCATGCCCCTGGCGCTGCTCACCGCGGCTTTTGCGCTGCAGGCGGTCGCAACCCGAAACCCACAATTCGTCGAACGCTATTACAGTCGCCGGATTTACCCTCCAATCGCTCACGTCCTTTCGCCCATCAACGGTGTCGTCGGCTTTTCAATCGCCGAATTAATGATTTATGTTCTAGGTGCGGCTTTAGTTGGCACGCTGATCTATCAAGTAGGGCAGATTTGTCTTCGCCGACGACGAATTCGCGCAGTGCTTCGCACGGGTTTGCTGGGCTTGATGTGGTTATCCGCGTCAGCAATTTTGCTCTTCCTTCTGATTTGGGGGTTGAATTATCAGCGAGAGCCGTTGGCGAGTAAGTTAGGATTCACCGGACGAAACGCCAACGACGAGCAGTTGAAGATGATCAGTGAAACCATCGTGAACGAGCTCAATTCTAATTATAGAGAGGCCCACTCCGGTAATCTAGTCGACGGACCGCCGGGTCCCACTCAAATGTATGAATTGATCGAATCCGCATATCAACACGAGCCGTTGCTCGGAGACGCCGGCACGGGACGCTATGGTCCACCCAAGCCAATCTACTTTTCCGGGTTAATGAGCCGTCTGGGCCTGTCAGGTTTCTACATGCCTTTCACCGGAGAACCACATTTCAATAACGCACAGCCCGATTTCGATCTGCCTTATGTCATCGCTCATGAGAAGGCACACCAGCGCGGCTTCGCGCGCGAAGATGAGGCCAACTTTATTGCATTTTTGGTCTGCGTGAACTCGACACACCCTTACATACGTTACTCGGGGTACCTCAATGCGCTGAAGGTTGCCGGCGCCTCCGTTAGCTCGGACTCAGGATTTTACAAAACTCTTTTTGAACGGATTGGCGAAGGCCCTCGGAATGATCTGCGAGCGCGCTCTGCCTTTTGGGCGCGCTACGAAGGACCCGCCCGCTCCGTGGCAAGTAAGGTCAATAACTCTTATCTCAAAGCCAACCGCATCGAGTCCGGGGCCCGAAGCTATGGCGAAGACATAGCTCTCATTGTTGGTTACTACTTAATGCAGGCGACGCGCGATCATAATTCTCAAACCCATTGAACAAATGACTCTGGTCACATCACTACGCATCCTCGACCGCGAGCGCTTGATCGAGCGAATCAACTTAGCCCGGACAAACGGGGCTTGTATCGTCCTGGCCAACGGGTGCTTCGATGTCCTGCACGTCGGCCATGTCCGCTATCTGGAAGGGGCAAAAGCGCTCGGCGATCTGCTGATTGTGGGCGTCAACTCCGACGAGCAGACTCGCCGGCTCAAAGGCGCAGGCCGTCCGTTACTACCGCAAGAACAGCGGGCTGAGATCATTTCGTCAATTGAAGCAGTAGACTTTGTCACGATTTTTGACGAACCAACCGTCGAACAACTGCTGCTCGCCCTCAGGCCTGACATTCATGCCAAAGGCACGGATTATACGGAAGACTCGGTTCCTGAGCGCGATGTGGTACGATCCTTTGGCGGACGAGTCGCGATCGTGGGCGACCCGAAAGATCACTCTTCGTCCCAAATGATTGAAAAGTTAGCCGTAAACAGTGAGGGGAAGAAAGTGGGCAGTGGGCAGTGAGCAGTGGGCGGTTGGCAGAAGTGCCTGCTTAGATCGTTGCCAAGCTCGCGTCCTGCCCGCCGGGCGCGTCGAACCACCTACTGCTCACTGCTCACAGCCAACTGCTCACTGATTTCATGCGTATTCTGATCGTCAAACTCGGTAGCATCGGCGACATAGTGCACACTCTGCCCGCTCTCGCCGCGATGCGTCGGGCCCTGCCTGACTCTGAGATATCCTGGGTAGTCGAACGCCGGGCATCCGAAATATTGAAGGACAACCCGCTTCTGGATCGCCTCATCGAAGTCGACACGAAGGCGCTGAGGCGCGGGCTGATGTCTGGGGAGACGCTGCGGGCACCGCGCCAGCAGTTACGTCTGCTACGCGCCTCCGCCTTCGATCTCGCATTAGATTTCCAGGGATTACTCAAATCGTCATTGGCTGCGCGCCTTTCGAGGGCGCAGCGCGTGTATGGCTTTGCCCGGGAGTCGCTCCGTGAGCCTGCCAGCCGTTTCCTCGTTCACCAAACAGTCCCTGTTCCCCCGGGATTACATGTCATCCGGAAAAATCTGACGCTGGTAAAGTCGGCATTGGACATCTCTGTTCCCGATGAGGCGGCAGAATTCGAGTTTCCTATCTCAGTCAGTCCGGCACACGAACTCGAGGCCGAAGAGGCTGCTCGCGGCACTCGTTACGTGATTCTGAATCCAGGAGGCGGGTGGCCAACCAAGCTTTGGAGCGTGGACAAGTTTGGCGCGTTGGCGGACCAACTGTGGAATCGCTTCGGTCTGCATTCGCTGGTGACCTACGGTCCCGGTGAAGCGGGACTGGCAGAGCAGGTGCTATCCGCCTCGAAGTCGGGAAAGGCCCGAGCGGTCTGTCCGTCGCTTAAAGGTTTTTTCGCGCTAGCAAGAAACGCGCAAGCCTATGTCGGGGGCGACTCTGGTCCGACTCATTTGGCAATAGCCGCGCGCACGCCGGTGGTCGGGCTGTTTGGTCCGACTGAATGGTGGCGCAACGGTAGTCCCTACTCTGAAGACATATGTGTCGAGCGAACGGACATCGATTGCCGGGTCGATTGCCATCGGCGGGCTTGCTCCAAATGGATCTGCATGGACATCGACGTCGAGCGAGTTCTGCACGCCGTGACGGACCGCCTGACTCGCGCAGACCGAATTGCGCCCGCGGAACTGGTAACGATTGGCTAAACCAGGCACATGGATGCAGCGCTGGCGCGTGCCGCTCGGATTCGTTTGCGCGGCAATTTTCTTTTTGCTTAGCCGGCCGCGGCCGTTAACGCTCGCCGTTGGTGGCGCGATCGCTTTACCGGGACTTGCTCTGCGCGCATGGGCAACGGGCCACCTCAGAAAGAATGATGCTCTGGCCGTCACGGGGCCGTACGCTTACACGCGCAATCCACTCTACCTCGGCAGCTTTCTGATCGGAGTCGGCTTCACGGTAGCTTCTGGAAGATTCGTCTTGGGGATTGTCTTCGCGGCATTATTCCTGGGCATCTATGTTCCCGTAATGCGCGTCGAATCGGCGACCCTCGCGGAATTGTTTGGCGAGGGTTACCAAAGATACTTGAAAGCAGTGCCATTGTTCTTGCCGCGGCTTTCACCTTATCGCGACGACAGTAATGGCATGGCCAGGTTCGACGCCTCGCTGTACAAGCGCTATCGCGAGTACCAGGCGGCAATGGGTTTGGTGATCGCATGGGCGTTACTTGCCCTGAAGGCGTTTATCTCGAGTAGGTTTTAAAACGGGAAGCGTCCTAATAGTGTGTTGCTAAGGTTCAGGTGGGACGCGGGGCAGTAGCCCGACCGTCAGGGAGGGCTCGGCCGCACGCCAGTGAAGCCCTCCCTGACGGTCGGGCTACTGCCCCATTTCCGGCAATACGCCTTTAGCAAACTGTTCTAAAACGGAGAATTCATTTTGAGATCTCGATCGAGAACAATCTTGCTGACTCGCACCAGCGTCGCTTGGTTCGTGTTTGCGCTGGCCGTCAATACCGTTTTGGGTCAGCAGGTGCAGCGCGCCGCGGTTCCCTTCTCCGGTGGTGAAGAACTCGTCTATCAAGCCGAGTTCAATAAAGGACTTTTGCGCGGAATTGACGTTGCCGAGTTTCGCTTCAAAGCAGAGACCCAGCGCGTTTTTACCCGAGGATTATCGGAAGATGATCCGGTCATCCTTCGTTTGGTCGGCGATGTCACCAGCAAGGGTCTGTTTCCCCGGATTGCCGGCTTCCGTTTTCATGAACATGTGGAATCCACGGTCGATCCTGATCCGTTCACGGTGCTGCGCACCAGCAAGCTGGAAGAACAGGGCAAACGCGTGCGTGCGAGCGACGCGATTTTCGATCACGAAGCGCACAAGGTCACCTGGACAGAACGCGATCCGAACCAGACACAACCAACGCGCACCAGCGCGCTGGAATTCTCGGAACCGATACAGGACATTCTGACGATGATCTACTTTCTGCGGACCCGGAAATTGGAAGTCGGAAAGTCGTTTGATGTTCCTTTGAGTGATTCGGGCAAAGTGTTTCGCTTCTCAGTCGCTGTAGTCGAACGCAAGGAACTCAACACGGTCCTGGGTCGGGTCAGCGCTGTCCGAATCGATCCCGCCTTGTTTGGTGAGAACGGTTTGGTGCGCAGCCGGGGCTCGCTTTCGATCTGGATCACCGAAGACAGTCGCCGGCTTCCGGTCAAGGCGCAGTTGAAAGTCGACATAGGCACTTTTGATATCAAACTAAAGCGAGTCAGCTATCCCGAAGCGAAGGCGCCGCGTTGAAAACAGCTGATCGGAAGTCAGCGGTGTCAGAAGCCCGACCGTAAGGGAGGGCTTGTCGGCATCCCGGGTCGCCCTCCCTTACGGTCGGGCTTCTGACACTATCCTTGGCACACACCCCTTCGAAAACTCCGCCACTGATGATCGGCCACCGCGGCGCTTCGGCCCTGGCTCCGGAAAATACGCTGTCTGCTTTCAGGAGAGCTTTGCAGGATGGCGCCGCTGGAATCGAGTTAGACGTTCGCCTGGCCGGGGACGGTGTCCCCGTAGTCATTCACGATCCGACCCTGCGGCGCACAGGACTTCGTGAGGGAGTTGTCGCGAGAATAACGTCTGGCGAACTTGGTCAGACGCATGTGGGCAATTGGTTCAATCACGCCCATCCCGAAGTTGCTCAAATCGAATACAGCCGGCAATTTGTTCCGACTCTCGATCAAGTCTTCGATCTCTTTAAGCAGAGCGCCACTCGCGCCGGGGTCATCTATGTGGAAATGAAAACCGACAAGGCGGAGGACACCTACATCGATCTGGCCGATTCAGTTGCTCAACTCATCAGCGAGCATCGCCTTCGTAGCCGTGTAGTGGTCGTGAGCTTCAACTTGAAATCACTCACCCGGATCAAGTTGATTAACTCTTCTATTGCGACCGGAGCTTTGTTTGAACCGCGGCGCAATCCGATAAAGATGCTTCGCAAACATCCAATGATTACGTCTGCTCTTGAATGCGGCGTTGAGCAAATTCTATTGCACCGATTAATTGCTACTCGGCGGCTGGTGGCTCTGGCGGCGGAAAGCGATTTACGTCCAGTCGTCTGGACCGTTGACGACCCTAAATGGATGCAACGGCGCGCCAGCTTCGGAATTCACGCCCTGATCACCAATAATCCGGCATTGATGGCGACAAGTATCTGATTCTCCTGCCACTCTGCGGCTTGCCGCTTGATGTGCGGTAAGGCTCCGCCTTACCGATCAAGTCCACCATAAATTTTAGGAGGCTATGCCTCCGACTCGAGGCGGAGCCTCTCAATTCCGTGAAGGGATAGTTGACGGAAAGGCCGAGCCTTTCCGCACATCAGGCGGCAGAGCCGCGAACATGTTCTTCAAATCAGGAATGACCCTTCACTAATACCGAGCCCATCCCCACGTGCGAATCAATCACGGCTCATGTATCATCGTCCGTCTCGTTAATCCGTTCATATTTCCCGGAGGTTAAGTCGAAGAATGCCAGTACAGAAGGGCGCGGACATCGCGCCGGCAAAAGGTAAGCTGGGCGTGTTGTTGGTCGGACTTGGCGCGGTCAGCACGACTTTCATCGCAGGTGTGGAAGCGATTAAGAAGGGTCTGGCTGAACCGATCGGCAGCTTAACCCAGATGGGAACCATCCGGCTGGGCAGACGCACAGACAACCGCGTGCCGGCAATCAAGGACTTTGTGCCGCTGGCTAAGCTGGAGGATCTGGTCTTTGGCGCCTGGGACATTTTCCCCGATTCGGCCTTCGAAGCGGCGACGCACGCCGGCGTGCTGGAAAAGGAATTGCTCACGAAGCTGCGCAAACCTCTGCAGAAGATCAAGCCAATGAAGGCCGTCTTCGATCAAAACTATGTGAAGCGTTTGACAGGTACGAACGTAAAGAAGGGAAAGAACAAACTCCAACTGGCCCGGCAATTGATCGACGAAATAGCCGACTTCAAAAAGAAAAACAGATGCGATCGACTGGTTATGATCTGGGCAGCTTCAACTGAAATCTTCATGAAGCCGCACGCCGTACATCGCAACCTGAAATCGTTCGAGCAGGCAATGCGCGAAAATCACAAGGCCATTCCGCCGTCAATGGTCTATGCCTACGCCGCGCTCAAATCGGGTATACCTTTCGCCAACGGCGCACCCAACTTGACCGTCGATGTGCAGGCTTTGATGGACCTGGCGAATCAGCAAGGCTCGCCCGTTTGTGGCAAGGACTTCAAGACCGGACAGACCCTGATGAAGACCATCCTCGCTCCCGGCCTGAAGTCGCGTATGTTGGGATTGGATGGTTGGTACTCGACAAATATTCTCGGCAATCGCGACGGAGAGGTACTCGACGATCCTGAATCTTTCAAGACGAAGGAAGAATCCAAGCTGTCGGTGCTTGAATACATCCTGCAACCCGACGTCTACCCCAAGCTGTACAAAGACTTTTCGCATGTCGTCCGCATTAACTATTACCCGCCGCGCGGCGACAACAAAGAAGGTTGGGACAACATCGATATCTTTGGCTGGCTCGGCTACAAGATGCAGATCAAGATCGATTTCCTCTGCCGCGATTCGATCCTGGCGGCGCCCATTGTGCTCGACCTGGCCCTCTTCCTCGATCTGGCCCAGCGCACCGGCATGAAGGGCGTGCAGGAATGGCTTTCCTTCTACTTCAAATCGCCCATGACCGCTCCCAGCCTCTATCCTGAGCACGACATTTTCATCCAGTTGATGAAGCTCAAGAACACCCTGCGCCATCTGCGTGGTGAAGACTTGATCACGCACCTGGGCCTGGAGTATTACGACTGAGTGATTCGCGATCGGCAATAGAAGAAACGGTTTCGGCGGCCAGCAAACGCTTTGAGCCACGCGCCACTCTTTAGGTGCAAAGTCCTCGATGCTCCTTTGGAATGGCTCTCCACCTACAACAGGATTTGTCACCCGTTCCATGCCGATAAATGTCATGTATGTAGATCTGACGTGACAGACTCGCAACATTCTCTCCAGAACTACCCCGCATATTTTGGGTGACATTTCTTTCCAAGTCGTATATATAGCGTGTGTCTAGATCAAGGGCGCGGTTTCGCTCAGCTTTTCGAAAAGGAAACGCGAAAGCTTTGCCGTGCATCAATTGACCGAGCGGCGCGTTCTTTGCATAAGGGATGATTTGGAGGATCCCGAGCGGCGAGAAAGCTGTTATCGGCAGCACGCCGCGGCAAGGAAAACAACCATGATTGCCGAAATGGAAATAGAGAAGATGACCGCCCCAGAAAAACAGATTGACGAAACGGTCTTTCTTGACCCGGATCAGAAAAGTCCGCGCGCCCAGGATTTTGAAGAGCGCCTGGGGGCGCGCATCGTTGGCCAGGAGCGTGCTGTACGCCGCATGAGCGGCCTCTACCAGATATTTTTGGCTGGCATGAATCCGCCCAACCGGCCAATCGGCACGATGTTATTCCTCGGTCCGACCGGTTCAGGAAAAACGCGCGTAATCGAAGCGGCTTCGGAGGTTCTGTTCGCAGATCCGAATGGAGTAGTGAAGATTGACTGCGCGGAGTTTCAGCATTCGCATGAAATCGCCAAGCTGATCGGTTCCCCTCCGGGATACCTCGGCCATCGCGAGACCTCGCCGATGCTGACGCAGGAAAACCTCGACCGGATGCACAACGAAGAGCTGAAGCTGACGCTGGTGCTCTTTGACGAAATTGAAAAGGCTTCCGACTCGCTCTGGCAACTTCTGCTGGGCATTCTCGACAAAGCCACGCTCACCCTCGGCGATAATCGCCGTGTCGACTTTTCGAGATGCATGGTGGTCATGACTTCCAACCTCGGCGCGCGCGAGATGTCTGAGTTGATTTCCGGTGGCATCGGCTTTGCCCCGGGCAAGGGTGTCAAGAACCCCGACAGTGAAGTAGATCAGAAAATATATCGCACCGCCGTGGAAGCCGCGCGACGCAAGTTCTCGCCGGAGTTCATGAACCGGATCGACAAGGTCGTGGTGTTCCGCTCTTTGAAAGAACATCATCTGCGCGCGATTCTCGATCTCGAACTTCAATCGGTGCAGGATCGCATCATGCTGTCCGCCGGGACTAAGTTCGTTTTTCAGTGCTCCGGTGCCGCGAAAGACATGTTGTTGGCGGAAGGCATCGATTACAAATACGGCGCGCGACATTTGAAGCGCGCTATCGAGCGCTTTCTCGTCTATCCGCTGTCGAATCTCGTGGCGACTGGCCAGATTGGTTTGGGCGATTTGGTACAGGTTGACCTGGGCACCGTTGCGAACAAGCTAACCTTCTCGAAGAAATCTGGCGGAGCGCTGATTCAAGAGATCACCGCCGAGACTCCGGATGAAGAGCCTTTAATAGCTCGATCGGGAAGCGTCGGTGTGCCGATCCCTCCAGCCGCCAAGGAAAGTAAAGCGGCACGAAAGGGTCAGGGACGGGGCGAGAAGACCGAAGGCTAACCCGCCTTCGTTGAAGGCCGAAGAGTAACAACAGGCGCCGGAGCAATAGCTTCGGCGCCTGTTTTGTTTGATCACAGAGTACCGACTTTAGTCGAGTCTTCAAGTATCAGGAACGAACCCAACTGAAGTTGTACTCTACACACCTGTTTTCATTCTTAGTGGTTGTTTTAAGACAGGTGTTTAGAGTACCGACTTTAGTCGGCTTTCGTATTGGAGAAAAAACCTAACTACTGCTTTGTACTGTAAACACCGCAATCAATTCTTACCGGCCTTAAGGCGACGCAGCGCCGCGCGTGCGGCCTCAGACAGATAAGGATCACTGGAAGCAAACGCCGCCTGCAGAGCCGGCCCAGCGGAAGTGTCGCCGATGAGACCCAGCGCCGTCGCCGCTTCTCGCCTTACGTCGTTGTCGTTTGTGTCATTTGCCAGCGCCGCGATGAGAACATCAACGCTCGCACGGCTCTTAATTTGGCCCAACGAACGCGCCGCGGCCCGCATTACGAACACATTCAATCCCGCTTTTGCTTTCTTCTTTTTCTCGGGTTGCCCGGCAAGTACTTGAGAAAGTGCAGGGACTGCCGACTCGTCTCCAATTTCGCCCAGCGCCACGGCCGCAGCACCACGAACGCTGGTTTCCTTGTCGTTCAGTAACACGCCCTCAAGGGGCGCCACTGCGGAACGGCTGCGCGTCTCGCCCAGCGCGTAGGCTGTTTCGCGGCGCACGAATTCCAACTTGTCCTGCAAGAGAGGAGTCAAAAGCGTGGCCGCTTCTGCCTGCGGCAGAGACAGGATAGCGTGCACAGCGGTAACCCGAACCATCGGCGAGACGTCGGTCAATCCGTTGGCGGCAACGCGCGACGCATCGGGCCGCTTCAAGTTACCCAGGCGCATGAGGGCATCACGACGTTCTTCGATGTCCTCTGATTTCAAACGCTGGCGCTGGCGCTCGATCTCGCGCTGCATCGGTGTGAACTGTTCATTGCTTTGTTCGGCGATCAAAGGGGCAGCGGCTGTTCCAGCGCGAAACATCGCGGCCAGCAAAGCAAAACTAATCAGAGGTGTCAGAAGCCCGACCGTCAGGGAGGGCCCGTATGCCAACCAGCCCTCCCTGACGGTCGGGCTTCTGACACTTGCCTTTCTAAATGAGCAACTAAATAATTTCATTTGTCGCAACATACTCGACCTGACGACGGACTTCAACCGGTATCTATCCGCGACGCGATCGCGTGCAGCGTGTCAATAACCAAAACGGCGATGGGTGGATAGAAGAGAAGATCTGAAATCAACAGGGCCGCAGGGGAGAAAGCGCCGACACCGGGCGCTGGTGCGTGATGCCGGAACAGCAGCGTCAAGTCGGCAAAGAAATCCTGCGCGTTCCAGCCGATAAAGAGTCCGATGCCCAAACTGACCACATAGCCACCGAGCAGGAAGGCGTATGCCGAAAACCGGGTGAATGGTTGATCCGGCTCTCTTTCTTCGCGCGTAATCGAGTAATTGATGTCGTCGGGTTTGTACGTGTAATGCGTGATGTATTCGCGCAGCCGCCGGATCAAATGCCAGACGCCCATAATGAAAAGTGTCGAGAGAATCGCCTTGCCGGAAAGACCAAAGGACTGCCACAACGGCGGCTTGATCATCGCCACAAAGAACGTCGAAAGGAAGAGCGCGACCGTGGTGAAGACGGCGCGCTGGCGCTCCATGTTCTCGCGCCGATCATTCTCGAGTATTTGATTGACAACCCGGTCCCAGCGGGCCTGGGCAGCGATGTTGCTGGCCCGCTTGGCATGCGGGTTATTCTCCAGCCCCAAGAAATTAGTCTCACGCGTGCGTTGATCGAGTTGCTGATCGTGGAATGCTCGTTCCTGAGGATCGATCAGCGTGTGATAGGCAAGCGACAGGAGCGCGAATTCGCGCGCCGCCTTCTCTGAGCCTCGATTTACATCCGGGTGCCGCTTCCGCGCGAGTTTCCGGTAAGCGGATTTGATTTCGGTAGCGGTCGCGCTGCGTTTGACGCCCAGAACGTGATAATAGTCGGTCATCGCTAGGGGGAATGTCGCGAGAACAGAGGCAATTGCACGGCGGACAGCCCGTCTCGCTATCTAATCCGAAAGTGATTTTAGCACTTCGAGAATGGCGAGAGCGAGCAGTTTGAAAAGGGTTGGCGGCTTGGCCGCCTGATGTGCGGAAAGGCTCTCCCTTTCCGAGCAATCTGCTATTCCATCGAGGCTATGCCTTCGCGAAGCCATCGAGGCGTAGCCTCTCAACTCCTCCCCGGCGTGACGGAAAGCCGGAGGCTTTCCGCACATCAGGCGGCAGAGCCGCTTTTCAAAACCGTAATTCAGGTGGTGTGCCGAAGAACACGAAGCGAGACGTCTGTTCGTGTGCTTCTTCGTGGATCGTTCTTGTCCGTCAGGGAGAAAAACACGAAGGCCAGTCAGGACGAGCTTTGCTGTAGACTCTAGGTGCTGCTGGTAGACACAAGCTAAAGCTTGAACTCTGAACTGACTGTGATCAATTTGCGTTCTGGCGGGCTGATCTCTCAATGAACTCGATCAACGTTCGCACCGCGACGCCGGTTGGACCTTTGGATCGAAAGGGTTGAGCAGTGTCGCCCCAGGCCGTGCCGGCAATATCGAGATGGGCCCACGACGTGTCATCGGCGAATTCCTTGAGGAAGGCAGCCGCAGTAATCGTGCCGGCTTTCTTGCCGCCTACATTCTTGATGTCGGCAATATCACTCTTAATCTGACTCGTATATTCATTGTCCAGTGGTAACTGCCAGAATTTTTCGCCGACTTCCTTGCCGGCTGCGATCACTTTGTCGATCAGAACCTGGTCCGTGCCGAGGATCGCTGTATTGACGTCGCCAAGGGCGATCGATACCGCGCCCGTCAGCGTCGCCATGTCGATGATCTGTGTGGCGCCAAGTTTCTTCGCGTAAGCAATCGCGTCCGCGAGCACCAGGCGGCCCTCAGCGTCAGTATTAATAACCTCGATCGTTTTGCCGGTCATCGCTTTCAAAATATCGCCTGGCTTAGTCGCTTTTCCTGAAGGCAAATTCTCCGAGCACGGGGCCACACCGAGCACCGGAATGGACGGCTTTAACTGCGCGATCGCCTGCATCGCCCCAATCACCGTGGCGGCGCCGGTCATGTCGTATTTCATCAATTCCATATTCTCGCCTGGCTTTAAAGAGATACCGCCTGAATCAAACGTAATTCCCTTCCCGACCAAAGCCAACAGTCCATTCTGTTTCCGCCGGTTGGCTTTGCCAGGTTCATACTTCATCACGATCAGCTTTGGTGGCTCGTCAGAACCGCGAGAGACGCCCAGCAGTGATCCCATTCCCAGCTTCTCCATCTGCCGTTGATCGAGCACATCAATACTAAGTCCGAATTCCTTCGCAACCTTCTGCGCCCGCTGTGCAAGAATCGTCGGCGTCAGGTAACCTCCGGGTTCGTTAGCGAGGTCGCGGGTGAAGTTCGTAGCTTCGCCGATAATGCGGCCGCGCTCAGCGCCTTTTTGTAAAGCCTTCTTGTCCGCGCCCTCGACCACTACAGCGATTCGTTTCAGTTCGCGCTCCTCTTTGTCTGTAGTTCGATACTTGTCAGGCTCAAACAGTCCCATGATCGCGCCCACGATCACGGTCTGCGCGACTTTTTCGATGTCGCCATCCGCGCGCGGTGCGATCGCAATCGACTTGGCATTCTTGCTTCTGAGAAAACGCGACGCGGTTCCGGCCATCTGGGTTATCTGCGCCGCTTTGAAATCGTCGCGTTTACCGCAACCGATCAAGAGCAATCGCCCGGCCTTTAGTCCCTTGCCCGTCAGATGAAAATAAGCAGTCTCGCCCACCTTCGCCGCAAATTCCTCGGTTTTGATCACACTACTAATCAAGCCACCGATAGCGTCGTCCAAAGTCTTGAGAAGCCCTTCGTCGGCTTTTTCGTTCGTGAAAACGGCCACGGCCAGCGCCTGCGTGTCGATATCCTTACATGATTGAGAGGTTCCGATTGCTTCCATTGTGGGTATCTCCTATGAATTGTCCGACCGGCTTGTAGTTGAAGGTAGCATAGACTTCAGTCTGTGGTTTTGCTCCAAGTCCACAGACTGAAGTCTATGCTACAAAACCAACGACGAGCTAAAGTCTATCGGACAAGTATTATCGATTCCGTTCTTTCAACTGCGCCTGGGTTTCGCGGTCCACGATCCGTCGCATTTCAGTTTCGCGCTTGTCGTATAACTTCTTGCCCTTGGCGACGCCTACTTCAAACTTGATTTTCCGGCTCTTTAAATAGACACGAGTAATAATCAGTGTCATTCCCTGGGTCGCTGCGGCTTCATCAAGCTTCGCAATCTCGCGTCGGTGAAGCAGGAGCTTGCGGGTCCGCAAGGGTTCGTGATTCGCCAGGTTGCCGAATGTGTAGGGTGAGATATGGGCATTGAAGAGCCACGCCTCGCCTTCACGAACTCCCACGTATGACTCTTTTAACTGGATGCGGCCATCGAGGACACTTTTCACTTCAGTCCCCAGAAGCGCCGCACCGGCCTCGTACTTCGCCGAGATGTGATAGTTGTGATACGCCGCGCGGTTCGTCGCCAGGACCTTTTCTTGCGTCGCCGCTGCCATGCTCAAGTTGTACTAAAACGAAGTTTGACTATAACAAGCAGTCTGGGAACCTACAAGTTGATCCTGAAACGTTTCCTGTTCGGGATCCACTTGTCATCCTCTTCATCCGCGTCTAGACTTCACACATGAGTTCTAACTTCGTGGACACTGCAAAACGCCTTCCGCTCGCTGAGCGAATAGAACTTGTCGAGGCTCTCTGGGAGAGCATCACACAGGAGGGTTATGAGCCGTCACTCACGCCCGAACAGGCAGATGAACTGGATCGGCGCGTGGAGGCTCACCGGCGAAACCCCGACGATGTCCTCGCGTGGGAGTCGATTGAGGGAGAGCTCTTGGACCGACGATCGTAAGCGCTGATGTCACTCCCAGTTGTTTTTCGCCACATCGCCAAGCAGGAAATGGATGATGCGATCGCGTGGTACGAGTCTGAACGTCCCGGGGTTGGAATTGAGTTCGCATCTGAGATTGGAAGCCTCCTGGCCAGGATAGCCGACACACCAAAACAATTTCGCAGGGTGCGAGGCGATGTAAGACGGGCGGTCCTAAGCCGATTCCCTTACACGATTCATTTCCTGCTCGAATCGGGCCGAATCGTTGTCCTGGCTGTCTTCCACGCAAAGCGCAATCCCAAAAGACTGGAAGATCGGTAATCGATGCGCCGTTTAATCAATCCTCGAACACTCTGGCCATCACTCATCCTCATTTCAGGAGTTCCACGAATCGCCGGGGCCTTCTTTCTCCCCAACGCGTTCGGCGACGCTTACGTTTACATTCGCGACATCGGCACGATGAGCACGAGGATGGCGAATGGAACGTTTGTGTTGACTGACCTCTACGGATTCTGGTTGCCGCTGTACCAATTTATTTCCGCTGTCGTGAATGTCTTTTTGCGAAATGGTTTCTATGCGGGAAAGATCGTCTCGGCACTTTTCGGAATTGGATCCTGTCTTCTTGTTTACAGCATTACCCTGCGGTTGACGGCGAGTCACAAGACAGCGCTGCTGGGATTTGCGCTGATCGCTTTGAATCCACTTCACATCACCTACTCAGCCTCAGCGATGACCGACGTGCCTCATGCGTTTTTTGTTTTGGCCAGTCTCTATTTTGTTTTGCGGAGAGGTTGGGTGCTCGCGGCAATCTTTGCTGCACTCGCAGGTCTGACCCGTGTCGAAAGCTGGATGTTCATAGCCTTGATTCCGGCGATTCAATTTCTCACGGAGCGGCGCATTTCGATCACGACCCTTTTCATCCTCATCATTCCGCCATTGTTCTGGTTCTACATCTCCTGGAAGGCGACGGGTAACTGGCTCCAGTGTTTTGAGACGCGCCAGTCCTATCACGACTGGCTGCTGGCGATGAATCCGGCTCTGGCGCAGTTCTCTCTCTCGAGCGTGCTTCGTGACAGCGCTATTCTGATCATCTCCACAGACATCGCTGTTCTGATTTCGGCGTTCGTCGCTGGTTGGATCCTATTGAGGCATCTTCCTCGCGCCTTGTCCAGACCCGGTAAGCCGGAAGATTTGCGAAGGATTCTGGCGCCGGTAGTCTTCTTCTTCGCCTTCCTCGGTCTGCTGGTTACCGCTTATCTGACGCATCAGCAGCCGATGATTTTCCCTCGCTACGGTTTGCTTCTCTTCAGTCTGGGTATTCCGATTCTCGCATGGACATTCCTGAGAGTAAGACAGCAAAAGCCTTTGTGGGCGCGACGCCTGTTGGTGTCCATCATCGCGCTCTGCATTTTCGATGCGAGTATCCAGCTCGTAGGCTCAGTCGGATCGCTCAACCAGACATCCGCACAACGCGCCGTGGCCGATTATCTTCACGCTCACGTCGACCCGAATTCGAATGCTTTTATTTTTAGTGACGAAGGCACCGTGTCAGTAATGTCGGGCATTCCCGAGCAAAAGTTTCTGACCTCTTCAGACACGCCAAGGGATCGCGAAGCCTTCCTCCGTTTTCTGAAAGAGAAGAAGGTCGAGTACCTGGTGTTTGTTAATAAGGGAGATTCAACGCCGGCGAAACTTTTTCCTGAATTGCAGACGGGAGCGGGAAACGACCTGTTCGAACCGGTGATGCATAGCAGTTGCCGGTTTCTGCGGATGGATATCTGGCTGTATCGCGTACGCAATTGCGCGGTAGCCCGACCGTGAAGAAGGGCGCAGCTTTAAATGCTCCGCAGGCCCGTTGAAGTGATCACCTCTTGCGCACTCATTCAAATCAACCGCCGCCTCAACATATCCAACGCCGCCTGCGAAGCCCGCCACCGAATCAATTCCCGATCCCCAGGCAGTACGAAACGCTTATGCTCAGTGTGCGCATCGTCGGCAAGCGCGATGTAGACCAAACCGACAGGCTTCTCTTCAGTGCCTCCATCCGGACCGGCGATTCCCGTCACAGCTAATCCGAAATCGGTCTTGGCGCGATGACGTACGCCGCGCGCCATGTCTCGCGCCACTTGTTGACTGACCGCGCCGAATTCGCGAATCAGTTTCTTGTCGACGCCGAGCAAGCGCGCCTTCGATTCATTCGAGTACGTCACCAGGCCTTCGACGAAATACTTTGACGATCCGGGAACGTTGGTTAGCCGCTCTGCAATCAAACCGCCCGTGCAACTCTCGGCCACCGCCAGCGTGAAGCCGGAGATCGCCAGACTTCTTCCCACGACCTCTTCCATCTTTTCGCCGCGAAATGAAAAGACCGCATTGCCCAACTCCGTTTCGATTTTCAAAGACAGATCATCCAGCAGCGCCTCGGCGTCGGCTTCGGTTCGCCCGTGCGCGCGCAAGTGAACTTCGATTTCGCTGCTGTTGAAAAGGATCGTCGTCAGGGGATTCTGGTATTTGGAATAAATGGGCGCGATCCTTTCATCGACGGCGGACTCGCCCATGCCGGCCACGCGCAGTACTCGCCGCGCGAAACGAATGTCGCCGGCCAGCTTCTCCAGACGCGAAGCAACGTGATTCTCAAACATCGGCTTCATCTCTCGCGGCGGGCCCGGAAACAAAGCAACCGCACAACTTTCATGTTCCAGATAAAGACCTGGCGCACTGCCGTTGGGATTCGGCAACACCTCAGCGCCGTCGATTACCATTGCCTGCCGTGAGTTCCGCTCCGGCATATTCATGCCAAAGCTCTTAAACCGCTCGCGAATTTCGGCCAGCACCGACTCGTTAAGCGTCAGCCGGCGCTTCAGCGCGCGAGCCACAACCTTGCGAGTGATGTCATCTTCAGTTGGGCCCAGACCGCCGGTGGTGATGACCACGCGCGAACGCTTGACTGCATCCCTGACCACCTCTTCCAGGCGTGCATCATCGTCACCGACGACGGTCTTTAGCTTCACATCGATGCCCATCCGATTCAGTTGTTCAGTCAGCCAGAGACTGTTGGTGTCGGTACGATCTGAGGCGAGGAGTTCGGAACCGATAGCGATGATTTCTGCACTCAGCATAGAGAATGATTATTACCACAGAGGCAGCAGAGGAAGAAAACGCAGATGATGGAACTCGAACCTCAGGTAGTTTAGAGTCGGGCTAACTCCCGACCAACCGGGCGTTAGCTCGCTTCTAAACAGAATCAGAAAGAAGCGGGATGCGTTGTTGTTGATTCTTAGCCAAGTCGCTTATAGTCACCCTTCGTCTAAAGGAACAATGCCGAAACAATCCTATTACATTGTAGCGCTGCCCGGTGATGGAATCGGGCCTGAGGTCTTATCGTGTGCCCTGAGTGTCCTGAACACGGCGGGCGAGTTATTTCAAATCGATTTTCAGGTCGAAGAGATTCCGTGTGGCGGTCATTACTACGCCAAGCACGAGATCGAATGGCCTGAAGGGTCTTTTGAAAAGTGCGAGGCCGCCGACGCGATCTTACTCGGGGCCGTTGGGCATGAGGTTGACGGCAAAACTGTTTTCACGAAGCCGGGCAAGCCGTATCCCGAACCACAGTTGGCCGGGTTCGCTCAGGTAATTCTCAATCGACAGAAGCTCGGTCTGTACGCGAATGTCCGTCCGGTAAAACTGTATCCCGGCGTTAAGCACAAGATTCATGGTGAATTGAAACAGGTATGGGAAGCGGGCAAAGTTGATTACGTCGTGATTCGCGAGAATACCGAGGATGCTTACACGGGCGAGACCAATCCGATTCCTGACGGCCAGGTCACCCCAATACGAATTACTCGCACAGCAACCGAACGCGTCGTACGTTACGCCTTCAACCTCGCGCGACGCCGCGGCAAGCAGCTCAAGGTCACGTGCGTCGACAAATCAAACATCATCGGTGCGCACCGCTTCTTCCGCGAAGTGTTCCGCGAGGTCGGGCAGCGGGATTTTCCGGATATTAGGCTCGACTACGCCTACGTAGATGCCTTCTGTCAGTGGCAGATTCGCAATCCCGAATGGTACGACGTGGTCGTTGGGCCGAATCTTGTGGGGGACATCATCAGCGATAACGGAGCGACCACGGCGGGTGGATTGGGCCTGGCGGTCGGCGGGAATATCGGCGATGAACACGCGATGTTTGAGCCGATTCATGGCAGCGCGCCGAAACACGCCGGCAAGAACAAGGCGAATCCCCTGGCGGCAATTCTCGCGGTGCAGATGATGTTTGACTGGCTGGGCACTCGACACGCAGATGAGCGGTTGCATCGGGCGGCGCAGCAAGTCGAAGCTGCGGTCGTGGCGCTCCTCAGCGAGGGTAAGACATTGACCTATGACTTGATCGGAGAGGCAAAGGCGTCACGCTGCAGTGAAGTAGGCGCCGCGGTTGAAGAGAAGCTGCGGATGATGGCCTGAGGATTTTTGAAATCTAACCCTCCGCTCAGCCAATGAGGGGGCTCCGCCCCTTGATGTGCGGAAAGGCTTTGCCTTTCCGATCTAGACCTCAATATGACTCTGGCTTGGCGAGGCTGAGCCTCGCCAAAGCGAATAGAGAAAACAGGCATCTCGTACGGAAAGCCGGAGGCTTTCCGCACATCAGTCGGCCGAGCCGCGAAACTACTTCGGCTTGTTCGCCAACCGCTCTTCAATCTTCGGCAAGCTCCCCAACACCGCATCGCCGACAGTCTTCAAACTCTTCGCGGAGATCTTATCCAGCGTATCTTCCTTCGTATGCCAGTACTCGCTGTCATTTACCCCGTACGTACTCAACTGAATGATATCCATCGCGTCGATGCCGGCTCGTAGAAACGGTCCGTGATCATCGTCGCCGACACCTTCGAGGGCATCCACAAACACATGGCCGTAACCAAGTTGTTTCGCCGTTTGCCAGACCGTATCGATAAGCCAGGTCGTACCCAGATCGGCGCGTCCGAGACGGAGGTTCTTATAACCGATCATGTCCAACAGAATCATCGCGCGCACGCGCGACAGTTCATTCTTCTGAATCAACTGGGCTACGTATCGCCGACTGCCGTAAGTGTGATCAGGCAAAGGAGTCTTGGGATCGACCGGGTTCGGGTTGTGACATTCGTCCCAATCAAAACAAAACGCCTCTTCACCGTCAAAGAAGACAAACCAGTAAGTCATTTTCGGCTTCTGTTTGCTTGCCGCCATCACGCGCGCAATTTCCATCAACGCGCCAGTCGAAGAGCCGCCGTCGTTGGCGCCCACAAACTTCATGTCCTTGAAATACTTGGTGTCATAGTGGCTCGAAATGATTATCACGTCGGTCGATTCGCCGGGCAGCTCGGCCGTGACGTTGACCATCTTGCGATCACCAACAGGTGTGGTCACGTGAAACTCATCGGTCAACACCTTCAGGCCGGACGACTTCAACTGATCGATCATGTAGTTACGGGTTTTCTCGAGTTCAGCCGATCCGGCTGGCCGCGGGCCGAACTCCACCTGTTTGCGCACCTGCTCAAATGCGCGATCTCCGTCAAAGTCGGACTTTGCCGGCGATGCAGGTGGCGGGGCCAAACCGTCGGCAGGTTTGTTAGTGCTGCTGGGACAGCCGAGCAGAAGGAGCGGCACGATCAGCACAAATGCCAGGGCCAAAAAGCGAGATGAGTTCTTTAAGGGTTCGGTTAGCGAAGGCTCATTGATCATAGTCTGTGAATCAGCGTTCAAACTTTCTTTCCCTTTTCCGCCGTGCCGGGCCCCTCGGCCTTCGCTGAAGCATCAGGCATAACGCTGTCGAAGATCTTCTTGCCCAGCGAAGCCGAAGCATCCGCGATCTTGTCGAAGGCCTGGGTCACTGCGACGGTTTCCAGTTGCATCAGGGTTGCAATCTTCCGATCGAAAGGCAGCTCGCTGAATTCCTGGCGCAGCTCGCGGGTCTTCTCTTCGGCGGTGCGGCTGCGCTCAGATTGGGCCACCAGCCTAATGACCAGTTCGCCACCGCGCTCTGCCGTACACTGACACGCAAGCCGTTCACCTCCTGCCAGTCGCGCCGGACTCAACTGCTGACGCTCGGTGTCGGTCAAATCAGAAAGCAGAGCACTGCCGGTAATGATCCTGATGGCGCAAGTACCATCGCACACCCCACAGTCCGGAATTTGAAAGCCGAGACGCCGGGCCGCATCCACTATCGAGGTGCCTTCGGCAACCAGGCCGCTGGATCCATCGGGTTCAAATTTTATTTCAACACTCATGGTTAATTCCTTCCCCAGTTTAACGACGCGATCCGCGTGCGGCGGCGCGCACTACGGGCTCTTTCGCATGATCCCGTTTCCGCTCGCGCTCCTGACGACGGCAGTCCGCGCAAATTCCGATCATGCGCAACAAGTGCGAAGTCAATTCAAACTTATGCTTCGCGGCCATTGCGTCCTGAATAGCTTCCAACTCAGGTGAATAAAACTCAATGATCTTTCCGCACTCAGAGCAGATCATGTGATCGTGATGTTGATGTTTGTAATTATGTTCGTAGTGCGCGCGCCCATCGCCGAAGCGGACCTCACGGGCCAGGCCGGCCTCAGTCAAAAGTCTGAGCGTGCGATACACGGTAGTTTGGCCCACTGTGGGATCCTGCTCCCGCACCAAACGGTAAAGGTCTTCACCAGAGACGTGACCTTCAGTGCGCAGGAACACATCGAGGATTAGATCGCGCTGCCCGGTGCGCTTCAGACCTTGCTTCTGAATGTGTTTGAGAAAGACTTCCTGCTCTTCGGTCATCAATGTTCCGTCGGGCGGCAGATTCGTTGAGAAGACGATTGCATTCTACACCCTGCTTAACCTTCCAAGAAATAAGCTTTGTGCCGGGCAAAGAAATGCTTTAGGCAGGACCCAAACGTGAAGCTTGAAACGGCGGCCATGATACCCGGTTCCACTGCCCGCTGCCCACTGCTCACTGCCCACGGCTTTATGCTATCTTCTGACGCGATGCCGGGGTGGCGGAATGGCAGACGCTACGGACTTAAAATCCGTTGGGAGTAATCCCGTGAGGGTTCGAATCCCTCCCTCGGCACCAATCATTTCAATAATTTACAGCCAATCACTTTTTGACAATGGACCAACGCAACGGAGTTAACTCCTTGCGTGCCCAAATTTCGCGCAGATCGTTGAGGAAAAATCTCGTCTTCATTCCTTTGAGCTAGCCCCATCCTCAACCAGTCCCCCTCCGAGTTGCACGTAATAAATCCCGAACGTAGGTTATTTCTCGTGTCTGCATGGTAATTCTTTGGATGACAAGTGCTCATTTGTAGCCCTTACGGATTTCATTTGTCGAGTTCCTGCTACGATGGATGCTGGATAACACTACTATCAGGTTAGACTGCGCTAAACGCTGAGGCATGGTGGGGTAAACAAAGGTTGTCGCCACCTGCGCCGAATAGAATTATTAATCGAGCAGGACTAACCTTCGCAAAGATTTGGAACAGAATCGCGATGGCGAAGCGCTCTAGAAAAATTAAGAACCCGCCAGCCGAGGCAAGCCCGTCTCCGACCGCCTCAGTGTGGAGTCCTCTGCGTCACTCGGTATTCCGCGCGCTTTGGATCGCGAGCGTTGTGTCCAACATTGGCTCCTGGATGCAGGACGTGGGCGAGAGCTGGTTGATGACATCACTTACGCTTTCGCCTGTGCTGGTCGCGCTGGTCGAGACAGCGGGCAGCTTACCGGTCGTATTGGCCGCGTTGCCGGCCGGTGCGCTCGCGGACATCGTCGATCGACGCCGCTTGCTGATCGTCATGCAAGTGTGGATGGTGATCGTGGCGACTGCGATGGGGGTCATGGCGCTGACCGGTCATATGACTACTGGCCGTCTGCTCTCCCTGACTTTTCTTCTCGGCATCGGTTCGGCAGTAACCAATCCAGTTTGGCAAGCAATTACGCCCGAGCTAGTTCCCAGCAAAGATTTGCCTGCAGCTCTCTCGCTTGGCGGTGTGGCAGTGAACATTGCGCGGGCTATTGGCCCGGCCATCGGAGGCTTCATCATAGCCGCGTCAGGTCCATGGGTCGTTTTCTTTATTAACGCCGTTTCATTCATGGCAGTATTCCTCGTCGTCTATCGATGGCAGCCTGCACCTCGAACAAGCAAGCTGCCTCCCGAAGAAATCATCAGCGCCATGCGTGCCGGCACGCGCTACTTGCGTCACTCACCAGAACTGCAAACGGTGCTGCTCCGCTGCGCTGTCTTCATTATTTGCGCCAGCGCCTTATGGGCGCTGTTACCTCAGCAAGCTCGCCGCGGCTTGGGACTGAGTTCATTTGGGTATGGGGCGTTGCTTGGCTGCCTGGGCATTGGCGCAATTGCCGGAGCATGGCTCTTACCTTCACTCAGGAAGCGGTTCGCCACCAATCAATTAGTAGCAGGCGGCAGCATCGTCTTTGCTCTAAGCGCGATTGCGCTTGCCTACGTTCATTCATTTCTGTTCCTGGCCATCGCTTTGGTAGTGGCAGGGATAGCTTGGATCTCGGTACTGGCGAGTCTGAACGTTGCGGCGCAGACCGCAACGCCTCCGTGGGTGCGCGCGGGTATTGGCAGTGTACTTATTAGTCTTCACCGGAGGTCTGGCCGGTGGCAGCGCGCTTTGGGGGTTCGTGGCCGCACGTTTCGGAATATCGAGTGCGCTTCTGATTTCGGCGGTCGGGCTCGTGACTGGCTTGCCTTTCACCTGGCGTTACCGTTTGGTCGCCAAACAGAATTTGTCACTCGCGCCTTCAAATCACTGGCCGGAGCCGGTGATGCGAATCGAGACTGACACATCTGATGGTCCGGCCATAACTTCGATTGAGTATCGAATCGATCCAAAGACGGCGGAAGAGTTTTTGGACGCGCTGAAAGACTTGAGACGAATCCGTCTCCGTGACGGTGCGATTCGTTGGAACGTGTTGCGCGACTCTGCTGATCCGGACCGATATCTCGAGATTTTCGTGACTGAATCCTGGGGCGAACACTTACGACAGCACGAAAGGATTACAGCCGAGGACAGGACAGTAGAGCAACGCGTTCAAGCCTTTCATGTTGGCGCTCAACCACCAAAAACAACCCATCTCATCGCGGAAGAATTGCCGAAGTGAGGAAATTTCATTCGGGTCTTTTTCTGTCTACGTCATCTCCCTGCGTCGTGTGGCGCGGATCAGACTAGCGGCAGCGTTATCTTCCCGATGCCTGACCTCCTCGGAGGGTCATCACGGTACTGGAAACTTGCGCAACCAGCTTGTCATCATCTCTAAGAATGTCGCAGACATAACGACTAATCTGTCGACCGACATTCACCGGTTTTGCGACCGCGCGAATTCGGCCGTTCCATACCGGGCGAAAGAAATTGATCTGCAGATCAATACTGGTGAAGCTCTCGTCTTCTTTCAGGCCGCTGGCATGAGCCGTTCCGATGGCGGCATCAGCAATGTCACACAAAACTCCCCCGTGGATCGTCCCCATCGGATTTGCATGGATTTCAGTATCGGCCATCAGTTCCATCGTTGCCGTGCCGGGGCCAACCTCTATCAGTCGGAAACCTAACGTCTTAGCGATCATCGGAGGGTAGATGAAGCGAGAACCCTCGGCGGGAGCCTCTCCGGCGTCAGCCACTCTTCTGAAGAACTCGAGATTAGATAGTTTGCCCATTCGGGTAGGATTTCATCAGTCAAGACTTAGAACGACACGATCGCCCCTGCTTTGCTTATCTGTGCTGCCTTCATTTTCGTGCTCACGATTGCTCCTAATTATTTACCGGCTATGTGCCATTTTCTGCGAGTAGCTTCTGAATCAATCGTTCGGCCTCGTCATAGCCACCTTCACCCACGTGCATCCCTCGAATTCGTCCTTGCTTATCTAACAAGAAGGTCGTGGGCCACGCTTCGACGTGATAGGCGCTCCAGGTTTGGTAGTCGTTATCAGTAACTACGGCGTAACGAATCCCGAGAGAGGTAACTTCGCGGCGGAGGTTCTCGACTTTCCGTTCTTCATCAAACTCAGGTGAGTGCACGCCAATGACGGTCAAGCCTTTATCCCGATAGCGATCATGCCAGGACTTAATGAAGGGCAACGTGTTGCGGCAGTTAATACAGCCAAAAGTCCAGAACTCGATTAGCACGACGCGACCGCGCAGCTCATTGAGCTTGAGCGGTGCTGAGTTGATCCAGTCACCAGTCGCCAACTCCGGAGCAGCAGCAGATCCCGAACTCTTGTATTCGGTGGAGCTGCCAAACGAACTGCGTATTAGCTTCGTCAAACCCGTCGCGTAACTTAGCGCCGCTACAATAACAATGCCCGCAACAATTCCGATTAACATGTTTCTTCGGCTATCCATTAGATCCGATACTCGTCGCCACGCTTTGCGCCTGTCACAATACTCACCACTGTTCGCTAAGAGCCTGGATGTAGAGCCCACGTTGTCTTCGCAGATTAATAACTGTCGACATCGACAATTGCTTCCGCAAAAGCCTGCGGCGCTTCCTGAGGCAAGTTGTGCCCAATGCCGCCCCCAATCGTCCGATGGGAATATCTGCCCGAGAATTTCTTGGCATAAGAACTCGGCTCCGGATGCGGCGCCCCGTTCGCATCACCTTCAAGCGTGATCGTCGGCACGGTTATTACCGGGCCTGCGGCCAGTCGCTTTTCAAGATCGTCATATTTAGGCTCGCCTTCTGCCAATCCGAGCCGCCATCGATAATTATGAATAGTGATCGCGACGTGATCGGGGTTATCAAAGGAGACTGCACTGCGATCAAAAGTCGTTGCATCAAAGTTCCATTTCGGCGAAGCAATCTGCCAAATGAGCTTGGCAAAGTCGTGCCGGTATTTGTCGTATCCGGCTCGGCCTCGCTCCGTCGCAAAATAATATTGATACCACCATTGGAGCTCAGCGCTTGGAGGCAACGGTACACGGCCGGCGGCCTGGTTGCCGATCAGATAACCACTCACTGAGACCATGCCTTTGCAGCGCTCCGGCCAGAGCGCGGCGATGATGTTGGCCGTGCGCGCACCCCAATCACAACCGCCAATGATCGCTTTATCAATTTTCAAAGCATCCATGAAGGCGACGATATCTGAAGCGAGCGCTGACGGCTGACCGTTCCGGACAGTTTCAGTTGAAAGAAAGCGCGTCGAGCCATAGCCCCGCAGATAGGGAACGAACACGCGATAACCCTTCGAGACTAATAACGGAGCGACATCGACATAAGTGTGAATGTCATAAGGCCAGCCGTGCAGAAGAACCACGGATGGACCAACAGCAGGCCCGGACTCAGCGTAGCCAACGCTGAGAAAGCCGGCGTCGATCTGCTTAAGAGGACCAAACGATGGGTTCGTGGGCGGTCTGACGATGTTCGCACTTGAGGCTTTTGTCCTTCCGGATTCCGCGCGCGCTGAATCTATCGCGACGAACTTAGCCGCCGCAATGCTCATGGCGGCAGAACCAATGAAGCGGCGCCGGTCATATCTAGTTTCTTGTTTCATAGTGTGTGGCCTTGGTCAACTTGGTTTCCTAATCGCGCATGTAGTGGCAGTTGTACCCTTCCGGGTGTTTGCGAAAATAATCCCGATGATAGTCCTCGGCGCTGTACCAGGTGGAGGTGGGTTCAATGGTTGTCGTGAGTGGGCGCTTCCACTTCCCGGATGCATCTACCAAAGAGATCAAACCATTGCAGAGCAGTAATGCGGTGATCGCAAACACAAGCTTGCGAAGTGATCTTTCGTATAAACTCGATAAAGACATGGTCGTTTCTCCTCCGACACGCGTTAGTCGCAAAGCACTTTCTTCGATTAACCGCGGGCGCAGTTTGATTTCAACACAGCGCCAAAGATCTGGAAATTAGACGAAGGTATTGGTCGATACCAAAGTATCGGATCGCAAAAACGGGTGACTAAAAGGGGCTAAGGTAGCGGTGAGAAACGGACGGAGAGATCCACCGCAATCCGTTGAGGCGCCGCCTACAACAAGTAAGACTACCCGGCTCATAATTCGCCTGTGTCGCTAGCCGCGCCGTTCCGGACTTCGATCGCCTTGACGGAATTTTGAAACGCTTTTTTCAAAACGCTCCGGCCTACGGTCCCAAGCACGAGGCCGAGCACCTTCCCTTTGAGGGTCTTGCCCTCGCGCACGATGACAACGTCTATGTCGGTCGTGTCATTGGGCTCACGCGGAAAGGTGTAGACGTAGCCTGACGCGCCTCCCCACGAGTTTGAGTCGGTCGTCGTGAGGACGACACGATTGGGATCGGACCAGTCGTAATGCAATCGCTCCCAGATACCCGCCCGAGCCCTCCGTGACATCGGCCTCCGAGGGGTCTCGATGATGCACCTTGAGGTATTCGTCGGCGCTGTTGCCAAAGACCTTCGAGCGGCCAGGCCCGAAGTCGGTGAGACCGGCGACATACTGCTCGGGCGTTAAGGTGGTTGTCTGATTGAAATGGATCGTGGACATGCGTGCTCCTTTCATTTAATCGTGCCGCGTTTCGCGGTCAGCAGCCTCGATGCGAGTTTAGACATGCGGTGTTCCTTAGAGATCTGCCACCAGCTGACCTAAATTCATTTCTGCGTCTCTCGTCTGAAGCTGCGTTTCGTCGCAGCCTGCATCCGTCTCTGATACTCAGGAGCGCTCACACCCTCGAGGAAGAGATCGGAATCACGACGAATGTCCTCGGCCCTTCTCCTGCACGACGTTCCGATCTGATTGTTCGGTTGCTGGGTGCTGGAGGATTACACTCCAAGTGGGGAAATTGGTCTATTATACGAAGGTATCGATCGATACTTTGGTATTAGAGATGAGCAGTTTCACATCACACGGTAAGGATTGCTGTGCCATAAATTCGTAGCCCAGATTCAATAGACAGCCCCGCCAAAGTGTTGCATCCTGAGCAGACGACTCGAGGGATCGACTATGAAGAAGTCCGCAGCTGCCGTACCCTTCGCGGAACAAAAGGGTTTCGCCGAGGAGATGGATCGTCGTGTAGCCCGACGTACTGCCGAACTAACGGCCACCAACGAACAACTAAAAAAGGAACTTGCGGAACATAAGTGGGCGGAAGAGGACGCGTGCGAAGGCGAGACCAGTTTTGATTTGATCGTAAACAGCATTCCGGTTCCGGTTGCGGTCACCTCGCCATCTGGTGAAGTCGAGGCACTCAATCAATCAACACTCGAATATTTCGGCAAGACCCTCGAGGAATTGAAGGGTTGGAAGAGCTCAGACGTCGTTCATCCGGATGACCTTCAGCGCACAGTGGCCGCGCAGCTGGAGGCACACCAAGCGGGCACTTCCTATAACATCGAGAGCCGCCACCGCCGTGCTGATGGCACCTACCGCTGGTTCAATGTCCTTGGCTTACCCTTGCGAGATGCACAGGGGCACATCCGCCATTGGTTCCACTTACAAATCGATATTGATGACCGCAAGCGCGCCGAAGCCCAACTCGCAGGTGAAAAACGACTGTTGGAGATGGTGGCCTCGGGCGGCGCGCTCAAGGATGTTCTCACCGCACTATGCAGGTTTGTCGAAGACATAGCCGCGGACTGCAAGTGCGGGATTTATTTGATCGACTGGAGTGGGCCGACATTCCACACTGGCGCAGCGCCCAGCTTGCCTGCGACTTTCAACGACACCCTTGAAGGACTAACGGTGGAAGTGTCGGCAGGACCGTGCGCACTCGCAGCGTTTACTAAGTCGCAGGTAATCGCTGAAAACCTTGAATCAGATTTGGATTGGCAGCAGAGTCTGATCCGACCGCTCGCGCTTGGTCATGGATTACGCGCACAATGGTCGACGCCGATTTGTTCTCGCGATGGCAGCGTGTTGGGAACGTTCGCGATCTTTCAGGACCATCCTTCCAGCCCGACTCAAGTTCAACAGGATCTCATCGCTCAAGTTACCCACATTGCCAGCATTGCCATCGGGCGTGCGCTGGCTGAAGAGGCTCTACGATCCAGCGAGCGCAATTTGAGCCTGACAATAGACACCATCCCAACCTTCATACAAGTGTCGCGACCCGATGGGACCGTACTGTCGGTGAATCAAGCGGTGTTGGATTACCACGGTATCACCCTGCAGGACGTGCAGAAAGAGGACTTTCGCACTCGGGTTTACCACCCGGACGATTTGGAAAGGCTGCGCGAGGAGCGCAAGGAGGCCCTCAAACGCCCCCTACAGTTCGAATATGAGCAACGCGCTCGGGGTAAGGACGGCAAATATCGCTGGTTCATGGTCCGCTACAATCCTCTGCTCGATGATCAGGGAACGATCGATCGATGGTATGCGACCGCGTTCGACATCGAGGACCGAAAACGGGCGCAGGAAGACGTGCGTCGTAGCGAGGCGTTCCTCGCCGAAACCCAGCGGCTCACCTCAATCGGCAGTTTTTCCTGGCTCGTCGCGACAGACGAAATCACCTGGTCAGAGGAACTCTATCGGATTTATGAGTTCGATCCGGGAATCACCATCACGCTCGAAGTCATCCGCACGCGCGTGCACCCGGAAGATCTCACCTTGTACGAGAAAATGGTCGAACAGGCACGCAACGGCGCGGATGACTTTGAATGGCAATATCGCCTACTGATGCCTGACCAGTCGATCAAGTACATGCATGCAGTGGCTCAAGCTACGAGGGATTCAGGCGGCCAACTGGAGTACATCGCGGCAGTTCGGGATGTCACCGCCCGCCGGTTGTCGGACGAGGCTCTGGATAGAGCACGGTCAGAACTCGCGCGCGTGGCGAGGGTTATGAGTCTTGGCGCTTTGACGGCTTCGATCGCGCATGAGGTCAATCAACCGTTGTCGGGCATCATCACCAACGCCAGCACCTGTATGCGAATGTTGGACGCTGAGCCGCCCAACGTGGACGGCGCCCGAGAAACCACGAAGCGTACAATTCGTGACGGTCGCCGCGCTGCTGATGTGATCACACGCCTCCGGGCGCTATTCACTAACAAGGATGCAGCGGCGGAGTTAGTCGATCTGAATGAGGCGACCCGCGAAGTAATTGCGCTTTCGCGTACTGAGTTGGAACGGAATGGCGTGGTTACGAGGATCGAACTTAAGAACGAACTGCCGGCGGTTATGGGCGATCGCGTGCAGCTACAACAAGTCATTCTGAATCTGCTGCGGAACGGCTCAGATGCAATGAGCTATGTCGACGATCGTCCGCGCGAATTATTGTTCAGAACTGAGGTGGAAGAAGGTGACCGGGTGCGACTGAGTGTTCAGGACACTGGAATAGGGTTCGAGCCGCAATCGCTTGACCGGCTATTCCAGACTTTCTACACAACCAAAGATGATGGGATGGGAATCGGCCTCGCAGTAAGTCGCTCGATCGTTGAGAATCATCGTGGTCGTATGTGGGCTACGCCAAACGATGGCCCAGGCGTGACGTTCTCGTTTTCGATTCCGCGCGCCGTGGCAATACATTCTCGTGTTAAGCTAACCGACCGCTGTACGTAGCGGTGCACCCTTTAGGTTACATCGCCATCTCACTCGTCAGAGAGGGCACCTCACTAAGTGAATAGAAGATCTGCTTTCCTGTTTTCTGTGCTGCCTCGAGTTCCAGATCGGCGCCTCGGGAACTACCCAGGTACAACAATGCGTCGCAGAACTCTAACCAAGTCAAATCCCACCGAATGTAATCTTCCCACTCGAGGTTGAATCCCACCTCCTTCGCCCGCTGATCGATGAAATGAGTGAGATGCGGTATGTAAGGGTAGTGTCCCTGAGAGTACAGCACGAACGACGCGTCTATGGCGGCGTTTACATTGTTCACTCTTTCAGCTTCGGTGGGGGCTGTGTATGGCCCGGCAATATAAATTTTCAGCGCTGTAGTCATTTGGTTACTCCGAATATCCTTTCCCACGTTGTATGATTCTTGTTGAAGCGATACAAGATCGTGACGAGTGCCGCGGCAACTAAGAACGGCCACTCGCTAGGAGTGTAGTAGTGACGAATGGTGACGACCAGAAGAAGTACGAGAAACCAGACAAGCGTCACAAATTCTCGCCTGAAGCCTCTAAGGATCTCTCGAGCTTTTTCGGGACATGAAGATTTCTTCCACGCCTCATCCCACTTATGCTTAAAATACTTTTCGTTAGTATCGCTCCCTTGTTTCGGTTGCCAATACTCGCAAATTTTTAGAGCGTCCCATAACACAAAAATCAACCAAACCAGTAACAGAAGGAAAAATACTAAAGGTGGACTCTGATACTTGATCAGGATTATTCCATAGACAATAACCAGTAAGACATCAAGCATGAATCGGACCATCCCGTACCCGCTAAAATAATTTAAGGGCCTGGTTCTAATGGACGCGTGATATCCAAACCAACTCAGAGTGAGATTCAAGAAACCTACGAAGAAAGCGCCGATTTCGATCCATTCGTAATTAGTGGGCCACGGACCTTCGACTTTCCAGTGCGAGCTTTCGGTCAGTAGTCCTGTGAATGGCCCATTCAGGAGTTCTGGTGTAAGGCCGACACTGATAGCGACTGTAAACAGAAAATCGAGAAAGTCGAGGCCCGCGGGTTTATCGTTATCTGCCATGTCTTTCGCAGGGTCCGGCTTGTCAGTTCTATTCGGGCCGCGCAACGATGCATCTTGCGTAGTCGGTAGTAACGGTTCCTGCGTCATCGGCGTAATGCCATAGCAAAAATGCTTCTGCGATATTGCTGCCCCAAAACCACGTCGGTAAATTCAAATTTCGCAAAGTACTTGACGTCAAAGGCTACAGAGAAGAAATCCGTGATTTCCGCTTCGGTATACAACCGTTTTGTGATTCCGTTGTTGGGATCAGTCACCAAGTTATCGGTGTACCCGTTCCTCGCTCGAATATCTTTATAGTATTCATCTTCGAACGAGAAGACAGAACTAAAGACAAATCCTCCCGGTTTAGTGACTCGATGCAGTTCGCGCCGATAATTCTCTCTAAAGTTGTCATCAACAAAATGACAGAACACGTAGGAGTCCAATACTAAGTCAAAGAATGATGTTTCGAATGGAAATGTTTTCTGCAACTTGCATCCGTATGTCTTGATGTGCTCTTGGACGCTCGATCTTCTCGCCGCATCGTCCAATATCGTGAGAGCCTTTGTTGAATAATCAACTGCATGAACCTCACACCCTTTTTGCGCAAGATAAATGGCATTCCGCCCGATACCGCAGCCGGCGTCAAGTACTTTGCGCATCCTTCGAAAATCCAAGATCTCGGCAAACAAGACAAGCGGCTTAGAAGGTAATTGGCGCGTGCTGCTGGGAATCACTTTCAAATCGCTATATTCGCGATCCCATAAGTACGCCTCGCCGGTTTCCCCAATTCCTTTGATAACAGGGGAAGTTTGATTCATCGTGCTCACTGCTTGTTTGGAAGTTGTGTTCATTTAACTTTCTCATTCAGTATTTTCACACAGGACCATCCGATTAGAAAGCGGTCATGAGCGCGCTCACACATGCGTTGGCGAGAGTAAGGCGCGCCGGTATAGCCGCGCCCCCTAAACGCTGATTCACACCAACAAGTCCTCTATATTCACTGGCAGTTCGCGCACCTGAATTCCGGTTGCGTGATGGATCGCGGCTGTAATGGCGGCTGCGATACCGGCCAACCCAATCTCACCGATTCCGCGTGCGCCGAGTTCGTTAATTTCCTTGTCGGGATAGTCCAGGAACGTCACGTCGATGGGCGGCGCGTCGGCATTCACTGTCACCATGTAGTCGGCCAGGTTGCTGTTAATGGGTGCGCCGTTCTGCGGATCGTAAATGGTTTCTTCGAACAGCGCCATGCCGATGCCCATGACGACCGCGCCCTGGATCTGATTGCGGCCGGTAAGCGGATTCAGAATCCGGCCGGCATCCATCACCGTCACCACTCGGCTCACCCGCAAACGGGCGATCTCTACCTGCCACGTCACTTCGACGAAGTGACAGCCGAACGAGTGCTTGGAGAACTTTGGGTTTGGAGCAAAGGCCGTCATTTCTGCGCTGCCGCTGCCGGTAACCAGACGTGCATTCGCCCGACGCAGCAAGTCGCCGAACGGAATGCCTTTCCCGGGCCCCTCGGCCTTCACGAAGATGCGACCACTCTCCAGAGCAAGATCGTCCGGCTTGTGCCCGAGGAATGGGGAACCGGGAGTCGTGACAGCGATGATTAACAGCGATGTGATCGCCTGATCAGCGGCCTTGAAGACAGCCGGGATCACCGAACTGGTGGCCAAGGAACCGCCCGAGATCGGACCATCCGGAAGGGCGCTGTCACCCAGCTCAACTTCGATCTTGTCGAGCGGCACGCCGGTCTTTTCCGATGCGAGTTGTGCCAGGATCGTGTAGGTGCCGGTGCCAATATCCTGCGTGGCGCACGCAACTCGCACGGTGCCGTCGTCGCGTAACTGCACGTTCGCTTCGGCCGCGAATCTCCCTGCTACCCATGCAGCACCGGCCATTCCCCAGCCCAACGTCAACCCATCACGCTTCATTGAGCCAATCTCAGGGTTTCGCTTGGACCAGCCAAACTTGTCTGCGCCTGTATTGAGGCACTCAACGTAATGACGCGATGAAAACTGGAGCCCATTGGACTCATCGAGCTTGGGCTCGTTGAGGATGCGAAACTTAACGGGATCGATCTTGAGTCGGTCCGCTATCTCATTCATCGCCGATTCCGTCGCGTATAGTCCGGGCACCGCACCGGGACCGCGCATGTCGGCCGTTGCGCCAATGTTACGTCTAGCGCGACCGAAGCTCACGCGCAAGTTGGGCACGCTGTAGTGGAAGGGCGTGGCTTCGCCGCAGTCTTCGTGATAATCGTCGCGCATCGACATGTGGTAGACGTAGTCGTGCATGAAAGAAACCAGCTTGCCGTCGCTGGTAGCGCCCAGCCGAACACGCTGTTGAGTACGCGCCCGGTGCCCGACCGACTGGAACATCATCTTGCGACTGACGACCAGCTTCACCGGCTTGCCGACCTGCCGGGCCGCGGCTGCAGCAAGTGGAACATGGGTCCAGGGATAGAGCTTGCCCCCGAAGCCCGAGCCCAGGAATTTCGAAATGACGCGCACGTTCTCTTTAGCAAGGCCGAACATCTGTGCCAGCACACTGCGCGCGTTGACCACTCCCTGCGTAGAGTCATACAGCGTCAGCGAATCGCCATCCCACATCGCGGTGGTGGCGTGGAGCTCGAGCGGATTGTGGGTTTCGGCGGGCGTGACGTAGGTTTCGTCGAGCTTGACGGGCGCGCTTGCGAAGGCGCCTTCGGCATCTCCGCGCTTGCTTTGCACTCTTTCAACCGGACCGTAAGTCGAAAGGATTACGGGAGGATCGTTGCCCGCCTCAAGTTGAGCTTCGACATTTGGCGTTTCTTTCGCGTAGCTGGCGCGCACTGCATCGGCGGCAGCTTTGGCGGCTTCGAATGTCTCGGCCACTGCAAGAGCGATGTATTGGCCGTAATAGTGGATCAGATCGTCTTCGAAAGGAGGCCGGCGCTCTTCGCAGACGCGATCGAAGCCCGGCGCCGGAGTCGAGCGGAAGATTTTGCCAATGTTCCCGCGGTGGAAAACTGCTCGCACCCCGGGCATCTTCTCAGCGGTCGCAGTGTCCAGCGTGAGCAACTTGCCATTCGCGATGGTCGCTTCGACCGGAACTGCATAAAGCATTCCGGGAAACATAAAGTCGGATGTGTACTTCGCTAGTCCGGTGACTTTGCGTGGCCCGTCGATACGCGGTGTGTCGCGTCCGATCGGAGAAGTTGCCGGCGATGGCTGTGTTGTCGCCATGATTCGCTCCTGTCCTCGGGATTCAGCTTGCTGCCGCCGTCCGTAAAGCATGTGTGAGACAGCGCTTGGCCAATTCAATTTTGAACTTGTTCTCGCTTTGCGGCCTGGCATTGCGCAGGGCAACCTCGGCCGCCTGGCGGAAGCTGGCGTCGTTCGCTGGCTTGCCGGTAAGCGCAGCTTCAGCCTCCGGCGAACGCCACGGTTTTGTGCCCACGCCGCCAAGGGCTATGCGGGCACGTGTGATCTTGCCGCTGGCGATCGTGAGCACCACCGCTGCCGATGCCAGCGCAAATTCGTACGACGCCCGATCGCGCAGCTTCAAGTAGACCTGCTTGCTTCCGGTGACCGGCGGGGGCAGCGTGACATGAGTGATAAGGTCACCGGATTCGAGCACGGTTTCGCGGTGCGGTGTGTTACCAGGTAGAAGATGGAAATCGCCGAATGCAACCGCGCGTGAACCCTTCGTGCCCTGAATGTGTACGGTCACCTCCAACGCCGCCATCGCCACGCACATGTCCGAAGGGTTGGTCGCGATGCAATGATCGCTCGCGCCCAAAATGGCGAGCGTTCGATTGTGCCCGGTGATCGCTGGACACCCGCTGCCGGGTTCACGCTTGTTGCATGGCATCGCGGTATCTCGGAAGTACACGCAGCGCGTCCGCTGCAGTAGATTGCCGCCGACAGTGGCCATATTGCGGATCTGCGCCGAGGCGCCCTGCAGGATCGCCTGCGACAAAACCGAATAATCTTGCTGCACCTTCGCGTGATACGCGAGATCGGAATTGCGAACGGTAGCTCCGATCTTCAATCCGCCATCGGGCATGAGTTCAATCTTGTCGAGTGGCAGGCGATTAATATCGAGCACGCGGGCCGGAGTCTCCACGTTGAGCTTCATCAGATCGATCAGCGTTGTACCTCCGCCCATAAATCGAACGTCCGCGCCCTGCTGCGCAGTTTTCGATTGTGCGGCGACAGCGATGGCCGTCGCGGAATCTTTTGGCCGGATGAATTCGAAGATATGCATCGAGGACCTCCGCTTGCGCTACGCGCGTTTTCGAACCTGTTGAATGGCGTCGACGATATTTGCGTAGGCGCCGCAGCGGCAGATGTTGCCACTCATCAACTCCTTGACGGCGTCGGCGTCGGGACCGCACGGCTCTTGGAGCAATGCGACTGCCGACATGATCTGTCCCGACGTGCAGTAACCACATTGATAAGCGTCGCACGCCAGGAATGATGCCTGCATGGGATGCATTGCTTCCGGCGTGCCCAATCCTTCGACGGTCGTGATCTCTTCACCATCGTGCATCAACGCTAGGTTGAGGCATGAAAGTACACGCTTACCGTTCACATGCACGGTGCAGGCGCCGCATTGCCCATGATCACAACCTTTCTTGGTTCCAGTGAGCGCCACTGTTTCGCGGATGCAATCAAGCAGCGTGGTCCGCGGATCGACGCGAAGTTGGTGGTCCTTGCCGTTAATGCGCAGCGTAATGGGGACAGCGCCCTCGATGTTTGGCCCTGCGCTGGTCGGATCGGAGTCGCTCTCCACGGCAGCGTCTTTCGCAAGCGCGGGTGCGTATCCCGCAACCAAGCTTGCTGCCACACTACTTCCAGAGGTCAACAGAAAATTGCGTCGGCTGGGACTTGGCGGACGCGATTTGGGATCGTCGTCTGACATAAGGCCTCCGTACTGGTCAAAATGTTCGCTGAAGTTTCACGTACTATACGACTGCCGTGCAGAGGTGTCGAACAGTTTTGCCGCAAGATTCTCGGCAAACGCGGCCCTCACCTCTCGGAGTTTTCATTCCGCGGGTCATCTTTCGAGTTCACATATTCAAAGCCCAGCGGTCCAATCGCCGTTACCTGCGAGATGTATTCGCCGGACTTTGCCCAATGAAAGTGTGACGTGTTGCCGGGCAATACAATCACCGCGCCGGGTGGATACGCCTCGAGTCTATCGGGGTCGAATTCTTCGCCCACGCCGATGTAGAAGACGCCGGAAATGACTGTGTAGATGCGATCCTCGGAATGCCGGTGCGGCATTAGCTTCACCTCGCCCGGCACTTTGACCCTGATCGTATACGGTCCAGGTTCCGACGGCTGGCCTGCAATTACAGCAAGACGCACTGAAGACGGAAACGCAGCGAAAGGTTTCCAGTCTACGTTTTCCGGCAGAATTGTTTTCAATTCGTTCAAGGCTGCACCTCTTGCGGTAGATTCAAAGCTTGCTCGTCCTCGCTCACTTAGACCGACCGCAGCGATTTGAAACTCGCGCGCATTTCCCCAACGAACAACTCTGGTTGTTCCCACGCCGCGAAGTGGGTGCCTTTGGGAAACCTGTTGTAGTGGATGAGCTTCACATACGCTTTCTCTGCCCAGCTCTTCGGCGCTTGATAAATTTCTTCCGCAAACGCGCTCACGGCGACCGGAAGCTTGACGCCTCTCGCGTCGAAGAAGCCGCCTGCCGGCAAATTATGCGCGGTGTCCCAGTAGAGACGCGCCGACGAGATCGCGGTATTCGTCAACCAATAGAGCGTGATGTTGTCGAGAACGTCGTCGCGGCTCAGTCCTTCAGGCTTGCCGTCGAAAACACGGACGATCATCTGGTAGCTGCGAATGTCGTGATCGAGTATCCAGCTCGCCAGACCAACCGGCGAATCGACGATTCCGTAGAGCGTCTGCGGGCGGTTGTTCATCTCGAGGGCGTAGCCCAGCCCGTTCTTATAGAAGTCATCGAGCCCATCCCACGCGAACTTTTCCTCCGGCGAAAGGCCGGCGGGCGGTGGGCCGCCCGCGGAAAGTGCCTTCGAAACGTCGGGCGGAACCGTCGCCGCCATGTTGGTGTGAATGGCGAGCAGTCCGGGCGGCTGCTGCAAAGCCATCACTTCCGAAATGGCATTGCCCCAATCGCCACCCTGCGCAACGTATTTTGTGTAGCCGAGGCGTTGCATGAGCGTCGCCCATGCTTTCGCAATGCTAACGGGATTCCATCCCGGCTTCGTCGGCTTGCCTGAGAACCCGTAGCCGGGCAGCGACGGAATCACGAGATGAAAGGCGTCCGCCGCGGTCCCGCCATGGGCGGTCGGATTGGTCAGCGGCTCGATGATCTTCATCTGCTCGATGATTGAGCCGGGCCATCCATGCGTGACGATCATCGGCAGTGCATTTTCATGACTCGAGCGCACGTGGATGAAATGAATGTCGAGCCCATCGATCTCGGTGATGAAGTTCGGCACGGCGTTGATCTTTGCCTCGCATTTGCGCCAATCGTGTGAGTTCGCCCAATACTGCGCGAGCTTCTGCATCGTCGCGAGCTGCACACCTTGCGACGCGTCGGCGACCTGTTCGCGTTCAGGCCACTTTGTCGCCGTGATGCGTTTGCGCAAGTCGGTTAGGTCAGCTTGCGGTGCCTCAAAGTGAAATGGACGAATAGCGGTCTGGTCGGCTGCCTGCTCTGTGGCTGGTTGTGTAGCACTGGTTTCGGTCATGGTCTCTTCCTCCTTTTTGGAATTCGAACTTGCAAATGCCCCGACGATCGTCCCCGGGGTAAACGCGGCCGCCAAACCCAACATCGAGCTCACCTTGAGAAAGCGACGACGTGATCTGTCATCTGTTTGTTTCATCGTGTCCTCCCTGCTGAGGAGATTGGACTTTTGATCCCTTGATCACCATCTCAATTCGAGACGAGTCTTCTCCTTCGATCATCCGATTCATTCGGGTTCCCTGAGCCGGCGGGAGTAAATCACAAGTAAAAATAAGAATCTATTAGACCAAAGTATCGATCGATACCTGGAAGTGATCGCGGTGGGTACCGATACCAAAGTACCATAGACAGCCGGCTTGGATGGGCGCATTCTCGGTAACTACAATTTGAAGGACTGGAAAGGCTTGCGGATCAATAGCTGATGCCTACACCTCCTCTAATAACAGTGGTTGATGACGACGAATCCGTGCGCGAGTCGCTACCCGATCTACTCAGGGAGTTTGGATTTGAGTCGCTAACGTTCGCTTCGGCCGAAGAGTTCCTGGCTTCCAAATCAATCGCTGACACCAGTTGTCTGGTCCTCGATGTGGCGATGCCGGGTATGACCGGACCCGATCTGCAGAGAGAGCTAACGCTTCGCGATCAAAAGGTTCCGATCGTGTTCATCACCGCGCAGGGTGATGCAGAAGTGCGTCTGCGGTTAATCGCCCAAGGCGCCGTCGACTGCCTGTTCAAGCCGTTTGAGCCCACGGATCTCTTGCAAGCACTTAACACCGCGCTTCGAGCGAGTTGATTATTTCAGTTACTTGGACAGGCACGATGTCAGCAGCAGCCAAGTCGCAGGAGAAGCCGATTGTCTTCGTGGTTGACGACGATGTATCCGTGCGCGAATCGCTCGACTTGATGATTAGTTTCGCCGGCTGGCAGCCAGAGATATTTGCATCCGCAGGTGAATTTCTGGAGCACCCGCGCACAACGACGCCAAGCTGTTTGGTGCTCGATATTTCTCTTCCGGATCTTAACGGTCTTGAATTGCAGAAGCTGATCGCCTCCGAGCGGACCGACATGCCAATCATCTTCATTACGGGACACGGCGACGTTCCTATGACAGTGCAGGCTATGAAAGCTGGAGCTGTCGAATTCTTAACCAAGCCGTTTGATGACGAAGTCCTGTTAAATGCCATTCGACACGCCATCAGGCGCAGCGCGGCGGTGCTCGACGATCAAGCGGAAATGACGGCGCTTCGCAGCAATTACGAAGCACTCACCCCTCGTGAGCAGGAGGTGATGCTATTAGTCGTAGCTGGAATGTTGAATAAGCAGATTGGTTTGAAGCTCGGGATAAGTGAAATCACAGTAAAGGCTCACCGCGGAAAAATGATGCAAAAGATGAAGGCTGAATCGCTCGCCGACCTGGTAAAGACGGCGGTGAGATTAGGGCTCGCACCAGCGAGAAATCCATGGCACATGACCTGAGAGATTAGAGGAGAAAAATATGAGTACTATCACTACCAAAGACGGCACTGAGATCTATTACAAGGATTGGGGCGAGGGACAGCCTCTATTCTTTCACCATGGTTGGCCATTATCGGCTGACGATTGGGATGCCCAGATGATGTTCTTTCTCGACCGGGGATACCGCGTCATCGCTCATGACCGGCGCGGGCACGGCCGCTCAACTCAGACGGTCAGCGGGAATGACATCGATACCTATGCCGCTGACGTTGACGAGCTGGTAACTGCGCTCGATCTCAAGGAGGCGATTCACATCGGTCACTCGACGGGCGGTGGTGAAGTGATTCGTTACGTCGCACAACACGCTAAAGGGCGGGTCGCCAAAGCTGTGATCATCAGCGCCATTCCTCCCGGCATGTTGAAGTCGGAGAAAAACCCCGATGGCGTTCCGATGGAAGTGTTCGATGGTCTCCGTGACGGCACAGCCAACCATCGTTCTCAGTTCTATCAGGACATTACCATGCCTTTCTATGGTTACAATCGTCCCGGGGCAAAGATCTCGCAGGGCATCAGAGACAACTGGTGGCGTCAGGGAATGATGGGCGGGATCAAGGCTCAATACGACTGCATTAAGGCCCTCTCTGAGACAGAATTTTACCAAGATTTCAAAATCATCGACGTGCCGGTGCTGGTGATGCATGGCGAAGACGACCAGATTGTGCCGTTCGCTGTTGGGGCTGCAAGGTCGATCAAGCTGCTGAAGCACGGAACGTTGAAAGCATATGCCGGTTTCCCGCACGGCATGCCAACTACCAATGCGGATCAGATCAACGCCGACCTGCTCGCGTTCATCAAAGGTGAGGTGGCGGCAACAGCCTGAGCAGGATTCGCCCTCAAAACCTAAGGGGATTTGGCAGATGCAGAACAACGATCCAAAAGCGGAGCCTCCTGAATTCAACGGCAGGCGAATTCTGGTTACAGGTGGCACCAGAGGCATTGGCGAGGCCATAGTTGAGCGTCTGATTCGAGGTGGTGGAGACGTAATGGCTACCGCCCGATCCGTTTCGTCGGAAACTTCCGCTGATCGTTTTGTTCAGGCAGATGTCAGTACTCGAAAAGGAATCGAGTCAGTTGCAAAAGCTGTAACAGATCGTTTCGAGGGTCTGGATATCCTGATTCACAACGTAGGTGGTTCCGCGGCCCGCGGCGGTGGCGCATTAGCGCTGTCCGATGACGATTGGCAACACGCGTTTGATACAAACGTGTTCGCCGCTGTAAGACTGGATCGCGCTTTTCTACCATCGATGTTGGCACAGGGTTCAGGCGTGATCATCCACATCTCTTCAATTCAACGAACACTTTCACTTTTACGGCGAAACTCCGCTCAAGCTGGTCGCTGGCCGCGAGCGGATCTATTTCGAGCATTTTTGGAATGACTTCGCGGCTGATCCGAAGCATTCAATACCGGAGGTTGACCGGGAGTTCTATGCCAGATCGTATGCGCAACCCGGCGCGATGCGAGCGGGTTTCGAGGTTTTCCGTAACTTCGAACAGGACGCGAAAGACTTCGCGCAATTTGCCGAAACGAAACTGACAATGCCGATGCTGGTGCTGACTGGCGAGAAAGCGTCAGGAGAGTTTTTGATCCATCAGGCACGGCTCGTAGATACAAACGTCGACGGAGTGGTTATCAAAGGGAAAGGCCATTGGCTGATGGAAGAAGGCCCGCAGCAGGTCATTCCGCGGCTCGTCGCTTTCATCAACAAGTCGCAGTAGGCTCGACTGCCTGAACGACCGTTAGAGCCACCGTCCAGGCGACAGGATAATATGTCGAAAATGCCAGACGCTGAGGATGCCTTATCACCACTGCCCGGAAGTACTCCCAGCGAGATGTTTCCCGTCCTGACCTCCGCCCAACAAGCTCGTGTCCTCGCACACGGCCGACGCCGGACCGTCGAACAGGACGAGATCGTTGTCGAGCTCAATGAGCACGTAACGAAATTCTTCGTTATGGTCAGCGGACAACTGCACATCCTGCAGGTCTCGAACAATCAGGAGCACGTCGTCGCCATTTGCAATCCGGGCATGTTCACCGGCGAACTAAGCGTGCTCTCGGGCCGTCGTGGACTCGTGCGCGTACGTGCCGCGGAACAATCAGAACTCATCGAAATCGAGCGCGAGGCGTTGCAGTCCCTGGTCGAGACCGACAGCGAACTTAGCGATATCTTTCTGCGAGCGTTCATCCTGCGTCGTCTGGAATTAATTGCGCGCGAAGTTGGTGACATCGTTTTGATTGGATCCAGTCATTCGCTTGACACCTTTCGCATCAAGGAGTTTCTCACTCGCAATTACCAACCTTATTCCTACATCGATCTCGAGCGTGATGCCGAGGTTCAGGAAATGCTCGATCGCTTTTCCCTATCGATTGATGACCTGCCCGTTCTAATCTGTCGCGGCACCGCAGTACTGCGCAATCCAACCAACGAGGAAATTACTGGCTGCCTGGGATTCAACGAAGGAATCGATCAAGCGCATGTGCGCGATCTGATCATCGTTGGCGCTGGACCCGCGGGTCTGGCGGCCGCGGTGTATGGAGCCTCTGAGGGGCTTGATGTTCTGGTACTCGAATCAAATGCGCCGGGCGGTCAGGCGGGAGCGAGTTCGAAAATAGAAAACTATCTTGGCTTTCCTACCGGCATATCGGGACACGAACTCGCCGGCCGCGCCTATACGCAGGCGCAAAAGTTCGGCGCGGAGATGTTGATTGCCAAGGACGCGAAAGGCCTGGCTTGTGCTCGACGGCCTTACGCGGTGTTGATTGGGGACGGGCAACACGTTCCTGCGCGGACGGTAGTGATTGCTGCGGGCGCGCAATACCGAAGACTACAACTGGAAAATCTTTCGAAGTTTGAGGGTGCCGGCGTCTATTACGGGGCCACGCATCTGGAAGCGCAGTTGTGTGGCGGTGAAGAAGTAGTTGTCGTGGGCGGCGGCAACTCTGCCGGTCAGGCGGCTGTCTTTCTGGCGCAAACCACGAGCCGAGTCTATATGCTGATTCGATCTGACGGATTGGCCAAAACAATGTCACGCTACCTAGTCAGGCGCATCGAAGAGACCCCGAACATAGAACTTCATGCCAACACCGAAGTTGTTGCGCTGGACGGAAACGATCACCTTGAGCGCGTGACCTGGCGCAATAATCAAACCGGACAGACTGAGTCGCACAACATAGCACATCTCTTTTCGATGACCGGCGCGGTGCCGAATTCTGCATGGCTCAGTGGTTGTGTAACCTGCGATCAGGCTGGCTTTATCAAGACCGGCCTAGATCTCACCACGGAAGATTTGGCGAAAGCCAAGTGGCCCCTTAAGCGTCCGCCGTATCTCCTGGAAACTAGTTTGCCCGGTGTGTTCGCTGTCGGAGATATTCGTGGCGGGAATTTGAAACGAGTTGCGTCCGCCGTCGGGGAAGGTTCGATTGCGGTGTCGTTTGTACATCAAGTGCTCGCCGAATAAGAGGAGAAACATGGCTGAAGATAGTTGTTCGCATCTAAACGCCATTACCAAGGTCAAGCGCCCGACGCGCCGAGAGTGTGAAGAGTGCGTCAAAATCGGCGCCAGCTGGGTCCATCTGCGGACCTGTCAAACGTGCGGGGTGACCCTTTGTTGTGACGACTCACCAAATCGCCACGCGACTAAGCACGCGCACGCGAGTGGACATCCGGTGATTGCTTCGGCCGAACCCGGAGAGCGAGCCGGGCTTCGTGATGACCCGACAGCGATCGCCGAGTCCTTTTCACTTAGCGATAGCTCACCGCAGAGATTCCATTTGCTCTCACTGTTGAAGTGGTCTGATCTTACCGCTCGATAATCCTCGAATGCCCCCGGACTTAACGCATATGTAACACCGACTCT
>DATHHW010000049.1:0-76183 GCA_035317005.1 Pyrinomonadaceae bacterium | reverse complement strand
GTCATTGGACTGGCCAAGGCCGTTTTGGGATCTCGATCCAGCGTTAACTGGGATGGACTGCTGGCCAACTATGATCGCATTCGTGCTCACATCGAGCACGTCGTACCTGGTTTCGAAGACTACAACCAGCGGATGCGGGAGCCCGGCGGTTTCTATCTGCCGAATCCAATTCGCGATTTGGAATTCAAGACCGATGACAGCAAGGCGCACTTCACTGTCCATGAACTGCCGCGGCACGATCTAAAGCCGGGCCAGTTCTTAATGATGACCATGCGTAGTCACGATCAATTCAACACGACGATCTATGGCCTGGACGATCGTTATCGAGGGATTCACAACGGCCGTCGCGTGGTCTTTCTTAATCCGGATGACATTCGACTGGGCGGGTTTCATGATGGGCAAATGGTGGACTTGATCAGCCACTTTGAAGGGGAAGAACGAATCGCGCATCGTTTTACCATCGTGACCTACAGCATTCCGCGTCATTGCGCCGCGACTTACTTTCCGGAAACAAACGTGCTGGTGCCGGTGCGCAACTTTGCTGATAAGAGCAACACGCCGGCATCGAAGTCGGTGGTAATTAGTATCAGGGCTTCTGCCCGACAAGAACTGTCAGATAGACAGGATTTACGGGATTAACAAGATAAGAAGAATTGACCAGTTGGTATCGTGTAAATCATGTCTATCCTGTACAACGAAATTCCGGGAACGCCGTTCCATTCAAAGGTTGAGCTTTACGAGCAGCTTGCGGCGCAGCTTTCCAGCCTGCTCGCCGGCGAACGAGATCTGATCGCCAATGCGGCGAACTTCTCGTCGCTAATCTTTCATGCGCTCCCCAATCTGAATTGGGCCGGGTTCTACTTTTTGAAAAATGATGAGCTCCTGCTCGGGCCATTCCAGGGTCAGCCCGCGTGCGTGCGAATCGCGGTGGGCCAGGGTGTCTGCGGCACGGCAGCGGCAAAGCGCATCACGACCATCGTCCCTGACGTCCATGAGTTCGCGGGACACATCGCCTGTGACAGCGCTTCGAATTCGGAAATCGTGATACCGTTGATGAAAGGTGAAGAGTTGATCGGCGTTCTTGATCTCGATAGCCCAGCGTTGGGGAGGTTCGATAACGAGGACGCGGCGGGACTTGAAGCATTAGTACGCATTCTGCTCTCTTCGACCTGGCGGGGTGTGTCTCGATTAACTTAACCGAATTTCTTTTCGTGTATCTTCGTGTGATTTCGTGGATCGCTCTTTACCCACGGCAGACGATCCACTAAATCACACGAACAAATACGAAGAAAACAAAAGGGTTCTCCTTCGTTCGCGGAGGCGGCGAACATCCTGCTGAAATAGTGCCGTAACTTGATGAGTCGCGAGAGGCCTACAATCATCGCTGTCAGTGGCTTGTCGTCGAACACCGGCAAGACGACCCTGATGTGCGAATTGCTCGAACGTCTGCCGGGCTGGGAAGCCATTAAGCTGACCCGCGGGCACTATCGTTCCTGCGGCAAGGACCCGCACGGTTGTTGTGTGAGCGATTTGATTCGTGATGAACCGTTAATCCGCACTGGCCGCGAAGAGAATTACGAAACCGGCAAAGACACCGGCCGCTTCTGGGACGCAGGCGCCGCAAATGTGCACTGGGTGATTGCCGGAGAGGATCAGGTCAAGGACGGAATCAAACAGGCCCTGGCACGCGTCCGATCGGCGGGCGTCATCGTAGAAGGCAACAGCTTCCTGGATTTCGTCGAGGCTGACTTCGCCATCACATGTGCGCGCGCCGGAGAGAATCGAATGAAGACATCGGCGCGACGAACCCTCGCGAAGGCCGACGCGATCTATCTTTCGACGATCGATGATGCGGACGGAGCGACGGCTCGAATGCGTTTTGATGAATGGTGCGAAGGTTTGTCGATTGATCTCAACTTGAACGGTTTGCCAGTCTTTACACGGGAAGGTGTCCCGCAACTCATTGAGCGGATTCAGGAGCATGCGGAAGATCTCTGCGCGGCCTCGGCGTTCTCTGCGTCTCTGCGGTGAATCGAAAGCGGCGACAAGTCGCCGCACTCCAAAATGATCACAGTACGCAAATCAGAAGATCGGGGCCACTTTGATCTTGGGTGGCTGGATACCTTCCACACCTTCTCGTTCGATCAGTATTACGATCCGGCGCACATGCACTTTCGCAGTCTGCGGGTCATCAACGAGGATCGCGTGCAGCCGGCCAAAGGGTTTCCCACGCACTCGCACCGCGACATGGAGATTATTACTTACATTCTCGCGGGCGCACTCGAGCATCGCGACAGTATGGGCAACGGCTCTGCCATTCGCCCGGGCGACGTGCAACGAATGAGCGCCGGCACCGGCGTGTCCCACAGCGAGTTCAATCCCTCCGACTCTGAGCCAGTTCACCTGCTGCAAATTTGGATTCTGCCTCAGAGTCAAAACTTGCCGCCGAGCTATGAAGAAAAACACTTCAGCGATGAAGAACGACGCGGTCGACTGCGTCTGATTGCTTCAACTGATGGACGCGACGGTTCAGTCAAGTTACATCAGGATGCGCGGTTATTTGCGGCCATCCTCGATGCGGGGCAGACTGTGATTCATGCTCTCGGCGAGAGTCGCTATGGCTGGCTGCAGGTTGCCCGCGGAACGATTCGTCTGAATGAAGTGGAACTGAAGCAGGGCGACGGAGCCGCGATAAGTAAAGAAAGCGAACTCAAGATTACGGCTCACGACCAAACGGAAGTTCTGCTCTTCGATCTCGGTTAAGAAAACCCGGCTGTTCCAATGGCAACTTTCCCTCCGCTGGACGGAAATCAAAGGGGGAATTACCGCCGCAAGCCCTCTCCCTAACCTTCTCCCAATGGGAGAGGGAACTGAGCCAGCTATTCTTCCGCGCGATTAACCGCGGCCACCGGCGTTTGCACGTCGCGCAGCTCAGCGACGGTTTCCTTGATCCTGATAGCCAGCATTTCAATTGTTTCGGCGCGCTTGCGGGCCTTATCGCCATGTTCTTCGCGCAACATCAACTGCGCCTGTCCGAGCAAGGCCGCGAGCGGGTTGTTGATTTCGTGTCTGACGTGCGCGACCAGCGCCGCCGCGTCGGTAAGTTTTGTTTCGTAATCGGCGACCAGCGCGCGTAGACGTGCCAGTTCGTTAGGGTCTGGGGGCGTGTGTGATTCGCTCATTAGCTCCTGCGAATTGTGATTTTAATAAGAGCACGAACGTGAAGTAACGGCAAGTGTTTGAGGAATGCCGCCAAGCGCCTCCATTCTGCGTTTATTGAAGCGTCCAGCGCAAGAAGTATTTTTCATAAAACTCTTATTCGGCATCGCAAGAAATTATGCGCGCGATAAGAGCTAAAGATGCGAGCAGGTTCGATTGGCAGTCGTGTCTTGGTTTGCGTCCGCGGTTTTTTCCAAGCTTAGACAAGAACGATCCACAAAATCACACGAAGTCGCACGAACAAAAACTAGTGCGGCTTTCGTGTAGTTTCGTGGATCGGTTTAGCTGGTGAGCAGCGATCTCCCGAAAATCGGCCCATGGTGCATTTAAGAAAAAGGCATTTGGCTGACACCCTGAATTGCGCACAAGCTGAGTCTGCCCCGAATCAAACGGCGCCAGTAACGCCCGGTTGACTTGATCGGCGGAGTTACGTAAATTCGATTTCGCTGCTGGGAGGTCGTCCAATGGTAGGACTCCAGACTCTGGATCTGGCTATCGGGGTTCGAGTCCCTGCCTCCCAGCCAAAAAAATCTTCAGCACCAAGGACCCGCCCATGACACTTGAACCATTAAATTGCCGCCTTGGCAACTTATTAGTTCCAATGGGCTCCGGCAAGTTAATGCTTCCAATTGAGATTAATCGTTCAGGTGGTCTGGTCGCACAAATCTGGCAGGATTCGTCTGGAAATAGGTTCGGGATATTCCCAGCTCACGCCTTAAGTCGCGTAGGATGGAGCTTAGCTCGGAACGTTCCAAGCGTCGGTCCGTTCATTTCCTTTCTGAGTCGATGGGCAGAGGGATACACTCCCGCCGCATGCAAGTCCAAGGCGAATTGTCTGACCCTCTGCTTCGCATCCTTCGTCTTTTCCAACGAGCGTTTCCTGCTGAGTTGAGCATGGCGTTTAGTGATTGCAGAACTCAGCTCCGGGAAATGCTTTTTCAGGTATTCGGGGGTATGTCCCAAGCGGCTTGCAACTGCTCCTAGCGACGAAGAAGGCTCTTCATAAAGGATTTCTTTCAACTTTTTAGGAAGATTCTTGAATTGTGCGCGTTGATAGACGGCATGTCGTCTCGAGATCGCGTGAGTCAATTGTGGGTAATATTTCTTTAGCTCTTGAACGTGTTTGTCGCCCAACTGGATAGCAGCTTGGTTTGGCGACGGAGGCGGATTTTCACGCAAGATTGCTTCGAGGCCGGTTCTAAGAGTATTTCTTTGCTTCGCTAGCCACTCCCTCCGTCGCGCAGTGATGGCCTTGCACAGATCGGGAAACCTTGAGCGGAAAGAGCTTGCGGATTGATACCCGAGGCGTTGGGCGATCTGATTGAGCGAACGCGGCACTTTTTCTTTCAAGGCCTGCTGGAGTTCAGGTTTCAGGGATGGTCGACGTCGGCGTGAGACAATCGCCTCGCATAGTCTGGGAAACCTTCTTAGGGGAATCTCAGATGCGTAACCGAGGCTCCTGCCGATTTCCTTCAATGATGGCGGTACTCTTTCTTCGACGGCTTGTCGAAGTGCGCGTTCCAACGTTGCGGCATCGTGACGGAGTTTCGATGAGGGCTGAGTTCGATGTCGATGGCGGCGCGATTGACGATGTCTGGCTGTTAATAACTTACATAAGGCGGGGTATCTAGTAGAGAGCGACGTTGTATGTTTGTAGCCTAACCGCCGTGCAACTTCCTGAGCCGAAGGCGGAGGATTTTCTTCAAGTGCTGTGAGAAGCAGCCGTTTCACTTCGCCATTTTTATGATGAAGGCATATTCGCCTCTTCAGCGTATATGGCGGCGAAGGGTTGATCAAAAGGTCGGAAAAAGATGCCTCAAAGCGATAACAAAACCTTTAGCAACGCGTCAGTTGTCGGAATATGCTCGCCGTGAAGCCACTTGTAAGCTGTTTCCTCACGGACGCCGGCGAAACGCGCAAAATCACATATGTTGCCCCCGGTGTTGTTTTTGCAGAGCCGTATGAAATTTGTTACCCGTTCTCTTGGCGGTCCAGACTGTAGCTCTGGCGCCACGGCGATCAGCCTCCCCATTTGATCGGCTATCCACATCTGATATTTAACTTCGTCTGCATCAAGAGGTGGGACATCTATTTCCTTCTTACTCCCTGAATAGCCGAGCCACCCAAGACATCGGGAGCAGTGTCCAGGGCGTGATCTATAGGCGAACGTTGGAATCTGCTTGCGGCAATGTGGGCACACGGTCTCAAGTAGTTTTTCATGATGCGGGCAAATCTTGACTGCACCCAGCGTCCACAGGAGATGCTCATACACGGCTCCCTTAGATCCGTTCTGCTCTTCTAGGCACCGTGGACACCAAGCGTGAAAAGCTCGTGAAAGGCCTTTGTCGGGTAAGACATTCTGCCACGTTAACATTGTGAGGAAGCGAATCTCGCGTCGGAGCGTGACTCTCTCAAGCACCTCAATCCAGTCACGCGCCGTGCGGTTTCTGCCATTGAGCAATGTCCTCGGCCCATACATACGATAGTTGGCGAATTTTGATTCAGCGCCAAAAAGCTTGTTCGCTGCCGGGCCAAGCTCGCGACTAAACAGGGAGTGGACAGAAACGCAATGCTCCATCGCTAGACGCGCAAGGTATCCAGTGCAACTCTCAGTGCGCGGCGTCCCGACGCTAATAGGCTTCAAGTGATAAAGACGGCTTCGAGGCGAAGCCTTAGGAAGGGCGAGATCCCACGACTCGTATACAGAAAACTCGGCTGAGGAGGTGAAACCCATTAGGCCGCGATTTGCAGGTCAATTAGCTGAGAGAGATTTGCCGATTACAACAACAATCGTCATTTGGTGAGTGGGATTACCTACAGCGCACCCGCGGGCATCAGCGCGGCATCGAATGTCTCGTTTGGCTACGATGCGGTGGGTAATCGGACTTCCATGACTGACGGACTGGGCAGCCAAAGCTACAGTTACGATCAGCTTTCGCGCATGACTTCGGAGACACGTACGTTCAATGGGCTGGGCTCGTACGCCATCGGGTATCAGTACAACTTCGCCAACCAGTTGACGAGTATCACCGATCCCTTCAGCGCGCAGGTCGGATACAATCATGATGATACAGGTCGCGTGACCGGCGTTACCGGCTCGGGCTTTGCGAATATTTCCACCTATGCGTCAAACCTTCAATACCGGGCGTGGGGCGCGCTGAAATATATGGATTACTGGGAGCAGCAAACAGCTTTCCGAAAAAATCATCGAGAAGTGTTGGCCAGCCTTGAAGGGCAAACTCGGAGGTGTGGGATGAAACATATTTCTTTAACATTAGGTTGGTCGATCAAAGCGATGGCAATTGTGTTAGCCATATGGAATCTTTCTACCGCACAGGATCGAAGCAAACCTGAGACCGCTCCGCAAAAAACGGTATTGCGGCAGCTTCATCCCGACCCTGTAGAAAACGATCCGCCTAGAGGCGTTAGATTGCTGGACGGGTATAAGCACAAGAGTGCAACGGACTTTGAGGGCAATCAAGTTGGTGAGATCTCAAAGAGTGACGGCGTTAAGATCAAATACGAAATCGGTTTCTCTCAAGGGATGGCAGTAGATGCCGATCAAAAAGCCACTTATGTGTGGTATCGAGAGCAGAAAATGAATGGGAGGATTGCCCGTTACGCGTTAAGCAAGATCAACATTCTTGCGATTAGCATCCCGCTCGATGACGATCCTAATACTCTTCATGTTGCCAACTTCTACGGAACGATCCGTAGGCCTGAAGACATCATCGACATGCTCCTAATGATTTCGCCTTTTGCTTTCAAATAGCTTCACCGTGATCTTAGAAATAGACCTACAACGCAGGTGGAAGGGGATTCCGCAGAACCCTGGACCCACGATCGCTTTTGCGTCTAAATATCAAAACCTAATTCAACCATTCAAGGACGCCTTTGATGAGGCGGTTGATCGTCTCAATAAAAAGAAGGATTGCGCAAAGCTATTTGGCGGTCTGCAAACGGCGCTCAACACACTCAACGCCGCAACCTACCGGTTATTCAATGAGACGGCAAATTCGTGCCTAGCGTAATTGGTGCTATGACGGCATCTGCCAACACTATCTTTATCAATCTCTCAGGGCCATTCTTCAATGGGCCAGATTTAAAGATGAGCGGAAATCGCCGCTCTAAAGCAGATTTTGGTACAGGGTCAAAGGGCACTGACTTGGCGGCATTCTTGTTACTGCACGAGCTGGGTCATCAAATCGGCAAATGGGGTTCGGACGCCGGACTCGGAGATAAAGACAAGAATCTGGAGCACACGATGGCAGCTTACAAGGCCTGCTTTTGAAAGAAGAGAAATGACAATACGAATAATATCTCTGGCAGTTCTGAGCATGCTCGCTGCAAGCGCACATGAGCACGCTCAGATACGAGTACGATCGGACTTGCCTGGATTCTCGAAAATCGCGACCGATAACTCTGGTAATCCACAACTACAGTTGGTGACTGAAGTCACCAAGGAAAGCTACTGCGAAGGCCCAGATCCAGAGTTGTTTACTCTGAGACTATTGCTACGACTGTCGTTCACAAATGTCGGAGGGCAAAAACTGATTCTAGAACGAGGCAGCAAATCGGTACCCGTGATACGAATTAGCAAAGCGGCTGAAGATGCCATCGCAGGTCGGTTCGAAACCACGATCAACAACTACATAATCACCAGTAACAGTAAAGGGCCAAACGTGCCGAAAAGGCCTCCTCTGGGCGGCTTTGCGGTCCTCGCTCCTGGACAGAGTTACGAGACGAGCGCCGAGATCAGCATTCCCGTACCCAGAGCCAATCCTGTGCCGGCGATTATTAATACGGGGAGCCACTATCTTCAGATTGGAGTCTGGACGTGGGACGAGTCGCAGAATGAAGCGGAGGTGAGAAGAACGGCCTGGCAGGATCAGGGTTTCCTATGGTCTGAGTCTGTCTTCTCCAAACCAATGCCATTCACAGTCCGTTCTCAGGTGAAGCCGGCGAATTGCCTGTGCGACAATCCAAGTATCGGTGAGATGCAAGCGATCAATATAGCCGTCAGACGACTGAAAACATTGCAGCGTGCGTCAGCTTCGTACAGACCGGTTGCCATAGCGCAGGACTGTGAATGGCACGTGGTCTTTGAGTCAAAAGTTAAAGAGTCTAACGAACCGGGTTTCACTTTATCATCGACAAAAGCAGCGGGAAGATTTTGGGAGTTTGAAAGATTCAATCGCAGCTACCGCCAGGCGGTGCTCGACGTGTTTGTGTTTCAGACTTTGAACGAGGTGCGCGAACAAACCGAAATGTGGCTCAAGGAGTACAACGAAGAGCGGCCACATGATGCTCTGGGAGACATGACACCCAGGGAATGTCTATTAACCCAAAAAGCCGGAAGTCTCTACTTACGGGTGGACCTAAAAGCGGATACTTACACTTGGTTAAACAACTTGCGCGTGAGTGTACGCATGACTCGACGCATGGTACGTACTTGATCGGTGGCTAGCCTGCCTGGGAAGTGAGGGGTCTAGGGTCATAGAGAACTACGGCAGTTTCCAAATTTCGCCCGGGCTCAGGAACTAATACCCGGTACATCATTCCAGCGCTCAGGGGTCGGGCGCCGCTCATATCCCCAGATACCGTCAAGTCGTTCGGTTCCAGTAGTCTTTTCAAGTCCTTCTGAAACCATTCGGAACGCCTCGACAGCACCTGGAACAACCAGGATGTGACCGTTTGCATCGCGGGGCATTTGCCAACGAAATTCGTGAAGCGTTCCGAGTTCTGCCATAGCCTCGCGAAGCTGGTTATACAGTCCAAGCAAGCGAAACAGCAGAGCCACAAGTCCGCAGGTGGTGAAAAAGCTGTACGGTTCCAAAGCATTCAAGGCGCAGCGAAGACTCTGCTCGTCGGAAAAATGTTTGATTTTTCCGGTGAGTGCCATATCACTATTCTTTGCTGTGCATAGAATGGCCATCGGACGCAGATCAACAAAGCCCCCCGTGCAGATATGAAAGTCACGATACTCATCAAACGTACAAAGACTTTCATTCTTCTCGAACCTTTCACGCTTATGTTTCTCATGTCCCGTTTTCAGATATTGGTCAATAGTGCTGAAGTCATTGACCAGCGTGCTGTCTTTGACCATTTGAGCGAGCGGCGCGACAAAATATCCTGTTCGCACAAAAGTTTTTCCGCCGCGCTCAAAAAGGATGGGAGAGCCAAGAGATGGAACCATCCAGACAGCTTTGAGTACGCGTTCGAGCACTTGTTGCGCAGCCTCATCCTTCAACTTGAAAAGGCCGCTGTGTCGGCTGTGATTGAGCACGGGATTAAGCACCGAGAGGTCTTGAGGCGTTGCTGCCGAAGCTAGAGTTTGCATTTCTTTTGCGAGGGTCTCGACCTTCCAATTCGCCAAGTCTTCAAATGTAAGTGGGTGTGAATGTTCAACCAGGAATCGCGCCGGATCGAAATGTTCCAAGTCCACATACGGATCAATAGCTTCAATATCGAGAGTGCGGAGGCGGTGCAGAAGGATGAGAAGCGATAGAGTGTGCAGCTCGCCTTGATGCTTTGCCGAGCCGAGTTCTTGCAAAGCCAGTGGCTCAAGACCGCTCAACTGCATTTGTAAGAGCGGAGGCTGATTGAGTAGATCGAAGACCTGACGCGAGTTGTCGCCCTCGGTATAATAGCAGATATTTTTCGGGAACCAGGGAGATAAGGGATCATCTTCAAAGAGTCCGACGGTTGCCATGACCTGACCCAGTTCACTCGCTGAAGCCACGCGCATCACACGATACAGGGCGTCGGCATTGGAGACAGAAAAGAAACCATTCTCACCGCTCCGGATTGAATAGGTGGGAAGCAATACATCTCCCTGCTCGAAAGTTATAGAGCCAGTCGGCGGCTCGTCCAAAGGAATAGTCATCGGGGCATAGACCCTGATATTCTGTTTGACCGGAACCGGCTTCCCATCGTCTTTACCCGCTGTGGATGCTAACGTCTCCGTTTTCTTTGCGCCGGAAAACAGTTCGGCGGCCTCGTCCCGCAGCTTCTCCGCAATGTCCTTGTGCATAGGGATTGGCTCACGAATCCGTACTTCGTCAATTCCGATCGCTGCCGCGGTAATCAGCACCTTGATCTCGATTTCAGAAAACCGCTTGGTAAACTCTTCTGCCTCCTTTTGCTTCTTTATTAGTTTGTCGTCTTGAGCACTGTGAGAGAATCCCAATCGTATTGTCGTGACTGTTTCTCCATCCTCTCTCAAGTCTTCATCATACATCCCGCCGATAGCGGTAGTATGAGCAAGAAGGACCACATCAGATAAACTTGTTATCTCTCTGAGGTCTTCACGTAAGGTTTGGCGGAAAGTGCTCTCGAGTTCTTTTAGTCTGTCATCCCTTCTCTCATCGTCTAAGCCCTCTATGTAAGGTGCAGCCTCGCTTAAATAATCGAAGTGATATGCGACCAGACTGGGAATAGGAATTCCGATAATGACGGAGCGAAATTTTGAAGATCGTCGATTCGGAGGGAGCTTTGCCCTGTAATTCTTTAGGAAGTTACTCATCGGACGGGCCTCTTTGATGGCAGTCTTGAGGCGTTCGAAATCGCTACTTGTGTTTCCAAGAGTATCCAGAAAGCTTCGCACAAACTCGGGCCTCTCCTCGTCCTTCTTTTCCCCGATATCATTTAAACCCGGAAGCGCAGTTAGCTGGAATGGTTCAAAGCCTATGAGAATACCGCTATGAGTCAGATGCAGGTTTGGCCCTGCGTCCCTGGGCAACTTATCCGTTCCATGCCGTGATTCAACAAACCGGCACAAGCGGTCGGTAATGTCGTTTATGTCTTCTTGTCCTTTGCCCGTAGCCATTAGTATCGGAAAATCATTAGGATCGGGAAGCTGGATATTCATCATCTCTTCATAGATGGACAGCATCTGTAAGAGAGCCGTCCCGCCAACCGCTCCGGTTCCTCCGATAAAGACATGTATGTCACGATACCGCTCCTCACTGCGGGCGGCCTGAAGCATCTTCGTCACAAATCTTTGTTTCTTGTACCGCACAGTTTAGTCCTCCTGGTCGTGAACCTGACCTTTGGAGCAGATTGTCAACGTCGGACAAGTGGCGTTAACCTCGGTTACTCAAAAAGCAAAATCAATGCGAGGTCAGGAAGATTTGTTTCTCCAACGACCATTTATCCTACGACCGATTCTTCGCTTCGAGCTACGCAACTTTGAGTGGGGGCTTAACTGTCCGCCCTAACCCATAGTCAACTATTCTGTTTCTAAGAATCGCTGTCCGCCTTTCCCCACCCGACCTCCCTATACCACTCTGAAGCTTTCTCCACAAATTTCGGGTCATTGATTCGTACCGCAACTTCATAGGTCGCTCTCTGCCTTCCTCCGCGGAGGGCAATAATCATTGAGTTTCCGACGATCAGGACTTCAAAGGGCCAAGGTTCTTTGGCATGTTTGATGGCCAGTCTATTTCCGATCTCTTTTTCACCAAAAACTTTCCGGCGTCTCTCTTCAAGCTCACTGCTTGAATCCGATATGGCAGATATGAGTAGGCGATACTCCATATCGCCCTGATTCTCCTTAGCCTTCTTCACCCTATCCGCAATCGCCTTTTCATACGCTTCAGAGAGTGCATCCTCTTTGCGGTATTGGCTTGTCGCGTTAATGTTGTCACTGTCCTTACAATCGCGAATGATATCTAGTGCCGCCTCTTCGATCGCCTGGGTCCCAATCAGGGATTCAGCTTTGTTAATCTTACTTACAGCACTTAGGAGATCTACTTCACTTCTCTCCACGTCATCAAATTGTCCTTTGACCGTGCTCTGAAGCCTTCTAAGCTCTTTCGAGATACGATCTATCTTTTGGAGAAGTATTTCTCTCTGGCTACTTGCTTTTTGGACAATATCTTCAATCTTGCGCAACGTGAGCAATCGCTCAGTTCCAAGGCCAAAGCACAGCAGGGCAGCCAGGCCGATCAGGACCTCCTCAGGGCTGGCTAGTGAATAGACGTGCTCTCTAGGTCCAAACCTGTGAAACACGTCATACACTCCCGCTATAGTGGCAGCAATCAGGAGAACTACAGCGCTTGTATTGCCACACCATGTTTGGATTCTTTCGATAACGCTCATGGCCTCTTAGTCCCCCTCTTGAGCGGCTTACTTCGTCGTGCGTTTGGTCTAAAGTCTGAGACAGTTGACCCGGCGCGGCGATCGCCAACAACCTTCGAATTCATGAAGAAAGTCAAGAACGAGCTATCGGCGCTCCGGCCCAACGAGGGCTGCCCTTTCATATATCAATAAAGCAGCCTACATCGGGCCGCCTAAATTGAAGGTCGATACTTACCCCTGGTCTTTTGTGGTGCAAGTCCTATCTAGCGAAACGTGAGACTGACGACCGCCTAATTGTATAACAGGTGTCTGAAGCAGCCTAATTTTTTGTATCGGGCTTAAATGGATTTACCCGCAAGCTCTTAAAAGCGCACGTTTGACCCCGCACCCATGATGGATCATGCCCTGGATTCCAAAGAGCTCTCCTCAATACCCTCTACCTGTTGACGCTTACAAGTGCTACTCTCTGAGATGAAAATCAAGATCGTTAGCTGATCGTTTCACTTTCTGATCAACAGGGTGCGCGTCGATGAATAATGACGAGATCTTAACTGAGTCAGAACTGGCTATATTAAGGCTCTTGCGAACTGGACCGCTCGAAATGGATGCCGTTGCGGAGAGCGCGAAGCTTAACCAGTCTCAGGTGATGGCGGCTGCCGTCGAGATGCAACAGCGCGGGCTAGTGAACCTCTCCGAATCGGAACGGCAAGAGATTATTCCGGAAGAAGGCGCGGCTGACCTGATCTCAAGTGGCCTGCCTGAGCGCCGAGCAGCGGAAGCATTAGAGCAAGCAGGCGGAGAAATGCCTCTGGAAAACTTAATGGCCTGGGCAGGGGAGCATGAGATTGCCGTTAACGAAATAATCCGCTGGGGACAAACTCGCGGATGGCTGCGAAAGATTCGGATCGAGGGTTCTGCAGAAGCCAGCAAGAGATTCAAAGTGGTCCTGACCGTTGAGGGGCGCTCCGCGCTCGGGGCTCCGCAGGATGATGAACGCGCATTGCAACACTCTCAGGATGATCGCCTTTTCCTCGATCAATTAACCGACTTAAACATCAATCCAGATAGTGTCCGTAAGTTACTGGCGGGTCGCGAAGGTGTGGCCCGAATAAAGAAACGCACTCAGAGGGCTTTGACGATAACTGTTGCCGGAATCGCATTGTTGGATTCCGGGATGATCGTTAAGGTCGAACGAAATGCTCTCACTTCGGACGATATAAAGTCGGGGCGTTGGCGTGAAATCTCACTGCGCAAATATGACATCGGGTTGCCGGCTCGCGCGGTCGTCCCTGCCAAAACGCATCCGCTCAGAAGAATCATGGAAGAGACTCGTCGTGCATTTCTCGAAATGGGGTTTACAGAGGCAGTTTCTCCAATGGTTGAGTCGGCCTTTTGGAACTTCGATGCTCTATTTCAACCGCAGGACCATCCGGCGCGTGACATGCAAGACACCTTTTACATGGCTGAGCCAAATCGGCTTGAGCTGCCGGAGGATGCTTTGGTCTACTCCGTGAGTCAGACCCATGAAAATGGATGGGAGACGGGATCGCAAGGATGGGGATACCGTTGGGATCCTGAGCAAGCGCGCAGAGCTGTGCTTCGCACACACACTACCGCCGCGACTATTCGTGCGCTCGCGCGTCACCCGGAGCCTCCGCTGAAAGTTTTCTGCGTGGGATGGACCTTTCGGAACGAAACCATCAGCTATAAACACCTCCCCGTATTTCATCAAGTCGATGGTATCGTCATCGACAAAGAGGCTAATCTTTCAACCCTGCTTGGCACGTTGAGCGAGTTCTACCGTAAGATGGGTTTTGAAAAAGTCAAATTCAAGCCCGCCTTTTATCCTTACACGGAGCCCAGTGCCGATGTAGTCGTCTACATGGAATCTCGCAAGAAATGGATGGAGATGGGCGGGTCGGGCATCTTCAGACCAGAAGTGACGCAACCCTTGGGATGCCGCTACCCCGTGCTGGCGTGGGGCCTGGGAATCGAGCGATTGGCGATGTTGCGCCTGGGTTTCGATGATATTCGAGAACTTTACCGGTGCGCATTGGATCAGATGGAGGAGGTTCCGCTATGCCGATAGTGAGTATCGACATTGCATGGCTGAATTATCTCTTGGGCCGCACGTTTCCCACGGAGGTTTTGAATGAATCGCTTGAGCAGATGGGCTGCGATGTCGAGGATGTAGTTGAAATATCAGTCTATCGCTGCCCACGTTGCCACAATATCGTTAAAGGCTCGCTGGGCGTCAAGGAAGTCAGAGCCTGCGCGTTTTGTGGATTTGAATCTGAAATAGCTTTTGAAGAAATCGACAAGCAAGAAGTGATTCGTCTCGACTTGCTTGCGGCGCGCCCAGACCTCTTCGATGTGGGAGGGTTGGCGCGCGCGCTGAGGGGTTTTCTCGGAGTGGCAGAAGGGCTTCCAGATTACCGAGTGGAGCCCGGAGTTTTGACGGTTCATGTGGATTCACTGCTCTCCGAGCCCGCCAGTTACCGCCCTTTCATTCAGTGCGCAACGATGACAGTGCCGCCGCTTACGACCTCGACTTTGATGGCAATCATGGAGTTGCAGGAAAACCTGCACTGGGGGGTTGGGAGAAATCGCAAGCTTGCTTCAATCGGGGTTTACGACCTCGATACGCTGAGTGGTGATATTCACTATCGGACCATTGATCCGGATAAGGAGAGTTTCACACCGCTCGGGATGCCGGGCGAGAAAATGACCGGCCGTCAGATTCTCGAGAATCATCCGAAAGGCAAGGACTATGCTCATTTGCTCGCGCAGGACAGCAGATATCCCGCGCTGATTGACGCACAGGGCCAGGTGCTGTCGATGCCTCCGATCATTAACAGTGATGAAACGAAATTGAAAGTTGGCGTCACTCATCTGTTCATGGATGTGACGGGGATCAGCGAGGTAGCGGTCGTTAAGTCTCTGCACACGCTGGTTTGCTCCTTGATGGAGATGGGTGGCGAAACCCAATCCGTGACGATCAAGTCTCAAAGCCAGGAGGTCATAACACCTGATCTGACGCCGCGCGAAACGGAAGTTGACTTGGCTTCCGCCCGCGCCTGGCTGGGAATACCCTTCACATCTGAGAGCTTAGTCGCAAGCCTGAAGAAAATGAGGCTCGGCGTCGAACCGTTAGACGGCAACGAAGGGAATTTTCGAGTCAGCTATCCGGCATTCAGAACCGACATTCGCCACAAGGTGGATTTGCTGGAGGATCTGGCAATCGGGTTTGGTTATGTCAACATCCAGCCTTATCTCGTTCCAACCATGACTGTGGGGCGGGCGAGAAGCGAAGAAATACTGAGTCAAAATGTGAGAAGCACTCTTATTGGACTCGGCTTTGTCGAAGTTATGAGTCTGCCGCTCGCGACGGAAGAAGAGCACTTCCTCAGGTTTCGTAAAGAGGTGCCGGAACATTACCCGCGAATCGCGAATCCAAAGCTCGTCGCCCTCAAAGTAGTTCGCACGCACCTAATGACCGGCCTATTACAGGCACTATACGAAAATCGAAAGCGGCCGATGCCTCTGCGGCTGTTTGAGATTGATAACATTGTCGAACTCGACCCAAGTGCGGAAACCGGCACCAGGGAAGAACGCCGTGTTGGATTCGTCGAGATGGGGCCTGAAGCGGGCTATGCTACGGTGCGCAGTGTATTGGATGCGCTGCTCCGCGAACTGGAGCGAGAAGGAACATACCGCATCAATGATGATCCGACGTTTATTCCGGGGAGAGGAGCTTCAGTTGTAACCAATGATGGCTTTCAAGGCTACCTCGGTGAGCTTCACCCGGAGGTCATTACAGCAGAAACGATACGAACATTTGGCTTTGCTCAAGAACTGGACTATCCCATAGCGATCGGTGAACTCACCATCTGGAGAGTTTTGTAGCTTCAGGAAAGTAAAGATCGATGTAACGATTGCTCGCAGCCTGCTTGTCGGCTCTCGCGGTTACGGTCGTGCTCAGACTCTCGGGTGTACCCTGACGCCCCGATCGCTCTCTGAGTCTTTTTGCCGCTTGTTAACTATCGACAATCAGCTCTCGCATGAGGAAATTATGCCAAATCACACACTCTCACATTGGACAGACGACCAGTTGGAGCGGTTCCTCCTATTACGGCAGGAGCTTTTTCTCGATCCGCTTGGTAGCAATCGCAAGCGATTCGAGGAGGCCGCTGTCTTATTGCAACGCGCGTTGTTCGCGTGGTATTTCTCAAGGCCCGGCGAATTCCCCGGACTGCTCTCATTAGTGCAGCAGTCTGCCACCGAGACTCGGCAGCTTCGCAAAGAAGAGCTGTTGACGATGCATGAGCGCCGCTTTTCCTTACACGTGCCAGCCCCTGAAATTCCGGCTGTCGAGAGTAGTGTCTCGGAGAATCAGTGGCAGAAGATCTTCGGATCATTCAATACGAGCTATGGAGCACAGAGGCTCTTCGAACGTTTCTTAAGCGAGCTCGATGAATACACCAATCCGAGTCTTCGCATCAATCACCGGTATCTCGGAGAACTGCTCCCGCATGACAATATGGTCAGCTATTTCGCTGCAACAGTGGCGACCTTTCTCAACGAGAACGCCATTATAGGAAAAGTCTCTCCATGTGTGACGCACATGGAACAAGCCGCGATGATCAGGCTGGCGGAGCTGGTCGGGTGGGAAGGCAAACTGGAGATCGCCGAGCAGGAAGAGTCCAAAGATCAATCTGCACTTCCGCAGGAGGAGTCCAAAGATCAATCTGCACTTCCGCTGCAGCGGCTACTCCCTATCCGTCCGCGCAAAACGCGGACTTGTGGGAGCGCGAGCAGCCGACCGGCGCCATTGTGGGTGACGGAACAATCGCGAATATCAGCGCCCTGCTGATCGCGCGCAACGCTACCTTCAACTACCTGCTGGGTTGGGGCGAAGCTACCCAAAGTCTCGGTCCTGAGATCGCATGGAAGATCATCAAAGATGTCTATGGCTATAAGCGCATGGTCGTGATCACTTCGAAAGGTGCCCATTACTCAGTTTCCAAAGCCGCTCACATCGCAGGGGTGGGCCGGCTCGATGTAATAGACATCGCCGGCTCTGTGAATCCATGGATACTCGACGGAGAGGGGTTTGAGAAGGGGCTTGAGAAGCTCGGCGGTATTAAGGCTGACAAAAATGAAAAGAAAACTACTCTGCTTCTGGCGGTGGTGCTGATCGCCGGAAAAACCGAAACCGGATACATAGACGAGATAGATAACATTGCGAAAGTTCTAGATAAGCCTGATTACCGGCATCCGGATTTGGAGAAGGTTCTTAGTAGGCGACGGGACCCGGATGACAAAACATCGATCAGCGACCTTACATCCGACGATCCGGTTGAGCAAAAGAATTCACCAAGTAGGGAACCAAAGTTCATAGAAACCGAAATAAAACGATATCTTGACAAGAGATCGGATGAAGGCAGCCTCAGAAAGAAATTGCTTATAGACTCTTATCTCAGTTCCCAGAATAATCCGAAGTACTCTGAGAAGGAAATAAAGAAGCGATGGCATATGCAGGTAGAAAACGCGAGATATAACAGACCGTTCATCCACGTCGACGCTGCCCATGGCGGCGCATTCCTCACAGTCCCATCTCTGCGCAATAATGAATTCAAAGGCATTCATCTTGTCGACACCGTCACCCTGGATGGGCACAAAATGTTTTATTGCTACTACCCGTGCGGCGGCCTCTTGATCCGCACAAGCCGCTGGGCGCGCTCGCTTCACACAGGAGAGTCCAGATACATCAGCGAAGACACGAGTCATGAAGCTTACGGCGAGGATCGACACTACCTGAATGAACTTAAGGAGCCAAGAGATCGGGAAGAAGTAGAACTGGACGAGCAAGCTCAGAAAGACTCGCCAGAGAAGAAAGTCATTGAGAGATTTCAAAAAAGAAAGGGCACTTCGGAAGTGCCCTACATATATCCCGGGCTGTATATGGGACGGAAAGAGATGGCAGGAATGGACGCGACCCGCCGTCATAATCATAGGCCAGCCATGGCAGCACGCTCGGAGCTCCGGCATCAGCCTTTTACGTCGTCCCTGGAAGGCTCCCGTGGTTGCCAGGGCATCATGCAAATGTATTTCAATCTCAGCACTATCGGCTTTGACGGTTATCGCTCGCTGTTGGAGTGGACCTATCTGCTCACGCGTCGCTGTGCCGAAGCTGTTTCCCTGGGACGGGTGTACGTGAGACCTGTCACTAAAGACGAACTACCGACTAAAGGATGGATGGGTAACGGGAAAGACTGGGCCATTCAAGCCGATGGCGGACCGCCAGCAAAAGAATCCGGTGACGTTTTAGAACCGCGACGCGTCGTACCGGTACTTGGAGGACGACTGCTGTGTCTGAGCAATGGTTCGTGTAATCAGTTGCTGGTAACTTATATTCCCAGAGACATCGCGATGCGCATAGCATCCCAGGGACCAACGTACTGGAACCACGAGCGAGATCATCCAGAAGATAGCGCAAAGCCCGGACGCACAAATTTCTGGCAGACTATGCATTACCTTTGGCGCGTAAACGAACATCTATGGGTCAAATACCTATATGCGAACCCGGCTTTCACCTACTATGTGGGTCACACCGAATTCGAACCGTTATTGCCCAATAAAAATGAGCCAGATGACGAACCGGAAGCTAAAAGGAGCTTGGAAAAACTGCTTTGCAACTGGAACATCTGGGCTCGGTGGAGCCCGCAACAAAGTGAGAAAGATACTTGGCTATTCGAGGTGAAGGATCTTAAAGACTCAGAGGGACTCGCACTGAAACTGAGTTCAAAAAATCGCTTGTCCGAGTTTCTCCGAGGCAAACTCTCTGAGTCGACCAAGTCGGCGATCACAGCATTCGATGGATCTCAACCAGTGTCAAAAAGCGCACTGGTTGTAGCTTTCAACAAATTACTCGATGATTCAAATCTCTACGATGAAAAAGACTTCGACCGGGTTAACCTGAGCGAACAAACACTCAACTTGATTAAGCAGAAACCACGGGGCGCAGCTAATGTCCGCCTTAATCGCTTACTACTTGAAGATGCGTTCCCTCAGCAAATAGCGAAACGCGAAAGCGAAGAAAAGAATTGGGTGTGCCCGTTCTTCCAGGTGCTAACCGAAAAAGTTAAGGCTGCCAAAGATCTCTATTCAGGGAAGACGGATTCGAACACGGACTACAGCGAGGGCCTGGTGCGATTCTTTGCGCACAAAATCGTCATCATGCATCCTTATACGGATGAATCGATCCTAAGCGACCTCCTGGGAAAGATGATGTTTTGGGGAGAGCGGAGCGCAGAAGCCGTGCAAGCCGCTGACGCCTCATGCCAGGACTGGTTGGAAAGAGAAAAGCGCTGAATCCAAATCAGGCGCTGAGCAAAATCTGTAAAGGTAGAAATAGAGCGTGGAAGCGATTAGGCGGGATTGTCAACACCGGGCGCGGTGAGGGTGTAAAACGTTTTGTGTAAATGGTCATCGCAGAACTAACCGAGTAAGGTTAGGAGAAGGAGAAAGATGACCAGAGAGACGATAGACAACGAGCTGATAGACGATCTGCTGAAGAACTACAAAAAGCCGGAAGACCTGATCGGCGAGAACGGGCTGCTGAAGCAGCTGACCAAGCAGTTGCTGGAACGGGCGATGGCCGCGGAGATGACCGAACACGTCGGCTATGACAAGCACGACGCAGCCGGGAACAACAGCGGGAACTCGCGTAACGGGAAGTCGGCCAAGACGATCAAAGGAACGTTTGGGGAGTTGGCACTGGAGACGCCACGGGATCGAAACGGGACCTTTGAGCCGCAGATCATCGAGAAGCATCAGACGCGTTTCACGGGGTTCGACAAGAACATCCTTTCACTATATTCGCGGGGGCTGTCGACCCGTGAGATCCCGCAACACCTCGAAGAGATCTATGGCGTAGAAATAACTGCGGGTTTGATCTCGAGTGTGACCGATGAAGTGCTTGATGAGGTGAAGACGTGGCAGAACCGGCAGCTCGATGCGGTCTACCCGATCATGTACCTGGACGCGATCCAGTTCAAAGTAAGAGACAACGGACACGTCAGGAACAAAGCGATTTACCTGGCGATCGGGGTCACGATCGAGGGATTCAAAGAGGTTCTGGGGTTGTGGATCGCGCAAACGGAAGGTGCCAAGTTCTGGCTGCAAGTGGTGACGGAACTGAAGAACCGGGGCGTAACTGATATCTTTATTGCCTGCGTAGACGGGCTGAAAGGCTTTCCCGAAGCGATTGAAAGTGTCTTCCCGCAAACCGAGGTTCAGTTGTGCATCGTGCACCTGGTGCGGCACTCACTGAACTATGTGGGCTGGAAACAGCGCAAGGAAGCGGCCAGAGATCTTAAGCTGATCTACACGGCGGCGACGGACGTGGAAGCCGAGCAACGACTGGCCGAGTTCAGCCTGAAGTGGGATGAGAAGTTTCCGATGATCGCCAAATCCTGGCGCAGCAATTGGACCCGGGTGATTCCGTTCTTCGCGCATCCGCCGGAAATTCGGAAGATTATTTACACGACCAACGCCATCGAGTCGCTGAACATGTCGCTGCGCAAAGTGACTAAAGCGCGCGGCTCGTTTCCCAACGATGAGGCAGTCAGTAAGCTGCTTTATCTGGCGCTGCGCAACATCGCCAAGAAATGGACCATGCCGGTTCACGCCTGGAAGGACGCGCTCAATCGCTTCGCCATCATCTACGAAGACCGGCTGCCGGCGAGTTAAGCGAGGAGTTGAAAACAACCGGGCTATGGAAACCGTGGAAAAACAAACTACGTTTTCCCACCGTTCCCACAGCCCCTACTGCTGTTAACAAATTAAGATGAAAAGCAGCGACCCGAAAACAACAGACGATCGTTTACACAAAATCCTTGACGCTACCGGCGCTGTGACTATTTGTCGCCTGAATGTTTGCGTACTGGACTTTAACTCCAATTCAATAAGATAGACCGTGTTTAGGAAGGCGAGGTCACGTCCGAAAAATCGATAACGTGTACATTATTCCACTGCCCAATATTTTGCCCATATAGTTCTTCTCGGGCAGCGCTGGAGGAAGATGATTCCCTTTCTATCTCATCAAGAGGTCTCAGGGCAGCGATGGCCCCTACATACTTGTCGTTATTGAGGATTGGGAACGAATAAACAATGACCTTGCGACTTCTGTTCTCTTTCCTGTTCTTAACTTCTGTAAAATAATAGACCGCTTTCTTGTTCTTCATCCTGTATTCAGACCGCAGTTTTATCCGTTCTATTTCCTCTGGAACAACAACAAGGTCTATAGGCGATAAGCCTATTATCTCCTTTTTGGATCGGCCGAATAATTCTTCAGAGTTATCACTTGCTTCGACTATAGTAGAGTCTTTACTGAGTTGTACCCAGTAAACCATGTCCCTTCCTTTTTGGATCAACGCCAGTAAACCCTCGATATCTTTCTCTTCTACCGACTCCACTTCAATGGTCAAAAAACTGGGCTCCTTAGTTTTCTTGAACTTCTCGTGCTTCTCGATATGGTCGCGCATATAGTGCCGCATTTGCGCTCTCAATCTTTCACCAACTGGTTTCATACCCGCCACGAACTCATCATACAGATTGTCAACGGAGAGCCCGCCCTGGATAATCACATGGTCAGCCAAATAAGCCGGAGGAAACAAAACAGCCATGGCAAAGTTATCCGCCTCTTCCTCCAGGAATCTCCGTTGAGCAGGTGACCGAAGCCAACGATCTATCTGTTCATATCTTGCGGCGGATTTGGCATTCACATGTAAAAACCAATGGCCCATCTCATGGGCCAATAAGAATTCATTTAGTGCCTGGTGAAGTCCTGCCCTTATGACCACGGCATGATGCTTTTCACCATCTTCGGTTTGGTATTCCACTAAAAGCGACAAAAACGGTGATTTTTCAATGTAACAAACATCTATCCCCTCGTTTTCAAAAACTCTTCGCAGATGAGCTTCATGCCTTAGTTCCAACCCGCTTAGAATGCGGTGTTTCTCATTGATCCACTCAGTGGGGTCTATGATGTCTGCAGGCTGGGGAGCATTTTCCTCCAAAAGACCCCCCTCCTCGCTGGAGTCGATTGTCGCGCGCCGCTGTTCCAGCTCCCGAACGCGTCTGGCAATTGCGTCGAAGGCTTCATTAATAGGTCGTCTTGTTTTCTCACAGTACAACTTGCTTTCTTCAAACAGGTGGTCAACCGTCACCGAAGAAGCTGGATCGTCGATCTCGCTAGCTAAGCTCAGAGGGAAATTATGTTGAAACCTCGCAGCACCGGCCATCTTGATCATCTTGCTGTTTTTTCTCTTTATCGGATGTAGCAGAGTAGAGACCTTAATGTCGGCTAGAGCGCCCACCAGTGTTTCTTGTTTCTCCACCTTGCTGTATGAATCGAGGTTGCCGCAAATGCGCAGAAGTTGTTCGTAATGCCAGGCACCCGAATCCTGAGCGCCGCCGGCTTGCTCTTGTGGTACGAATTGGTCTACCGGTTTTTCTGCCTCATCGATCTCGCGAGCCAAAGCCATTTCGGCGTTAACCTGTCGAACCCATTCAATTACATTCCTCGCCAGCGTTAAGCAATCATCGGCGCTGGAAAGCTTAACATTCGCATCAACAAATCTATCTCTCGGAAGATTCCTCAAGAGAGGTACGAGAAGCGGCAGCGGTGTCGCGCCCAAATCGTGAATTGAGATCAAGTCATTCCTGGTGCTGTGCTTGATAAGCAGCCGGACCATGACTGGAGAGAAAGGTTTGTCTTCCGGGATTAGATGGGTCTCCCGCAACTGATCAGCATCAACGGGAGCGCCCAGACAGTTATGTCCAATTGGTACTTCGACAGACTCGAAGCGAAGGACATTCTTGAATGGAAAACGCATGTGTTGCAGACGCCCCGGGCCGCGACCCTCCGCAACTACGACTCTGCCTTCGTCGGGACGAATAGAAACTGCGTAGAGAGCATCGTGCAGATGAAGCGAGTACCAACCCGTTTTTTTTGAGATGGAGACTCCTACGATGATCTTTGATTCCGCGGGAATCTTGGCTTCGAGTGTCATAAAAATTCTCTCAATCCTGCCTGACGCGCTTCATCCGCACCCTTGGCATACAAGGTGACGCACTTCATGCGACCATGCGACCTTATATGATAGTCAACGCAAAGCTTACCGGCAAGTTGAGCAGAGTCTGTGCCGCATTGCGGACGAGCAATATTGCATTGCACGCGGACAGCATCCAGCCAGTCGCCGGGCACTAGTTTATCCAATACGCGCGACACCCAGGTAACACAGTTATCCGCGTCTGGATCATGTTGGGGTGTGAAAGAATAGCGTAAACCGCTCTCCTGTTGCCTCAGTAAATCGATTACTACGCTCGGCATTTGTACGCGCCAGGCAGGCATTATGTAGGCACCCATCCGATCTTTGAACCACGTCTTAAACCAAGGTTCCGAATACTCTCGAAGCTTGTCTGGAGAGAGCAGACCCACGTTGCCGCTTACGCGATCATTCGGGTCTTCCGGTTCCTCGAGAAACGGAGCAAATAGGCGGACGAAATGGTCGTCGGTGATAGTGCTCCAAAGAACCGTTCCTCCGCCTCCCGATTCGAAAACCTCTAGTAACAAATCGATATTAGGTTCCGGTATGAATTCAGCGATATGTGCGTTAATGCTATCAGGCGAATAATCTCCCGTGGCACGAATTGAATCATCATCATCTGCGCCCTCTACGAACTCAAACCATACGTGCCCTGCAATCTCGCATATGCGCCACATCACAGAGTCCTGGATATAAGAAGGGCTCACTAAGTCATGCTGTTGCAGCGGAAGCCTCAAGGAACTATCTTCAACGAGCCAGGTTCCAACTCTTTCTTTCAAACGGGTGCTGATATTTTGGGGCTCGTTCTTGTAAGACTCGAATTCTTCCTTCAGGATGTCTAGAAAGCCGCCATTCCTTTGCCTCCGCTTCACGTTGAGCTGCAAAAAATCACTCATCGATTTTTTCTGTCATGCCTCTCGTCGATTTTTCACATTAACGTCAGTACTGACCACACAGCTGATGATTAAGTAGGCGCAAAACGGCTGCTTGATATTCTGATAGGGTGGTTCGCCATTCCAGCGCCTGCTTTCAGCCACCGAGTATGGTAGTGCGATAACGAGACAGACAAACGCCGGACTTCGCCAACATCACTTCGAACGTTTCACGGGAGCCAACGACTAAGGCTTTCGTTAGCATAATGAGAATACGCGCTCACGTTATTAAATTGAAGATCGAATGTCAATAATTTTTGAGGAGGGGTAGTGGGGTAAATGTTTTACCCCTACCTGGGAACGATCTTAGGTCTGACTCCGACGAACGTCATTCAGGTTGCGTTCCAGCATTCGAGAAATTGCAGATCTCATTGACGGTGGGCAGGCTGACGATAGTCTTGAACTAAACTCGCGATGGCGTGAAAATGGCACGATGGCCGCACCTCGCCCTCGCGACCTAACGGATTAACTCAAGAGCGGCCACCCTACTGTTACTTCGCGCCAAACGGCTATTTGGGAGCCGGCGGAGGCTCGGCTCGTTTCGGTCATTTCTCATTTGACCGCGTGAGTTTTCTTCACCTTGAGAACGGATTGTCCCAAGGTTCTATGAAACTTCTAACGTCTTCTATTCCGACGGCAAAGAGGCTTGTCCCTTGTAGCACCAAGATCTGGGGGCCCCTAAGCTGAATCAACACACCGTTTGCTGGAGCTAACACATCGGTGGATTTGAATAAGTCTAAAGCTGTCAATTCCCCGATGTTCTCATTCACTTGCACTTGACTCATTAGCTGCGTTGTAGGGGTCGAGAGGCCCGCGCGATCTGAGAATGCTACCCTCCGCATAAAAGCAGGAGTCGGCGATTGATTCGGCTCTCCATCTATTATGCCCGCGACTTTACACAACTCGATCAGCCCATTAGCACTTTCTTGTGGCGAGCCGGGTGATAGACTTACTGCTCTTGAATTCTCAATTGCGAGCCAGGCACGCCGTGACGAATCAATGAGGCAAGTAGGCTACCGGAGTATTTCACTTCTTCCGATGAACATAGATCCATCGCCCAGATGGTAGCTGGAGAGAAGGCACCGATTCTGCAGACTTTAACCGCTGGTTAGGCCGAGTTCTCGTCTTACTGCTGTGGTGCAAAGTTCGCATCCGTTAACCCATCGTTTGGGAAGTATCCTGAAATGCGAATTCCGACTAGCTGGTCGAGCTGGTCAATGTCTTCAGTTATCGCGCGCAGCGGAAGTGCCGCGTTTGCTGGACGCGGTCCATTGCTGTGGGGGGTATTTTACGATCGTTATCTCATTCCAAAGAATGAGGAATAGGATTGCAGATCCAAATAACCTGTGCCGGACAGACAAAAAACGATTGTCGCGGCTGTCCCCTCTCGCTTCTCTCGATCAATCTCTTTGATGACGTATGCAATGGCGTGCGAAGATTCGGGGGCGGCTAAAATGCCTTCTGACTCAAAGAATATTTTTCCAGCTAAGAAGGCTTCATTCTGGTCTATAGCCGCGGCTTCGATCCGCCCTTCGTGGACCAGCAAAGACAAAATCGGGGACTTGCCATGATATCTAAGTCCGCCAGCATGAATCTCATCAGGCAGGAAATTCCGTCCCAGTGTGTACATCTTTACCTGTGTCGTCAGGCCGAACGCGTCAGCGAACTCGTACTCATAGACCCCCTTGGTTAGCACCGGAATATTTGCCGACTCAACGGCTACCAGACGCGGCCTCTTCGATCCTCTCAGGCTCGCAGGAAGTGCATTGTCTGAAGCGAATGGAGCAACGAATCCGATGAAGTTTGTGCCGCCGCCCACACATCCGATGAGAATATCAGGAACGACCTCCGCCATTTCGAGTTGCGCGACGAGTTCCTGCCCGATGATCGTCTGGTGCATCGCGGCGTAATAGGACATACAGCCGAGGGCCAGGCGCGTGCCCGATTGCGTGCGCATATATTCCATTGCCTCGCCCATTCCAATTCCCAAAGAACCGCGATGGTTCTGATCCTCCTTGAGCAGGGCTCTGCCTTGCGAAGTAATTTCGCTGGGTGAAGCAAAGACGCGCGCTCCGGACATCTGCATTAAATATCTGCGGTATGGCTTGCTGTTAAAACTATTGCGCGTCATAAAGACGGAGCACTCCAACCCCTGGGTGTGACAGGCCCAGGCGAGGGCCGCTCCCCATTGACCAGCCCCTGTATCAGTGACCAGTCCCGTTAGACCTTGAGCTCGCGCGTAAAAAGCCTGGGCTATGGCCGTATTCGGCTTGTGGCTTCCGGTTGGGTTTCCATCTTCACGCTTAAAATAAATCTGGCCCGTGTAGTCGAGATGCTTTTCGAAGCCGCGCGCGCGTTGAAAACGACTGGGCCGATATTTCGCATATTCATCCAACACATCGGTTGGAACTGAAATGAAGGGTTCAGTGCGATATTCGCCTTCGAGCATCTCGATTCGCGCGCACTCTTCCGAATAAATGCGCCCCAGGCTTTCGCGAGTCTCCGTGTCACCTTCGGCATTGTGCGGCAGCGGAAATGCCCATGGAATTTGCGCGGCTAGATTCAGCCACTGTTCTGGCACTGAGATCTGGTCGCCGGTTTGGGTTCTTAGTTCTGTAATGGCTGACATAGTGGGTTCCTTTGCACTCCGATAATAAACAGTTGGTACCAACGGAGAAATGTCAAAATCGCAAACAGTTCCGCCGTGCGGACGCGGGGCTCATCACCCATGGCGATATAAGCGGTGAGAGACTCGCCGCTGTTTGTCCCCAGCGACCGCAGGCGCACTTGAAACTCTTCTATCCTGTTTAAGACGTGTTGCCGGTTAAGTATTTCCCAGACATCTTTGTGAGCGTTATCGACCTCCTGCAAAAGGTGTTGCGCAATCGCTGCGTGATACGAAGATTTGTGTGGGACAGGCAGGGGCGACTTCACGCGGTCACGCCAGATTTCGATGGGCAAAGACTCAGCCGCAGCGCACCGGAAGAGCACCTTCTCTTGCATTACCGGGTCCGTCGCGATATTCCATGCGGGCGGCAACTGCAAACCCAGAGAAACCATCTTCCGTGACAGAAACGGGAAGCGTCCTTCAATGCTGTGCGCCATACTGCATCTATCATTGTCCATCAAAAGCCACGGCAGGAATGTGTGCAGGTACCAAATCTGGACAGCTCGGAGGCGATCGCCGGTGGCCTCCCATCCAGGGGTGAGATAGGAGCCCACCGCAGTATCGATGAGATTATCAACGAGGCTATCTGAGATCACCCCGGAGGAGAAGGCTGGGGTAAGAAGACTGCGCACCTGTGGCAGGCGTTCGCGCCAAAGGTCTGCAAAGTCTGCCGGTTTGGAGATCAGTGGCGATCGAAAGCCTGGGAATTTTCGATAGTACCCAAAGAACAACTCGTCTGCTCCCTCCCCGGTAAGCACGATTGTCCGACCCGCGCGCGCGAGGGTTCGGTAGTTTTCAAACATCGCCAATTGACGCGGCTCCCAGTGGGGCTCGTCAAATGCCGTCACCATCTCGTCCACAGTGTCGAGATAGGTTTCTTCAGGCAGGTAGGTATATTGAAGCAGATGGGAACCAGGTTTCTCCTCATTCAGTTTGCGCGAAAGTAGCGCGGCATGACGGGCGTCAGGATCATCCGCATTAGCACGGTAAGTAATGCAGGCCGACGTCAACGGTTCGCTCATCGCGTGTGCCGTCTCAAGCGTAATCCAACTGGAATCAATTCCGCCGCTTAAAGCCGTACCGATGGGAACTTCTCCCATGAGCATCGAGCGCACACTGTCGGTCATAGTTTCAGCAATTTCATCCTGAGACTCGCGTTCATTGGTACGTAGCTTGTGTAACTCATCAACGGGCGACCAGTACTTCCGCGTGGTGACTCTCTGTCGGGGGCTCCAGGTAAGGAAATGGCCGGGAGGCAAGGCAGTCACTCCCTCGAAGAAAGAGCGATCACCGGTCGCGTATCCTGAGGCAAACGCCACCCCGTGAAGAAAGTATTCCACGATCGCCGTGAAGTTGGGGCGACGGGAAATGGATGGATGACAGAAGAGAGCTTTGGGCTCCGAAGCGAATATCAGCGCGTCACCGAGATCTACATAAAAAAGCGGTTTGATGCCTAGTCGATCTCGTACCATGACCAGTTCAGACTGCGGCTCTTGCCAGATCGCATAGGCATACATCCCATCCAGCAGGTCGACTGCGTTCAGACCCATTGCCAGATGCGCGGCAAGTACGGTTTCAGTGTCGGACATAGTGCTGAGCGGAAACCCCTGAGCTTCGTATTGCGTGCGCAGTGTTTGGAAGTTATAGACCTCACCGTTGTAAGCAATCAGATTCTCCCGTGTCCCATATCTCAGAGACATTGGTTGCTGCGCGTCCGCGCGATCTACGATGGCCAGCCGGTCGACGCCAAAACTGGCTTGACCACTCGATACGACTGCCTGCGCGTCCGGACCTCGATGTGACAAAGCGGTCACCATCCGCCGGACGATCTCCTCTCGTTCCCACGCGGGGCTATTAGTTGTGACGAGTCCTGCAATTCCACACAAGGGCGATTACTCCATCGGGAAGGACGTTGGAAGAGAATCTTATTCACCGAACCTCCCAGCAAGGCCCGGGCCATGATCGACAACGGCGGCCCCTTGGTTAGAGAGAGCCGGGCTGGCACAATTAACTAGATGATACAAGTTGGCCAGACGTGAACCATGACAGAGTAGGAACTGAACGTCAGATAGTTACGATTTGAAATCGCCGATACCAAATATGATACCGACGATCTCGGAATGCCGCTGATCCTGCCAAAGTTCAAGGCGACATTGCCTGGTGTTGTTGATATCCACTGATTAGACAGTGGGGCTTTAGATGGCACGCCGTTCGCTAAAGTCTTCAATCAGAGTCAAAAAGCTTGCTGGCCTACGATCAATCCGGGAGGAAGATGTCGCACGTCGTCGCAGCATTGCGGGAAGTGACCAAAGTCTATCCATATACCGTGGCCGCGCGGAATATCTCAATCGAATTTCTTGGCGGCGAAGTTCATGCCCTCGTGGGTGAGAATGGCGCCGGCAAAAGTACCCTCGTAAAGATGTTGGCGGGGATTATCCAGCCCGATTCCGGAAACATAGAGGTAAACGGTCAGAGACGACGACTGAGGAACCCGCATGCTTCGCTCGCAGCAGGCATCGGAGTCGTCCATCAGAGTGGCTCATTGATCGAATCACTTACGGTTGGAGAGAATCTCGATCTCGGCAAGATATTTGCTCCGCAGACAAACCATGAACTCGAAACTGACCAGGCGGTTTCAGTTCTGACCCCGGAGATCCCGCTGGGAAGTTTCGTTAGCCAACTCAGCCCACGCCAGCGTCAGCTCGTTGAGATCCACCGACTGTTATTGCAGAAGGCCCGTCTGTTAGTGCTGGACGAATCGACCTCGACCCTTTCGCCGCAGGAATCGAGTCTTCTTTTTGCTGATTTGAGTCTGCTGGCAAGGGCCGGATATGCGGTCGTGGTCGTATCTCACAAATTGCCAGAGCTGCTCATCCATTGTGATCGGTTCACGGTGTTAAGAAAGGGTCGGGTGGTGGGTCGCGTTAGTCGCAAGGAGGCAACTATTCCACGTCTCATCAAACTTTTTAGCGAAGCGAACGTAGGTTCGGCCGCCGTTCCGTTCAATGTCGCCAAGAGCTCCGAAGACTCTGTGACAGCGAATCAGGGGAATGAGCTGGTTCGCCTTAAGAATGTCTGCACCGATGGTTATTCGGAAGCACCTCCTCTTTACGATGTGAATCTTGTCTTACGACGGGGAGAAATCCTGGGAATTGCCGGTCGGCCCGGAAGTGGAGCAACCAGCGTGGTGGAAATCCTGCGCAAGGGAGGACTCCGTTTGGCCGGCGGCTCTGTTGATTGGAACAAGGACTTAGAGACGTATGGATCGGATTCCAGGATCGGCTTTGTGCCTGCTGACCGAATGAACCGTGGAATGATTGGTAATCTTACGATTGGCGAAAATCTGATGCTCCGCCAGAGACATCTCTTCGGACAAATCGGCTCTGCCTGGAAGCACAATGAGAGACGAAAGTTTCTCAGTTCGCTAATCCATGATTTTGATATTCGGCCGCCCCGCTCTGAGGTCATGCTCAATACCCTCTCCGGCGGGAATGCCCAAAAGACTCTGCTGGCAAGGGAGATGGAATATTCACGAGCGCTTTTGATAGTCGAGTCACCAACAGCAGGACTCGATATGGGCTCGGCGGACTTTGTACGGAGCGTACTCCGGCGAAAAGCAGAGAACGGAGCGTGTGTCGTTGTGCGTTCCGACGATCTGGACGAATTAGCTGAGTTATCAAATCGAGTAGTCGTTTTTTGCGGCGGAAAGTGCGTCGCGGAACTGTTGAATGACCGCATCACAGCAGAGACACTCGGCCTGGCATTATCCCAAACCAATTCGGAGCCGCCTTTCGGCGCGCGCGAACGTTTCCGGGAGGCTGGCGCGGTATGAGCCGATTAGTCTCGGTGGCAATCATTGTGGGTTCGCTGATCCTGGCGCTTCTGGTCGTATCGCTCGGCCTGGTCCTACTGGGTCAGCAACCGGATACGATTCTTCTGACAATGTTCAGTGGCGCCTTCGGTTCTTTCTACGGGTTGTCTGAAACCCTACTGCGTACGGTTCCGGTGTTGCTGTGCGCGTTGGCAGCAGCAATTCCGGCGGAGAGCGGCCAGATCAACATTGGCGGCGAAGGCCAGCTTCACCTGGGAGCAATTGGCGCGGTTCTGGTTACGGGACCATTGATGGGGCGCAGTGCTCCGCTGGTTATCATTCTCATGATCACTGCCGCCATTTTCGCCGGAGCCGTCTGGGCAGCGATTCCCGCGACCTTGCGGGCCTTGCTGGGCGTGAACGAAGCTCTGGTAAGTCTCTTCCTAAACTACGTCGCTATATATCTCCTGCAGTACTTAGTTCAGGGACCGTTACGCGATCCGGCGAGTCAGGGATGGCCGATGGGTTCTCCGCTTGACAAGGATTTGGTGCTGAGCCGGCTGGGTGATACTCGCCTTCACTTGGGCATCTTCGTGGCGATCTTGCTCGCGCTGTTTTCTGCCGCTGTGATACGTCTCACTCGCAGGGGGACAGAACTGCGTGTTGTTGGATTGAATGCCGCCGCCAGCGCTACCGTTGGTATTCCGGTGAGGGGATATCTGTTTGCCAGCCTGGCACTGGGCGGGGCGGTTGCGGGTTTGGCGGGTTACTACGAAATTGCCGCGGTACAACACCGGCTTCGTCCGGATCTCTCACTGGGGTTTGGCTATTCAGGTTTCCTCGTAGCCTGGATTTGTCGCCGGCAATTACTGCTGATTATTCCAGTTTCGATTTTGGTTGCGGGGCTTATCGTGGGCGCCGAAAACTTACAGATCACCAGTGGTCTGCCGGCGGCCACCGGCGATGTGGCCCAAGGCTTCCTGCTCCTGTTTGTACTCTTGAGTCAACCGCTGTTGGCATGGTTAAAGCGGCGGCGCGCCATTCGTCTCGTGATGGAAAGCGAGTTGTCATGATCAAAGGCGAAATCGTTGGTTTGATAATCAGCGGTGCTATCACCAGTGGCACACCCGTTTTATTTGCAACGGTCGGTGAGACATTGGCTCAGCGTTCCGGCGTAATCAATCTCGGTTTGGAAGGCTCAATGTTGGCAGGAGCGGTCAGCAGCGCCGGGGTCTATTCTTTGACGAACAACATTCCCCTGGCAGTGCTGGCCGGAGCCGCAGCAGGCGGCCTGCTGGGAATGATGCATGCCTCACTCGTCGTGCTGGCTAATGTTGGAATGCTGGCTAGCGGCATCTGCATATTCTTTATCGGACGCGGGTTGTCAGCTTTCTTAGGATACTCGCTGGTGGGAACGCGTTTGGAGGGGCTGCGACATTTGTCTATTCCGTATCTTTCGAGACTGCCGATCGTAGGCAATGCATTTTTCTATCATGACGCGCTGGTTTACCTGGCATTGATCATGGCTTGTGTGACCTGGTACGTAGTTTTCCACACGCCGCTGGGATTGATGGTACGCGCGACTGGCGAGAATGCAGAAGTTGCCAGGGCGCAAGGAGTACCCACCACCGCCATCCGTCTGTTGGCGGTAACTACCGGCGCGGCGCTGGCCGGCCTCGGAGGCGCCTATGTAGTTCTCGGATTCTCACATACCTGGCTGGAAGGCGTGACCGCCGGGCGTGGCTGGGTTGCGATCGGGCTGGTGGTGCTGGCGCGGTGGAATCCACTCTATGCGCTTCCTATTTCGTATTTGTTCGGAGGCGTGATTACGCTTCAACTCAACGCGCAAGCGGCGGGCATTACAGTCTCACCATACCTGCTCTCGACTCTGCCCTATTTGCTGACTATTGTCGTTTTGGTAGTCACACGCGTGTGGGTACGCAACTCAGGTTTCCCGGCTGAACTGGCCCGCGCCAATAGCTAGTTGTCGCACGTGGTATCGGTCAATCAGACCACCTTAGGCAGGTTGCCAACCGTAAGGGCCCCGGGCTTAATGATTGAGCAAGTACCCTCCGAGGGGGTGCACTCCCCGGTTGAAAATAACAAGCCAGGTAGATAATAAGGAGCTTCCATTGGCGAAAAAAAGTGGTATACTCTGCGCCCTAATAATGACACTGGTCGCCCTCTCGGCCTTTAACTCTTGCACGCCGCAGTCCGACCAGTCTATTGGAAAAGACCGGGCCTTCCTGGGCTTTAGCCGCTCTGAGCAACGGACGCAAATAGCCTTTCTTGCAAATGGTCCCGTGTCCGACTCAGGTTACAACTACGCAATCGCCGAAGGGAGATTGGCTCTCGAGCAGACCCTTGGTAAGGATGTCAAAACTGGCGTCCTGGAAAATATTCCGGAAACCGCGGACGCTGAGCGGGTGATGGAGCGCCTGATCGATTCCGGTGTAAGCATAATCGTCGCCACTTCCTTTGGGTATCAGGATGCAACCATAGCAGTGGCCCGCCGTCACCGCGACGTCAAGTTTCTCCAGGCTTGGGGATTCAAGTACGAACCCAATGTGGGCTCATATTCGGCGAAGATGTATGAGGCCTGGTACCTGATGGGAATGGTAGCGGGCAGGATGACGAAAACGGATAAACTTGGAATCGTTGCGGCTCATCCGATTCCACCGATGAAGTGGCAGATCAACGCTTACTTTCTGGGCGCGCGGTCCGTTAATCCAAAGGTCACAGCGACGGTGACGTTCATAAATCACTGGTTCGACCCGGTGTTGGCTTCACAGGCGACTGAAGCGTTGATAAATCAAGGTCACGATGTGGTTTGTGGCGTCTTGGACAATTCCGTCGGCGTGGCCCAGGCGGCAGAGAAGCGTGGTGCCTGGCTGATTGGACACAATGCGGATTTATCAAAGTTTGCCCCGACGCGACAACTGGCAGGGACACGTTGGCTCTGGGGCAAGCTCTACGAGGATGAGGTCCGTCTCATGTTGAATGGTACCTGGAAGGGGGGGTCCGACTGGACTGGTGGCCTGCATGAAGGTTATGTGGGCATTACTGATCTTTCGTCGGACGTTCCCGCAGACGTAAGGCGGGAGGTGTCGGCTGCGCGCGAGCGACTTGCTTCAAGCTCGCTCGCGATCTATGCCGGACCTATCCGCGATAACGAGGGAAAAGAGCGAATACCGGCCGGGACTTCGCTTTCGCATGATCAAGTGATGGCAATAGATTGGCTGGTAGAAGGAGTGCGCTGACAACTCTCACAAACTCTCATAGGTCTCACGACCTCTCGTAAGGAGGCGCAACAATGCCTGCGGTACGAACGTGGAAACGCGCTACAGATCTCTTTGAAGTGATCCACACCTGGGAAATAATTTCCCAGGCCGACTGCTACTACGCCGGCGACGAGTCAACCGCGGCCGCATTAGCGGAACCGACTGACGACCAAATCCTGGCGACTATTGTTGAAAAAGGAATGTGGCTTCAACGCGCGGTGACTGCCCATTGGCCGGTTGCCAGCGAATTAGCCGGGGCGCTGTCAATCCATGCGGATCTCGACAACAGGCTTAGTGCAGATTCGCATCCGGAAAGCCTTTATGCAGATTCGTCTCGCCAACGAATAGCGGCAGCCTACCTGCTGTGGCCATACCATTCGGCCCGCTACTACGGCTATTCAGCAGTAGAGCCGGAAGAACGTTTAGAGTCGCGCACAGCACTGTGCCAGATCCAGGGAATTCTGTATAACAATATCCGTGGCGTCATGGATGTGCTGCGTCTCTGGTTCCAATCGACTTCTGACACTACGACCAGGGAGTTTGTCGCCAAACCGGATAAACGGCGGGAATGGCGACCCAGCGAGTTAACTGAACATGTGCCCGATCTGTGCGCTGTAGATCATCTCGTCGAACACTTGCTGGAATTGATCAAAGCGAGACCGCTGATCAGGAAAGCGATCGAAGATATCCAGGCGCTCTCCGTGAGGGACCAGTCGGCTACGGAAGTCTCTACGGCGGTCATGCGAGCCTTCAAGGAAGTTCGTATCGCTCAGATGACTGTGTTTTATCATCCCAATCCGATGGAAGTTAAAGACCGGGACGAGATACCACTCTACGAGTTGGTCCATGAGACGCGAGACATGGATCCCATTCCCGCCCAGTTGATCCCCTTTGAAGACGCCCAAGACGCCAAATTAGCCCGGAACTTTCGCAAGCTGGCCTCTACGATTTATTCCATCAGGGACAAAAAACGTTTTCCGAATTTTTCGGCCCATAGATATTCAACCATCAGCCGTTTGAACGACACAACCAGTTTTATATCTGACGGTGCGATTACGAACTACTTTTTGTCAACCAAACCACCGGTGCAGGTGCTCGTGGGCAACGGAGGTTCGAATGGCGAAGGGTCTGAGAGTCCAAGCTTATGGCCCCTTTGGTACAAACAAGCCCTGGGGGATTTCGACTTCGACAAGGAACTCCCGGATTGGAGCGATCATTTTTGGTGGAGCAGCATTGGTCGCGATGAACTGCGACAACTACTTTTCCCGGGACCGATCGCGGCAGATCAGTTACATCAAAATGATCATATGTCTTCGTACTGGGACGAGTTGGCCGCCACCAAGCACAGGTTCCTGGAGAGAATTGAGATCCCCGACGAACACCCAACCGGGGAACCGACGTTTGGATATTTGATGGAATTGCTGCTGCGGCGCGAGCGAAAAACGCGCACTTCGTTTTTCTTTGCCCTGGCTCAGACCTACGAGAAGCAGGGCCGGCTTTGTCAGTTTGTCGGCGGTACTTTCCTCGGCCTTGAACTTCCCGGTGTTCCTTTTTCCAAAGAGAGATTTGAAGCAATTGCCGCCCGCGTGCGCGGTCTGGTGATGGCGGTGGCTCATTACACTACCACCCATGCCTATAAGACCATTCGTTTGCAGGCTGCCGAGGAGCGCGGCAATTTCGGGCAGCGCGTAGAATTGATCTGCCGGTTGCTTAAAGGCGACGACAAAAAATTTCACCGAAATGGGTATTTGCTTTTCGCCTCACCAACTGGCGACGCGGATGACGAGGGCGACGATCAAACTGACCACGATTACAAGCCTCAACTGCAGCTCGGCTGGAAACCTTCGCGTTACCAGATTAAGTCCGTCTTCATGACCGCGAATCATTTGAGCCAACTTCCGAAAACGAGCCGCTTTTCTCCGTTGGATTGTAACAATAGCTGGAAGGCCCTGTTCTACCTCGGGGGGACCGCTAATATTCATCACAAGCTGCGCAGTTTTAGAGATCACTGGGCGGAGTATCAGAAAGAGAGTCCGGATCGGCGTCGGAGCGAGCTGGCCGACCGGACGATGCAGTGTGAGGGCTGCTTCCGGGCGACACTCGAGTTCCTGATATCTCAGGAGACCTATAACGGTTTGCAGGAGAAGATCATAATTAAGCTCCCGATAAGGCTGCCCACGCGCCCGGGAATACGCTTTCTCATCGCGCTTGCCCGTTTTATTGTGGATGTGCAATCGCAGGCTTCGCCGGAAAACACGCAAATCACCGGCATCGAGTTTTCGCCGGCATCAGTTGTTATCGATTTCGACAAGCCCAAGCTCCTGCAGACCGTCTGGGAGAAAAAGGAGTCCGGGGTACCCAACTTTGTGCACACCACGGGCATTTTTATGCAGCTCGAGAATTCCCGTATTACTCATGTCAGAGGTGAGCGAGACCGCTGGGGCAAGTTTCTTAACAGTACCGAATTTGCCGCCCCTTTGATTATGGAAGCTGAAAACGACTGGCATAGACTAGCAATAAGGTGGCGAGCATGAGAAGCATTTGTCTGGGTGGAGAGTTGAGCGGATTCACCGGAGAATCTCACGCGGATGGAACTCTGGATCTGAGCCGAGTGGCCAAGGAGGGCGAGCGCATAGTGCTGGTTTGTCATGGAGCACCCTATGTGATGTCAGCAGCTTCCGAAACCGTGCTCTCTCCGGATCTTCTGAAGTACAAGATACAGGCTGTCATACTCACGCACCGCGCTGAAGCGGCTGCTCCCGGCGAACTTGAAGACTTCAAAAAGGACATACGGGTACAGTGTCAGAGAGTCTTTGGACTAACGCGGGGCTGGGAAAAACTTGACGCCTCACTGCGCGCGCGGCTGCTGGAGTTTGTCACGTCAGAGGATGCGTTTCCCGCCGATGCCGAAATCCAATCGCTGATCGGCTACGACTCTCCGCGCGCCAGATTAGCCTTGCGAGTAGCGCTCGAGATCGCGTTTCGTGAACTTGAAAGTGGATTGAAATCTCCGATACCGGCAGCCGATCTAAGTAACAGTGTTTTGCTCTCGCCCGCCCTGACCATCGCCCAGCAGGAACCATCGTTGAATCAAACCATGGCAGGCATTAGAGGCGCTTTGAGTTCGAACCGCCCTGTTCTGCGGGAACAAGTGAGCCGGGCGTTGGACCAACTGCGTCTATGAAAGAAACAGATGATGAATTTGTACTTGCCGCTATATTCAGACTGGTCGGACAAGCGAATTTCGCTCAAGCATAATTGGTTTGATCGCCTCGCGGACGTCGTGCGCGACTTTCCCGTCGGGGGCGAACTGCCGGCATCGATCAAGCATTGGCCCAAGAAGTATCTACACTTGATTGATTGGATTGGTAGTGCGGAAGCCGCCCTGTCGCCGAACCAATTACTGGACCTGCCGGTTTTCGAATCCTGGCCGGAGGACTTCCGCCAGGCATATAAAGATTTCCTCCACCAACAATTCCTGAAGTCCGCGCTGGGCGTACCTAGGATTGTGGCGGACTGTTTTGAAGAGCTGCAGCAACTCAATAGTGAGTTGACTCCGATGCTGGAAAAGGATGGTCCCGTCTTGCATGCAGCGAGACGTTTGCGAATTGCGCAGATGTTCGACCATGTAGCAAAACGTCTGCGCGACTTACCAGAGACTATCCAGTGGCCTCAAGCCAAAATAGACGACTTGCCGCTGGTCTTTGTCATAGATGATCTGCTGGGCCGGAGTGCGACCCGCAAGAACGGCCAGTCGGCCCTCTCGCGCCAGGCTGAAGCAGAGATTTGCGAGTTGCGCCGATCCTTCTGCGAACGTTTTCACCTTGTTGACAGTGAGGCTGAGGAGGAACAGGAACAACTGAACCGCCCAATTGCTCGCGCTTATTTTTCTTCCGGCCAGAGATTCGATGCTAAGCGAGGTTTCGTAAATGATTTGAACGTGGTAGGGAAGGACATCCTGGAAACCAACGATCATTCACCCGCGCCTCTCCCATGGGCACTGGTTATTGCTGATGTGCTTTTTAATACGGGCATGCCAGAGGACAATGGGCGCGGCACAGGCGAAAGCCAGTTCGGCATCGCAGAGGTTGTGCCCTGGCTCAAAACGAAGTATCCACAGCTGCCGATAGTGGCGCTGACAACTGAGGCGGGCCATAGCCTGATCGAAAAGGTCCATGATCTTGGCGTTGATTACCTGCATCGCACCGAATCCAGCTACGTCGACATGCTTATCCGGCTCGCGCGCGGAAAGCGAGCCGCCGGGGCGCAACTGCGCCGGTCAATGAACATACCCGAGGATTTCGTGGCGGAAGATCCTCGGATGATCGATGTGCTGATCGAGGCTTGGAACATCGCTCAAGACGACGCCGGCAGGACCGTGCTGATCACCGGCGAGCCGGGAACCGGTAAAGAGCGTTTAGCCAAGTTCATTCACGATGTGTCGCCTCGCGCGGACCAAACGCTTAAGTTCGTTAACTGTGCACAGTACAGCAAGGACTTGGCCGACAGCGAGCTGTTTGGCTTTTACGCTTCAGCTTTCACGGGCGCTCCAAACGTGGACACTAACGGGATCTTTCACCAGGCCGACAAAGGGACACTGGTGCTCGATGAGTTTGCAGATCTGGATAAAGACGTCCAGGTCAAGCTTCTGCGTACACTGGAGCCGAAGCGCGCGCGGGCCCGGCCGGTTGAGCCGAGAGGAAACCGGCGCCCGAATTCGAGGTTGCCTACGAGCGTCGACGTCAGGGTGATTTGTTGTACCAATCGCCCGATCAGCTATGTCCGCAAGGATCTTCGTACCCGGGTCTCGAAAATTATTGAAATTCCGCCGCTGCGCGAACGACCCGCCGACATCGTCGCACTGGCCCGGCATTTTCTGGCAAGTGAGGATCGCATAAACGCTCCCGGACTTTCACTCGACAATGAGGCCTGCGAGTTTCTAAGGACCAGCGATTTGCCTGGAAACGCGCGTACCCTCGAGCAGTTGCTGGATTTTGCGGCGATGGGGAAAGGGAAGAGAAACATTATCAGGCGGGAAGATTTGGAGAAAGCATCCTCCGTCTTCGATGACTCTTCAGATGATCAGTCAGATCAAGTCGCCCTCGAAGCCTCTCAATACCCTGCGGCTCGCGCATCTTCATCTTCGCAATCATCTCCGAATGGAGAGCTCTTGAGCAAAGCCATCGCCAGGATCGTCTCTACCGCGGGCCAGGGCCAGGAATGGCTACAGCTGTCCAAAGCCGACACCGATGAACTGGACGAAGCCTTGCAAGGTTCGATCACCCAGGTCATTGCGATTCTGATTGAGTGGAGTTTGTTCCGCGCGACGGACGCTCCCGCAGTGGCCAGCTACATGACCGGGCAAAAGACAAAGGGCCGCACGCCCGAGGATTTTCTGAGGCGGCTGCTAAAGCTGGATCCGAGAATCGTCGAGGTGATTAGTAGTTCGCCTTACCCTCCTGCTAATGCTCGTCTAAAAGAAATCATTGATTCCTGTGGCCGGAAACGGGCAGATCAAAATAAAGACAACGCTGATTAGTTGAAGCACGTGACTTCGGCGTTCCCAACGCTTTCGGTTTATTGATCCCGATATCCTCTCAAATCACTGGGTTGGTTTGGTTGTATATCCACCACTCCGCTGGTTTAGCGGATCTCACAAGGAAGGAATACCATGAACGAAAATACCAACTCGTCTTTGCCCCTTAAGTTCCCGAAGATATATGCTAACGAACAATCGGAGATTGAGAAGCGTCGTGAAAGGCAATTCTACAGTCGCGGCAAAGAGGAAGCCGCCACTGGGCGACAGGACTGCGTCGGGCTGGCGCTGTCGGGAGGTGGAATCCGCAGTGCCACTTTCTGTCTGGGTTTTCTCCAGGAGCTGCACAAACTAAAACTGCTCCGTATCTTCGACTATCTTTCGACAGTTTCGGGTGGTGGTTATGTAGGCGGGTGGTGGAGCGCCTGGCTGTCGCGTGAGGAAGAGGCCGTAAGAAGCAAAGGCAATCCCCGTCTGGAACTAAAAGACGTTCGCAATGCATCCAGTCTGGTAGCTCGAATTACGGATGGTGGCGATCGGGTCTCGAAGGATCTACTGGAGCAGATGAGGCTCGGTGACGACGGCGATGATATCTATCGCCTCCTCGCAAAACATAGAGAGGGTGACCGTCCGAATCCGATTTTTCTTGGTAAGCTTGTCGAACAACTAAACCTCTACATCGAAAATCATCATGAACCTGACCCGGCCCCCTCTGCATTGATTGCCGACGCGAGATCCGCCGATGCAAACAATAAATCTGCGGTGGCAGCCCTGCAGGGGGCTGACAAGGAAGAGGAAGAAGTGCGTCTGGATAATCTACGGCGGTGGGCCAACCGGCTGCGCCTGGAAAAAGCATATCCTTACGAGCTGCAGAACATCTTTCCTCCCAATGAAATGATCGAGCCAGAGCGCAGGTCGAATGAACTGGCTGATGAAGCCTCAGATGGATCACTGTGCGCGTGGAAAGATCCGATTCATCACCTGCGCCTGTTTGCCAACTACCTGACTCCGCGAAAAGGGATGCTCAGTGCGGACACTTGGCGAGCGGTGTCGGTAATCACGCGCAATCTGACTTTGACTTGGCTCATTTTGCTGCCGGTCCTGGTCACGGTAATGTTGCTTGGGCAAGCTTACCTGCTGCTGAATCCCTACACGCATGGAGATTTCCTCAATGGCAAACCCTCCCTGGCGAGTGCGCTGTCCCCTTTGGTAGTCCTGGTGGGTTGGAGCGTCGTGGCGGCCATTGGGTGGCTGATATGCAATCGCGAGAACACGTCCGCGACAGATTGGATTGTGCAAACACTCTGCCTGCTGGCGCTGCTTATGCTCCTTGGTTCAGGATTGTATGCGGTCCCGTCAGGCTGGCAACAGGTCCTGCAGGTTTTTCATAATTACCGTACCGGTTTGTTGATCTGGACAGTCTTAACAATCTTGATCGTACTTAGCATCTGGTACTGGGGACTCAACAACAAAGAGATCACCGGTGACAACGCCGAAACTATCTCCAGATGGAGAAAGGATGTCCGACGCAACAGGTTCAGCCGCGCGCAGGCCAGGCTGTTAGTTACCACTACCGTAGTTTCCGTCGTCCTGCTGGTTTCGTGGCTCAGCGCACACGGCTTGCAACTCCAATCATCGCCGAGCTTGAAAATTCCGTTCGCAGTCGTGCCCCTGATCTCAATTGCCGGTTCAATTTTCACCGCCTTAAGGGCTACGCCCACGGCCGGAGGGGACCGGTCGGCTTTGCGCGAGCCTTCCCTCGTCAGCCGGATGATTTTTGCGGTGACGCCAGGACTCGTGCTTCTGGTGCTGGCGGTGTTCGGCGGATTTGCTGCGAATCGATTACTGCTTCGGCTTGCTCAGTCAGGACACGCGGATGCCCATTACCTGCTATACGTAGCCGCCATGCTCGCTATTGCTCTCTGCATTGCCCTGGCTGTCTACGAGATGAACGACGTGAAGTGGTCAAGCGTCTTGGAGCCGTCTTTGCCCGCGCTGTTATTTATCGGGTTCGTGATGGTGAACGCGAGTTGGGGAGTTCAGGCGTTAGTCTTCTCTCTAGTACCTAGCGGCTCGTTTACCAGCGGCGATTACCGGCTAACGGTTCTTCTGTTAATTGTTTCGGCGGCCATGGCTGTTATCATCACGGCCATCATCCTGGGCAGGGTTCTTCCCCGTAACGACTGGAAAGGGGAGCTGTTCAGACGTCTGGACGCCGCCGGGCGGAATCTAAAGGGAGCACAGCGAAAACGCACGCAGGCTATCGCCAGGCGACTTAATAACTTCTTTTATCCGATACTCGGATTGCTACTCTTCCTGAATCTTACATCTATTGGTTTTTTTCTTGGCTACGAGATCTTTGTCAATACAAAAGGAGGCAGTGACGGCAATTCGAAGGGCATTGTCGGCGCGCTCATACTCACCTTTGTGGCCATTGCCGGCGGCGTAATCGTCTTTAGACTCTGTGTAAAACGTAAGGATGTTGCCACCGGACAAAACGAATTCGAGCTCCGGTGGTTTAGCGACAAGGCGATTGGGAAAAGGCCAGAGGGGCTATGGTTGCTCAGCGCATTGTGTCTAATTGTGCCCGTGGGTTTCGTATGTCTCGCTCATTACATCAGGGAACCACGTGTTGAGAACCACGTTAAAGACAACTACGTCTTCTTTCCCATCACCCTCGCGGCGCTGCTGGGATTTCTGATTCTGCTCAGGTCGTTGGTGGTTCAGAAGCTACGTGCGAATGAACCGGTCCTGGGAGGGTCAAAAAAACTCTTCGATTGGGCCTTCACAAAGATTCCGGGGGTCGATGAACACCACCGTAGCCGCGCTTTTCAATTGATTGCCTTTATCGCTCTGGGAGCCACTATTCTGGTCAAACCCGTGGCGCAGAGCATTTCACCGTTTTCTATGGCGCCGGCTCTTGGTCCGGCCAACCTGCTTCTTATGGGCGTAGCGCTCGCGGTTACTTTGCCGATCTTTGGAGTCTCGCTTTTCCAAATTGACCCTGCTCCGAATCTCAAAGCGTCGCGGATCTTTCGACGTTGGAAATGGGTCTACAACAGGCTGTTCCTTTGGACGCTTGCTTCTATCAGCATTGTCCTGGCGCTTTATGCCGGTTTTCTGCTCCCGACCTGGTTGTTTCATGTTTCCGAGATTCCTCTGACTGATGGGCTCACACCCATTCTGTTGCCTGGTGCTGCCGGGTGTTTTCTCCTGGTCCTCCTCGATATGAATTGGGGAGAGCGCGACAATCGGCGCTCACTCTGGCTCATCACCCTCGCCTATGTGGGCTTTGCTACCATCTTCTTCATGAGCCTCGCGTCTGCGAAGCCGAGTATTCGTTCCTGGCAAGTCGTGCTGGGTTTACTCTCCGCAGTTATTGTCTGGGTCGTCGCCTTGGGCTGGATGGTTGATCCAAATGCTGTCTCGATGCATCAGTTCTACCGCGGGAGACTCGTACGCGCTTATCTCGGCGCTTCTAATGTGCGACGCCGCAAGCACGGAAACAAGGAGATCACTGAGACAGTGGCGGGTGACGATTTGTTGCTCAGTTCGTTACGTAACTGCGACCGGGGCGGGCCCTATCATCTAATCAACACGACGCTAAACCTCGTCGGCGGGCGTGACTTGGCCACGGCGCAGCGTTCCGCTTCTTCCTTCACACTATCGGGATTGCACTGCGGCTCAAGCCGGACGGATTATCGAGCTACGAAAGAATATATGAGTGGACAACTCTCATTGGGTACTGCCGTTGCTGCCTCAGGCGCCGCGGTTAGTCCAAACATGGGGTCGAAAAAACCAACTGCCGCCTTAGCTATGTTGATGACGTTGCTCAATGTGCGTCTGGGTTACTGGGCGCCCACACCTAATCGAGAAGCCTGGAACTCGTCACAGCCGCGATTGTGGCCTTTCTACCTGCTGCGGGAATTCTTTTCCCAGACCAATGACGTTTCCACCTACTGCTATCTTACCGATGGCGGTCATTTCGATAATACTGGCTTGTATTCCCTCATCGAGCGCGGGTGCCGTTACATTATCCTGGTGGACTGCGGAGCCGATCCGAAGCCCCCGTGTTTTCAGGATTTGGGCGAAGCAATCCGTCGTTGCCGCATCGACTTCGGAACTGAGATCGAGCTCAACCTCGATTCTCTGATCGGCACCGAACAGGATCCCGCGCGCTGTTGTGTCGTGGGTAAGATTCACTTTTCGAAGGACCATATGATTGCCCTCGAAAAATGCTCGACGGACGATGCCAATAATGACGATGACATCGAGGCATCAACCGGAACCATTGTTTACGTTAAGCCGGCAGTCGTCGGCCGGGTTACCGCCGATGTTCGGCAGTACGCGCTTGAGAATGACGGCTTCCCACATCAAACGACAGCTAACCAATGGTTTGATGAGGCCCAATTCGAGAGTTACAGACGGTTAGGCCAATTCTGCGCAAGTAGTGCGTTCGATATTGACTCTGTGAAGCAACTGAGCAGGGTTATTAGGCTTTCAACAAAAGACATCAAAACAGTTTTCCTTGAGCTGGAAAACGCTGCTAAGAACTAAGCGATTCGCGCGCGATAACGTTGCCGATTCATGAGCCCCGGATCGCGGGAGTCTCACGCCCACGCATCGGGAAGTACCAATGGGATTTGACCGAGATTCTCGATAGCGTAAGAATGGCGCGATCAACGCGGAGGCAGTGGTTCGATGCCTCTTCATAGGTTACCCATAACGTTAAATTGGATTGCCGTTGAATTTTCGGCAAGGCTTAACTTCCGTTTTGCACTTCCGGCAATGTAAGCTTCCAAAGCTCAGGAATTGCGGAGAGTTGTACGTGCGAATTCTCTGGATTTTCGCAAACTAGCGGCAAGGAATTGCTTCGCATCGCGGCAAAGAAATGCTTCAAGTGACACCCCCAGCGCCCCCACCGACATCACAGAAGTGAGATGAGCCGATCAATTGGGGGATGGTAGAGGTCGCCTCGTGCCGCCTGATCGGCATCTTCGTCAGGGAAGTCAGCTAAGCCTGATCTGACTTACTCATTCTTACCTTCGATAAAGTTCTTGAGCACGCGCGCCCGCGAAGGGTGTCGAAGTTTTCTGAGAGCTTTGACTTCTATCTGCCGAATGCGTTCGCGGGTAACCTGAAAGTCCTCGCCCACCTCTTCCAGCGTGCGTTCACGGCCCTCGTTGTCCATTCCAAACCTCAGCCGGATGACCTTTTCCTCTCGCGGGCTCAGGGTTTGGAGCACGTCGCCGGCAACGTCACGCAGATTCGCGGTGATCACTCTTTCGGCAGGGCTGACGGTTGATCGATCTTCGATAAGATCTCCGAATTGAGAATCTCCGGCCTCGCCAATCGGTGTCTCCAGCGAAATAGGTTGTTGGGTAAGCTTCAACGCTTTGTTCACCTTCTCGACTGAGGTCCCCATCCCTTTCGCGATTTCTTCGGTGGTCGGTTCGCGTCCCAGGTCCCGCACCAGCTCGCGTGAGACTGTCTTGACCTTGTTGAGGACTTCGATCATATGAACGGGAACGCGAATGGTTCGTGCCTGGTCGGCAATTGCTCTCGTGATCGCCTGGCGGATCCACCAGGTCGCGTAGGTTGAGAACTTGTAGCCACGCCGCCAGTCAAACTTATCCACACCTTTCATCAGGCCGAGATTTCCCTCCTGGATCAGGTCGAGGAAATTCAAACCGCGATTCTGGTACTTCTTGGCAATCGAGACGACCAGCCGCAGATTGGCTTCAGTAAGTTCATGCTTGGCCTGGGCAGCCTGCGCTTCGCCTATCGCGATCATCCGTTGAGCACGTTTAATCTCTAAAGGCGACACGTGATGCTCGGCTTCGATTTTCCTAAGCCGGCCCCTGGCCTCACGAATGCGCGTGGTGAGCTCTTTCTTTTCCGGTGGCTTTATGCGTTTGCCGCCGAGCGTCTCAGTCCAGTTATGAACCTGGAGCTCGAGTGCGCGAGTCTCTTTTTGGACTGAGGCCACCGCTTCAACCAGACGTTGCCGGGCTGGCTCTTTCAGACCAAGGAGGCCTATCTCGCGCGCTACGTCAAGTCGAGTTCGTGCCAGTTTCCGTTTTAGCCGCAGCAGCTTTTTAGACTTTCTGCCGCGGGTCAATTTGTGCTCGACCCGGAGCTGCCCGGATTCTTTGAGTCCGCGCCGGTAGAGCTTGCCGATGTTTTGAATACTCGCAATAGTCCGTTGGAGATATTCCCCGACCTTGTCTTCCTGCTCTTCGGGCTCGGTCTCATCAGAGAACGTAACGATCTCGCGGATACCAACCCTATCGGCCGCTAATTCGTCACCGATCTTCAAAAGTTCTGCGACCGCGATCGGAGAGCGCGCGAGTGCCCGCTGCGCCCGCTTTTGTCCTGACTCGATCCGCTTGGCGATCGAGACTTCCTGTTCACGCTTCAATAGCGGCACCGTACCCATTTCACGCATATACAGCCTGACCGGGTCCGACGCCTTATCCAACGTGCCCGCCGAAAGATCGAGTTCCGAATCTTCGGTCAGACCTTCATCATCATGATCTGCAGATAGAGACACGTCTTCATCCAGCAGATCTTCTGACCCACCGACCGGAGCCTCAAGTTGTTGCAGAACCTCGTTCACGTCTTCCGGCAAGATGGAATCTTCCAGCAGCCCTTCGCCTAAACTCGAAAATCCAGGCGTGCCTGCATCCATCAGCATCAGTCCCCCTTGTTCCTGCTCAATCCTAGTCAATTAAGAACCTCCAGTTTTCTAATCAGTTTCTGTTTCAGTCGAAACGTTTCGGTTACCTCTGAAATCCTACTTGCCCGTTCGACTCCGTGACTCCTCGGGAATTACTTCGAGGTCCAGTTTGTCCGTGCGCCTAATGACTGCCAGAGTTGATTTTCGTCCAATGCGTTCCTCGGTCAAAAGCTTATGTAGATCGTCGATACCGGCAACCGGATGATCGTCCAGGCCAACGATAACGTCACCCATCAGCAGTCCGGCGTTTCTGGCGGGGCTGCTCTCCTCAAAAGAGACGACTAGGATTCCACTTTCCACGGCAAGGTTGTAGTAGCGCACGATCCGCCGCGGCAGTGGAACGTTTTGTCCCGCCAAACCGATGTAACTGCGACTGACCCTGCCGTCGCGAATCAGACGGCTGGCGACAAACTTGGCGGTATCAATCGAAGTAGCAAAGCAGATTCCCTGGGCGGGCAGGATCATCGCCGTATTGACACCCACGACTTCTCCGCGAGAGTTAACCAGTGGCCCGCCGGAATTGCCCGGATTAAGTGCGGCGTCAGTTTGAATCACGTCGTCCATCAATCGCCCGGACTGGGCGCGCAGCGACCGTCCCAGCGCGCTGACTACTCCGGCGGTAACTGTGTACTGGAAGCCATACGGATTGCCGATGGCCACGACCAATTGTCCCACCCGGATTTCCTGCGCGCTGCCGAGATGAGCAGGCGCCAGGTTGGGCGCGTTGATTCTGACGACGGCCAGATCAGTGTCCGGATCGTCTCCGACAAGATCAGCCTGACACTTGCGCGAATCTGAGAGAGTAACCTCGATCCGCTTAGCTCCGCGCACCACGTGACTGTTGGTCAGAATGAAACCGTCCGGAGTAAAGATGAAACCTGAGCCACTGCCCCGGGCCTCTTCCGGCGTTCGCGAAGTGCTTCCGCTTCCACTCCGAATAGCATGGTGGACCTCTATGTAGACAACCGATGGGCTGACCTTTTCCGCCGCAGTGATGACTGCACGTGAATAGGCATCCATCAAATCGTCCGGTTCCGAACGTCCTGATTGAGACCCAGCGGTTCGCCCTGCCTCAGGATGAATCACATCATCATTGAGTAATTCAATATGTGACTGCATTAGCTGGAAACCTCAAAAACTCCCTTTCTAATACGACGGCCGGCGCCTTCTGGTTTGCACGATCACGAATAAACCGGTGTTCGCTCACTTTTTCCTGGCCTCAGGCCCGCGGCCACCTGGTTTCAGGCGCAGCACAACGTCTCCTACCGTGATCCTGCCCAGCACGTGTTCAATCGCCGAGTCGACTTCCGCCCTGACGCCTTCCAACACCGTTCCGATACTCGAGCCGACCGGACACCGTTGGTTCGGACGTTTCGGATGAAGGGAAAACACATCGGCGCTCTCAACAGCTCTGTACACATCCAGGAGACTGATTTGCCGGGGATCGCGGGCCAGACGGGAGCCGCCCGTCGAACCCGTTTGCGAAACCACCAGCTTGTCCTCGGCCAACTCGCACAACATCCTTCTTATGACCACGGGGTTGGTGTTGACGCTCACAGCTATCTGGTCTGACTTGAGACACTCTTCGTCAGACCAGGCCATCAGCGTCAAAACATGCACCGCGACCGCAAAGCGGCTACTAGCTGACATTCAGCCTAAGCACTCCAGAATTCCAGTTGGTTTCATTTGTAACCATTCTAGTTACAATGCGTTGGTTTGTCAAGACCGTAGGTCGCGGACTAATTTGAAGGCTGTTCTATTCTCCGTGTTCTCCGTGCCTCCATGGTCAGTCTAATTGCGGGCAGGAGTTTGCCACGGAGACACAGAGAACACGGAGAAAACCGCGAGACACTGTTAGAATGCTGATAAACCCGCATGGCCGGAGGGATGTACGACATCAAATCGCCAGAGTCCGAAGCCACCGCAAGAACCGCTTGAGTTAAAGCTCGAGCGTGAGAAGAATCCTTTCAAGCGGCTCTTGATGATTCTCGGCCCGGGCCTGATTACCGGAGCTTCGGACGATGACCCTTCGGGCATTGGGACTTACACTCAGGCGGGCGCCTCGTTCGGGTTTGCCACACTATGGACCGCGCCCGTCACCTTGCCGATGATGGCCGCGGTCCAATTTATCTGCGCCAAGATCGGAATGGTGAGCGGCATGGGCCTCGGCGGCGTGTTACGAAAACACTATCCGCGTTGGGTCGTTTACGCGGCCATCTCACTGCTCGTGATCGCTAATACAATTAACGCCGGCACCGACATCGGTGCGATCGCCGCAGCGATCAATTTGTTCGTGCCTATTCCTGCACTCGCCCTCGTCGTGCCGATCGCTTTGGGAATTGTCCTGCTTCAAGTCTTCTGCTCGTACGCGTCGATCTCGCGAATCTTCAAATGGCTGACGCTGACACTCTTCGGCTATATCTTCGCGGCATTTCTCGCCAAGCCACACTGGGGTGAAGTGCTGAAAGCAACCGTGATCCCGACGATTCGTTTCGATCACCTTTACCTCATGACGCTGGTAGCGATCCTGGGGACGACGATTTCGCCTTACCTGTTTTTCTGGCAGGCGAGCCAGGAAGTCGAAGAAGAATTGAATATGGGCCGCTTGACTCTGGCAGAGCGCGAAGGCGCAACCGATCGGGAGATCAAGATCGCCGAGATAGACGTAGACATCGGAATGGTCTTTGCCAGCATCGTCTTCTATTTTGTGATCCTGGCATCGGCCGCGACTCTGCATGTCGCAGGCAAGACAGATATTCAAACGGCTTCGGAGGCGGCAGAAGCCCTGCGTCCGTTATCAGGCAGCGGAGCGACCTTTCTCTTTGCGCTCGGATTGATCGGTTGCGGCTGTTTGGCAGTGCCCGTGCTGACTGGATCAAGTGCTTATGCTATCGGCGAAGCTTTCGGATGGACATGCGGCCTGAATGAGAAACTTCGCACCGCACCGCACTTTTACGGAATCATCATTGCGTCGACACTGGTGGGGATGCTGATCAATTTTTTGAAAATCGCTCCGGTAACTGCGCTCTTCTGGACGGCGGTAATCAATGGAGTGCTGGCCCCGCCTTTGCTCGTCATGATCATGTTGGTATCGAACAATGCGAAGGTGATGGGCAAACGCGTCAACGGGAAACTTACCAACTTTATCGGATGGTCGACTGCCGCGGTAATGTCGGCGGCGGCCCTGGGAATGTTTGTGACCTGGGGAAGGTAGGAAGCGCCTTTAGGCATTAATATTTGCTTCAAGGATTCTCGGACTCATTTTCCATGGCGCGGGCGGCTCTTGCTCGATCTGTTCCTGTAACTGCTGTAATTCGTAACGGAAGTTTCGAAACTCATCAGCACCCTTTTCATCGAGGGCCAGGTAGGCAAAGTCGTGCATGAGCTGGGCGCGGCTGACATTCAAGTTGAAATTCGCGTTCACCAGACGTTGATATACATCGAGGGGCTCTCGCTGGCCGTTACGATACACGCGCACTGGTTGCCGATGCGTCCAGAGTTGATAATTCCAGAGGCCAGTGCCAAGAATCTCATGTTCGACCGTGGCCAGGTAGATGAAAGCCGCGACCAGCCGTGTCCCGCTCTCGAGATCGATGCTCCCGCCCAGTAGGTTGCCGATACCGTTCGGGATTAACCTATTCAACTCGTCAATCCAACCCGCAAAGTTTGCATCCGCGCGAAGTTTCTCGTCCGAGTCGTAGTAGATCCGAAAATAGCGTTGCACGTGCGCGCGAATCACTTCGAATAGTGCACGGCGATTCGACAACGCGGGGGTATCAAAGCCCGCGTCGGCGATGCCGCGCCGTTCGGCATCACGGACGGGATCGAGTACGGTGGCATCGTATTGCTCGTACGTTTCTTCGAACAGCTTACACATTCCGGGATGGGTAAAACTGAAGGTAGTTTCGAAGTCGCCGCCCCGCGCCATTTGCCCGCTGGTGACAATTTGGTTGCTGTACTGTGTACCAAACATATGGGGCCAGAGGAGTCGCTTTAACGGGTGTTTGGCCGGAAAGTTATTACGCGTCGCCATTGCGAACGCGGCGCCGGCTGTGAGATGGACACCGTTAAAATGGCGGACCAGCGATAGGTGAGTCGTAGCCGCGCAAAGGGCAATCTTTTGAGCCAGATCCCAATTCGCGTCGCTTGGTTTGCACGAGCCCAATTCACAGTCGATTTGCGTAGGCTCCAGCCGGCGCTCACCGCCGTTTAAGCGAAAGAGCACCCGCGCGCCGACAGAGCGCAGTCCCGCATGGTGTTCGTATTTTTCCAGTTGCCGCAGGTCCCACTGATAGCCGCCTTCGGGTGCGCGTTCCAGATAGCACGCGTAAGGACTTGCCACCGCTATTCGTCCCAGGTCCACGCCTTCCTTATATTCGTCGGGTATCTCCGGCGGTGGAAACAGCTTTCTATGCTTGCTGGTATACGCCTGGTCCAGGGCTTTGAAAGGATCCCCATCAATCGGCGGCAGTCCCGATTGCGTCGCCGGGAGAATCGTGTACATCGCGACCTGGAATTTGTAGAAATAGAATTTGAAAGGCTGCGCTTCGTCCCCGGGCACGCGGTCGGCTACGCGGATGTTGGGAATGGGAATGCCTGGAAACTGGCTCGCCAGAGTAACGGGATTGAGCCGAGTGCCGTCGTCGAGCGGAACCGGAATCACCGCCGGCTGGTTTCCAGCAAACTTACGAACCGCGAGCTCATTCCAGAACCACCTTTTCAGTCTCCACATCGAATGAGTCTCCGTACTGGAAGAGATCACACCACGCCAGGCCAGGGGGCGAAAGCATTCTTAACTTTGCCAAGCGACGAAGCGAGCTGCGGATAGTGTCGCAGGAGGACGGTCTTCATCGTGTTGTCGTTAAGCCATTCGAGGCCGGCCTGCGTGTAGACCTTCGGCGTGTAATCGACAGTAAAAAACCGGTCGCTGTTCAAACGGCGCGAGGCCATGAGCACGAAGATGCGAAAGGCCGTATCACTGAAACCGAATCCCTTCGGTGGGCGTTCGGCGTACAGTCCCACGGTTGTATCGACGCGGTCGATGTCGTTGTCGTACACGCGCTTCATCTCCTCGGCCCATTCGGGGTTGTCGGTGAGTTCGTCGATAGATTTCAATGGCAGTTTGTGCAGCAGTTGGCGGAACTGGTTGTAGCGAGGCACACCAAGCTCGCGCGAGCGCAGGATGTCGGTCGAGGCCAGATCCATAATAAACCCATCGGGCCGCTCGTAGGTTTGCAGAAAGCGCGGGTAGTTGTGCAATTGAATCGCGCCGGGATGGGCGATGCCGAACGAATAGAGAAGGTCGGTCATCGGAATTTCTTCGAGTACCTTCTGCGTGTGTATCCCGGCGAGCTGGCGAAACTCGCATTCCTGAATTAACGACCCATTGGCGGCTGATCGGAGCGAGTAATCATCAGGGATCAGCGGGTGCATCCGGTACACGGCGACAAACTCCTCAGTAAGCGAGTAAGGCACATTGAAGTGATTGGTCTCGCCACCGACGATGCCGCTGATGAGTTCGCTCCGGCTGAGACGGCCGAAGCGCCGGTAAGCCCACTCTCCAGCCAGTCCCCACCAATTTGCGCGCATGGCGATTTGCAGTGTGGGATGACCCAAAATACCGGGCGTCCATTCGACCGTATGTATCTTGGCCAGGAGCGCAGAGTTGACCAGTTGCGCTTTAGAGAACAGATCGTCGTCGGACATGGCCGGGTATTCGGTCCGCAGTCGATCGCAAATCGCATTGTGCTCGAGGGTGAAGAGATTAATGAGCAGTGCCAGCCCGAGCCAGGCGCCGGGCTGTGCGAGCGCTTCCGGATTAATCGGAATCAAACCGTTAGGTGCGACTTTTAACTTGCCGCCAACACCCGAGCGCAGACTCGATCGAACATCCTCGTTGGCGCCGTAGACTTGCGAGCCGTCCCACCAGGCAGAGGTAACGTTGACGTAAGTCGGCGGCGCGGCGTCGTTACCTGGCGGCCGCGTCGGGTCAGGACGCGTGCGCAAAACAACCATCGGATTCTCGTGCCAGGTGTCATCCTCTTTGAGCGGCAGTTTCCACGGATTTTCTTTCGGACTCTTTCCGTGGCTGAACCAGTCGTGGATCATGAACTGCAGCCAGGCGGCGGCGAGCACGTTGAGCGTCGTCGCCGGCGCGAACTGATGACGCGTCAGGAGCTCGCGACTAACTGTCCGGGGATTGGGAGAGAGAATCGCCGGCTGCGGTTCGGGGTAAGAGTGCTCAATCGGAAAGTTGCGTCCGAATCGGCTGCCGACTGCGCCCATGCGGGGATTCGATAGATCGTTAAAGGTCCCGTCCGGCGAGCGCGAAGTCAAATAAACGTCGCCCTCCGCGACTGGATCCGGAGTCGGAATTACCGGCGCGGTGACGGACGTATCGTAAAGGTTCTTTTGCCTGAGTCTATTGCGGATTCCAGCTAACACTGCGAGGCCGAATAGTGACGGCAATTTGTCCCAGCCGATCTTGTGATCGATGGTTTCAGCCAATTTGTTGAAGAAGTTCGAGAGTTTGCCACCAGTGCGAGCGTTATCGCTGCTCATTGTCTTCCTCCTTTGCGCCAGATAGGAACCGCGATTCAGTTAGGGGCCTTTGCTCGCCAGCGGACAAGACAGGCCCCTCGTATTTTCAGTGAACGTCCGCCAATCGAACTGAGATAAGCGATTAGCGCAGCCCGAGGCGCATCGATCGCGTTTCTTAAATGAGCGGCTTTTTCCTTCCAGGCTGGATTTGGCGAGTGTGCGAAAAGCCGCAGGCCCGTGGGATTCAGCCTGGAACGCGCGCAAACTACTCTACGGGAGATGAAAAGTCAATACTTTGACGCCAGTTGTTAATTGACAGTCGAGACCAGAAATCCTTTTACAGCATCAACTGGCCGCCGTTTACTTCGATTGTTTCTCCCACGATGAAGCTCGCCGCTTCAGAAGCGAGAAACGCGATCACGTGCTCGCCCGCCCCTTGCTCATCCTGACCATGTTGGTATCCAACAATCGTAAGGTCATGGGCAAGGGTCAACGGCAAACTAACAAACTTCATTGGCCGGACGACGGCTGTGCTGATGTCCGCCGCGGAAAGTGAGATGCATTGCGTACTACAGCATCGCCTGGGTGACGCCAATGTCCATTCGCCGGAAGCGTTCACTTAGCGGAGCTACTCTGTTGTCCCAACTGTTTTTGATCGAGGCTCAGGCTACGTGGGCGCGGGTCACACTACAATTGGATCGGACAGGCGCAGCGATGTGATCTTGTCACATAATGCTGAGGAGAGAATTCCTAAGTCTGTACCATAGGTTATGGTATGCCTGCTTTGAATATCTAATCGGAGTTCCTTTAAGGAACTCGCTACGATGATTACTTCCTTTCTCATCGCGTCTGCAAAACCAGCTTCGTAGTAGGCGTTCGGGTTCCCGTCGTCCGCAACAAAAATGACCATTTTGCTTTTTTCAACAAGTTCGAATATGACCTCTTGAATCGGCCGATTATGAGCAATCTCATCCCCTCTTACACAATTAAAGCCAGCCTTTTTCACCCCGACCCTTACTCCTCTGTAGGCGTTCGCATGCTTTGTCGAAAAAGGCATTGCGACAAACAGATACTGCCGCTTTCGCATCTCCTGCATCTTCCTCGATAAACCTTCGCAAAATGACGCGGTCTCTACGCCAGAATACTTCTCCATGAACTCATAGTTTGCGCCGTAGTCGTGCATCAACTCGGAGGTTATGAATCTTGAAATTACTAAGATAGAATTCGTGCCATAGCGATAGCGAAGATCGTCCGCGAGTCGAAGTCCACCAAACTCCACACCTCTATAATCAAGTTTTGCATCTATCACAATGACATCGAAACACTGCTTTTCAGCCATGCGCCGCGCTTGGTACCCGTCGGTCTGAATCGTTACTCGAAACGGACCTAAGTTCTCAAGCTGGACTTTATAAAGCCGCACTAGGTCGTGGCTATCGTCAAGCAACAGTACGCTAATCTGCTTTCGGTTCTGCATAGTAAACATTCCTGGGTAGTCGGATTTCCACCTGGGCACCGCCTAACGGACTCTCCGAAAGAATCAAAGACCCTTTAAGCCTCCGCACTATTCTGTTTAGATTAATAAGTCCGTATCCTCCGGTGGTTTCAGGGCTGAAATGAAACACACTCTTGCGAAGTCGGCTTTTGATCTCAGCGAGACAGTCTCCCCACCCTGGTCCGTCATCCAAGACTACCAAGCGCAAATCACCCAACTCATCTAAGGGCCCAAGAGTTACCTGAATTCGTCCGAAGGGTTCCGATTTACTCTTAATTGCGTTATTAGCATTCGCGAGAATAGGCGTCACTAGATGTCGTAGGAGTGCTTTGGGGACGCGTAACTCCTCCTTGAAATGAGACACTTCAATTCGCAGGTCGATTACAGCTAGATCGACAACGCCGGGAACTATTTCCCGCAGCGCCGGTTCAAAATCGGCCCATGTTAGACTCTGGGCTGGTTGGGAATCCCGCTGGTAGAATGGGTGAATGAACTGCTGAAAATCCTTAACGGTCTGGAGAATCTGAAAGACCATCCCAGGAATTCTTGAATCCGCTTCCGAAGACCTCTTTTGGGCAACTAATGCTGTCCCGTAGACCCCTAAAAGCGAGTTCGCAATGTCGTGACAGAATCCCCCGGTCATTGCCGCTAAGGTCGAGATGAGTGTCTCCTCCAAAGGCGCTGTGGATGGCTCCGCGCCACCTTCCTGTGGTTCAAAACCGGGGCTATGAGGCTTTGCAATCGCTTCATTTACGGCGGTCAGAAGTTGTTCCCGTGTGAAGGGCTTCGCCACAAACGAGGTTACTCCAAGTTGGTAACATCTGTGAACGATTTCAACGACATACCACACCGAACACACTATCACGGGCGGGCTGGGAGCCAAGCGCTTGATTATCTCAAGTAGTTCGAGGCCCGTTTCAGCAATACCAGGGTCGTCGTCTGACTGATAAGGGAAAGCTAGGTCCATGATGACCAGGTCTGGACTGACTTTCTCAAGGAAGGCTAGAGCCTCCACCATGTTATGACTTCTGAAACAATCGAATCCCTCTTCACTCAGCAGACCAACCAAATACTTAGCTTGGTCGACGTTGTCTTCAACACAGAGAATTCTTTTCTTGATTTTGGTTTGGTCGCCCGAAGCCATCGACTTCACTTCACTTTCCTTCAGTGGTGGGTGATTATGTCGTATCGCGAGTTAGTTTTCACCTAATCCGACTTATGGGGGTTGAATCCGGCCTCCATCAAGCCTCCGAGCGGCTTATGATCTCCCGCCCGGAAATATTACAGCATCAACTGGCCGCCGTTTACTTCGATTGTTTCTCCTACGATAAAGCTCGCCGCTTCAGAAGCAAGAAACGCGATCACGGTCGCGCATTCCCTCGGCGTGCCGACGCGACCGAGCGGCGTTGACGACACAAAGCCGCGCATCATTTCGGGCGTGGAAAAAACTTCATGAAAAGGCGTATCGATGACTCCTGGTGAAATTGCATTGACCCGCACGCCGTGGGGTGCGAGTTCCTTTGCCATCGCCTTGGTTAGCGCAATTAACCCGGCCTTGGCTGTAGAGTAAGCGGCGGCCCCGGGACCGCCGCCGGTTCGTCCCGCGATGGACGCGACGTTAACGATCGCGCCGCTTCTGCGTTCGATCATCGAAGGAGCCAACGCCTGCGAACAAAGCATCGCGCTTTTCAAGTTTAGATCCATGACTTCGTCCCAACGCTGCGTGGTCATTTCGGCGATCTTCTGACGTTCGATCAGCGAGCCCGCGTTGTTGACCAGAATATCGATTGGCCCCAGTTCGGTGACGGCCTGGGTAACCAACGGCAGGATCTGATCCAGTTTGCGCACATCGGCACGAATCGTAATCGCGCTGCCGCCGGCGCTGGCGATCCGGGCACGCACTTCCTCGGCCCCGGCTTCGTTTTGGTAGTAACCAATGGCCACTCGGGCGCCCAACTCAGCCAACAATTCGGCGGTTGCCGCGCCAATGCCGGATGAGGCTCCCGTAAGCAAAGCCACTCTATTCGTCAGATCGACAAAGTTTTGCATCGGTTCGTTACTGGAATTCAGGGTACTGAAAAAGTGGCACGGGCGTCCCGCGAGTGAACTCACGCGCAAGATGCGCGTGCCACATTAAACTGCACCGTAGTAGATTCAGGGTTGCTTATAAATCATTCCGTTCTTCATCACCACACGCACACGTCGTAAAGCTGAGATGTCGCGCGTGGGATCGCCTTCGACCGCGATCAGATCGGCAAAGAGACCTGCTTTCACGCGGCCAATCTTGTCTTCCATGTGCAGCACGCGCGCGTCGACCGAAGTTGCCGAACGCAGCGCGTCGATGATTGGCATTCCCCACAAGACCATAGTTTCGATCTCGCGCGCATTGTCGCCGTGGGCGAACACGCCGACATCGCTGCCACTGGCAATCGTGACGCCGGCATCGAGGGCCTGTTTGAAGACAACTTTCTTCTTGTCGATATTAGGACCGCTGGCGACTGAAAGCGTCGGACACAGCGCGGTGCCGCGCTCTTTCATCAGTCGAAAGATTTCGGGCGTGCCGCCGTCGCCGTGCTCAATTGTCTCAACACCGGCTAGGATCGCGCGGCGCATTCCTTCGGTGCTCGTAGCATGCGCTGACACCGGAATACCCGCGCTCTTCGCGACTTCAACCGCCAACCTTAATTCTTCCAGCGTAAACGTCGCGTGCGCCAACCCGCCCGCCCCCCAGCGATAATCGGCGTAGACCTTAACCCAATCCGCGCCCTTACCAATCTGCTCGCGCACGACCCGCGTCAAACTGTCCGTCCCGTCGGCCTCTTCAGCGCCTTGCGGCACGTTCCACTCCGGCGCATATCCTTTCGGACCATAGCTGCCCGTCGCCACAATCGCCCGCGTCGCCACAAACATGCGCGGGCCCGGAATGATTCCCTGTTGGACCGCTTGCTTCAGACCAACGTCGGCATATCCTGCTCCTTCAGTCCCGAGGTCTCGAATCGTGGTGAAGCCGGCCATCAGAGTGTTGCGCAGATGATTCGTCGCCCGCGCCACGCGCAGGCTCAAAGCTTCGCGCGCCACCTGATCGTTCCAGACAGTTTCGCCATAAGGATGCAGTAAGACGTGCGAGTGCGCTTCGATTAGTCCAGGCATCAGAGTCAGCCCTGGCAGGTCGATCACCTTAGCTTCTGCCGGTGCATTGACTTCACTCGCCGGCCCAACCGCTTCGATCTTCTCGCCGCGCACCAACACTACCCAGCCGTCGTGTAGTTGGGCTGACTCGCCATCAAAGATGTGAGCGGGTTTGAGCAAGTAGATTGTGTCAGGGGGCTTGGGGACGGTGGATTGAGTCTGAGCAGATGGCGTCATTTGCGTGGGAGTAAGAATAATCATTAACCAGATGAGAACCAACAGCGGATAGCGCATGAGACGAAACCTTTCTTGTGAACGAATGGAAGTATCCGGCTTAAACTGATTTGTTTTTGAACTTGTGTATTCGGTGGTGCTCCAAATATGGACGATGTCGGTAATCCACGCGAGTCAATCGAAGCGTCGAATTGATGCCTAGAAGCTCGCGGTCATGCCGAGACAAGGCAGGCGAGACTAGAATTTTTCCAGCATCAGTAAAAGATATGAGACCAGCATCGAACGCCGCGTCGAAAGAAGGAGACAAGAGCAGTCCGTTGAATGGATTGGTGGCATCCTTCGGATCACAATCAGCCCAAGGTTTGATATGAGAAGCTCTGAGTACGAGTTCCTCCTTGCAACCGTTGATAGCGCACTCGCCCCAATATCTTATCAATCTTTTCCGAAACGGTCCTTGCCCAATTCTTGCATTGACGATCGCTTTCCGGTGCTTCCGATCCAGAGCCTTGTATTCAATCACGTCGCTTGTTTCGTTTCCCCTTAATTTGGTTGCCAGCATCCAGGCAAATGAGTGCGCATCCAGAAGCGAGACTTCGTTAAGCTTTTCCGACAACAAGTATTTGGTTTGCAGCAAAAGGCTGTTGTAAGTCGAATAGTTCTCCCATGAGCATTTGTGGCTCGCAACGAAATTGGCCCCCAGCATTTCGAACGCTTTGTCAAAAAACGTCGGGGCGATCGGCATATAGCGAGAGCGGTCTTTCAGAAAGAACAAGTACGAAAGGACAGGGTATCGTCGACCGCTTAGCACGACTAGGCTGTCGAAAACCAAGGGGTCGTCATCGCCATTATAGAGACGGAACAAGAGTTCTTCGTAATGCTTCCTGGTGAGTGGGACTGTAAGAGCCTCGATTAGCTTATGGTGAGGCTTGCTTTTCTCTCCCCACCGGCCTTGCCATTTTAGAAGATTGCTTTCCTTAAGCTCGATCGCGGCAATTACGCTTCGTAGAATCTTTCCCTTACCGATATCAGTCTGTCGCCACTCATCCAGGCCCAGGGCCTGCCTACCTTCGTGATGGACACCATACTTATAACCCTCTTCTTTGTCCGTATAGTGATTGGAGGTAAACGAAACGAAGTCTCTGCCGCTTTTGTCGATAACATGGTTTCTAAATCGCGCAAATTGGCGTTCGAAGAGATATTCGTCGATATGGAATTCTTCTGTGGTTGTCTCAGCCATATGAAGGAATGCAGGAGTGGCCGCGAGTATAGCAGCCTCGCTTGATGCCGCGCGCGCGAGTTGGATCAAGCACCGTGCGTGCTTCAGCCAATCGACACAATGTACTCAGTCGGCATTGATCGGCGTGCGCGGGCATGTTTGGCCGGTTCAATCATTTCGCGGACGGTAACGATAAGTTCGTCGGTTGTTTCGGGCGTGAAAGAGGCTTCGCCATCTTGCGGGCAAACCCAGGCGTAGATGTTCGGTACTCGAATCGAAACGCCATCTTCACCGTACTCAAACGTGGTTGGTCGCCACTCTTTCGCTACCTGATGCTCACCACAAACTGGAACTGATTGACTAGTCATAATCACTTCTTCTTTCGATCACGCCGTCGAAACGGCGGGCTCTCCCATTCCTGCTCATCTGGAATGTACGCTGTTACAAACTCAACGTAAAATGGATCCTCGTATTCGCAGACTACGTGTAAATAAATATCTGCACTGGGCGACATGCTCGTCTTTCCACATAATAGCGCCCTTTTGTCGTCTGCGTAATCCTCGATGATCGTTCCGCCGAGAACCGCTTCAACCATGTGCCGGCGATCGAATCCCTCTTTCAATGCGTGAACGATGGCGTGACTCTTGATTAGATACTGGTCATCGCGTACTCGCTGCCGAATGACCTCAATGTCCACAAGACATATTCCTCACTTCTTCAAAAGGCCGCGAGGCTTTTCAGTTTTGGTACCTCTGCGCTTCGAGATTGATCGGTTTGATAAACGAATAGCCTCGGGAGCATGTGGTTTTGCGCGAGACATTGAGGGGTCAGAATCCTCAGGGTTCTTACGATGGTATTCGGATTCCACCTTCTCTCGGTCTGTTTTAGAGAGCTTCGCATACTTGCCGCGAACCAACTCACCAAAGTCAGATCGCTTGTATTCCGGCCGCCCCCAATCGTTGAGTTCTGATTTAGCCTTCTTCACTTCAAGCCCCGACCGCTTCCTGCGCCTGCGCTTCAATTGCTCTCTCGGCCGCCGCCTTAGCTTCCGCGTCCAGCGCCGCATGGGCCGCGGCCAGGCGCGCCACGGGCACGCGATAAGGTGAGCAGCTTACGTAGTTCAATCCAATCTCGTTGCAGAACGCGATCGAGCTGGGATCGCCGCCGTGTTCGCCGCAGATGCCCACTTTGAGATCGGGCTTCACGCTACGGCCGCGCTCCGTGCCCAGGCTCACCAACTCGCCTACGCCTTCGCGGTCGAGCACCTGAAAGGGATCATCGGCGAGAATCTTTCGGTCGACGTAGGCCGGCAAAAAGCGGCCAGAGTCGTCGCGGCTCAAGCCAAATGTCGTTTGTGTCAGATCGTTTGTGCCGAAGGAAAAGAAATCCGCGTGCTCAGCAATCTTGTCCGCGGTCAAACATGCTCGCGGCAACTCAATCATCGTTCCGACGGCGTACTCGATCTTCATGCCGTGTTCACCGGTGACCTCACGGGCCACCTCATGAATCATCTCGGCCTGTTGTTTCAGTTCTTCGCTAATGGAGACCAGTGGCACCATGATCTCCAGAGTCACCTGCTTCCGTTCGCCTTTCACCTGACACGCGGCTTCGAAAATCGCGCGACACTGCATGCGCGTGACTTCGGGATACAGCAGACCCAGACGGCAACCGCGGAAGCCGAGCATCGGGTTTGCCTCGCGGATCTTGTTGACGTGATGCAGCAACTGCCGCTTCTCATCAATCTCATCCAGCAGATGATCCATGTCGGCAAGCGTGCCGGCGTGACGCAGGGCCATCTTTAACTCAGACAGTTCACCTAGAAGTTCATCCACGTTGGGCAGGAACTCATGCAGCGGCGGATCGAGCAAGCGAATCGTTACGGGAAAGCCGGCCATCTCGCGAAAGATGCCGACAAAGTCGCCGCGCTGCAGCGGCAAAAGTTGTTCGAGCGCCTTTTCGCGCGCGCCGGTGCCGTCCGCGAGAATCATCTGACGCATCGACGCCAGCCGCTTATCGCCAAAAAACATGTGTTCGGTGCGGCAAAGTCCTATGCCTTCAGCACCCATCGATCGCGCCACGCGCGCGTCGTGCGGCGTGTCGGCATTCGCCCGAACCGTCAGGGTGCGGAAATCGTCCGCCCACTTCATTAATTCATAAAAGTCGTGACCCAGAGTGGGCTGGATAGTCGGCACCTTACCGAGAAAGATCCGACCGGTAGAACCGTCTACGGTGATCCATTCCCCCTTGGTGACGACTTCACCGTTGACGCTGAACTGCTGCTGACTGTAATCGACCTCCAAAGCTGAGGCGCCGCAGACGCAAGTCTTACCCATCCCGCGCGCGACCACCGCCGCGTGACTCGTCATACCGCCGCGAGCTGTCACAATCGCCTGGGCGGCGACCATGCCATGAAAATCATCGGGACTGGTTTCGTTTCGCACCAGCACCAACTGCGCGCCTTCTTTCGCTAATTCTTCCGCTTCATCAGGACTGAACACAACCGTGCCTTGGGCGGCGCCGGGACTCGCCGGTAGACCAGTGGCGAGCACGCGCGCGTCGGTTTTCGGATCGACTGTCGGATGCAACAACTGATCGAGATGCTCTGGAGTAACGCGTTGGACCGCGGTCGCGCGATCGATCAACTTCTCACTCGCCATGTCCACCGCGATGCGTACAGAGGCGGCGCCGGTGCGTTTGCCGGTGCGTGTCTGCAACATCCAGAGCTTGCCGCGCTCGATCGTGAACTCGCAGTCCTGCATGTCCCGGTAATGCTTTTCCAACAACTGCGTGATCGCATTGAACTGCTCGTAAACTTTCGGCAGTTCCTTTTTGAGTTGGCTGATCGGGTTGGGAGTACGAGTGCCGGCGACCACGTCTTCACCTTGCGCGTTTAGAAGGTATTCGCCATAGAGTTCTTTCTTGCCGGTGGAAGGATTGCGGGTGAAGGCGACGCCGGTGCCGCTGTTGGCGCCCATGTTGCCAAACACCATCGCCTGTACGTTGACGGCCGTGCCCAGATCGTCGGGAATGCGATTGATGCGGCGGTAGTCGATTGCGCGCCGGCCCATCCACGAATTAAACACTGCGCCGATGGCGACGCGAAGTTGTTCGTAAGGATCATCGGGAATTGTCTGTTGCTCGGCGAGGATAATCTCTTTTTCAGCCGCGATGATTCCGCGCAACTCTTCGGGTTTCAGATCGGTGTCCAGCCGGTCGCCGCCCGTGGTTTGTTTTTTGAAACGATCCATTACGCGTTCAAACTTTTCATGCGTAACGCCGATCACGATTTCACCGAACAGCGAAGCAAAGCGGCGATACGCATCCAGGGCGAAGCGCAGATCACCGGTCTGCTCCGCCAGACCCGTCACCGTCTCTTCGTTAAGCCCAAGGTTCAGGACTGTGTCCATCATTCCCGGCATCGAAAACGCCGCGCCCGATCGCACGGAGACCAGCAGGGGGTTCTTCGCGTCACCGAACTTCTTGCCGACCTTCTTTTCGATCTCATGGAGAGCGGCGGTTACCTGTCCCCACATGCCCTCGGGAAATTGTTTGCTGTTGGCGTAATAGGCGTTGCAGACTTCGGTCGTCACAATCAAACCGGGCGGGACCGGCAGGCCGGCCTGCGTCATCTCGCAGAGTCCGGCGCCCTTGCCGCCGAACAGAGATTTGTCGCTGCCGTTGCCTTCTTCGAATAGATAGACCCACTTGTGTGGCTGTGCTGCGGTGGTGGTAGTCGCGTCGTTTGCTTCGGTCACGTCCAGGGTTGCTTCACTCACGTTTGGTGTTTACCTCGCCCAAGGGGATTATTGCGGGCCTAATCATACACCGAGAAGCGGCGAGGATGCAGCCTGTCCCCGACACCGCTTCTCGTTCATCTTCGATAATTATCCACCTTCATTAGCACCTGGCTTCAGCCAGGTGATCCACGTGATTCGGGATCAATTGATGACATGAAACCGTTTTCAATGGGTTCGATACGGGATGCAACAAATCTCACTTGCACAGGATGATAGACTTACTTGGAGAGCCTAGTTCCGCGTCACCACTCGTGGTAACGTAATGGCAGAGGTAAACCATCATGGTCGCTGTGCTAAATTCACTAATCGAGATCGACGCAGAAGGGATCCCCTGGATAACCGGCGCGAACACTAAGGTCGTCGAAGTCGTGCTCGACAAGATGGCGCACAATTCTAATCCTGAAGAAATACACGAACAATACCCGCATCTTTCGCTCGCCCAAATTCATGCGGCGCTGTCGTATTACTACGAGCACCAGGCAGAAGTGGATGCTGATATCGAGCGGCGGGATCGATACGTTGAAAATCTAAGAGCTCAGCAAAAGAATCCACTGACTCGCAAAGAACTGGAGTCAAGGTTACGCGCACGAAATGATCAGCGATGAAAACGGGGTCGAAGCATCATAGCGCGCGAAAAGGAACTTGCGTCTCTGGTGAGGTTTGGGTTAAAGTCCTCTCGAATTGAAGCGCCCCGATTGAGGGCCGGAAAAAAAGTAAATACGCTGAACGCGATTGGCAGCAAAGCCAAAGCAGTCAGCTCCTGAGAGGCTCGATTGAAGCCCGTTGATCCAAATGGATTGGCGGGCTGTTTTCGTTTGGACAGAAGCGAGACCTTAGAGATGAACATGCGTCTTTACATGGACGTAAACGTAAGGGCAGAGATTACGCGCCAACTCCGAGCACGGAAAGTTGACGTGCTGACATCAGAGGAAGACGGCACGAGAGAGTTTTCCGATTCTGATTTACTTGACCGTGCCACCTTCATGGGCCGTATTCTTTTCACTCGCGACAGCGATCTTCTTGCCGAGGCTGTGACGCGCCAGCGGAGCGGAGCAGTCTTCCTGGGGGTAATCTATGCGCACCAACTTCGAGTGCCAATTGGTCAATGCGTTACTGACCTTGAACTGATTGCTCAGGCATGGGACCGAGCGGAGTGGATCAATCGGGTCGAATATCTGCCGCTGAAGAGGTGAAGTCTCACACTACCTTTACACTCCGCTCATTGCGGGCAGGGAATGCCTGCCCTCCATTATCAATACTTCGGCACGCTGGGATCGACTTCGTTCGACCAGGCAGTGATGCCGCCGGCCAGGTTGATTAGCTTACCCGGGAAGCCGGAACGCTGCAGCGCGTCGATGGCTTTCGCGCTGCGACCGCCCATCTTACAGTGCACGACGGTTTCGCGATCGGGATCGATCTCGTTCATGCGATTGAGCACCTGGCCCAGCGGAATCAGCTTCGAGTTCGGAATCTGGCCGATTTCGTATTCATGCGGTTCGCGCACGTCGATGATTTGAATGTCGTCGCCTTTGTCGAGGCGCTGTTTCAGTTCAGTGGCTGTGATTTCTTCCATAGTTGGTTGGGTCGTCTGTGTCTGTTGGGTTATCCCGCAAAATTCTTCGTAGTCGATGAGCTCTTTGATCGTCGGATTGTCTCCGCACACTGGGCAATCCGGGTTCTTGCGCAGCTTCAGTTCACGAAAGCGCATGCGCCACGCGTCGAACAGCAGCAGCCGGTTAACCATGATGTCCGGCGCGCCCAGAATGATCTTGATCGTTTCAGTCGCCTGGATCGCGCCAATGATTCCCGGCAGCACCCCGAGCACGCCACCTTCCGCGCATGAAGGCACCAGACCCGGCGGCGGCGGTTCAGGATACAGGCAACGATAGCACGGGCCGCGCTCGGCCCAAAAGACGCTGGCCTGTCCTTCAAAGCGAAAGATCGAGCCGTAGACGTTGGGCTTGCCGGCGAGCACACAGGCGTCGTTAACCAGGTACCGCGTCGGGAAATTGTCCGTGCCGTCGACGATGACATCGTAGTTTCGGACGAGGCTCATCGCGTTGGCGCTGGTCAGACGGGTTTCGTGGGTTTCGATCTCGACGTGTGGATTGATGTCTTCCAGACGATCGCGCGCGGAAGCGATCTTCGGCCGGCCCACGTCTTTTGTGCCATGAATGATTTGACGTTGTAAGTTCGAAGCGTCAACTACATCGAAGTCTACGAGACCAAGCCGGCCCACGCCCGCAGCCGCCAGGTACATTCCCAGCGGGGCGCCCAAACCACCGGTGCCGATCATCAGCACACTCGCCGCTTTCAGCTTTCGCTGACCGGTCATGCCGACTTCGGGCATGATCAAGTGACGGCTATAGCGCGCGACTTCTTCGTTGGAAAGCATCGGCAGGAGCGCAGGCATCACTGCCTGCGGTTCACCGGCCTCTTTGCCGGTTACTTCATCAAGCACGGCCGAGCCACCGGCGATCGAAGGCACAATCAAAATCGTATCGCCTTCTTTGACGGGCGTGTTGGGACCGTCGGTATGACGGATATCTTCGTCATTGACGTACACGTTCACAAAATTCCGCAACGTGTTCTGATCGTTGAAGAGATGTTTGCGCAATTCAGAGTGCGCCGACGTTAATTGATCAAGCGCCTCGCCGGCTGTGGTTGCTTCGACTTGAATTTCTGATTGTCCGGCTGCGAACTGTCGCAGGGGAGTGGGTATGGTGATTGTGACTGGCATGATTCGGTCCTTTCAAAAACCTCTGGTTCATTCCCTCTCCCTTTGGGAGAGGGTTAGGGTGAGGGTCTGGTTCCGCCACTCTTGGTTTTCGTTTGCCCGTCGCCGCCACTCGATTCGTAACTGAGAAAGAGTGCAGCCACTAAGCCCTCACCCCAGCCCTCTCCCAGAGGGAGAGGGAGTGATTTCTTCTTCATTAAACCTTGATCGGTCAGCTTCCATTTCCCATGATCGCAAGTCGACGGCCCGGCCCTTTTCGACTGAGACAACGATATACGAATAAGTCGGCCAGGCATGATCCAGATCGTATTTTGAAGGCACGGCGCGATCGTCAGGATGCGAATGATAAAACCCGACTACGTCCAGGCCTTTTGCGCGCGCATATTTTTCGCCGCGCATCAATTCGTCGGGCCGGATCAGGAAACGGTTGCGCTTGGCTTCCTCTTCGCGCGCATTTGAGATCGGATAAGTCTCAGCCACGATTTTACTGCCGGTCTCGAATCGTCCCAACATTAGGCCGCAACACTCAAACGGATAGTCGCGCTCGCCGTGTTGGCGCATTTCGGTTAGGAGCTTTTCATCTAAGGTGATCATCCTGTTGTTACTGGGAGCGCGGACGTCCCGTCCGCACAGCATGCGCAGCACGCTCCGTATTCGCTCTAACACCAAACTGTTCGCGCTTCGCGCTCAAATGCGGACGGGACGGCGCGCTTCCAGCGAAGCACAATCGCTGTCACCCAGTCGCTACCGCTCGCGGTTCTGACCCGGCGCCCAAAGCCTGATCGATGTCCGCGATGATATCGCTGACGCTCTCAATACCAACCGAGATCCGCACCAATCCATCAGTGATTCCGAGTTGTTGCCGCCGCGCGGGCGACAAGTCTCGATGCGAAGCTGTCGCCGGATGCAGCACGCTGGTGAAAACATCTCCGAGACTGGTTGAACGTATGCACAGCTGCAGCGCATCCATGAAACGAAAAGCCGTTTCCCGGGTATTGTCTTTTAATTCAATCGAAACCAGGGCCCCCGATTGACGCAGAATACGCCGTACTACGTCCCGCTGATCGGCCGTGGCGAATCCAGGATAATAAACCTGGCCGATCCGCGAATCGTTGCGCAGATGTTCAGCCAGCGTAGCCGCATTTTCACAATGTCGATCCATGCGGACCGCCAGCGTCTTTAAGCCCCGCAGGATTTCGTGCGCTTCCCACGGACTAAGCACGCCGCCCACCAGTTTCATCACACCGATCAAAGTCATGCTGTCCGCCTGGTCACGCGACACCGCGACGCCGCCCATCGCGTCGGCGTGTCCGCCCAGAAATTTCGTGGCGCTGTGCACGACGATGTCCGCGCCATGTTCCAATGGCCGGCAGAGATAAGGCGACGCAAAAGTATTGTCGACGATCAGACGGGCGCCAACCGCTCGAGCAATCTCGGCACAGGCGTCGATATCACAAACCTTCAGCAGTGGATTCGAAATGGTTTCCGCGACGAGAACACGAGGCTTAAGCTCGTTAGCTTTGGCGCGCACTGCATCGAGGTCACTGAAATCCGCCGTGATGGTCTTGATCCCAAACGAGCCGAAAATAGTCTGCAGCAGGTTCGTCGTTGCGCCATAGAGATCTCGCGAAGCCAGAACCACCGCGCCAGGCGACAACTCGCACGCAAGCAGAGCTGCATGCACCGCAGCCATCCCGGACGAGTAAGCGCACGCGGTCGCGCCGGCTTCCGCCGTTCGCATTGCTTCTGCAAAAGCGTTGACCGTCGGATTGCCATAGCGCGTGTAGATATAGCCTGGCTTGTCGCCCGCGAAAACCTGATCGATTTCCTCCATCGATTCATAAGTAAAAGTCGCGCTGGCATAGATCGGCGTGGAGGTCGGCTGACCGTCAGGTGGTTCCGCGGATTCGCCCGCGTGAACCAATTGCGTGTTGATATCCAGGTTTTCTTTATCGCCGGCCATGGTGTTCAAAATAAGGTCAGTACCACCTGCGTGAGCGAGTGGAGCCACCTGTCAATGCGCGAATGTTGAGCGTCTGGCCCACCCGCTCACGCAGGTGGTCCTGACTTCATCACTCACTCACTCCAAAAGCGTTCGCTCAAATATCTTTCACCGCCATCGCAAAGGATTGTTACCACGACCGAATCAGGAGGTAACTGCCGGGCCAGCGCCAGGGCGGCGACAACGTTCGCGCCCGAGCTGACACCGACGAAGAGGCCCTCTTCGCGCGACAGACGCCGCGTCATGGCTTGTGCCGCTTCGGTTTCTACCTCGACAGTTTCATCGGCCAGGTTCGGATCAAAAATCCCCGGCATCTTCGAACTCGGCAAGTGCTTTAGCCCTTCAAGTCCGTGGATCGGCGAATTCGGTTCCATTGAAATCAGACGAATCGCCGGATTGAGCTCTTTCAATCTGCGGCCTACGCCGGTGAACGTACCGCACGTTCCCAGCCCGGCCACAAAGTGCGTAATGCGTCCTTCAGTCTGCTCCCAGATTTCCTGCCCCGTACCTTCATAGTGAGCGAGCCAGTTGGCGTCATTATTATATTGGTCCGGATAGAAATACCTGCGCGGATCGCGCATGGCCATTTCACGAGCTACGACTTGCGCGCCGTCCGAACCATGCATCGGATCCGTTTCGATCGTCTCAGCTCCCAGAACTTGCAGCATGCGTTTGCGCTCGACGCTGGCATTGGCCGGCAAACAAATAGTCACCGAGTAGCCGCGGGCCGCACCGATCATGGCATAGGCAATTCCAGTATTGCCACTGGTGGCATCGAGAATTACCTTGCCCGGGTAAAGATGACCGCGGCGTTCGCCATCGACAATCATGGCCAGGGCCGCGCGGTCTTTGACCGAGCCACCCGGATTCAAGTGTTCGGCTTTGACGAGGACTTCAACGCCTGACGGCAAGCCGCACACGACGCGACGCAAACTCAACAAAGGCGTGTTCCCGATCTGCGATTCCAGATCGCGAGCACGCGGAATACCCCGCGGTTGCAAAGGGATTTGTATTTCTTCTTCGGTAATCATCGATCTAAAAACGGAAACGGCCGCGCTCTTTTCGAGAAGCGGCCGTTTTGCTAAAACTATTTGTGGCGTTGGCTATAGCACCAAATCACACACACGCAAGTTTTGCCCGGACGCCCCTCCCGCAGGAGAAGCAAACGTACAGGCGCACCAGTAATAGTAATAATAAAGCTTGCGTGTCATGTAAGAACCTGCACGCAAACTATAGGCGCGGCCTGAAAAGACTGTCAAGGAACTAAGTTTCGCGACTCGCCGCTTTTGTCGAGCGGTTCTGCCGCCTGATGTGCGGAAAGCCTATGGCTTTCCGTTGGGAACAATTTATGAGTCCAAGGCTGCGCCTCGGACCGTGAGGCGGAGACTCAACAGCAGACTCTGGTTTGCCGGAAAGGCGAAGCCTTTCCGCACATCAAGCGGCGGAGCCGCGTCTTAAGCTGAAGAGTTCCGCTCACCAATTCACCAAATACCCTCGCAGCGTCTGATACATTCCCTCAAACGAGTCCGCGCAGAAGAGCACGGGCTGAAAATGAGTCGGGTCGTAGTTCACGCGAGCAGCGGCGTCTACGTCCAACGGCCGCAGGTCGGCTTCGTGCATCTTTGCCAACTCTCCGGCCGAAGACAACAGACCGGTGCCATACGCTTTTACCGCACCCTCTTCGCGCAGCACGCCAAACTCAATTGTGAACCAGTAGATGCGCGATAACATCTCCAGCGCGTCCGCGGACGTTGTTCGCCGCACTGCCTTTCCGAATAAACGATTGAGTTCAGCCAGGCGCCCGCTCGCCAGAGTTACGCCGTGGCCGACGATCTCGTGGACCACGTCCGGCTCTGGCGTGTAGAGCGGCGTCGAATGATGCCGAATGTACTGCGTGCAAAGAAAGACGCCGTCGGCAAGATTCTCGAGGAACACCCGCGGCTGGACCAGGCCGGCGACTGGCTCCAAACGAAAGCCGCTGATTGCCAAAACCTTCTCGTTGACTTCGCGCAATTGCGGAATGCGTCTGGGCGGAAGGTCCAACTTCTTCAGACACTCGAGGTATTCCGCGCACGCATGTTGCCGGTGCGCCGGTTGCAGCGCCCGCCAGATCGTGAGCCAGACCTGATGCTCCTCATCAGTATAAGGAGCATCAGGAATGGGATCGCGGGGGTGATAGTTCATCGCGATTTCCGCGATCTGGTTGCGTCGCTGGCGATACTTCAGGTCCCGAAAGCCCGGATGATCGGGATCGAGTTGCACGATCGCATTTCGATCGGCAACCGCTTCATCCGGATCGACAGCGACCATGCGCATGTCGACGTGGTCGGAAAGGAGTTGGACTGTTTCGTCATTTGTCATGATGAGCTGCTCCTTTTTGGAGTGCGGCGACTAGTCGCCGCTTTTCAAAAGCGCTGACAAGTCAGCGCACTCCAAAAAAACTAAACCGGCCACCGATCCTTCGCCTGGAAGGACCGATGGCCGGTTTCTGGAAACTTGTCTGCGACTGCTAAGTGATCAGCTCGCGACAGCCCATCGCCCGACCGTCCCTCCAACCGGAGAGCGGACCGTAATAGTAATAATAGCGATTGCTGTAATGCTGGCTGATCATCTTTTCAATCCTTGAGCACTCGGCCCAAATCGTTGTTAGATTACTCGCCTCAAGCTTCAGCGTCAAGAGGTCTGGGACCAGGTAGTGCTCTTTAGTTTGGTTTCGTGTGTTTTCATGCTCAGTCAGGAATGATCCACGAAATCACACGAAACGCACGAACAAAACTAATTCCGGTTCGTGTCTGTTCGGGGATCGTTTTAAGTGGAGAGCGGCAATCTCGCAAAATAGACACCTCCTGGGGCCGGGTCCATTTGAGACTTCTGCGGCGCTGTGGTTTGATTGCAGCAATGGCCATACTCAAGAAACGTGATCATCAAACCGAGTCCCGCTTGCTGCTGGAATCAGCCGAGCCGGTCGATCTGCCGCCGGCCGAGGTTTCAGCTGATGCGGTGCTGGTCCAATTCGAGAAGCTAAAGCCTTACATCCCTGAATTGATCGACGTGCTGCAGGCGGGAACGTTCGCCGAGCCGGTGGCGGTGATGAACGACGGCTCGACCTTCGCGATTCACGGCGAGACCCGCACGTTCTGGATCAAGCTTTGGCACACGGCCGGTTCCGAGCTGACCAAAATCGAACGCGTGCAAGTGATTAGTTGCCTGCCGTCCACACGCGGAACGAACGTAGTAATCGGTGACGAATCGTAGTGTCTGAAGCGTCCGCTAACACTTGGAACATGAGGCATTGTTTAGAGGTGGGCGAAGTCCAAGGTTTGGAGTTTCGGTTTCAGTCGGCCTTTTGTTAGCCACTGAGAAGCCGACTAAAGTCGGAACTCCAAACTTCGTGCCCGCCTTTCTAATTTGTGATGGAAATTCCTGAACAAGTTTTGAATCTGGCGGAAGCCGTCCGCAACGAAGATGGCCGAGCGCTGCTGGTGGGTGGTTGTGTACGCGACGAACTGATGGGCCAGCAGCCGAAGGACTGGGACGTTGAGATTTACGGGATCGAACCGGCGAGACTGCGGGAATTGTTAGAGGCATTCGGTCCGGTGAACGTCGTCGGTGAAGCGTTCACGGTTTACAAACTCGGCGCCCATCTCGACATCTCGCTGCCGCGCCGAGAGCGCAAAACGGGCCGTGGGCATCGCGCGTTTTTCATCGAGGGCGATCCGGAGATGACCGTCGACGAGGCTACGGGCAGAAGGGACTTCACGATCAACGCGATCCTGAAAGATCCTTTGACCGAAGAGATCATTGATCCATGTAACGGACGCGCCGATCTTCAACAGCGAATCATTCGGGCAATTTCAGCGGAAACATTTAGCGAAGATAGCCTGCGCGTTTTGCGCGCGGCGCAGTTTGCCGCCAGGTTCGAGTTTGAAGTCGAGCCGGAAACAGTCTCTCTCTGTCGCGCGATTGATCTTTCCGATCTCCCGAGCGAGCGCGTCTGGGGCGAGATGGAAAAACTCCTACTGCGCGCTGAACATCCCTCGATTGGTTTGAAATGGTTGCGCGATCTGGGCGCCATCGATCAGCTTTTCCCCGAAATCAAAGCGCTGATGGAGGTGCCCCAGGATCCCGAATGGCATCCGGAAGGCGACGTCTTCGTTCATACGTGCCTGGTCATCGATCGAGCGCGCGAGTTGATCGACGATCTTCCTTATCCTAAACAAGTCACGGTGATGCTGGCGGCGCTGGCCCACGATTTTGGCAAGCCCGGCACGACTGAATTCATTGATGGCCGTTTGCGTTCACGCGGTCATGAAGAGGCCGGGGTAGAGCCGACGTCGAGCTTTCTGGACAAACTGAATATTCATACGCTCGATGGCTACGATGTGCGCGCGCAGGTCCTGGCGCTGGTGCGCGACCATCTGAAGCCGGGCGAATATTTTAAGAAACGCGCAGAAGTCGGAGACGGCGCCTTTCGCCGCCTGGCCCGCAAATGCGAGCTCGACCTTTTGTATCGCGTGGCGAAAGCTGATTCGCTGGGCCGTAACGCTGGCTGGGTTCCGCGCGAGCAGTGGTACGACGCCGCAGCGCAGGAGTGGTTCATCGAGCGAGCTCGTGAGTTGGAAGTTGAATCGAAGGCGCCGTCGCCGCTTTTGCTGGGCCGGCATTTGCTGGAAATGGGCCTGGAGCCCGGACCGCGCATCGGCGAAATCACGCGAGCTGTTTACGAGATGCAGTTGGATGGACGAGTGACGAAGCTCCCCGAAGCGAAAGAAGTTGCTAAAGAGATGATGTCCACAGATTACGCAGATTACACAGATTGAAAAAACCAATAGCAAGAGTTCAGAGACGGTGAGATCATTCTCTCCCTTTAGATTCCCTACATACATAGCAAGAAAATCAGACAATGATGATGAAGGATTTCACTGAACGAGATCCAAGAACTCATGCCATCATCGGCGCGGCAATGGAAGTACACAAACAGCTGGGGTGTGGTTTTCTCGAGCCAGTGTATCAAGAAGCGCTTGCGCTAGAACTCACCTCGCCAGGAATTCCTTTCCGTCGCGAAGTGCGTCTGCCAGTTCGCTACAAAGATCAAGTCCTTGTGACCGCCTACTGCGCCGACTTTATTTGTTTTGACTCAGTCGTTGTAGAGTTGAAGGCCCTCGCACGCATGAGCGGCACTGAGGAGGCGCAGGTGATCAATTACCTCAAGGCGACGGGTTTTGAGGTAGGATTACTTCTCAATTTCGGAACCCGAAGTCTTGAACATCGTCGATTTGTTTTTTCCAAATCTGTGAAATCTGCGTAATCTGCGGATTATGCTAAAGTATCGCGATGATTGACCTTCAACTTACCGACGACCACGAAGCACTGGTGCAAACCGTGCGCGAGTTTGCGCAAAGGGAAGTTGCGCCTTACATCAAAGACTGGGACGAAAAGCAGGAGTTCCATCGCGAAATCTTTGACAAGATGGCCGCGCTGAATTTGCTCGGCGTCTGCATTCCTGAAGAGTACGGTGGGGCCGGCTTTGATTACATTTCATTGGGACTGGTCTGCGAAGAGCTGGAGGCGGTAGACACCTTTCTGCGCGTGGCGATGTCGGTCCATACCGGATTGAATTCGCTGACGCTCTATACGTGGGGCACCGAAGAGCAGAAGCAGAAATACCTGACGCCGCAGGCGAAGGGTGAAAAGCTGGCGACTTACGGATTGACCGAACCCGGCGCGGGATCAGATGTGGTCGGTTCGCGCTCAACGGCGCGGCGCAAAGGCGACGAGTACGTTCTCAACGGCGAGAAGATGTGGATCAGTCTCGCCGATACTGCCGACAACTTTCTTTTCTTTTGCTGGACCGATGAAGAGAAGCGCAGGAGACGCGATCACTCAGGCATGTCCTGCTTCATCGTTGAGCGCACGATGAAAGGATTCACCTCCGGAACGATTCACGGCAAGCTGGGTATTCGCGCGGGCAACACCGGATACTTTTCTTTGCAGGACGTTCACGTGCCGAAAGAGAACCTGGTTGGAGAAGAAGGCGAAGGTTTCAAGATCGCCATGTTCGCTCTCGAGCAGGGACGATTCACGGTGGCCGCGGGCGCGACCGGAGTGATTCGTGCCTCCCGCGATGCTTCAGTAACTTACGCGAATGAACGCGAGACCTTCGGCACGAAGATCGCGAATCATCAACTGGTCAAGCAAAAAATCGCCAACATGGAAGCCGACTACCAGATGAGCCGTCTGCTTTGGTTGCAAGCGGGCTGGTTGAAGAACGAAGGAAAGGCGAGTGGCCGCGCGACCAGCCTGGCGAAGTGGCAGGCGACTGTGCGCAGCGAGACGGCAGCATCAATGGCGATCGAAGTTCACGGCGCCAACGGTTATTCGAATGACTATCCGGTCGAACGCTACCTGCGCAACTGCAAAGCCGCGGTCATCTACGAAGGCACGCGCGACATTCACACGCTGATGCAGGCTGACTGGGCTTTGGGATTGAAAAAAGAGAAGCCGGCGCGGAAGAGTTTGCCGCCGTGGAAGACGGCGGAGTCTCGCGGGGCAGTTGCTCTCTGACGTCCGACAAACTTCAGTTTGTCGCCATTTGGAAGAGGCAATTAAGCTTGACCCGGATAATGGCAATTCACAATTGCAACTGGGAGGGGCGCTGATGCAGTTGCAGGAACTCGCAAGGGCTGAAACTGAACGGCGGCGAGCCTACGAGCTTGGGGTAAAGCTTGCTGGAGGCGCTCAATTGTTGCTCGGCCATATCTCTTACGGCGAGCGAAGATTGGAAGATGCTCAACGGGCCTTTGAACAGTATTTGAAAGACGTGCCTTCCGCGCCGAATGCTTCACAGATTAAAAAAACTGATTGCAGACCTCAAAGCTACGCCCAGGAATTAACTATTTCTCGCGAGTCTCTACTGCCCGCTCAACTACCTGCTCGATCTCATCCAGGTTGAAAGGCTTGGTTACGTAGGCGAAGGCACCCAGATCCAGAAGGGCTTTGGGATCCTGTTCGCTGCCTTTGCCCGAAATCAAAATCACTGGTGTGGTCGAGTCGTGCTCCTGGATCTTCTTGAGCAATTCGACCCCGGTTAGTCCAGGCATGGCGATGTCGGTCAAGATCGCATCGTACTTCTCTACTTCGATATATTGCAGCGCCTCTTCCGCCATGCTGGCAGTGTTGCATTCGTACCTATCGGAAAGTAGATCGAAAAGCATGCCGCGGATGGCGTCATCGTCGTCAACAATAAGGAGTGTGGGCATAGGGCAGCGTTGCCACTTTACATCCCTTCCGTAAGTCTAGTCAATGCTTTCTGAAAAGGCTTAGTCTTGTTAGCAACGATGGCCGCAAGCGCGACTAAATTACTTTATTTCAGTAACTAAAGCTTTTCGGGCGGTCCTGTCCGGCAAAGATGCGGATTCAATGTCTCGCTTCGAAGACTCGATTGAAAGGCGTCTCAGTTGCGCGGCGAAACTGTTTGAAGCCGCCTGCCAGGACCTTTTCGCGAATGGCGTCTTCCGACGCGACCGCTCCGAGCGCCGGGCCATCGAGCGCGAGAGAGTTTGAGGTACAACACAGGGTTGAGGCCGCGGCGAAGGTGCGTCCAATCGGGTTGAAGTTCTCCTGGACTGAGTTTCCGGCCATTGGCTCAACGATCAACGCACTGCCGCCGTTGGCCAGCACTGCGGCAGCTCGCGTGGCGGCGCCGACTGGATCACCCATATCGTGAAGACAGTCGAAGAAGCAAACGAGGTCGTAGTCCTCGCCGGGGAAGGTTCGCGCGTCTGCTACTTCGAACGTTACGCGATCCGCGACGCCGGCTGTCGCCGCTGCCTCGCGCGCATGTTGGATCGACGCTTCGTGATTATCGAAACCCCAGAATTGGGACTTGGGAAAGGCGCGGGCCATGATGATTGTTGAGGCCCCGTGACCACAGCCGATGTCCGCAACTTTGCCGCCGTTGTTTAGCTTCTCTTCAATTCCGGTGAGCGCCGGAATCCAGCTGGCAATCAGATGTGCGGAATATCCGGGACGGAAAAACTTTTCCGTGCCGATGAATAGATCGGGATCGTGCTCGCCCCACAGCATCCCGCCGCCATTGCGAAAGTGATCCTCAATGCGCGAGACGGCGCTGGTCATGGCTTTGACCACAAAAAAGCCGCCGCCGACATAGAACGGGCTTTGCTCATCGGTTAAGGCTACGGCCTGTTCCGGCGTCAAACTGTAACGCCCGCTTTCCGGATCGTATTCCGCATAGCCACCAGCCGCCTGATTGATTAGCCACTCGCGCACATAGCGTTCATTGGTGCTGGTACGTTGGGCCAACTCAGCGGGCGTGGCCGGACCACCATCCGACAGCGCTTTGTACAAGCCGAGTTTCTGCCCAATGTAGACCAGGGCAGAGCTAAGCGAGGCGCCAAAATCGCCGACGACTTTTCCGAGAAACGCGTTCATTTTGTCTTCGTTGATTGACTGTGCTTGACCGGTCGCGGACATAGTTAACCTCCGTGATCTACTCTTTCAAACCTGGTTGCTGGGGGAACGTGCGAGAGTTTTACGCCAATCGGGATGGCAAGTCAACGCTGATCAAATCAGAGCTGCGGCGTGGTGATGAGATAAGTTTGAGTTCTTTTCCGTGTTCTCTGTGTCTCTGTGGTG
>DATHHW010000048.1:0-3184 GCA_035317005.1 Pyrinomonadaceae bacterium | reverse complement strand
GAAAGTCAACGCCGATATATATTGTCTCCATAGCGCCTCCTTTCAGTCTCATGTCGCTGAGAGCACTGACCGTGAGTCTAGCACTCACGGTAGGAGGCGCTTGCTTCATAACATCAGTACCGCGAGCGGTAGCGACCGGGTTGCGTACTGGCGATCGTCGGCCGTTGCATGGGTTGGACCCGGTCGCTACCGCTTGCGGTACTGACGCCATAGTCAATCAACCGATCACTTGCGCTGTTGCTTCTTTGTCGGTGGAGAACTCCGGCAGGACATTGAATACTTCCAGCGCATACTTCACATTTCCGAACGGCGCCGAAACCTGTACGCCCTGGATCAGGTCGCGCACTTCCAGCAGAGACTCTCTGGCGATCTTCAAGCCTTCGTCGCGGCCGGCTTCTTTGCTGATGTTCGAGGCGACGCGCATGCGCTCCATAATTTCCGGCGTCACCCGCACGCCTGGAACTTCGTTGTGCAGGAACTCTGCGTTGCGGAATGAAACCAACGGCCAGATTCCCGCCACGATCGGAATGCGACAGTGCTCGATGCGTTTGAGGAACTCGCGAAGCTGCTCAATATCGAACACCGGCTGGGTAATGGCGTACTCAGCGCCTGCTTCGATTTTCCACTCAAAGCGCTTGAGCTCTTCATCCAGATTCACCGCGCCCGGATTGACTCCGACACCGATGGAAAACGCCGTGGGCTTGCCGGTCGGATTGTTGCCGAGGTCGAGACCGTGGTTCAGTTTGTTGACCATGTTCGTCAGACCAATCGCGTCGATGTCGAACACCGCAGTCGCATCCGGGTAGGGCCCCATCTTTGGCGGATCGCCGGTAATCAAAAGCAGATTGCGCAGGCCGAGCGCGGCTGCGCCCAGCAAGTCGGACATCATGCCGAGCAGGTTGCGATCGCGGCAGCAATAGTGGAGCACCGACTCAATTCCAATTTCGCGTTCGACCAGAATTGCGGTGGCCATGGCGCCCATGCGGGTCTGCGCTCGCGGTCCATCCGGAATGTTGACGCCGTCGACGCCGGCCGCTTTCAAAAGTCTGATGGAATCGAGGGTCTTCTGCGGGTCGCAGCCTTTTGGAGGCAGCACTTCGACCGTGGTGACGAATTCACCCTTGGCGATCTTACGTGCCCAATTCGATCGCTCCTCTGACGGGACGACGGTCACGTCGGGCGGCTTCAAATCATGCACGGCGACTTTCATTTCAGCGCCGACGACAACTTGCTGAGTGCGCGGGCTAAACTGGCGAACTGCGTCGGCGATCCACTTGATGTGGGCCGGAGTCGTGCCACAACAGCCGCCCACAAACCTTGCGCCCGCCTGGATGATGCGGCGCGAATACTCGGCCATGTACTCTGGAGAGCACATGTAAAACTGTCGACCCTGCACGTCGCGTGGCAAACCGGCATTGGGTTGCGCGGAGAGCCTGCGAGTTGTAACCGGGCGCATCTTTTCGATCGCGCTGAGCACGATCGCCGGACCGACACCACAGTTGAGACCGATAACGTCGGCGCCCCATTCATCGAGTTGGGTGGTGAACGACTCAGGAGTCGCACCGAAGACAGTGTTGCCGTCCATCTGAATCGTCATCTGCGCAAAAATCGGCAAGTCACACAATTCCTGCACGGCCTTGATCGCCTGCTGCAATTCGGAAAGGTCGGCGAACGTCTCCAGCACGAATAAATCAACGCCGCCTTCAAGGAGGGCCGACACCTGCGCGGTAAACATCCCCTTGGCTTCGTCGAACGATGTCGGACCGTACGGTTCTATCCGCAAGCCCAGCGGACCAACCGCGCCGGCCACGTACGCGCGATTGCCGGCCGCCTCGCGGGCGATTTGGGCCGCCCTGATATTTATTTCTCGCAGACTGCCTTCCAGACCGTAGGGCTGTAACTTATTCGCGGTGGAGCTGTAAGTATTCGTCTCGATGATGTCGGCGCCGGCGCGCACGTATTCAGTGTGAACTTCGCGCACGAGGTCGGGTGCGACCAAATTCAGTTCGTCGTATGAGCGATTGATATAGATGCCCTTTGAATAGAGCATCGTGCCCATCGCGCCGTCGAAGACCTGGATGGTGTCGGAGTCGAGTACTTCTCGGAAGTTCTTCATAGGATACTTAACTTGCCACAGAGACTCAGAGGCGCAGAGTCAAACCGATAAGGGTAGAATAGGCATTGGTGCTGGACGATCCGTACCAGCGTCACTTCCATTTCGCCGATCCCTCCGTGTCTCTGTGACTCTGTGGCGAAACGAAAATAAAAAATCCCGCGCTAAACAACGCGGGACTTCAATTCGTCTGAAGTTTTTCGGTTCGTTCTTTGCGAACTGCCGAGCTGTTTAGCCGTTTGTTTTGCGTGGCCGCAAGTCGCCTTAACTCACCACGTTTTTCTAGAAGGGTTATAGCCTCTGTTGAGAGCCCCTGTCAAGACTGGTTCTCCGCGGACACGCACTATCAGGGCCCGTCCAATCACCTTGACACTATCGCAACGTTCTGGCTGAATGCTCGCAACTCTCCTACCATTCTAATTAGTTGCAGTAACAGCAAAGCCGGGTTTTAGGCTCTTTAAAATTTGCCAAATGGGGATGTTTCTCTGATGAGCACAGCGATAGATGGAACTGGGGCCAGTCAGGCCAGCATAGATGACCGCGGCTTCTTTGGCCACCCGCGGGGATTGTCAACGCTCTTCTTTACGGAGATGTGGGAGCGCTTCAGCTACTACGGCATGCGCGCGTTGCTGACGCTCTACATGACGTCCAAACTTGCCGACGGAGGCCTCGGTTTTGACGAAAAATACGCGAGCGTTATCTATGCGACTTATGTTTCATCGGTGTGGTACCTGCCTCTCGTGGGCGGTTGGCTGGCCGATAAGGTTCTCGGTGCGAGGCGCGCGGTATTAATCGGAGGAATTATTATCGCTTGCGGTCATTACTCAATGGCCTTCGATAGCGTACCGACGTTTTACACCGCCCTGGTCCTGATTGCATTCGGCACGGGCTTGTTAAAGCCAAACATCAGTACGATGGTAGGCCAGTTGTATAGCCCGGAAGACAAGCGGCGTGACGCAGGCTTCTCGATTTTCTACATGGGGATCAACCTCGGTGCGTTCATCGCGCCGCTGATCTGCGGCTATCTCGGGCAGCGCGTCAACTGGCACGTCGGCTTCACCGCGGCAGGGT
>DATHHW010000047.1:0-32742 GCA_035317005.1 Pyrinomonadaceae bacterium | reverse complement strand
CGCGATCCGTCGCGCCACTTCGCTCCAGGCGGCGGCGCGTTGTGCGGCCAGCAATTCCGAAAGGTCTTCGATCACGAGCACCACTCCGCGACCGTCGCCCGCAGGTCCTCTCAACGCAGTCGCCGTGAGCGCCACGGGTATGGCGCCGCCCACTGTGCCACGGGTCAATTGACTCTGCTCTGCCGCCCGGCCGGCGCGTCGCGCCCGGCGCATCAATCTTTCAAGCGCGACCCGATCTTCGCTACTCAACAGAGTCGTCAGCTTGGCCCAGGCCGGCGGCGCCTCGCTCAGTCTCAATATTGATATCGCCGCAGTGTTGATGGTCGTCACGCAATCGTTTTGATCGAGCGACACGACCCCGGTCGAAAGCGACTCGAGGACCGTCTCGATATAGTTCCGGCGCTCTTCCAGCGCCAGGTTCTTTTCCTTCAGGGCCGTCGCCCCCTCGTCAATATGCTGCCGGTTTTCATCGAGCTCAGCGGTCATTTGATTGAACGATTCAGCCAACAGAGCCAATTCGTCATCCGCGATAGTATCTATGCGGTGAGAAAGATTTCCGCGCGCAACTTCCTTCGAAGCCTCAGCCAGGGATCGGATCGGAGCAGCTAAACCACGCGCGAGGTGAATCGCCACCCACGTCGAAGCAAACAGCAACAACAAAGTCATAAGTCCGAGCGTTGAGAGTCCCAGCAGCCGGACCTTGCGCTGTCTTTGCAGCAAATGCTGGTATTCACGTTGCGAGCCCGCAATCGTGTCGTTCACGTCGGTGTCGCCGAGGCGATGCGGAACAAGTATCAGACGCAACGAGCCGCTAAACGGGACCGCGGCCAGGTCGAATCCTTTGCCGTCGGCGAGCGTTTCACTGGCCTGCGCGTTTGGATCCCGCCCGCGCTGCAAAACTGTGTTGAGCTCATCGCGTTGAGATTGAGGCAGCGATCCTTCGCTGTGCGCTAATACCTGTCCGCTATCTGAGATGATCTCGATCGCTGATAACTCTCCGGTTGCGGCTAACTGATCCAGCGTCGTCTGCCACTCAGACTGCGGTCGGGCCTTGATCGCGGAAGCCAGGAGAGCGGCCGTTTCGCGCAGCTTTCCGTTCTGCGCGGTGAGGCTCTCGCGTTGTTGTTCGCGCACTCGCTCAACGACGACCTCCGGCAAGCGGCCCATCCACTTTTCGATCGAGCGATTGAGAAACAGGTACGAGAACGCGGCCATGGCCGCGATCGGCAAAAGGCTCAATCCGATAAAATAGACCAGCAAGCGCGTTTGAATTCTCGATCCAAGTTGACGCTCGCGGCGTTCGCGGCGCAGTTTCAACAAGCTGCGCAGCAGGATGAAACTAAAGACGATGAAGGCCGCAAAGTTGAGAGAAGAAAGCGCATAAAGCAGGAGCGTATCTGATCCGGTTTCCGGCGTTACCACCGATCCGCGGTTGAGAAGTTGCTGAGCGACGATGAGCGCCAGCAGGACTGCGACGATGCCGGCCAGGATCCAGGGTACGGTTCGACGGCTGCCACGCATTGGCGTTGGATCTCCGGCCTTAACGGTTTGATTGCTGCTTTTGTTCACTTAACGGCTGCCAAACAATGATTTCGCGGATGAAAGTTTAGCACACCGCACGCGCGGCGGCTTCGTGCCTTTGCCACAGCACAGTGCGGAAAGGCTCTGCCTTTCCGGCTGAGCCCCAGAGAGTAAATGCTTGAGGCTATGCCTCAAGCATCTGAGGCGCAGCCTCAGAACAATTCAAAGAACTGTTGCCGGTAAGCCGGAGGCTTACCGCAATGTGCTGTTGCAAAGCCGCAACTGCTGGCACCTTGCCCCTCCGCGTAATCTGTGGATATTCGTTCTTGGCGGCGAACACTCCGCGAAATGCTAGAATGCGGCGACCCAATGGAAGCTCACAACTTTTTCATCAACGAAGACGGGCATCTCCGCAGCGGGTGGCGTCTGGCTATCTTCGCAGTCGCTTTTTTTATCTGCGTCCAAATAAGCCAGGCGCTCTTGTTCTGGGGATTCGCAGCGGCCCTTAATCGAAGCGTTATTGAGCTTTCCAACAGCAACTGGGCCTTTGCCGCGGGTCATGGAGCGATTCTGGTTTCCGCGACGCTGGTCGGCTGGGCGTGTGGGGCACTATTTGAAGAGTTGCCCTTGCGCGCGTTGGGATGTTCTCTGCATCGCGGTTGGCTCAGGAATCTCGGTCTCGGATCGGCACTCGGCGCCGCGACGCTTTTTCTGGCCGCACTTTTGGCGACCATGACTCGCGGCATTCACTTTCGCTTCGATACCGCGGGCGAGCGTGCCATCGAAGAGACCCTGGCGACGTCGGCCATTCTCTTTGTGTTCGCGGCTGCTGCTGAAGAGATTCTCTTTCGCGGCTACCCACTGCAAACATTGACGCGCGCTCAGCTCGCCTGGCTCGGCGTATTGCTCACATCAGTACCGTTCGCCGCGGTCCATTTAAATAATCCGCACGCAGTTCCCGGTTTCACGTTTGTGAACACGGCCCTCGCGGGCGTGTGGCTCGCGGTCGCGTACCTGCGCACGCGAAGTCTTTGGTTGCCGCTGGGCCTGCATTGGGCATGGAACTGGGCCCAGGCATCTCTTTTGGGTTTGCCGGTCAGCGGCATTGAGCGAATTGCACCTGCTCCGCTATTGCACGCGATGAACGCGGGGCCCGACTGGCTGACTGGTGGGTCTTACGGTATTGAAGGCGGCGCGGCCTGCACCCTGGCGCTGCTGATTTCGACACTCGTCATCTGGCGCACGAAACTATTCTCGACCGCGGACGTAACAGGCGGGCAGGCGCGAAGCAATGTAGTTCCTTCGTAGTCGGTTCGGTTTAGAAGCGGGCTGCCGCCCGCTCCTTTGAGTAGCCCAAGTCTAAACCCCTCGTAGTTGTTAACACTCTCTCCACAAGTCCCGTCTTAGCCATGTCAGACAAACGCATAGTCCGACACAGTTCAGGTTCTCTCTCGCGCATGGAATAGGGGTTAGGGGAGAGGGATTACGCCCGTACAAGCCCCCACCCCAACCCTCCCCCCAGCGGGAGAAGGAGATAACAAACTAAAGTTCGTCGGACATGAAACCACGGATTTCCAGCGAGGCGCAGGAATGTTAGAGGCTGAAGCAACCGCAGACATGCTGTTCATGACTCAACCGTTCACGGCGCCCGCAATAACGGAAAGCACGGAGCAGCCGGTTGAAGTCCTATTGGTAAGGGCGGTGCTGAGCGGCGAGCGGGATCGGTTCGCTCGGTTATACGAGATGTACGCGCCGATGGTCCATGGAATTCTGCTGGCGCGCGTGCCGCGCGGCGAAGTCGACGATCTGGTGCAGGACATTTTTCTGCACGCGCTGCGAAAGTTGCACACGCTGCGCGATGCTGCCTCTTTCGGTCCCTGGATCGCCATGATTGCCCGCAACCGGGCGATGGACTTCTATCGCAGCTCGCGCGAAACGGTCGAAGTCACAGAGCAGATGGCCGTCGAGCGGCCACCGAATAGAACGGCAAAAGAGATTTTGGATATGATCTGCCGTTTGCCGGAAGCGTATCGCGAAACTTTGGTCTTGAGATTCGTCGAAGGAATGACCGGTCCGGAGATCGCCGCGCGCACGGGATTAACGCCGGCCTCAGTGAGAGTCAATCTGCATCGCGGAATGAAAATGTTGCGCGAGAAGATCGGAGCAGTAGCGGGGCAGTAGCCCGACCGTGAGAGAGGGCGTAGTTGGGGGAAGGGGCGGACAGGATGTCCGCGCTCGAGGAGACGACATGGAAGACAATTATCTTTGGGATCGTTCAGGTGAACCCGATCCTGCCATTCAAGAGCTCGAAGCGATTCTGGGCACGTTGCGATATCAACCGCGGCTGCTCGAGATTCCGCACGACAACCAGATAGCGCGACGGCGAAATTTCTATCCGGCAATGGCGATTGCGGCCGCGATAGCTTTGTTCGCGATTCTCCTGGGTCTGTGGTTTAGCTTCAATCGGCGGCAGGCCCCGGTTCTTCAAGCAACAGGCGATAAGCAGATCGTCACCCCGCAAGCTCAGGGCAAGCCCAACGCTGCTTTGCAGGCTTTGGTTGAGAGCCCGACACCAAAGACGATTCAAAAGCGGAGCGAAGCGCCGCGCAATGTTCTGGCTGTCTACAAAGACCGTCCCACTCGCACTGTGAATCGACAGCCGCAGTTAACACCCGAGGAACTTGCCGAAAAGGAACAGGTGCTGGTAGCGCTGCGTCTGGTCAGCGCCAAGCTGAACCTCGCGCAGCGAAAGGCGCAAGGCTTCCCTCAGCTCAACACAATTCGCAATCAACATAAGATAGGATGAACGAACTATGAAGAATCTTTTCCAAACTACATGGAAACTTGCGCCGGTCCTGTTGCTGCTGCTCGCCGGAAGCGTAATGACGGCCCGGGCACAGGGGCCAAAGTTGCAGATGGATCAACTCGATCTGCTGGCCAACAGAGCAAGTCAAACGGTGGACGTCAAACTGGATGAACGCCTATTGCAAACGACCTGGAAGTTCTTCATAGGCAAAGATCCTGGCGATGCCAAGATTAGGGAAGTGCTCAAGGGCCTGAAGGGTATTTATGTCAAGAGCTTCTCGTTTGAAAAGGAAGGCGAATACTCGCAGGTCGAAGTTGACTCTGTCATGTCCCAGCTTAACGGCAGCACCTGGAGCAAGGTCCTGACAGTTAAGAGTAAGAAGGACGGCCAAAACATCGGCGTCTATCTGAACATGATTGGCGATCAGATTACGGGTCTGGCCGTGCTTAGTCTCGAGCCTAAGGAGTTGACCGTCGTAAATATCGTGGGACCAATTGATCTCGAGAAGCTGAGCGAACTGGAAGGTCAGTTCGGCGTTCCCGATCTCGGTATCGAGCAGGAAAAGACGAAGAAACCTTAGGCAACCGTCATGAAGACAAAGATCACGATTAGCGGATTAGTCATGGTATTGCTGCTCGGCGCCTGGCCCCAGGGTGTGCTGGCAAGTGGCGATGGCTTCAATGACGCCGTGAAAACAATCGAGCAGTTCTATCATGTGAAGCACCGGAGCATTCCGCTGCTGGCGCGCGCCGGAATGAAAGCAGTGCGCACTGCCGCGAAAATCAGGGGCGGCGAGTACAAACGTCTGGCCGACGCCGGCAGCGTACGCGTGGCGTTCTTTGAAGATCAGAGTTTTGATTCGCGCGGCCAGATTGCCACGTTCAAGGCATCGATGCAGGCGACACTGGAAGGAAACTGGTCGCCGTTAGTGCAGACCCTCGCGCCAAAGGATGAAGAGCAGACGTACATTTACATCCGGGATGCGGGTAACAGGTTTCATGTACTCGTGGTCACGATAGATCGACACGAAGGCACCGTGGTCCAGGCCACTATCGCGCCGGAAATCCTGGCGCAGCTTATGAAAGATCCAAACGACATGGGCAAGGCCCTGACGGAAGACGCAACTATTAACGACAACTAGCCCGGGAGCGCGGACATCCTGTCCGCATTTATTCAGGAGCAACAACATGCACTCATCGAACCAAACCAAAACTCACGCAAAGGCGCAAAGCCGCCAAGGGAGATTCGTCGCAATCCTCTTCGTCATCTTGTTCGCCGTGCCCATGGTTTCGGCCCAGGAAGTCGCCGACACCATTCGCGTACGCACTCGGGTTGTCTTTATGGACGCGCTGGTAAAGGACAAGAAGACCGGCATCCCCATCTCCGATCTCAAGACCGAGAACTTCGAGCTATTTGACGATGGCAATCCGCGCGCGATCTCTTACTTCACCCGTGACGGCCAGGCCCGCAAGCCCCTGGCAATGGTGATGATTCTGGATTGTCGCGAAGACGGCGCCGGCCGATTCCTGAAACGCCCCGAAATTCTCAAAGCGATGACGGACGAGTTGGCCAAACTGCCTCCGGGTGACGAAGTCGGCATCATGGCTATGAACATCGGCGAGGATGAAAAGCGCGTTTGGCTCACTACCTTTACCAATGATCCGGTGAAAATTGCCGCGGCGCTGGCGCGCGTGCCCGGCTTTGTCGAACATCCGGATAATGCTCCTGGCCTTCCTACCGACGCCGAAAAACAAAAGACCGCTGAAACGGCCCAAAAACAGGGCAAAGGCAGCGTCACGGTGAGCACTACCACCGAACCGAACAAGGCTGAAACAAAAGACAGCAAACCAGATGAGACCGCCCGAGCCAAACCGAAGCCGGAAGATATCGTCGAAACAGAGACGATCAAAGGGAAGAACGGCGCGGTCGTAACGCGCACCGTTTTGAAAGACGGCTCAGTGAATTTGAAACGTGTGAACAGCAGCGGCAAAGTCACAATCGAATTGGACGACGTTTATGACATGGCCGCCGCGGTTCGTGACGCAACGCGGACGACGGAAAAAGAGCGGCCCAATTCGCAGCCGACGATTGTCTGGGTCTCTGACGGTATCGCTCCTATCTTTTATGAAGACCGCGACGCTACCGAGCAGATCCTGATCCGCTCGAACGCGATTTTCAATTCCCTCACTGTCGACCTGCGGACCTTATTCAAGTTCCTGTTGCCGATTGGAAAGCCGTTGGCCGGGTGGATGGGTGTGAGTCTCTATGGGAGCGCCAAGCACCTGGCCCAACAGAGCGGCGGCGAGGCCGTGCGGGTTAATCGCACCACCGACTATGGCGCCGGTTTGGCAAAGATCATTGGCAACCTTACCGCGCGATACAGCCTCGGGTTTGCGCTCCGCGAAGAAGAAAAAGACGACGGGCGCATGCACGAACTCGCTGTACGGGTAAAAGCACTCGACGCCAAAGGTAAACAGCGCAAATTGGACGTAAGTTCGCGGCGAGGCTACTACATGCCCAAGGTCGACAATGATCAGGCGGCAGCTAACAAGTAGCGCGGACCTCCTCAAATAAGTAGAATAGAGCTTCGTCAGCGTCCGGGTGACCAGCGCGTCTAGACAGGATCTGCTGGTCATCTGGAAATCGTTATGAAGCTTTTCACCATCGAAGAAGCCAATTCCTTACTCCCAAGCGTAAGACCGATCGTAAAGTCGATTCAGCGGTCGCATCGCCGCGTGACCTCGTTTCAAAGAACAGCTCAGCACGCCGCCGAAGGCGCCGAGAGTGGCGGCGGCGGCATGGCACAGGGACCCAGCTACGCGCGCCTGCTGGTTGATTTGTCACTGGGTGCCGGGCAATTGGAGAGCCTGGGCGTGCAACTGAAGGATTATTCACAGGGACTAATTGATTTTCCGTCGATGCGAGAGGGCCGCGTCGTGCTGCTCTGTTGGAAGGCCGACGAAGGCGATCAACTCGAATGGTGGCACGACCTCGAAGCCGGATTCGGCGGCCGCCAGCCTCTTTAGTAGCATAGACTTCAGTCTGTGATTGCTCTTCGGACCGGGGACACAGACTAAAGTCCATGCTACTCCAACCTCAAGCCCTGCTATATTTTCTCGTTGACGACTTAAAGTAAAGTCTGATACCATCCGGCTCGATTCGCTTGAAGGGCCTGGGCCGCTTGGATCGTTGCCCATTCCCCGGTTCGACTTACTGAGCTGACCTGGACGCTTTTGAGTTTGCGGGGCTGCCACGTCGCTCACGATGCCAACTTAGATACTGCCCCGTATCTTTTCACGATCCACAATGCAAGAATCCCTACCGAATTCATCCATCGAAAATGTCATTACCGACAGTGGCCTCGTCGAAAGTCTTTGCGACGAACCATTGAATCCGTCTGTGGCAAGGCAACAAACGTCGACGTTAATCGAATTCCCGGGGACGACGCGGGCCTTGCCGGAATGGCGAAAGCAGTTGAGTCAGCGCGTGCGTGAAGTTCAGGAGCGGCGCGCGCGCGAAGCTGCCGAAGAAGCCGCCGCGGCCCAGGAAGCCGGCATGGTTTCGTGTGCGCTGCCGTCAGCTCAGCTTGAACTGGTTCCCGATCTGGAACAACAGGTGATGAATCCGATCGTCTCAAAGGCGTTGGAACGGATCGAGCGAGCACGACGCCCCGATCAAGACTTGGGCGGATTCGCCGGCGCGGCCACTGCCCCGGCCTTCGAGCCGGTTGAGGAGATCGTCGCGGAACCGGAACTCAGCGATTCGCCGCCGTTCGAAGCGAAAGCGAAGCTTACCGTCGTCGCTCCTTTACCGCCTAAAACTGTCAATTCAGAGCCTAAGCGCGAAGTAACCGATCGAAAGCCGGTACGCGTGATATCCGATAGCGTCAACGACGTCGCGCTGTCTTACCTCGAGACGTGCCTGTCGGTCCCGGCACTCGCGGCCGATTCTAACAACGAGAGCGCGGGCTTCGGTCGCCGGTTTATCGCGGCCAGTTTCGATCTGTTCCTGGTAGCGTTGATGGCCGCGCCGGTGGCCGCCGCGATTGAGTTTTCGGATGGCGACTGGTCGGACCCGCGAGTGATCGGCTTGATGACTGGCCTGACAGTAATAACGATGTTCGCTTACCTGACGATCTCGATCGCTTTGACGGGCCGGACGCTGGCGATGCGCATCTTTTCGCTGCGAACCATCGACATCCGGACTGGCTTGATTCCCACCGGAGGTCAGTCGATCAAGCGCGCAATCGGTTACATCTTCGGGCTGGCCGTGCTTGGTTTGGGAGTGATCTACGGCCTCGTCGATCCTGACGGCCGTACAATCTACGATCGGTTCTCCAAGACAATCGTAATCCGCGATTAACGCGGTCCCATGTGATTTCGTTAGAAGAAAGGCGAAGGCTGCGGCTTTCGCCTTTTGTTTTCTTTAAGCACCTGGACGGGACGCGATGATCGGGGCGCCTTATCTTGAGAGATTGGGAGAAGCGATCCACGAACTCGCACGAACTTCAGATCTCTTTTCGTGCTATTTGGTGTGATTTCGTGGATCGTTCTTTCCCGCCGGAAACAAAGCACGAAACCAAATCTGGAAATTGCCCGATCTTCGTCACCCGCCCGTTCATGTGTGTTAATTTCTCTAGTTGAAGCAATGGACGACCAGTCAATTAAAGAAATAGTCGCAGAGATCCAACCGCTGATTGTCGGACGTGCGCCCGGAAAGATATTTCAACTCTCGACGCTGTCGCTCGTCATCGATTTTCGACTGCGCGATCATGGTGATCTTTTTATCAGTGTCGAGCCGGCGCATCCCAGGCTCTATCTCGTTAAGCGTCGCGTTCGCGATCTGGAAAAGCAAAGCATTCCGCCGACTCAATTTAGTCAAAGTCTACGCAAAGAGCTCTCGCACACAACGCTAAGATCGATCGAGAAGGATCCCAGCGATCGAATCGTTTGGTTTCATTTTTCTGGAGCAGACGACTTGGGACAGAATCAGGAGCGCACTGTAGTTGCCCAGTTGACCGGACGCGCGGCCAACTTATTCTTGATCGATCGCCAGGGCGTTATTACCAATCAAGCCCGCGACGGAAAAGGCCCGGGGCAAACGATCGGCGAATCGTACCAGAAGCCTCCGGCAGCCGGCGGACGATCTTCGACCGTCGGCGATGGTGAGCTAATCAAAACTATTCGCAGCGGTCAGCATGCCTCGCGTTCCGAAGCCGCTGATGCTTACTTCAGTTCCCTGCTGGTCCGGCAAGCTTTCGAGAACCGGGCCGGCGCCGCGCGCGCCGAGTTGCGAAAGAAGCTCGCGCATCATCAGAAGTTGCTCAAACAGCTCGAACTGGATCTCAGCAGCCACGCCGAGGGCGAGATTCACAAACGCCTGGGCGATCTTTTGCTGGCCAATCTAAGTACAGCCCGGCGAGCAGGAAACCAGGCCGTACTTATCGATTATTTTGCCGACGACGCTGGCGAGGTGGAGATTGAAATCGACGAGCACTCAACGCTGCCGGAGGAAGCCGCGCGCCGCTTTGCGCTCTACTCCCGTTCAAAGCGAGCAGTGCGGCAAATCACTTCGCGGATCGCAGCTATCCGCCCTGAGTTGGACATACTCAATTTACAGTCCGAGGCATTGGAGAAGATGATCGCCGAACGGGACGAGGCGGCGTTCGAAAAGTTTACCGCAAAGAAATCGGCCCCAACCGCGCGTGGTTCAAAGCAAAAGGCCGAGAAAAAGATCCCCGGCACCCGCAGTTATCTTTCTTCAGATGGTTTTGAGATTCTGGTGGGGAGGACCGCTCGCGACAATGATCACCTAACCTTCAAAGTGGCAAAGCCGAACGACCTGTGGATGCACACCGGCGATTATTCCGGCTCGCATGTGGTCATCCGCAATGCAACTCGTAAAGACGTTCCCCATCGCACGATCATCGAAGCCGCCCAACTCGCCGCGCACTTTTCCCAAGCTCGCAAAGACGCAAAGGTCGATGTGCACTACACCCAGCGCAAATTTGTTTCGAAGCCGAAGGGCGCCGCGCCTGGGCTAGTGCGAATGACGAGGTTCAAGAATATTACAGTCGAACCCAAGGAAAGCGTTCCGCGTATCTGAATGCCGGAGGCCACATCGGGGCAGTAGCCCGACCGTGAGGGAGGGCTCAGTGACTTCGTCCGAGATCGATCAAAAAACAAGTCCTCAATCCTAGCGCCCTATTATCCAACTAGCAGATCGTTACGACAGAATCTAATCGGGGCTCACATCGTTACTCACTCCCAACTTAAACTGAGCCCTCCCTGACGGTCGGGCTACTGCCCCGAATCGAGTGGCAGCTCAACGCGAAACGTCGTTCCCTTCCCCGGCTCGCTTTCAACTTCAAGGGTACCGCCGTGAAGATCCACGATTTGTCTGACGATTGATAGTCCCAGACCCGTTCCGCGTTTCTTGGTCGTAAAGAAGGGTTCAAAGAGACGGGCCTGTGTCTTCTGATCCATGCCGGCGCCGTGATCAGTGATCACAATTCGGACTCGTTCGCCCGGCGCGCGCATGGGTGCCGAGATCGACTTAGTGCCGGAGTCTGAATTAACCAGCTCAGTGGAGATCTTCACGGGTGACTTTGGGTCGCTGGCATCGATGGCGTTGGCGATCAGGTTCACAAAAACTTCGCGCAATTGTTCGTCGTCCCAAGTGCCGCGAATCGGCGTGGCTGCGAAGTCCTTTTCAACCGGCGTCTCCTTTTCCTGCACGCGATCGGCCACCAAATCGAGACTCGAATTAATCAACTCGTACAAGTCAAATTCCGCCGCGTCCAACTCTCGCCGGCGTGAAAACTGGGTCACATCAACGACCAGTTTGTTCAGGTGTTGAATGCCCCGTTCCACCAGTCCCATCGTTTTCAAGGCGTCGTCGGTGACCATGTATTCGCGCAACATCTCGATTCCCAGACGAATGCTGCCCAGCGGATTCTTGATCTCATGAGCCAGTTGCGCCGCGGCTTCGCCGACTGCTGCGAGAGCTTCGCTGCGCCGCAACGCAGCTTCGGCCTTGGTCGCTTCCGTCACATCGACCAGCGTCAGGATCTGGCCGTGTTCGCCATCGATCTCCAGCGGCGACGAGTAGACATCAAAGGTGCGCTCTGCCCCATCCTCGCTTAAATTCCACCGGCCCCGATACGTTGCCACCTCGACGTGGGAAGCAGTCGCAGATTCCAGCAAACGGGTCCCCTCGGGCGACCCGGCGTGATCGTGAATCGACGTGCCAATTGTGGACTGTGGAAAGATGCGCAGGAATGCCGTGTTCGCACTGCGAATGCGATCGTGTCGATCAATTGCCGCGATGGCGCTGACCATGCCCTCGAGCATTTGATTGCTGAATTCACGCTCGCGGCGCGCGGCTTCGGTGCTTTGTTTGGTCTGGAGAAAGCGTCGCTGCACCTGCCAGATGGTGGCCACCGCCACGCCCAGGCCCGCCAGCAGCGCGAACAGATTCCAGGCGCGAATCGATCGCGTGGCTGCATTCTGCATCGCATCGGCTTGAACAAATATCTGTGGCTCTTCTTTCGCCGAGTCCTCGATGAGATCGTTCAGCGTGATTTCCAAGTCGCGAAACTTCGCAAAGCCCTCCTGAGAATATCGATTCTTGTCTTTCGTGATTTCGAGATACACGGCGAGGTCATCGCGAAACTTCTGCCACTTTGGCAATTCAGCGAGCGGCAGATGATCCAGAGTAGCCAGGAGATTGGTTACGTCACCGCGTGCGGAATCCAGACGCAGGTCGAACGGCGGAGTGATCTCACCGCGGGCGCTGGCTTCCATGCGCTTGCGCGCTTCGATGTCGAGTTTCGTGACGGACACACGCAGTTGCAGCAACAGTCCCGCTCTCTTCGCATGAGCATGTTCGAGATCGAGGGCCGCCCGGCTGGTCTCTTCCAGGCGACTCACGCTCAAGCTACCCAGGACCCAAATCAGCAGCAAGAGGAGCGCGAAACCGGCAACCAAAGGCGCCAGGGTGGGATCGAGTCGCCGCTCTTTCTTCCCGCCGGCTGCGGGCGGCATCACGCGTCGATAGACGACCTCGCCGTCTGACTGTTGGTTTGGGTTCGGTTGAGTGGACATCAAGTCGTCACAGCGTTAATCAAAAACATTGAGAATTGAAAAGTGCAAACTGTAAATTGTGTGCTGGGCCTTCTTGTCTCCTCGCTTCTTCGCGGTGACTATAGATTGCGCAATGATGTTGCCCAACTGATTGCATTCATCAAATAACTCACCCATTCGATGCTCCGGAAGATTTTCAGTTTCTATGATAAGACGGATCCAACAACGGGACTCGCGCAACTCTTTCAGACTGATACTTAGCTGGTGTACGAAATCCGCGCGACTTTCCGCTGCACAAGCTTCTTCGTAATTTGGCGCAGGTGAAGTTCCGCTGCGTACTAATTGATCTCCCGATGTATCGACCCATTCGCGTGTCCGGCAAAGCATCAACAACCTTGCTGACCCGCGCGGCTAAGTTTATGAGTCTTTCGATCAAGTCATCCGACGTCACAACTATTCCTCTGACTCACTTTTGCAATTTTCAATTTTCAATTCGCATTTTTCAATTTGCACTCTTCCATCAATGCTTCGCGTCCATCCAGTTGTCGCCGATGCCGGTCTCAGCTATCAGGGGGACGTCGATTTCAACTGCGTGCTCCATCTCACGCTTTAATGTCTCGGCAACTTTGTCAGCTTCACCGGCCGGGCATTCAACCAGCAGCTCATCATGCACCTGCATCAGGATTTTTGCATTCAGGCCTTCCCGCCGAAAGGCATCTTCGACATGCAGCATCGCAATCTTCACGATGTCGCTGGCCGTACCCTGGATCGGCATGTTGATCGCTTCGCGTTCAGCCGCGCGGCGAATGTTCGCGTTGCGATCGTTAATTCCAGCCAGCGGTCGAATGCGTCCATAGAGCGATCTTACAAACCCGTGCTCGCGCGCCTGGACTGGAATCTCGTCCATGTAACGGCGCACGCCTTTGTAGGTAGCATAGTAATCGTCAATCACCTTGCGCGCTTCCTGCCGCGAGATGCCGACGCGCTGCGACAAGCCCCAGGGCTCGATCGCGTAAGCGATCGCGAAGTTTACGATCTTCGCAAAGCGTCGCGCTTCCTTCAGCTCGTCGTCCGTCTTCGCATTGAAGACCAGGCGCGCGGTGCGCGAGTGAATGTCTTCTCCTTTTTGAAAAGCATCGAGCATGACTTCATCGCGCGTGATGTGCGCCAGCAACCGCAGTTCGAGTTGCGAATAATCCGCTGAGATAAGTTTGTTACCCGGAGCAGGCACGAACGCACGCCGAATGCGCCGGCCCAGTTCGGTGCGAATCGGAATGTTCTGTAAGTTGGGCTCGCTCGACGACAACCTTCCCGTGGCGGCAACGGTTTGGTTGAGTTGCCCGTGAATGCGTCCATCGGCGGCGATCTGATGCGGCAGCGCGTCGGTATAGACGCTCTTCAATTTGTCCAATTCCCGATATTCAATAATCAGCCGTGGCAGTTCGTGGGTTAGGGCCAACTCTTCGAGCACTGCCTTGCTGGTCGACACGCGACCCGTCGAAGTCTTGCGTCCCGACACGATATTCAGGGATTCAAAACACTCCGCCACTTGTTTGGGAGAGTTGATGTTGAATTCGCGACCGGCGAGTTGGCAGATCTTATCAGTAAGCCGCGCCAGTTCCTCGCCCAGATGATGAGACAATTCGTTCAGGACGTTTAGGTCGACCCGAATGCCGGCCTGCTCCATCCGGTAAAGCATCGGCGCGAGCGGCAGTTCAATCTCGCGATAGATGCTGCCGAGGTCTTTCTCGTCGATTCGCTGACGCAGGACGCGAGCGACTTGCGCCGTCAAATCCGCTACTTCAGCAGTTTGCCATCCGGTTTCGCTCCACCCTTCATACGCCGGGCCGCCGCCTTCGGCGCCTACAGTTTCGCGCGCCAAATCATTCAATTCGTACTTGCTACGCGTTGGATCGATGACATAAGCGGCAATCAGAGTGTCGTCCGACACGCCGGCTAACTCGACCCCAAGCGGCGCCAGCAACGCGGTGGCTCGCTTCAAATCGTGAACGGATTTCTCAATCAAACCGTTGCTTAGTAATTCGCGCATCGTCTGCAGTACAGCTTCTTTGCCTTCGGCAAAACTATCGAGATCGACGAACGCCGACGTTCCAGGGCGATGGGCGAAGGCAATGCCCCGTGCGGACCCATCGTGCGTGCTCTGCTGCTGACCTGCGCCCGGCGGCGTCGAATTCGAAATCGCCAAACCGACGTGTTCAGCCTGCCACAATTGCTGCATGAGGGTGTCGAGTTCAGCCTGGTTACGGACGATTGAATACTTGCGCTCATCGGCCACCTTCGCTGCGGCGACGGCTCCGTCGGCAAACTCCGTCGTCAGCGCAGTGAACTCTAATTCGCGGAACAGCTCGTAAGCCGCGGCGCGATCAGGCGGGCGTCTTTCCAACTGATTCAAATCAAGATGCACGTCGAGGTCGGTCCTGATTTGGGCCAGCTCGCGCGATTTACGAATCAGCTCGGCATTACTCCGGAGCGATTCGCGGTAACTTTTGTGTTTGATTTCTTCCCAGCGCTCAAGTGCGTTTTCGATCGAACCGAACTGTTGAATTATCTGCACGGCGCCTTTTGGTCCAACGCCGGGAGCTCCGGGAATGTTGTCGATTGAGTCCCCCATCAATCCCAGCAAATCCACCAACTGGTTGGCGGGCACGCCGAACTTCTTCTCGACCCAGGCTTCGTCACACCACTCAATTGGCGGAACGGGTTCCCGGCGTTTCACGATCTGCGAGTTCTGCCGCATGCAGACGATCAAAGGATCGTGTACCAACTGGCACATGTCCTTGTCGTTGGAAACGATCACTGCCTGCAGACCCTGGTCAGCCGCCTGAACGGCGAGGGCCCCGATTACATCGTCAGCCTCGAACCCGGTGAGGCTGATCATGGGGACGTTGTACGCTTCACAAAGGCGCTTAATATAAGGCATCTGCGACGCCAAATCGTCGGGCATCTGTTCGCGATTTGCTTTGTAATCGCTGAACGCTTCGTGACGAAAAGTTTTTTCTTTTGATTCGAAGATGGCGGCAATGTATTTCGGCTGCTCGTCCTGAATGAGCTTCCGCAGCATATTGGTAAAGATAAAGACGGCCTGTGTAACCTGGCCATTTGAAGTCGCCAGCGGCGCGGCGCGATTGGCCATGGGCGCATAGAAAGCGCGAAAGATGTGTGACATCGAGTCGATGAGAAAGACTCGTTCCGCCGGTTTAGTCCCGGCTGGGGAACTCTTCTGTGGCATTATGAGTTCGAATCATAGGGTGGTGCTTTCAGAGTGTCAATTTGCAGTCTTGATCGAAAGGATATGATCTCCTTTGCGGCTTCAGTTTTTCTCTGCGCCTTTGCGTGAAACTCCGGTTGCGATTAGCAGTTCTCGCAAAGGCGCCAAGACATTACTTGAGGCGCAAAGAAAAACCGCGGTGAGTCGACCTCGTGGTATCGCCGCCGCGCTGTGTGGCACAGTCGTAGCGGTTACGCCACACACGCAACCGCGATCGTCGACTTTTTCTACTGCTCGTGAAAGGCATGCGGCTTGCACTAACAGTTCGCTCAGTTCCCGTTCTCGCAAATGAAACAATCGAACCATTCAACCGCGCGCCAAACAACGCTGGCCGGATCGGTCGACGCCCGGGGCATCGGTCTGCACACCGCGGTTCCGGTCCAGGTGCGGCTGATGCCCGCTCCGCCCGACACGGGATATGTTTTCCGTCGCACGGATCTGGGCGGCTTTGAAATTCCGGCTACGGTCGAGTCAGTCGCCCATTGCAGCTACGCGACGACGCTGATGCGAACCGGCGTGATGCTCTCGACCGTCGAGCATTTGCTGTCGGCTTTGCGCGGATGTGGAGTCGACAACGCTTACGTCGAAGTCGATAACCTCGAGGTGCCGATTATGGACGGCTCGGCCGAAGCGTTCGCTGAAATGATTGAAAGCGCGGGTCTGGTAGACCAGCCGGCGGCGCGACGCGCGTTGTTGGTAAGAGAGAAAGTATCGGCCGTCTCCGGAAATCGCAGTATCAGCATTGAGCCGGCTGATGCTTACGAGATCGATTGCATAATCGATTTCCCTCACCCGCTTATCGGTGTCCAGCATCGCTCGGTAACTCTGGATAACGGTTCTTTCGCACGTGATATCGCGTCGGCTCGAACGTTTGGCTTTATCGAAGAAGTCGAAGCGCTACGGCGCGCGAATCTGATTCGCGGTGGTTCACTCGACAACGCCATCGTGCTGACCCGGCACGGCATGCTGAATGAGACGGGCCTTCGTTTTTCCGATGAGTTCGTGCGGCATAAGATTCTGGACATCATTGGCGACCTGGCTTTGCTGGGCATGACTCTACTGGGCCGGGTGACGGCGGAACGCAGCGGACACCTGCTGCATGCCGCGATGATGGCGTCACTGCTTCGGAATCGGGCCGCTTGGGAGATTGTTAATTTGCCGGTGCCTCATGTGGCTGCCGCTTCAGAGACACCCGCATCCGTAACCGCAAACTGAGCCCGAGTTGAATTCAAGCCAGCTATTACTGAGAGCGCGGGCGCCCTCGCTCCCAGTGATGTCGGCCCTTTTGCTCATTCGGTTGAGCCCTCCATTGCTTCCCGGTTCTGAAGTCACATACCTCTCTGCTAAAATCAAAACCCGACAAACGCTCTCGCGGATATCGGCATCCAAGGCTGCGTCTACTTTTGCTGGAGGCAATTTGATTTGATGAAACATCGCTTAACGCTCGCCCTGCTTTTCAGTCTGGCTTTGGCATTTTCCGTTTCCACGCGCGTGACGGCGCAGACCAGGCCCGGCGCCGTGGGTCAGGAAACCGACGACGAATTCAAGGTCACCACCTACAAGAGATTCGTCGACAATCGCGAACCGAATCCCGGCGCCGCTTACCAGGCCGCGAAAGAATACATGGCGCGCTACAACAAGGAAGACGATCAGTACACGCGCTATTTGAAACAGTGGATTAGCGCATTCGAGAAAGACGAGCGCCAGGACACTCTGTTGCGTTCGATCTATGGTGAGAAAAACTACGCCGCTGGTTTCGGGTTGGCGAAACAAGTTCTGACCGACGATCCCGAAGACGTTAAGACGCTGATCGCCCTCGGCTATGGCGGCTACCTGGCCACCACAAACGCCCGGAACGAAACCTTCAATGCCGAATCAGTGCGGTATGCGCAGAGAGCTATTCAGTTGCTCGAGAGCGGCAAGACCCCCGATGCCTGGGAGCCATTTAGGAGTCGCGAAGACGCGATCGCCTCGCTGAATTACGCGATCGGCTTTATTGACTTGAAGCCGCGTCCGGAAGAAGCGATTACACGCTTTATCCGGGTGATCGGGATCGACAGTGAGCTAAGAAAGACTCCATCGCCTTACGTTTTGCTCGCGGGCGCGTACGAGAAAGGGCCTTATCAGAGACTGTCGGCCGACTACAGCAAGCGGTTCGCGAATCAGCCAGAGAGTCCGGAAGGCAAAGCGGCGCTTGATAGTATTTACAAAGTGGTGGATCGAATCGTCGACGCCTATGCGCGCGCCATCGCTCTCGCAGGAAATAATCCGCAATATCAGGCAAGCAAAACCGAGTGGACGAAACAAGTGACAACGCTCTACAAGTTTCGGCATGAGAACTCCGACGCGGGACTAAACGAGTTCATCGCGGGTGTGCTGGCGACGCCTTTGCCGCAACCATAACGCAGAAAAGCAGTGACCCACTTCGATTAGCGGTGTTCAGAGTACCGACTTCAGTCGGGCTTTTATTGATCAAGAAAGAACCCAACTGAAGTTGGTACTTCTAACGCCGTTAACTAGGACACCAATCACTGCTGCCTTGACAAGCTATCCTGAATCCTTAGAATCGAAACTCGTTGAAAAAAGCGGGAGTAGCTCAGTGGTAGAGCATCGCCTTGCCAAGGCGAGGGTCGCGAGTTCAAATCTCGTCTCCCGCTCCAATCCTGATGAGGGCGGAAGGATAACAGCAGAAGCGAAGGGCAATAGCTAGACGAGAAGTGCCAAACTCGGGACTTTCCGTCTACTTTTACCCTGGCCTTTTGAACTTCATCCTTCCGCCTTTATCCTTTATCCTTCCAGAATGGCGGCGTAGCCAAGTGGTAAGGCAGAGGTCTGCAAAACCTTTATTCATCGGTTCGATTCCGATCGCCGCCTCCAAAAATCCCTAACCCAGCCAATTAGACCAGTCTGAGCGTTCTCATTCAACGGCTATCTATTGAATGTCTGGCAAGGCAGGTGTATAAGGACACCGCGCCCGGTCGCCGGCGGCGCCGGTCGACCGTTGGGTATCAGCACTCGTTTCCCTACTGCGACTACCGGAGGAAATCACATGAACGAAAAGCGGATTCGGAATATTCTTCTCGCCGTGGTTGCTACATTACTGCTCCTCAATCTCGTCCCGTCCGCGCGTGCCTGGGGCCCAACCGGCCACCGCGTCGTCGCCGAGATAGCGCAACGTCACCTGACGCCCGTCGCGCAGACCAAGGTGTCTCGCCTTCTTGGCGGCCGGTCCCTCGCTGATGTCGCGAACTGGCCCGACGAACTACGCTCCGACCCCCGTTTCGATAAGTATAAGCTGCTCCACTTCGCCACCGTTAAGGACGGCGTCGCCAGCTACCGCGACGCGGAAAAGGCTCGTTGCGGCGATTTGGTGGTCGCCATCGATGCGTTTACCGCCTTCCTCCGCACCGGTTCGCGCGAGGCTCTCTACTCGGTGAAGGCGCTTACGGACAAGAGCGACGGCACCGCCCCAGGCGCATGCAATCCCCAGGAAACCGATCCCATCACACCCGACACGGCCCTCCGGTTTCTGGTACACCTCATGGGCGATCTTCACCAGCCACTCCACGTCGGCGGGCTCGATTTGGGCGGCAACAAAGTCAGCGTGGACTGGATGGACCGTTGGAAGACCAATCTCCATTCCACCTGGGATGACGAGATGGTGGACTACGAGCGCCTCAGCTATACCGAGTACGCGCGTTTTCTGGACCGTGCCAGCGAGGCCGACGCCGCCCGCTGGCTGACCGGCGATACCATCTCCTACGCAGACGAGGCGGTCGCTATGCGGTCGAAACTGTACGTGTTTCCCGACGACCCGGCTACGCCCTCGGACGTCCACAAAATCTCCTACAAATACATAGGCGCTCAGCGTGACCGCATGCGTCAGCAGTTATTGAAAGGCGGCCTGCGTCTGGCGGGTGTCCTCAACGCAATCTTCCAATAGGAGTTAAGGGTTCCATGTTTGAGAATTCCTGTCTGATGCAACCCTGCACGCCGCTGGGATCCAGCCGATAGCCAGTCTCGTCGCAGCAACGATTGAATTAGAAGCTATCTCCTCAAGGGAACGCTGAAATGATCTGCAAACAAGGAAGCATTCAAATCTGCTTATTCGCCCTCGCGCTTTGGCTGGCGCCTCCGGCTTACGCTCAAAGCACGCCCGTGCGCCAACGGCTTTCATTCAATTCAGATTGGCGCTTTCAAAAAGACGATCCGCCGGGAACTGACGGGCGTCTCAGCTATGAAAAGATCAAAGACCGAGTAACCACAACGGGCGATGAGCTTATCGCCGGCCGAGAGCTGGTCGGGCGAGCAGCCCGAGCCGATGAAAACTTAGGTTCTGATGTCGCCTATACTAAAAAAGACTTTGACGATCATGGTTGGCGGCGACTTGATCTGCCACACGATTGGGGCATCGAGGGGCCGTTCAAGCAGGAGTATCCCGGCGAGACCGGGAAACTTCCCTGGTGGGGCGTCGGCTGGTACCGAAAGCATTTCGCCGCTCCGGCAAGTGAGCGAGGAAAACAATTCTATCTGGACATCGACGGGGCCATGGCCTATGCGACCGTCTGGTTGAATGGCCGTTTTGTCGGCGGCTGGCCTTATGGTTACGCCTCGTTCGAACTGGATCTGACGCCTTACATGGAGTTCGGCAGTGAAAACGTCGTGGCGATTCGCCTCGACAATCCTCCCGACTCTTCCCGTTGGTATCCGGGCGGAGGGATTTATCGAAACGTGTGGCTGGTGAAAACTTCGCCGGTTCATGTAAGTCATTGGGGAACGTACGTAACCACGCCCGACGTGGGCGTATCCGCCGCCAGGGTAAACGTTAAGGTATCAGTCGACAACAACTCCACGGCAGCGGCGAACGTGACGGTGAGCACGCAAATATATGAACTCGTTAATGGGCAGAAAGCCGGCAAGCCGATTTCGTCGACTGTTCCGATAACGACTACCATCGTTGCTGGTGCTAACAGCAGTAGTACGATGCCGGTGCGCGTCAACAAGCCAAAGTTGTGGAACCTGCAAAAACCAAATCTCTATGCCGCCGTCACCACAGTCGAGCAGAACGGCCACTCCATCGACGGTGTGATCGTCGACACGTACGAAACAGTTTTCGGAATTCGCACAATCAGATTCGACGTGAACAAAGGCTTCTTTCTCAATGGCGAGCAGGTAAAGCTCAACGGCGTTTGCGATCATCACGATCTGGGGGCGCTCGGAGCGGCTCTTAATGTGCGAGCGTTGCAGCGGCAGATCGAAATCCTGAAGGAGATGGGCGTCAACGCAATTCGCACGAGCCATAATCCGCCGGCGCCAGAGCTGCTCGATCTTTGCGATCGGATGGGGATCGTGTTGATGGACGAAGCGTTCGACGCCTGGCAACGGGGCAAGAAGAAGAACGACTATCATCTATTGTTTGATGTCTGGCACGAGAAAGACCTGCGCGCGCAGGTCCGGCGCGACCGCAATCATCCCAGCGTCATCATCTGGAGCATCGGCAATGAGATTGGAGAGCAGGGCAACGCGGAAGGTCACAAGCTCGCCGCCGAACTGACCGGCATCGTGCACCAGGAAGATTTGACGCGGCCGGTCACGGCGGGCGCGAACAACCTCAACGCTGGTTACAACGGCTTTCAGAAAACCGTGGACATCTTCGGCTACAACTACAAACCTGCCGAGTATGGAAAGTTTCGCCTGGCGAATCCCGCCCAACCGCTGTTTGCCAGCGAGACGGCTTCGACGGTGAGTTCACGGGGCGAGTATTTCTTTCCGGTGCTCGCGGACAAAGCCGAAGGCCGAGCTGATTTCCAGGTTAGCTCCTACGACCTTTATGCGCCGCGCTGGGCCTTCCCTCCGGATACCGAATTTCGTGGCCTTGATGAATTTCCTTTCACGGCCGGCGAATTCGTGTGGACCGGCTTTGACTACCTGGGAGAGCCTACTCCTTACGGCAGCGACTCGAAGAGTCTGCTGAACTTCACCGACCCCGCGGAGCAAGCGCGCCGGGCGCAAGAGCTTAAAGACTCGGGCAAGATCACAGTGCCTTCACGAAGCTCCTATTTCGGCATCGTCGACTTGTGCGGCTTCAAAAAAGATCGCTTCTATATCTACCAGGCACGCTGGCGGCCAGAGTTGCCGATGGCCCACATCCTGCCACATTGGAATTGGCCCGAGCGCGTCGGACAGCTCACGCCGGTGCATGTGTACACGTCTGGTGACGAGGCGGAACTGTTCTTGAATGGCCGATCGCTGGGACGAAAGAAGAGAGGCCAATATGAGTATCGCCTGCGTTGGGACGATGCGAAATATGAGCCGGGCGAGCTGAAAGTGGTGGCGTACAAGAACGGCAAGCGTTGGGCAGAGGACGTGATGAAGACCACCGGCCCGGCGAACCGGCTGCTGGCGAAAGCCGATCGCGCTACGATCAAAGCCGACGGCCAGGATCTTTCGTTCGTGACGATTACCATCGCCGATCGAAACGGCCTGCTGGTTCCGCGTTCGAAGAACCGGTTGCGTTGTTCAATCGATGGACCGGGCGAGATTATCGCCGTCGACAATGGCGATGCGACCGACCTCGAATCTTTTCAGTCGCAGGAAAGAAATGCTTATAACGGAATTTGTCTGGTGATAGTGCGTGCGAAAGCTGGTCAAGCGGGACAGATCAAACTCAAGGTGCAAGCGGATGGGTTGACCGGCGCACAGATTAGCATTGCCACCAGGTCGGTCCGTTAAGGCAATGCACTTCTAATGCTTCTCGGAAATCGGAAGGCGAACCGTCACCAGGGTTCCCTCGCCGGCAATTCCGGTAATGCTTATTTCGCCTCCGATCAGACTGACACGCTCACGCATACCCAAAAGGCCAAGCGACGAAGGATCGAGCTGCTCGGCTTCGGTAATTCCTCGGCCATTGTCACGGACCGTGAGGACCAGGGCGCCTTTGTCTTTCTCAAGTCTGACATAGACTTTCGTGGCGCCCGCGTGGCGCATAACGTTCGTCAGGGCTTCCTCAAAAATACGGAACACAGCAGTCGATTGCGCTTGATTCAAGCCCAGGTTTTCGACAACGCAATCGCAATCAGTGACGATGCCGGTGCGGTTTTGAAACTGCTCCGTGTGCCATCGCAGCGCCGCGGCCAGACCTAGATCGTCAAGAATGCTCGGTCGCAACTCAGAGGAAATTCTTCTGACGGTGTCGACTGTCGCGTCAACCAGTTGGATCATCTCGTCGATTTTCTGGCCCGAATTCTCTCGATCGACTCTCTCCTGTGACCTGAGGCGTTCTTTGCTTAGCAGTTCCAGGTCCCACTTTAACCTGGTCAAAGCCGATCCCAGTTCGTCATGAATCTCACGAGCGATGCGGGTGGCTTCTTCTTCCCTGACCGATTGGAGACGGCCTGAGAGCGCACGCAATTGCTCGCTGTTTGCCTTGAGTTTCTCCTCGGCGCGCTTAAGCTCCGTTATGTCCTGTGTAGCTCCAAATACCCCCACTGGCTTTCCCCGCTCATTGCTCAGAACATGCCCACGCGAATGAACAATCCGCTCATCACCGTCAGGTCTTAGTATGCGATAGAAAAAGCTGTATGGTTCTTTATTCTTGACCGCGTTCGTGACGGTGCTCTGTACCAAATCTCTATCCTCGGGATGGATAAACGCCATTGCGTCACCGCCGACCTTAATCCTTCCTGGTTCAAGACCGAAGATGCGATAGAGCTCGTCAGACCAGGTTACGGCGTTACTGGGTATGTCCCAGTCCCAACTGCCGACGTGTGCCAGCCGCTGAGCTTCGGTCAACTGGCTCTCGCTTTGCTTAAGCGCCTCCTCCGCCTCCTTGCGCTCAGTGATGTCTCGCGAAATCCCGAGAACGTTGACTACCGAGCCGTTGAGATCAACTTCAGGAAACAAACGAATACTGAAGTCTCTGCGGCCCGTAGGCATTGTCCAAGCCAGTTCATAGTCGAAGGTTTTTCCGGTGTTGAAGACATCGGCGATTCGTTGGCGGACCTGCGCCAGTTCGTCCTTTTTAACTTCTAGCCCGGCCTCCGGGAGGCCCGAGCCGATGGGCTTGCCCATCAAGGCTTCCGCCGGCAGACCGTAGGCCCTGGCCACTGCGGGATTGACGTACGTCCGGCGAAATTCCCTGTCGTATCTGATAATTTGATCGGGCGCGTTCTCGACGATGGCCCGAAACTCCTGCTCCTTAGCGTGGAGCAAAGCCTCGGCACGTTTGCGTTCGACGGCGGCGGCGAAAATTTCTCCGACGAGACGCAGCCGCGCTACCATCGCGTCAGGCCAGTCGCGGTAGGTTGCTGTTGAGGTGAACGTAATTGCACAGATGACCGATCCGCCCACGAGCACCGGGATGTTCAGCCCGGACTTGACTCCAAGGCTGGCCGCATACTCCTTTTCTTTCACAGCCTCCTCAGCCATGTCATCAGGGATACGCGCCCACTTGACGGTAATCCCTCGACGCATCTGATCGGTGATCCAGGGAAATTGATCTTTCAACTCGAATGGCGCCGGCGGGAGGGGTTCGATTCCGGGAACTGTGTATGAATGACTCCGGTAGAGCGTCGTCGAATCCTCCGCGAACTGCAAAAAGCTCGCCCGATCCACATTCAGAAACTCGACGAGAGTTTGAAGCGACCTATCTATCTCGCGATCAACTTCATTGGGCGACAGGTTAGCGAATGCGGCTGAGAGTTCAGTCACCAGCGTCTCAAAACCCAAGCGTTCGTTCAGCGACTCCTCGGCCTGCTTGCGCGCGGTGATGTCCTGGCCAATGCCGATGCTTGTCCCGTCTGACAACTGGACCCGGACCCAAGTCGTATCCAGGACCCGACCATTCCGCACTAAGGTTTTGAAATCGGCCCATTCACCTTCGGCTTGGGCCACGAACTTCAGGACTTGTTGGCGATAGTGCGGGTCAGGATAGCACTGGGCAAAGATGTCCAGGTTCTGCCGCCGAATTTCCTCCAGCGACCAGCCCAGCGTGCGCTCCCATTCACGATTGACCAGCTCGATGCGACCATCCGCTCCGACGAAGTTGATCATGACGGGAATATGATCGAATATCTGCTGGAGAATCTCCTTTTGTCTTCGGATCTTCTCTTCGCCATGCTTGCGCTCGGCGATCTCTCTTCGCAACTCTTCATTCGCCGCGGCAAGGTCTTCGGTTCTTTCGCTGACGCGCTGTTCTAACTCATCATTCAGCCTTTGAATTTCCTGCTTGGCTCGCAGTAACTGCGGAGTTTCGAGGATGTCCCATTTCCCCTGGCGCCTCGCTATCACAAACTGGTGAGTGCGCGCGACATCCAGCAGGAAATCAGCTCGACTTTCCCCAAGCGGGTATGTGCATGACGCGATAATGTTTTCGTTGGCGAAAAAGTGATCGGCTTCTCCCTCGAATTCGCGAAGTACGTTCGCGTCCACTGTTTTTATCCACGCCGGGCTTCCGTTGATTCTCAATCCGGCATAACCATTGGCCAGTGCTTCATCGAGTTTCTCTTTGAACCCATAGGCCACTTTGTGAAAATCGAAAGCGCCACCTCTGAGAAACCACTCATCGTGGGAGACGATTTCTATTCTTCCCGCCGCCAAATATCGGTCGAGGTCCGAGACCGCTTCTCGCAACGCTGCTTTGGCCTCTTCCACTGTGATTAGGTCGGAATCTGAGATTACCCACAGGCAGAACTCTTTGTTTTCCAACCCGGCCTTGAAATATGGAATGACCGTGTCGAGCAGGTCCTGTTTCGTCTCGTAGAAGTGACAGAAGTGCGTGCCCCAGGGTGCGTCACCGACAACGCTGATGCCGGTCTTCCGTAACTCTATTGGCATGTGTTCACCTCCAGCGATTCCCGGGTTCCATCTCAGGTAGTCTGGTGAGGAAGTCAGAAAAAGCCTTCGCTTGTATGTTAGTGGTTACCTGGATCAGTGGCGACAAGGTCGCAGCTGCCGAACTCGGGCGATTGCTCATACTGTAGAGCCGTCCTATTTCGTTGTCGAGGATTTCAAGGAAGCTGGGATATGCTTTTTAGAGGATATTCACCGCGCGCCCCGCCAGCAGGGCAATCACCAACAGGGAGATCACCGACTGAAGCATCATCAGAATCTTGGCCCAGCGCGACAGCACCGGAACGTCGGTCGGTGAGAATGCGGTGCTGGTGTTGAATGCCAGAAATAGATAGTCGACAAAGTTCGGTTCCCATTCGTGCTCGCCGGCCGCGATTTTCGCCGCGGGATCCATCGTCATCTGGGGAAATAGAAACGCGCCGTCGTTGTGGCCCGGCGTGCGAGACCGCTCGTGGGGCCCGCCCGCGTCCAGACGCCAATACCACGACGCAAAGACGAGGATGTTGCTCCACCACAGAGCGGCTGCGGACAAAAGGAGCGGTTTCGGATCGATTGTGTGAGCAGTCACCGCAGAGAGCAGACGCACCAGGGCCATCGACATCGCCACGGTGACGATGCCATTCAAAACGTAGCCAAGCATTTGATTGAGAAAATGATTGCCGGTCCGGTGCGAAATTATGGTGGGGACCATGATCACCGCGACAACGGCGAGGATTAACCAGCGCGGACGGACGACCATCAGGGCCGGCGGCAAGGCCGCGTATAGACCACCGATGGCGACAACCGCAATTCCTGCCGGCCAGCGCGGCTCGCCTTTAATTGATCTATGGAAGAGTTGCATTTTCGATTAACTTCGAAGCTCGCGCATTATACGCGTTTCGAACCTAATCGTAGCGATTGAAGAGTGCACCGAACCTTTGGAAGATCAGATCCAGCTGGTTGAATCGTGCGTTCTCTCTTCCCCTCCCTTTGGGAAGGGTTAGGGGAGGGTGCGAAGCTTGACGCAGACAAGCCCTCTCCCCTGCCCACTCCCAAAGGGAGAGGGCGAGAAGAACTGTCGGCTATTTGAATCTGTAAGTGATCCGGCCGCGTGACAAATCATAGGGCGACATCTCTACGCTGACCCGGTCACCGACCAAAATGCGTATGCGGTGCTTGCGCATCTTGCCGGAAATAGCTGCCAGCACGACGTGCGCGCTGTTGTCGAGCTTAACTTTGAAAAAGGCGTTGGGCTGTTTGTCGATTATCGTGCCCTCCGCGGGGATTAAGTCATCTCTGGCCAATAGGGTTTCTCCTTTAAGCTTTTTCGGTTATTCCTGGTAATGCTCAACCATGCTTTTCTGTAACGCGGCCGGGACGCCTTTCCAATTCGCGTTGGAAAGCGTCTTGGGCGAAAAGTCACTCGGCGACACGCGCGACACGCGCCACAGGCTGACCGTCTCTTCATAGGCCCAGCGATAATAGGGACCATTCTCGCGCCGGCTATAAAATACTCCAAAGCCGCCACAGGTCTCTTTCACGTGAGGGTTAATGTAAACTCGGAGCCCGTTCATCTTATCGATCCTGACGATGATTGGCCCAGACTCTAGGGTGGGGGCCACGGCGATCGCGGTCACAGACTGAGACCTGTGCCACATCTATTCGGCCACCTGATCAGTTACCAGATTCGGATCAAAGATCGTGAAAGGTACGAGCCCGCGCTTAACTTCCTCGAGGGCGATGCTGGTGTTGCGACGCCGCAAAGGATCAGGTTCGATCCGCGCGGTCGCCCCGCGCACCAGCTGCTTGCTTCTTTTGGCGGCCACGATAATCAGGCGAAATTGCGCGTCGATTCCCGGCCATAGCTCGGCCACTTCGTTGTGAGTTGATCGATTGCGCGAAGATTTTTTTGATGTAGCCATTTTCAATTCCCTCAGATAAGTTTGAGTAGCAAGAAAAGCGTCGGCAAAACTACTGCCACGCCCGCGACCAAATGCAGCCAACTCAGCGCCGGTTTATGACAATTAGGACATTTTATCTTCCACAGCGGCAGGACTGTGCCGCAGTTGTGGCAAGACCAAATGATCTTTGTCATTCCGTTATACCTTCTGACCACGCCCTACTTTGATAAGCGGTGTTCAGAGTACCGACTTTAGTCGGGCTTTTGTTAAGAAAGAACCCAACTAAAGTTGGTACTCTAAACGCCGTTAACCCGAACACCGCCCTTTTAAGCCGCGGTCTGGCCGGTGTCGATCAAATCGTCGGCGAGCCAGCGAGTTGATTCACCCATCCGGTTGAGCCGGCCCTGCGCGTCAATCTGGTAATCCGGCAAACCGTAGCGCTTGAAGATCTGCGGATCGTAAAGCTCGTAGCCTCCTCCGCGAGGCGCGATGCTGGCCACAAACTCTCCGCCGTCCGGCAAACGATATAGACCACGCTCTCTAAGCTCCTTCATAAGAGCCCTTCTGCTTCCCCTCACCGCTGACAAGTTGCCACATGGTGGCCGCAGCGTTGAAGCGAACCCGCTTGATTGCGCGGGCCAGTCCGAGGAGTTGCAGCACGCGTATGCCCCACCAGTTGAAATCAATCTCGTACCACCGCAGCCCGTGACGGGCCGACGTGGGATGGGCATGATGGTTGTTGTGCCATCCTTCACCGAAAGTAAGTAACGCGACCCACCAACTATTGCGCGAGTCCTCGCCCGTTTCGAACCGTCGTCTGCCCCAGATATGCGTCGCCGAGTTGACCAGCCAGGTGGCTTGCAGCCCCAGCGTCACGCGCAGGAAAACGCTCCATATCGCTACGCGCCAACCGCCAAGCGCCAGCAACACCAGAGCTAAAAGAATTAGCGGCACGCAATAATAGCGACTCAGCCACACGTAATAACGGTCCTTGAGCAGATCGGGCGCGTAACGCTCCATCACCACTCGCTCGTGTTTCTGCGCGGTGCCGGCGACTATCCAACCCACGTGCGACCACCAACGCCCTTCGCGCGGCGTGTGTGGGTCTCCCTGTCGATCGGTATGCGCGTGGTGCATGCGATGCGTGGTCGTCCATTCAATCGGCCCACCTTGAAGCGAGAGCGAGGCGCAAGTTACGAGAAAGTATTCGACTACTCTCGGGACCTTGTAACCTCGATGCGTGAGCAGGCGATGATAGCCCATGCCGACACCCAGACTACCCGCTACCCAGTAAAGCAACACCGCGGAAATCACCGCGGGCCAACTCCAGAAGAAGAGAGCGGCGAGGGCGCCGACGTGAAAGACGCCCAGGAAAGTGCTTTTACTCCAATTGATGTGCCTTTTCGTGGGCACTACTTCTTCACGCGTCTCATTCGGCAAAACCACTCCTCCGGTCTCTCTGCATTCGCCTCAATCAGGCACTGGCTGGAACTCGGTCAGGTTATGTTCGCCCTTAAAGTTAGCCAGCTCTATTCGGCCATTCGCGAGTACTCGCTCTACCTCGAAGGTACGTTCGTCGGTCTCTCGACCGGGCATTACCTCCGCGCGGAACGTCATCTGCGAACCAACTGCGGGACCGCCGATGGCTGTCCGGTTCTTTCTGAACCCGCGTAGGCGCCGAAGTATTCCTCTAAGCATGCGCATGAATCAGACGACGCATACGGTCCGCGAACAGAACGTCAATCTTCTGCGGTTCGATGAGCGCGGTTACTTCGCCTTCGCCGAAGGTCGGATGCATCATGGTTTGTCCCCGGCGATAAGTCCGAGCCTGGTCGTACGGGGCGCCAATCTTGGGCGGTCGCGTGCGTGTGGTGCCGCTTTTATAGGGAACGCGCGAGCCGCAGATGGGACAACTGACACGCGTGATTCTTCCCTTCTTGCTGATCGAAGCGACGATATGTCCGCGCTCCTCCCCACACTTAATACACATCTGTTCGACGCGATCTCCGGTTGCGAAAATCGGCTTCTCTACTGCTTTCACTTCCGCTGTTTTGACTTCCATAATGATCCTCCCTAATTAAGTCGGGTTTCAGTTCTTTTCTTAAATGCTGATCATCTCGCCCGGCGGGGACGAAACGAGCGCACTGAGCTGCTGCGCCCACTTCGCGCGAAGCGCGCGAACGTTTTGCCGGGGGCGGCGAGCGGTTGCGCGCCGCCAAAACCTGGCAGCACCACTCGCTTAACTTCCTGTCCGGTCAAACGCTCGATCGCCCGCATCGACAACTCGTCAACAGGCGCGACGATCGTGATCGCCGTGCCCGCGTTGCCGGCTCTGCCGGTGCGGCCCACACGATGCACGTAGTCCTCGGGCGCGGCCGGTACGTCATAATTGATGACGTGCGAAACGGCGTCCACATCCAGGCCTCTCGCGGCAATGTCAGTCGCCACGAGCACGCGCGTGCGACCGTCGCGAAACGCACTTAAAGCTGCTTCGCGCTGCGGTTGCGTGCGGTCGGCATGAATCCGGTTCGCGCTGTGATCGCGGGCCGTCAGAATATGCGAAAGTCGTTCAGCGCCGCGGCGAGTACGAGTAAACACCAGGACGCGCTCAAACTTTTCGCGCTCGAGTAGATCCAGCAACAAAGCCGTCTTTGACTCCTGCGCCACCGGGTAAGCAGTCTGCTCAACCATGGTGGCGGCCTGACCACGCGTGTTTACTTCGATGAGCTTCGGCTCCTTCATGGTCGAACGCGCCAATTGCTCGATGCTCGAAGACATCGTGGCTGAGAACAGCAGTGTCTGTCGCTTTGTCGGCAGCATTGCCAGCACTCGCCGAATGGCCGGCAGGAAACCCATGTCCAGCATCCGGTCGGCTTCGTCCAGTACGAGAACCTCGATGTTCTTGAGATTGATTGCGCCGCGCTCGGTTAAATCCAGCAGCCGGCCGGGCGTGGCGATTACCACGGCCACTCCGCGCCGGGCTTCGGCGATTTGGGTTCGGATGTTCGCTCCGCCAATCACGATTACGCTGCGATTAGCTTTGACATTGTTAAGTTCGACATAATTCTTTTGAATCTGAAGCGCTAGTTCACGCGTCGGCGCAAGCACCAGGACGCGGACGCCCGGGAGCGATTTTTCGCTGATTCTCTGAATGATGGGAAGTAGAAAAGCGGCCGTCTTACCGGTGCCGGTTTCAGCACAGCCGATGAGGTCCTGGCCGTTGAGGACGACTGGGATCGCCCTGGTTTGTATGGGGGTAGGTTCTGTATACCCGAGAGACTCGCAGGCGCGCACTTGTGCGGGCGCAAGCCCCAATTGAGAAAAATTCATAAACTCCTTAATTTGTGAGCGACCGTGCTTTTCCAGTACTGGCCGCGATTGATCTTGTTAAAGCAAGCCCGGTCGCCGTGGGGAGCGTCCTTTTGGGACCACTCGCCGCGGGGACTCGTAAGACAGGTGGTTACTGCCTAATGCTTGAGTTGATTACCCCCTGGGTTCGCGCTTTTGGCCGTAGCCGCCACCGCCACCATTGCCGCCGCCGCCGAAGCCGCCACGACCACCGCCGCCGCCAAAGCCACGACCGCCACCGCCGCCGCGGTTTTCGCGGGGCTTGGCTTCGTTAACATTCAAGGCGCGGCCATTAACTTCCTTGCCATTGAACTGAGAAATGGCGGCTGCGCCTTCCTCTTTGGTGGACATTTCGACGAAGCCAAAGCCTCGCGAACGGCCCGTGTCGCGGTCTTCGACGACCGCTGCTGATTCAACCGTACCGGCTGAGGCAAATAATTCCTGCAGCTCCTGGCTGGTAGTTTGGAAAGCTAGGTTTCCAACGTAAAGTTTCGTAGACATAGATATACCTTTCCCCTTTTTGGGAATGAAAAGAAGCTGCGAATCGGAAGGACTTCGGTGAACGGTAGCAGTCGAAGGACCGGGTTCGGATGCTCTTGAAAGAGCGGCTTCGGAGTTTGAAACAAGCCTGCTCTCGAACTATCCAAAACGCCGGCGCTAAATGATTTATGCGACGGGCGCATCACCGTCGATGCGCGAGAGAAGGATTAACCGTAAGTGAGTATGGACTATTGTGGGGAAAGTAGCAAGGCGAGCACCGGGCCGAATCTCGTTTGCTAATGCTTTCAGTAGTTTAAGACCGTCCGTATTCAACGGCATACTTCGGAACCTCAGTATTCGCCGATAAGGTCATAGTTGCCGCGCTGCGGCAGACGCTTCAGAGTTGTACGCGGAGTTTGGGGAAGTCTTTTCATCTGAGTCCTCGTCTATATCGGTTATCTACCAGAATAAGTTAGGCGGCCATAACAGCCAAGCGGACTCTGTAGTGAACGGTTCCCTCATTTAGCGGCGTATAGAGTACCAACTTTAGTTGGGTTCTTTCTTGCTTAACAAAAGCCCGACTAAAGTCGGTACTCTAAACACCGCTGATCAAAGCGAATTTGATGTTTGCTCGGAACCGTCTCAACGATTTTCAATTCTAAACCATTGAAACGGTTCTGAAATCGATTGACGCGCGCAATCACCGGGCTGAAGCCAGGTGCTAATGAGAGTCTAAACAGAAAACGCGCCGAGGCTTTTCAGCTTCGACGCGTTCTATGCTGGGGTGCTGGGCTTCTTGGACCCAGGGACACGATGAGATCACTTTCAAGAACGAAGACCAGTTATCCCACACTGATCTGGTTGTCAACTGACTTTACTCCCTTAACATTTCGCACGGCTCGTTCAACTTGCGATTTCAACGCTTCAGTCTTAACTGTGCCCATCAGCGTAGCCTTGCCGTTCAGCACCGTAACCGTTATCCCGAGCGATGAAAGGGTTGGATCGTCATTCAGCTTTTTGTCGATCGCGGCTTGAATGGATCCATCGTCCGGACCGGTGGCCTTCGTCGTCGATCCGCCCACGGCAGGCGCCGGTTGTCCATTGATAATAACCGGAGCTGGCTGTGTCGCCGGCTGCTGCACAATAACCGGCGGTTGCTGGGCCGGCTGTGCCGGTTGTTGCACGATGGTCGTTTGTGGCGGCGTCTGTGCCACGTTAGCGTTGGCGTCGTTCTGCTGTTGATTCATGACGAAAAGAATAATGATCGTCGCGAGCGCAATCACTCCGACCACAATGGCCGCCAGCGCCGCGCCGGACACGCCGCTTCTTTCCGGATAGCGAACCGCTTCCGAATGAACCACCTCGCGCCTCGCGTTAGGTGTTTCAACTACCACGCGTCTACTCTCTGACTGCTGTTCGTCGTAAGCCATTTCATTTCTCCTTTACTCGAAGACCTTAATCGAATCTAACTCGCGCTTGAAGTCA
>DATHHW010000046.1:0-13509 GCA_035317005.1 Pyrinomonadaceae bacterium | reverse complement strand
AGCCGATGGCTGTTAATTTGGCTTCGAATCTGATTTTCGGCATAAACCATCAGACGTTCGGTCGAGTCGTTCCTCCGTAGGTGCGGCCTCATCTCACAGCGTTTCTTCGGCTAACCACGTCCAACTCGCGAGAACGGTCGGCCTGGACCGCCGCGCGCGGCCTCTGCTATAACTAGGGACATGACGATCAAGAGACTGGACCACGTCAGCGTCGTCGTCGACGACCTTGCAGCCGCTATCGCTTTTTTCACCGCGCTCGGCATGACGAAAGAAGGCGAGGCGCCGATCGAGGGCCCGTGGGTGGACCGCGTCAACGGGCTCGAAGATGTCCAGGTCGACATCGTAATGATGCGGACCCCAGATGGGCACGGGAAGCTTGAGCTGACGAAGTTTCGCAATCCCAAACTGGTCGAGATCGAGCCGGCGATCGCACCGCCGAACACGCTGGGCCTCCGGAGCGTCATGTTTACAGTCGAAAGCGTCGACGACACTGTCGCTCGCCTGCGTGCCAACGGCTCCGAACTCGTCGGCGAGGTGGCCCAGTACGAGGACAAGTACCGACTCTGCTACATGCGAGGCCCTGCGGGCATCATCGTCGCGCTGGCCGAGGAACTCTTCTGAAATAACGATCCATTATTGGCGAACGATAACCCGCGAAATAGAGTCGCAATGTAAATGAGCCCTAAGGATCAACTATGAAACGAGGCTCGACGATCTTCCTTCAGGTAGTAATTGCACTGCTCGGCGTAGGCGTTCTGGCCTTGCTGCTTTGGGAACCCCAGGTCGAGGGCAGGAACGTGAACGCCACGCTTTTTGAGATCTACTTCAAGGATCCATTCCTGGCGTATATATACCTGGCCTTCGTCCCATTTTTTGTCGGTCTAACCCGGGCATTCAAGATATTAGGGTATGCGCGACGAAACGAAATATTTTTCCAGCGTTCTGTGCGAGCTTTGCGGATCATCAAGTACTGCGCGTTAACAACGGCGATCTTTATTCTCGGGGCGGAAACCTATTTATTCATCTTTATGCGTGGCAAGGATGATATTGCCGGTGGAGCCATGATGGGTGCCTTCATTATTTTTGTCTCTGCCATCATCGCCACAGCCGCCGCGGTGTTTGGGCGGATCTTACAAAATGCCGTGGAGATAAAATCTGAGAGAACGACCTGACTGTCCATTTACCAGGGCAGTCCAGTCCATTGAGCCACTGGCAAAACGGTTGGGACCGGGCATTAAGATAGATGAACGACTCATAGAAGCTAACCTCAGCACAATTAATTATCCGGATTGGCTTGATCGTCTGCGAACAACGTTCAGCGATTTCGAATTAGCTTTTGAGGGTGGAGAGTCGAGTAGGACCGCTTCGGAGCGCGGGATCGCTGCGATACGCGATGTTTTGATTACCAGTGAGAATCCTACCGTAGTAGTCACGCATGGGCGATTGATGACCCTAATTCTCAAATACTGTGATTCGAAGTTCGGTTTTGATGAGTGGAAAACCCTTACAGCACCGGATGCCTTCGAACTGACGCTGGTAGACTCAGAGACGACAATACGGCGGATTTGGAACAGCGAGAGTCCTTAGGAACTAAGCGATCGAGGTTAATCATGCCGAAGACACTTACCGCGCGCGAACATTGGGACAAGGCGTTTGATTATTTTTGGAAAGGTGATCGTCGCCGGACCATTAAGGAAGCCCGTTTGGCGATAAAGCTTAATCCCAACTACGCCAGGCCGCACTGGATAATTGGTTCCGTGTACTTGTCCACCAACCCCGTAGACTGTGAAGCGGCCCTCAAAGAATTTCGCGAACTGGTGCGGAAAGATCCGCGTTGGCCCGAAGGTCACAGCAGTCTTGGCCGGACTTTGATGCGACAGGGACGTACGGCTGAAGCGTTGAAGTCCTTTCGCGAGGTGTTGCGACTAAAGCCGCAATCTCCGTGGGCGCAGGTAGAAGTTGGCAGGCATCTACTTAAGCGCGGGCAATACCGCGAGGCAGTCGCGGTGTTGCAGGGCAAACCCAACCCGCCTCACTTCTGTACCGTTGCGGATGCACACTTGTTGATAGCGGAGTTCGTTATGAAATGGAGTTACGAAGAAGCTCGCGCGGAGTGGGAACAGATCCTGATGCTCGATGAAACGGTCCCTGCCTATCGCGTTGGGCAAGTGGAGGCGCGGAAACGCTTGGCGGAAACTGAAAGGCGTTGATTGAGTTAGCGCCAGAGCGTTATTTAGCTAATGGCTCTGCCACTCCGATGCGTGGCAAGTCTTCGACTTGCCGGTAGCGCACCCTCCTTCTTCTCAGGGTCTGCGACCCGCCTTAGCAATAATCTGTACTTGTCGAGGCAGTTATGATGGTGAGCGTGAGACTTACCATCTCAAAGGACGACCCGTGTCTGTTCATAACGGCAGTAGCCAACAACCGCTTGCCGGTTTTTCGGGCGGACGCCATTAAGACAATTACCTGCGGAGCGATTGACGAAGCTCGAACCTCGTGCGGTTTTCTTTTGTTCGCCTACGTCATAATGCCCGACCATATCCATGTCCTAACTGACCGTCCGCGAAAGCCGTCAGCCGTGCTTCAATTCATAAAAGGCATTGTCAGTCGCCGGGTGCTGGGTTATTTGAAGGAGATGAAGTATGACGCGTCGCTCAGAAAGCTGGAGCACGACGACTGGAAGCGAAATCATCGCTACTCGTTGTGGCAGCATGATTCAGATGTCTTTTCAACCGTTAGCGAATCAATCTTCATGCAGAAGGTCAACTACATTCATCAAAACCCCGTGCGAGCGGAGTTGGTGGAGCGAGCGGGGGATTATTGCTGGTCCAGCGCTCGTTTTTGGAACAAGTGCCCGCGTGAAGATGAACCCCTGAGAGTTGATATTGATCAGATCGTTTGGAGGCGGTCATAGACCGCTTAGTTTTTGATGAGACCATACCGGCAAGTCGAAGACTTGCCGCGCATCGGTGTGGCAAAGCCATTGGATTGGTAGCGTCTTGAACTGAACTCGTGAATTGATTTAGAGACTTCCCGAATGAAGACGACATGGGCCAGGGCCGCCGATTTTCTGGCTTTAGGCTCTGCCACTCTGATGCGCGGCAAGTCTCTGACATGCCGACAAAGCTTTCTCTACATTTAGCGGTCTATAACCGCCACTGGCAAAACGGCTGGGACTCGGCATTAAGATAGATGAACGACTCATAGAAGCTAACCTCAGCACAATTAATTATCCGGATTGGCTTGATCGTCTGCGCACAACGTTCAGCGATTTCGAATTAGCTTTTGAAGGTGGAGAGTCGAGTAGGGCCGCTTCGGAGCGCGGGATCGCTGCGATACGCGATGTTTGATTACAAGTGAGAACCCTACCGTAGTAGTCACGCATGGGCGATTGATGACCCTAATTCTCAAACACTTTGATTCGAAGTACGGTTTTGATCAGTGGAAAACCCTTACAGCGCCGGATGTCTTCGAACTGACGCTGGTAGATTCAGAAACGACAATACGGCGGATTTGAACAGCTAGAGTCCTTAGGAAGTAAGCGATCGAGGTCAGGCCTACTATTCTGCGATTCTCAATCCTCAAAGCCGCTTATTTAAAACAAAGTTAGACCGGATTCTGACAACCAATGAGTCTCGATTTGGAATTGCGCGACTAGCCCAATGGCTCTGCCACTCCGATGCGCGGCAAGTCTCTGACTTGCCGGAACCAGCTCTTCTTCATTCGGGGTCTCCGACCCCGGTCATAGACCGGTAGACTGAGAAGACAAATCGGCAAGTCACAGACTTGCCGCGCATCGGAGTGGCAAAGCCATTTGGTTGGGAGCCGCGCTGGAACCTTGCGCCTGCAACTGATGGCGTTAGGCCTGCGATTCTGCGATCCTGCGAACTTGGCGCGACAACTTGGACGGCGTTAATCGAGAATCGCAAGATCGCAGGCCTGATCCCCGACTCTATCCCTGACCCACTTGTTTTACTCAATTTTCGATTTCCTTAGCTACGATCAAGACGACAGTGAATCTCTGCCATTGTAGGGTCGTTTGGGTTATAACCCCTTCTAGATCTTTCAAAACGTCGATTCAGCTTCGTTAGAGATCTTATGTCTTTTAGTAGATAGCGTCGCCAATATCGTGGATCCGAAGATTTCGTGAAGCCAGCGATCAAATACGCAGAGAGGACATCGTTGTCCGACTTGTCTCTACCTAACAAGTGTGGCTCAACAATGCGATCGTAATTGTGATACTCAAACCGCAGAAGGTTCTTGTTATCTATGGCCTCGCAGATGACTTCTTTAAGCGACACAAAACTATTCCTGGTTGAGTAGCCTTTTTTGTAGCTATGGAGTTTCCTGTTTCTCTCGTTCCATCTTCTCAAGGATGGCTCTAATGATCCAGTACATTCGAGGGCTCTTAGGTCGTCGTACAAGCAGGTGTTCATCAATTTCTTGGAGCATTCTTAAAGGGATTCTCAAGTTTACATAGGCCCACCCTTCGCTGTAGTCGAGCGCCGCGCCGGAGTCGGCTACGCGCTTACCACTCTTTGCTGCATTCTTGGGTTCCTTAGCGTAACTCTGTTTCGGCATTCGTGATTACTCCCAATCACCAGCACCACTCCGCTGGGTGCTACTTATAGTCTGTAGACTTTTAGTCATCACTATCGCACCCTGCTGCAATGAGCAAGGATCCTAGACAGATTTTCGGAGAGACTCTTCGCAAACTTCGGACTCAGGTCGGATGGTCCCAAGAGGAGCTTGCTGCTGCGTGCGAACTTCATCGCACCTACGTCGGTGGAGTCGAGCGGGGCGAACGCAATGTCAGTCTTCTTAACATAGTTGAGTTTGCGCGAGCTCTTCGCGTGAAACCGGCGACGCTTTTGGAGAATATCATCTAATGGCCTCACCCTATGAAGGTAAAGCGGTTGCAGCCTGGGCAAGAGTGACACGGAGATTGGTTCGTGCGCATCCATTGCAGACCGCGGAGATAGTAGACGTAGTTCTAGCTGCTTGGGAGTCAATCTTTGGGTTCAAGATTGGCGCGAAATTTGAGATTGGTAGGGATATCTTTCCCAAGCCGCAAATCATGGGGTTTTTCTTGCACGAGTTGATTCCCCTAGAATTCACAGCGCTGTATCCGGACGTATGGCGAGGCGAGCAAGTTGGTTCAGATAAAGACATCGTGTACATTCCAGAAGATCGGTACTCAATTGAGGTGAAAACCTCATCGAATCCTCGGCATATCTTCGGTAATCGTAGTTATGCTCAAGGCTCAACTAAGAGTAAGAAATCAAAGTCTGGTTATTACCTAGCAGTCAATTTCGAGAAATTCTCCAAAACAAACAAAAAACCTCGCATATTGCTCATTCGTTTTGGGTGGTTGGACTCCAGCGATTGGCGGGGCCAAGTGGCGGTTACTGGACAACAGGCATCGCTTACGAAAGAAGCTGATAGCGAAAAACTTCTCAAGATCTACTCAGTGGAACCCAAGTGATTAAGCAAAAATCATTCAGAACAGCGGGCTCTGCTCAATGACGGCACTGCGTTCCTTCAAGAAATCCTTGAATCTCTTAACGGCCAATTGGCAATAATCCTCCCTAGCCTCGAATCCCAGAAATCGCCTGCCTAATCCGCATGCTGCTATACCCGCAGAACATGAACCGGCAAAAGGGTCAAAAATAAGGTCAACCGCGTTCGAAGACGCTCGAACTATACGTTCGACGACTGCAAGCGGGAACTGCGCAGGATGCCCCGTTCTCTCTTTAGAACTTCTATCCTTACCAGTTGTGACTTTTGGGAATTCCCAGACATCCGACGGATTCTTTCCAAGAGGATTACACCGAAATTTTCCATTCTTCTTTTGGTTTGGATACTTTACATTTGGGTCGCGAATATCGTCCAGGTTAAAGGTGTAATTTTCGCTATCTTTTGCATAGAAAAGCCATTTCTCGTTGCGAGGGCTCAATCGTCTCCTTGACGAAACGCCAGCACCATACGCCCAAACTACTTCCTGAACGAGATAAAACGGAGACTTGTCCCAAAGAAGGTATGGTATGGGAACGTTGAGTCCTTTTGAGGGAACTTCTAAATATCCGACGTTTAGCCAAAAGGAACCCTGATGAAATGTCATCTTGTGGATTAGGCCCATCCAGTTGGAACACCAACGAATATAGTCTTCGAGCGGTAGAGGCTGCTCGTATTCCTTACCAATATTGTAGGGCGGTGAAGTTATCGTTAGCTCCCATTGAAGCCCACTGTCAAGCAAGTCTTCCAACAGTTTAAGAGAATCTCCGTTGTAGAGGATAAACCCGCTATCTGAAAAGTACGGCTCCCCAAGGCTTTTCTTTAACGTAGATTCTAAACTGATCTGACGTTGGCACCTTTGATTCTCTAGTTCATCATCCAAAGGTCGCAAGAGGGATACAGGAGCAACATGTGTGGGTTTGTGATTGGTTCGCTCTAGCAGGAGCCGATTATGATGCGTACTAGCAATCTTGCGTAAGGTCACGGTAGTTAGTTTAGACGGTTATAGCTATGAAACGAGCATTCTATTAGATCTGCCATCACTGTCAATTGAAAAACCGACCCGCTTTCTAATGCCACTTTCAATCCGAATCTCTTGAGCGCTCGGCAAGCAAGTGAATGGCCTTCTAGTTTTCTCTTCCATGAGCCTAGACTATCAGACGCGTCAAGTAACGCTTTTTGCATCAAAACAGTTTTCCTAAAACTGCATTCTCAGTATCGGAGCGCACGCATCCTGCGTGCGGTACGCAGGGCATCCCTGCCTGCACCTTTTCCTGCGATTGTTGCGATTCCAGGATTTGACTGGCCCACGTGATGCGGCGCGGCATTGATAATCGCAAGAGTCGCAGGCCTGAGGGGTTGCGATCGGCATCCAAAGAGTCACTCAAGTTCAGGTCTTAAGAGATTTTCTCACGACCTTCCTCACAACAGCACGATTGAATCGTCTTTCGGTCGGCGAATTGGCTCAGGCTGAGGTTCGCGCTGCAGAATCGGCGGCGGCGGTTCGACGAAAGATGTTTCATCACGCGCCAATGGGCAGAAGTCACAGTAATAACCGGCACTTTGCTTTCGATCCTCGCACTCGTTGCATTCCAGCGCCTGCCCCGTTTTCATCAAAGCATCCAGCAACGGTATTAGACAACGGCCCCGTTCGGTCAGTTCATATTCGACCCGTCGCGGCAGACCACCGTAATTATTTCTCAAGATCAATTCGTCCTGCTCCATCTCTCGCAGCCGGCCCATCAAGGTGCGGCTGCTAATCGGATGCAGGTCTTCGAGCAATTCCGTGGTGCGCTTGGGACCGGCGAACAGATCGCGCACGACCAGCATCGTCCACTTGTCGCCGATCAACTGCAGCGCGCCGGCTATCGGACAGCCATCAATCTTACGTCGTCGCAAATCCCTTTCCTTTCGCTGGACTAATAGGCTGACCCGCCTTCGGCATTTCAGATTTGCCTTCGGATGGTAGCAACTTTGAAACCCCTGGAATTGTTTGAGACTACTCGTCTCTATTCTGATCTGGCAAGGACCATTTGCGCCCAGGTCAGCTATGTTAGTTAACGATTGGCCCGCGAACTTGGACACGAGGGTCGGAACTTAAACGGGGTAGGTTTGCGATTCGCTACGTTTGATTCATTTGATTCCCTTTGTCGTTGAATGCCATTCGCGCACCGTAGAAATCAAAAAAGGGTTGCTTCGGTAAACCCTCAACCCCAACCCTTCTCCCAGTGGGAGAAGGGAGAAAGACTCAAATCAGTAACCGATTCTGCGATTTGCGATTCGCGGTGCCTATACCGTTACTCGCTCTCATCATCCATATCATCAATGCCCATATTTTTTCTTCCAGATGGCTACTTTCTCCGGATGGTTCGGGAAGGCCGTGTTGACGATTTGGTCCAGCTCCTCGATTATCGGCTCAGCTTGCAGCATGAGCCCGCAGATACGTGGGTCCTCGTCGATCTCAACGCTGCTTTTGCCCTCTGAGAGCGCGTCCGCCTCAGTCACGAGCCGCTCCAGCATGGATACAATGTTTTCGTTCTTCATCACGGCGTTGCCTCCCGCGGCAATTTCGGATATAGCGAATAGTCACCCTTGGCGCTGTGAACTAAAACCGCTTCTGAAAAAAGTAAAATCGCCACAGAGACACAGAGTCACAGAGATTGGAAGGATTCAGAACTCATCAGAAATGCCAACAAATGCTTACCCTCTTTGTTCTCATCTTTCTCTGTGTCTCCGCGTCTCTGTGGCTACGCTTGGTTTTTCATCAGCCTGCTGCTCCGAGATTATTCAACAATACAACGGTTGCGAGTGACAGAGAATCGCAAGCCGGACCCCACTCGGTTTATAACTGAAAGGTTCCAGGCGCGAAGCGCCGGCATGTAATAGCCCCGACCGTCAGGTCGGGGTCACGGTCGCAAAGGACGATTGAGGCCCGGGCCGGCATACTCATGCCGGTCCGTCGGACCTCCCGATCAATTTAATTATGCCAACCACGACCTTACGGTCGTGGCTATTTCATTACGGCCCTTCGGGCCTCTTCTTATTTCTTTTAATGCACGGTGCTATAGACATTTCGCTCCGCCGGAGCGAAAGCCACAACACTAGACGAGCATCACGCGCGGCCTACGGACTTGAAGGCGCCGGCGGGGCTGGACTTCCCCCGGAACCCGGCGGCTTTGGTTTGGCTCTTCTGGGCGCACGTTCGATGTGAGTCGCGGCGGTCCATTCGGCGAGCTTGCCGGCGTTGTTTGCATATTTCACTTTCATCAAGCCGGTCAACTTGCGAACGAGTTCGACTCCACGCGCAAGCGCATCGTCGAGTTCCTGACGCGCGGCGATGTGATCGCCGACTGCATTCCCCCGTGCCGCGCTCGCGCTCTGGAACGCTGCTTTGTCGGCGGCCAGGTCTTCCAGAAAATCCGGCGGCAGTTCATGAGCGATTAGTTGTGCTTTCAAAGGCAGCGCATTGGTCGCGTAAACGCCGGCCATCTGTAAAAGCTGCTCATCATTGTTTCGCGGCGGGTAAGGGAACTTCTCCTCGACGCCCATCACCTTACCTGCTTCGCGCATCGAGAAGAGATCGGCGAGTAAGGCCTCGCGCGCTTCGTTGATTGTCTGAGTTCCTTGTTTCGCATCGCTGCGGCCGGCGCCGAACGCAGCGGCTTTCTGCTCGACTTCAGGAATCACGGCCTGCAACTCAGCATACAGCTGGCGGGCGGCGCCGCCTTCAGAAAAGTCATTGACGGATTGCGCAAACGCTTCGCGCGAACGAACTAACATCTGGTGAGTAAGACCATCGGTATCATTCATCGAAATATCCTCCTGATGGCTGTGCTGGCGTTGATGTATTTCACTTCGCGATCGTGGAAGATCGTGAGGTGTTTCCGCGTTACGAGTTGACCGGCTTGGGTAATGCTGGGTTCGCCGGCTAAGGAAACGATTTGTGCCCGACAGGCCGCGGTGCCCTTGCTACGCGCGGCCAGCGGATCCCTGCTTGATGGCCGGGCATTTTATCAGCAATGCGCAAGAGTTAGTAAGCTTTTTTGCATGCCGGCGAGATGATTTGGAGATGGCGCTGTATGAGAATAGAGCAGCCCAACCTGGGGTTGCGGTTTTCCTCAATGTTTTCGTATTTCTGCGTCCCGTTTTGGCATCACTGCGCGTTGTCCTGGAGGCGTCGCACACTATTTTGGCGTCTTCGCAATTTGTTTTCGCCCTTCAACAGGTGGTTGCGCCGCCTCAGGAGGTGGCGGTGGCGTGGCTTCACGTTGTTGGGGCGCCGTTGGACGTGGTCCTGCTGTCGTTTCTGTTCACTCAGGAACCGTAGCTCATCGTTCTTTTGTCCTATAGTCGTTGGGAGACGGAAAATCGACAGCTATCCCAAATTCTATTTCAACTGCCGAATCCGCTCCTGCAGGAATTGCCGCTCTGGTTCCTGTTGGGTCAGCGCCAGAGCTTTCTCATAAGAGGACCGAGCCTCAGCCGTCCCGCCGAGCCTGCGGTACATATCCGCACGGGCTGAATGCGCCAGGTAATAATTTGCCAATTCGCCATGTTCCAACACCGCGTCGATATGCGCCAGACCAGCCTCTGGACCATCGCACATGGCAATTGCCACGGCACGATTGAGCGACCTCGTCCCTTCATTCCACAGCGCTCGTTTGGAAATCGCTCACGCCCGGCGTACGATTTGTAGCGGTGTGAGGTGATGACGAAGCAGCGAATTCCGGGTCTCGATTTTTTGACGGTGGACAATGCGACTGCGGAGTTCGCTAGCAAATTTGCCGATCTCAGATTGGCCGCAGACTTACCTGGTATCGAACCGTAATCGAATTCGAATCTTTCCAGAAACAAGGATTCGGTTGAAAGCGCAATGATTAAGGTATGGTCGGTAGTGTCCTAATTTGGGTAATAATATACTTCACTGACCGTGCTCCCGCCGCTCGCCGTCCAACGATTCGCATGGTTAGGCGGTCAGACTCCCCCCATCCCAATTGTGCTCAGGGTCCGGGTAAAAAATCAGGCCTCTGGCGTTGTTGGTTATCATGACAAGCCAGCCCCCAGGAACTTTCGTTCGATAGACATCTCCCAATTTCCACCATTCGCCTCCCGCACTGGACGACTTCAATTTGTGCCAGACGATTTGTGGTGGTTCTGCTTTCTGCGCCGTGTTCGGGCTTTTCTTCATGTTCGTTATCCTTTCGCCTTATTCGGATACAAATTTATAGTCCCAGATTCCGAAGCTTAAATCTATTTCGGGCCAACGTTCGTTTTGTTTCTACTTTTCCGGTCACTACATTCGGCCTGTCACGCCGCTCGGATTCTAGTGGAGTTGTCATCTATATTATTACCCAAATTAGGGCAATACCGGTATGGTCGGTCTTGCGTACAGGAGTGGCGGCCCCAAAAGCGAGAGTGGAGGTTATCAAAATGAAAATCGTAGTCATTGGTGGAAGCGGGCTCATCGGATCAAAGGTCGTAACTATCCTCAGGGAGCAGGGGCATGATCCTGTCGCAGCGTCACCCAATTCGGGCGTCAACACGCTAACCGGCGAGGGGCTGGCCGAAGTTCTTGTTGGCGCGTCGGTGGTGGTCGACGTGTCGAACTCGCCGTCGTTTGAGGACGCTGCCGTGATGGAGTTCTTCAAGACGTCGACTGGCAACCTGCTCACCTATGAAGCCGCTGCCGGCGTTAGACATCACGTGGCGTTGTCCATCGTTGGCAGTGACCTTCTGCCCGACAGCGGCTACATGCGCGCGAAGGTTGCTCAAGAGAAGCTGATCAAGGAATCTTCGATCCCTTACTCGATCGTGCGTGCGACGCAGTTCTTCGAGTTCGTTGCGCGCATCGCCGACTCATTTACTGAAGGCAGTAAGGTTCGTGTCCCTCCTGTGCGTTTCCAGCCCATGGCGGCCGACGATGTTGCCAGTGCGGTGGCCACAGTGGCCATGGGATCGCCGTTGAATGGAATGATCGAGATAGCGGGGCCTGAAGAGTTCCGTTTCGATGAACTAATCCGACAGGGCCTCAGTGCCCGCAACGATCCGCGCGAGGTTATCGCTGACCCGCATGCGCGCTACTTCGGCACTGAGCTGAGCGAGCGCTCACTTGTACCGGGCGATGACGCGCAACTTGGCGATACGCGCTTCGAAGACTGGCTTAGCCGGTCCGCAAAGACAATCTCGCAGGGCGCGTGAAGCTCAAGAGCAGTAGCAGCAGTTTTCCGAATTTACTCAAACGGCGATTGTTGCGGCCCACTCTATCGGAACTCGGCACCGACGTTTGACATCCGCCAGCGCCCCATTACTACGTCGTCTCTATGCTTGAGACATGGGGAGTTGATACGCTTCTTGGCTCAATGCGGTCAATTCACTTTGACGTGCAGGGTTTTAGCCGGACATATTGGGACCTCTTTGTCGCGGCTGGATTCTCGGTCGGCGTGCTTTATCTATTCGCTGGGGTATTAACGTGGCAGCTAGGTGGCCTTCCGGCAGAGACTTGATGGCATGCACGCGGGCAAACATTCTTTATTTCAACTGCCGAATCCGCTCCTGCAGGAATTGCCGCTCTGGTTCCTGTTGGGTCAGCGCCAGAGCTTTTTCATAAGAGGACCGAGCCTCAGCGGTCCTGCCGAGCCGGCGGTACATATCTGCGCGGGCTGAATGCGCCAGGTAATAATTTGCCAATTCGCCATGTTCCAACACCGCGTCGATATGCGCCAGACCGGCCTCTGGACCTTCGCACATTGCAATTGCCACGGCACGATTTAGCTGTACAACCGGCGAAGGCTGAATTCGTAGCAAGCGGTCGTAAAGCGCAACGACCTGCCGGCAGTTGAGCTGGCCCGCTCCGATAAACCTATTGAACAAATGACGAAGCACAGGATTGCTGTAATCCCAGTTGACGGTATTGGCAAAGAGGAGTACCGGAGGGCCTTCGAGCACTCGATGCCGCCGCCCAAATGTGATATTCCATTGCAGTGGGACCACTTCGATTGGAACTGCGATTACTACCCGAAGCACGAAACTATGATGCCGGAGGACTGGAAAGATCAGATCGGCCGGCATGACGCGATTTTCTTCGGATCAGTAGGCTGGCCTGAGCTGAAGCAACGCGACTTCTTAAGTTCGAATTCTGATGCTGCCCGAATTACTGGTCTGTCCGTGCGCTTTGAGTGTGATGATGCATGTGCCAATGGAGGTGTTATCAGGGAGCCTGAAAACTACTTGGGTAAACGGAAAATTCGGCACGGGACGCACATCCTCAGCCGCGATATCGTAGGGCTGGTTGTTACCATCAACTAGACTCACCGTAACGGCAGAAGAAGTCTCTCCTTGCAACAACTGAAGATTGATTGCGAAGACTATTACTCGGGTGTTGCGATCAACTCCGAGATTGAATAAGTCCGCCCCGTTTACGATCGGAAAGGGATCACGCGTAAAGAGTCCTGAGTCTAATGCTGTGACTTGGTTTAACGCCGGGCCGGACTCATCCAAGAGTAGTTGAAGCGGTCCTGGCGTCGGTGTCGGTGTCGGAGTTGGTGTGGGCGTGGGTGTCGGTGTTGGAGTTGGTTGTGTTGATGATTGATAAGCTACCAGCAGAGTAGAAGCCGGTACGACCACCAGCCCGTCACCGGCACCGATTCCGGTGTGCGGCCGGCTGACGGGCGACTCGGTGAACTGAACGGCGGCGCCGATGTTCCCGGTCCAGACGTTCGCACCCGTACTCGCGTCAAGAGCGTAGACCTTTCCGCTGCGAGAACCAATGTATACGTAGCCGTTATCTACGATTGGCGTGGAAATGAGGGTGCCATCGCCCGTGAAGGACCACCGGACTGCCCCAGAGTAGGCATCGCGCGCTTTTAGAATGGATCCGGTGAGGAAGAAACCTGTGGAGCCGCTGAATGCCGGAGGTGGACCTGCCGGGAAAGTCCCTAGCACCGCACCAGTGGGGGCGTGGAACATCCGCTTGTCTGTCAAAGAATCGCCCTCATA
>DATHHW010000045.1:0-13124 GCA_035317005.1 Pyrinomonadaceae bacterium | reverse complement strand
ATTTTGCGCTCGCGCCCAGCTGGACGAGGCTAAGTGCGCCTAACAAAACCGCGGCGCAAGTAGGCGAGAAAGCAGGATGGTTGCGAGCCATGGGATCGAGTCGAAGGAGCGCCTAGGGCGCCACCGGTTTCTCCGAAGGCGGTGAACGCTTCAGAAGAGTTCCTCGGCCAGCGCGACGATGATGCCCGCAGGGCCTCGCATGTAGCAGAGTCTGTACTTGTCCTCGTACTGGGCCACCTCGCCGACGAGTTCGGCGCCGTTGGCGCGCAGGCGAGCGACAGTGTCGTCGACGCTTTCGACTGTAAACATGACGCTCCGGAGGCCCAGCGCGTTCGGCGGTGCGATCGCCGGTTCGATCTCGACCAGTTTTGGATTGCGAAACTTCGTCAGCTCAAGCCGCCCGTGCCCATCTGGGGTCCGCATCATAACGATGTCGACTTGGACACTTTCGAGCCCGTTGACGCGGTCCACCCACGGGCCCTCGACCGCCGCCTCGCCTTCGGGCGTCATGCCGAGCGCGGTGAAAAAAGCGATAGCGGCTGCAAGGTCGTCGACGACGACGCTGACGTGGTCCAATCTCTTGATCGTCATGTCCCTAGTATAGCTGAGGCCGTGCACCTTGGCTGCTTACGCAACGGTTTTGTTAGGCGTACTAAAGCGCGGAAGCAAAAATTTTCTTTGACGATTTGTCGAATTCCGGTCCGGCCGTTCGACTATATGGTTGAAGGCAGGGCAACTGGCCCGCCCAAAGACTAAAAAATAAAGACCGTTACAGGAGAAAAAAATCATGCCACAGTATCTGGTTGCTAACTACCTCCCCGACGACTTCGACCCGTCCGCCGTAACCGAAGCGATGATCGAGGAGATCCACGCGCTCAACCGCGAAATGATCGCTGCCGGCGCCAGGAAGTTCGCTTGCGGAATTTCCCCGGCCAGCAACGCAAAGACGGTGCGGAAGCAGCCTGATGGTACGGTGCTCGTCACCGATGGGCCATACATCGAGACCAAGGAGCATATGGGCGGTTTCTGGATACTGGAAGCTGCCGATATGGACGAGGCGCTGGCGTGGGCGCGCAAGGGTGCCATCTCATGCGATGCGCCGGGCGAGGTGCGCGAGCTTCTTTTCTACCCGGACCCGAAGGGAGCAACGGAATAGTCTGCCGCAGCGACTTCGGAACATGCACCGTCTTGACTATGGGATGAACGAGCCAGCGCGAAGTTACGCCGCTGGCTCCCACCCGGAAGGTGCAACAGAACATTGTTGCTCTTCGCCCCATTAGGGCGAGATGTTTATAGAAAGCGCGACCTCTAAGAAATTTTTCCTCGCTCCAGCGGAGCGGAACATGGGTTGGTTACCACATACCAATGAGGGAAACATTGCGCCCGCTGGAGCGCGAGTTATCGAGTTAGAAGCAGTGTCTATAAACATCTCGCTCCCCGGAGCGAAAACTAATTCCGTTGTTGCACTTGAAAGTTGAGTTCACCTTAAACAGAATCAAATAGGAGTCGAAGGAGCTTGATCATGAGAAAAATTATTGTACTTGAACATATCTTCCTTGATGGAGTCATACAAGCCCCGGGCGGGCCAGACGAAGATACGAGCGACGGCTTTGCATATGGCGGGTGGGCAGCGCCCTATCACGATCACGACGAGGCGATTGAAACGGCCCTGAATAAAATGTTGAATATGCCGCTCGACCTCTTGCTGGGGCGCAAAACTTTCGATATTTGGGCGGCGTTTTGGCCGCAACATGGCGATATATGGCCCGGCGCCAACACGGCTACCAAGTACGTCGCCTCGAATACCGTGACGTCGAGCGAATGGCAACCGTCGGTGTTTCTAAACGGAGATATTGCGGAAAAAGTCACCCAGATCAAAAAGCAGCCAGGGCCGGATCTAAACGTTTGGGGAAGTGGCAATCTCCTTCAGACGCTTATCAAGCATGATCTGGTCGATACGTTCTGGCTGATGATATATCCGATCACGTTGGGCAGTGGAAAGCGTCTGTTCGCGGATGGCACGATCCCGGCGGCCTTCAAGGTGACGGAAAGCATAGTCGGCTCGAATGGAGTCATCGTCGTGAATTACGAGCGTGCCGGCGCGATCACAACCGGAAGTCTATAGCAGAACGATGAGCTACGGCTCGACCGGCTGGCAGTAGCCCGACCGTCAGGGAGGGCGTGTCGCCGCGCACAGACGCCGTCCCTAATGGTCGGGCTACTGCCCCGCTCACTATGGAGACCCGATCTCTGAGTCATAGCAAACAAGGAGGAACCGATGAAATACATCTGCTTGGGATACATCGAGCCAGGAAAATTCGAAGGGATGACCGAGGACGAGCGACACGCAACGTTCGACGAATGCTTTGAGTACAACGACCATCTGCGCGCCAACGGACATCTTGTCGCCGAAGTACCTCTTCAGCCTCCGGAGACCGCGTTGACCCTGTACTGGAAAAACGGCAAAGTCGCGACGACTGACGGCCCCTATGCGGAAACCAAGGAACAGCTTGGCGGCATTCAAATCCTTGAGGCGCGAGACCTCAATCATGCCGTTCAGCTTGTCTCACAGCAACCAGGCTTTAAGCATGGACTTGGACCGATTGAAATACGGCCGGTTGTGGATTTGGGCGAAATCATAAAGTAGAGTGAGCAACGACGACGGCGAAAGGAGACCTCGCGATGAGGGCGGCCACGAGGGAAAGAAACCAAAACCGGGGTCAGGCTTGTGATTTTGCGATTCTCAATCAGTAGAACTGCACCTTTATTGTCATCTCGGATAGAACAAATTTTCAATTTGCATTTTTCAATTTACAATCCTCAATGCATGACCCCACCATTTTCCCTTTTGCTGACCCCGCCGCCCTTAACCGAATGACTACGCCGCCTCTCCCCGAACAGATCGAACTCCATCGCGACCGCATGTGGCGCCGCGACGAAGACCTCCGCGTTGAAAGCGCTGTTGACGCTGAACGTTTCATCGAGGACGTGGGCTTTGCAAATACGCTGACAGATGCCCGTCGCGCAGGTCCATCGTTGTACATCGCGGTGTGCGGTCGAAGGGATGTTAGTTTGCCCCGCAACGTCCAAAAGGACGAAGAGACGCGGCTCACCTGGCACCTCAAGGACGAAGTCATGCGCCGCGGTCGCGTCTACTACGCGAAACTCGCGGGCGGTCGCTCGATGTTTGTCGCGCCGCGCTTGATCAGTCATTTTGCCGCGGTGTGGATGCCACGCCGAAAAGACGAGCCGCTGGCTTTGTCCGTACCAGCGCAGCGCGTTCTCAAAGTGCTCTGGCGCGAACACGACCTGGCCACGGGCGACCTGCGCGCGGAAAGCGGCGTCACCGAACGTGCGGCATTCACACGCGCCCTCGATGAGTTACAACGCCAGATGAAGGTCATCCCTCAGGATGTCATTTATCAACCGTTTTCCTACATCTGGATCCCAGCCGAAGACCGCTTTCCGGAAGAGCTGAGAAAACGTGTGGCGCGCAAGACGGCATTGCGAGAGATCGCGCGAGCATATCTGGCGGGCGCCGGGATGTCGGTACTCGGCGAGACAGCGCGCGCTTCAGGTTTGAGCCGCGTTGAAGCGGGTTCCGGAAACCATCAACTGGTAGATGAAGGATATGCGATCCGCCTCAGGCAAGGGATCTACGCGCTGGCATCATCGAGGAGCGGCTAACGCTTTTCCCTCTCCCACTGGTAGAGGGTTAGGGTGAGGGCTTAGGCTGCGAACTCCAATTGATTCCTTTTGTCATTGAATGCCATTCCCGCATTGTAGAAATAAAAAAAGGATTGCTCAGTAAACCTCATCCCCAACCCTTCTCCCAGTGGGAGAAGGGAGAAAGACTTCTAGGTAGATTCTCGAAAAGAATTTTCAAGTTCTTTCGTTGCACTCTCGACAGTGCGCTTCGCGTCGTCCAACGTCTTAGTTGCTTTGGTTAATTCGACGGCGATGCCTTGCGCGCGCAGGGTTGCATCGGCGGATGCGGCGCTCGCTTTTTTGAAACGTTCGTCTGCCTCGCGCTTGTGCTTGGCGGCTTCCTTCGCTGTTGCTTCGGTCTTTTTTTGCGCGCCCTCCAAACTCGTGACCGCGGCACGAGCAGCAGTGAGCGATTTCCTGGCCTGCTGTAGTGAAGCTTTCGCGCCATTTATCCGAGCCTGCCGCTCTTTCTGCCGGCTCGCCTCGGCCGCGGCCTCTTGTGCCTTGCTCGACGCAGTGACTGCCTTCTTTGAAGGACTGACGTGCAGCGGTTGCGCGGCGCGCTTTGTTATGCCGGCGCTCGGCGCGAATGAACCTAATGAATCAAAGCCCGGAGGATCGATGTCTTCCGTTAGTCGCCCGAGAGTTGGGCGATCTGATGGTGAAGTGGCGGCAGACAACGCTTCGAGTGTAGTGGAAATGCGTCGCAGTGTATCCAGCGAAGGATTGTGACCCGCATCGCGCAGTACTTCGGTCGCCAAATCCGATAGGTGCGAGAGTGCTTCGCGGCGCGCGTCGAGAGCTTCCCGCATGTTCACCATCTTTCCGGTGACTTGCGCCTTGCGAAATCGCTGGCCCGTCGCAATCAGCTCATCGAATGCTTCACGATGCCGCCAATAGAGTTGATTCACCGTCCAGGCGGAGATTGATGGCTTGGCCAACGCCTTTACGCCTTCCGCCTCACTGACGAGCCCGTTCTGCTTCAGTCGAGCGGCTAGTGCCTTGCGGGCACCAACGAACTCTGTCAGCGGCAGCTTGAACAAGGCATCAATATCATCGTCGAGTTTGGGCATAGATCTCTTTGCTCACTCGCGTGTGGAAAACTTCCTGGGGCACGCGGATCGTGGCATCAAAAAAACAAGGAAGCAACGGACGGCTTGGAACGACCGGGGTCAGGATGCGATTTCGGGATTCTAGAGCGCTGGGTTCCGGATCGTTCAACCATACAACAGTGGCGCGTGACGGAGAATCGCAAATCGCAAGCCTGACCCGAGTCGAGCGCTTCAGCCAAAGTTGCCAGATGTCGCATGATTCTTCTGACTTGGTAGACAGTTTTGAGCCATTAATATGCGCGCTCCAAGCTCGGCCCGTTTTTTACGGAACCGCATGAATCGAGAGGCCGAGTCCGGCATTCGACAATCTGTTAATAACCAGAGACTTGACAGAACCTGGCGCACGGTTTTATACGGAAGAGAACTTAGTCGCCGGGTTTATACGGAACCAGAGATATATTGTTCGACATTCTCAATAATAGGAGGCAAGGAGTTGCGCGAATTTGTTCAGAAACAGGATCAAACTCAGAAGGATAACTCAATTGGCTCGGCAAGGTCTGAGAAGGTGACGCCCAAGCCAGACATGGATACAAACACAATCCTACAATTGCAACGTACCATTGGCAACCAGGCAGTTTTGAGAATGCTTCAGTCCGAGGAGCAGTATCCTGATCTTGAAGGAGATCTCGATGCTGACAAGGGTGAGGAATCCCTGCCACACCAGTGTGACGACGACGCCGCGCTCGATGCCGAGTATGACGAATGGATCCATTACGATCCTGATAAGGATGCTGAAGAGACGGCGCTGGTTAATCGAATCAACAAGGAAATCTTCGAGCCGATCAACCAGGAACGAAACAAAATAGCAGCTGATTCCTTCGAGAACACAGAGGCCAAAAAGAAGGCTTTTCCAACCGGTCGCCTCGAACCCGACGCGAGTCCAGAGCGGCAGAAGTTGTTCGACACGTTTAGCTACACTTGGCTGCACTCCGCCACCGCTGAAGAGAGAGACCGACAGCGGTCAATTGGCGTGACTCAGCCAGTGGGAGACCTCTCCGCCACTGGTAAGATAGTCGGTCACGCCTTCGGCACAACCAGCCCCGTTGGTACTATATGGGACTACCGCGGCGACGAGGCAAGGGCTGCTGGCAGCGAACTTGATACAACAATCGCCTCCTCTGGCATCGAGGGGAAGGACAACGTCTCTGGCTATGCCGAATTCAAGGATTTAAAGGGTCAGAGAGTCTTCGTGCCGCAACTCGGCTTCGGCCTAAAGCCCTCGGTCGATACGCGACAGGTCATGTGCCAAGCCGTTCCTGTAGTGAAATCAGGAAGGGCGAAGCGATTGGGCGGACCTACGGGACAGAACGTGACCGGTTCTAGCGTCGGCGACATATTGCATGGCGGAAAGCACTTTTTCGGCAAGGGCACTAGTCCCACCACCACCGGCAACGGTGAGGTGCTCGGGCAGCGCTCTGGTCCGGGCAAACCAGTGTACTGGTACTTCAACCAACTTCCGGACGATCCGGATAAGCGGGACGAGATCGACGAAGCTATGCGTAAGAAGGCCGATGCGATTATGGACGCCAAGCGCAAGAACTATGAGAAGCTCAAGCAGTTCTATCAGAAGCGTGCCGCCTTCATCGCAAAGTATCAGAGCGACTTAAAGTGAACCCCGGCCTTTCGCAGCGATGCCTAACAAGCGCATGCAGCGGAGGCCGCGGAACGAATTTCTCATCGTTCTACCAGTGCCGTTCGCGGCCCCGCTGATGCGAATTGTTAGGCCGACGGGAGAAATGTCATGAAACGCACCTGGACAATCATCGGCGTAAGCGATGTGCCGAGTAGCTTCAAATGGTACCAGTCGCTCTTCGGCCAGCCCGAGACACGACCCGCCCATGACTACTTTGGTCAAATCCTCGATTCGGATGGAACTGTCCTGCTCTGCCTCCACCAGTGGGGCGCGCACGAGCATCCGACGTTGACGAGCCCGGACAGCGCGACACCTGGCAACGGGCTCCTCTTGTTCTTCCGCGTCGACGATTTCGATATGGCACTGAAAAGGGCACGCGCGATCGTCGCCCGGCTCGAAGAGGAGCCGCACGCGAACCCGAATACTGGAACACAGGAGTTCGCGCTCCGGGATCCGGACGGATACTACGTCATGATTAGTGCGTTCTCTGCGCTCGAACTGACGGGCCACGAGGCGCCGGCCTAACAATCGCATGCAGCCTACCGCGACCCTGGCGGTTCTATGACGCCAGAACCCTCACCGCTCGCGGCGTGAATTCAGAGGGCTTCCTCAGCAATGGCGGAGCCTTTTTTCTGTCATGGAACCTCCTCACCATGCCGCACGTAAATCCAGCATGCGCGACTCATTAGATACATCTTTATTCCGAACCACGCGTGCGGGTGAGGCTTGAAGCTGAATCTTTTCTTGCGGCCTTTTGATCGCGTTACGGAAAATATCAAATGAAACACAGCGTTATGTTAACCATCGCGTCTCTGCTCTCGATCCTCTTCGGCACGTTTCACCTGGCGGACGACATCGCCCGCGGGATGTCACCGGGAGGGCTTCCAAACCTCTTCGCGGTGGTCATCTGCGTCGTCTGGCTGTACGGAACGCTGGTGCTCGCCGAACGGCGATCGGGGTATGTCATCATCCTCCTCGCGTCGCTCCTGTTGATGGGCGTTCCCGTCATCCACATGAGAGGGAGGGGAGTCGGCTTCGGGACCACCCGCAGCGGCGGTTTCTTCTTCGTCTGGACACTCCTCGCGATGGGCGTGACCGCGCTCTTCTCCGTCATCCTCTCGGTGCGCGGACTGTGGAGCCTGCGACGGGGCCAGCCCCAGTAGTCCAACAACCCGAACACAGAAAGGCCCGTCGCACGGCGTAGGTGATCCGGCGCGGATCGGGTTCTGCCGGCGACCGCAGCGCCCAGCTCTATTCAAGGCGAAGTGCGGGCTAACAACTCGATGGAGCCGACCCGGCCAGCCCGGTGTTTGGCCTTGGGCGCAACAGTGCATTGGCTGGCCGGCTCAGCTCGAGGCCGGCCGGTGGCTGGTTAGACGGCACCAGAAAAAGAGAGACTCCTCCGTTCGCGTCCGATGCCGTTGTATCAGGAAGGTTTCGGAACGCGGTAATGCAGTTGAACCGCACCATCCTCGAAGCGTTCGACGGAGTGCAAGTCCAAGCCAATCAACTTCCCTACCAGTGGTGCGGACAAATATTTTCACGCAGATAAAAAGAAGTTGGGACAGGAAATTTAATTATCCCCGCTCACGCGCCCGTTCAGCTTATTCAGATTGTTAGTCTGCGCTGAAGTGAAACTCGTTCTTGCGGATTAACTGCGAACGAGCCAAAATCGCGTCGCTCTAATTCTAACGGAGGAATAAAATAGCAATTATGCCGTCAAATACTGCACAAAATGATTTATATACCCGACGTATCAATACCGTTATGAGCCACGTTCGTCAAAACCTGGATGGTGATTTGTCGTTAGACACGCTCTCACGGGTGGGGTGCTTTTCGAAATTTCATTTTCACCGAGTTTTCAAATCGATTACGGAAGAAACTGTCAACGATATGGTGGTACGCATGCGGCTGCAGCGCGCGGCAAATTTACTTCGAACGGTTCCGAGACTTTCCATCACTGCCGCCGCCTTTGAAGTTGGGTTTAGTTCCGTCTCGGTTTTCTCGCGCGCGTTCAGAAAGCAGTTTGGTATAAGTGCTCGGCAGTGGGACAGAAAGAGCCCTTTGGAAAATAGCAAGAATGGTCAATTCAGAGATGAATTTCCTCGATATACTTTAGAAGATTTGGAGAGTTACGGGTTTAAGGTGAACCTTCGTTCACTGGCAGAACAACGATTGGCGTATATACGGGTATACGATTCATACAGTTCATTTAGTCGGATAAAGGATGCTTACTACCGCTTGATCGAATGGTATCGTCAGAAGGGTGGCAGTCTTGACAACATCTTGCTCTACGGCATGTCGCAGGACAACCCTGATGTCACTCCGCTCCAATTGTGTCGTTTCGATTGGTGCGTGACAGTGCCGACTGAATGGAAGGGTGATGGCGATGTCGGCGTTATGAACTTTCCGGCGTGCCGTGTAGCGGCGATCCGATGTGTTGGCGACATCAGTCATGAGAACAAGGTTATTCAGTATCTTTTTCGCTATTGGCTGCCGCGTAGTCGTTTTCAACCCGCAAATCTTCCGGGTATGGAAATATATCGGCGACAACCTGCCGAAATGGGGTGGGAAGAATATGACATAGACTGCGCGGTGCCAGTAGTACCTCTATAACAGAGATGCGGGCAGGCGAGGAAGCTGGATGGAGTTCAGGTGAAGACATTTCAAAGAAAATAAATAGGAGAAATCTATGCTACGAATCGTTTTGGGCGTTATTTCCGGATTTATTGCCTGGTTGATAGCGTGGGTCGGAAGCGAGAAGATTCTTTCGGCCATTTGGCCGGAGGGGTTCGGCGCTCATCAACGCGCGTTCGAAGAGGCCATTAAAAATGGCGGTCAGTTCACAGCGGACACGACCATGCTTCTCACGCATATTGTCCTCGGTTCAATAGTCTCGGTGATGTCCGGATCTGTGGCCGCGCTGATCGCTGGCGAAAACAAACAGGCGCCGCTAGTCCTCGGCTTTCTGCTGTTGGCCGTTGGTTTACTGAAGGCGGTTATGTCCTGGCCGTATGTTCCCATTTGGTATCACGTTATCTTTACGGCAATTCTACTTCCAATGGCGATTATGGGCGGTAAACTGATAACCACCACTTAGGAAAAAAGAAGTACAAACAACAGGAGGAAAGTGTATGGCTAAGGTAACAGGAATTGGCGGGATATTTTTTAAAGGTCGGAACAAGGGAGCCGAGCTGGCATCGTGGTATCAGAAGAATCTCGGCCTCGATCTTGAGAATTGGGGCGGTTCGATCTTGAGATGGCCTGACGATAAGGCCGAGGACGGCGGCCTCACGGTATGGAGCGCAGCGGACAATGATACGAAATGGTTCAGCCCGAGCGAGTCTTCCTTTATGATCAACTACCGAGTTGATAATTTGGACGAATTGCTCGATCAGCTAAAGCAGAACGGCGTCGAGATCGTATCGGGGCCTGAATCGCACGAAAACGGAAAGTTTGCACATATCATGGATCCGGACGGCAACAAGGTCGAGCTTTGGGAGCCGATGATCCCGGACGAGAAGAATAAGAAATAAATCATGCCCCGACTCATGTTCGAGGCACTCCTTGAATTAGAAAACTTAACGTAACCTGGCAGTCAAGCACGGAACCAAACCGGGGTCAGGCCTGATCTGGTTCTCTATTTGCCCCCGCGGGCCGTCGCCCTGGGCCACACGAACGTGCAAGACGCCGGCACCCCCAGCGCCGTCGTGATCTTCAGCGGCGTCAGATTGTTTTTCGTGAGCAGGCTGTTGAAGCCGACTACGTCCACGCCGAGCATCGTATTCCACGCGTTGACCGTCGCGGTGAACTCCTTGCAGCCGGATTCCCACGTGTCGACCTCCGCCCTGGTGGGCGGCATGTCGAGGCCGTCCTGCGCGAGCGGCGCGAGGACCGTATCAAAGAGCGCGTTGATCGCGGTGAAGGTGAGCACGCTGCCGGGAACCCTTGCTGGGCCCCCGAACCCGCCTCCACCGCCGCCGCCGCGTCCGGCCCCCCTGGCACCGCCGATCGTCGACAGCTTCGCATTGAGCGCGGTCGCGGCCGTCGCGACATCCGGCGGCAGCGAGCCGCGCGCGATCGCGGCCAGCTCTGCACGCACCGCAGCCACTTCCTCATTGGCGGCGTAGCTGTCCTTCATGCCCTGCCAGGCGGCCATCGCTAATTTGTTCTGGGCCCGCAGCCCAGACATCACCGTCGCGCCGTCGCCGACGCGCGGATCGTTGTGCACGACGAGGGTCTGAGTGTACACGGCGCCGCCCACCAGCAGCTTGACGGTGTACGTGCCCGGCAACGCGAGCGGCCCGTGCGGCGCCGGCGTGACCTGGCCGGGCGCGGAGTTCATCTGGTTATTGATGTCCGGATTGTAGCCCGGGGGATCGTCATAACGCAGATCCCAATTGATGCGATTGGTCCCGACGTTTGTCGAGAGCGCGCGTTCAGACGAGGGCATCAGCCAATAATCGGGATACGGCGGCCGCTCGTACATCGGCGGTGGCGTGCTCGTGATCGTCCGCACCAACTTGTTCGCAGCGTCGAAGATCTGCAGCTTGATCTCGCCGGCGGGCTTCTGGCTCAGGTGGTAATAGATGAGCGCTCCGAAAGGCGGGTTTGGCGCGTGCGGCATCTCGGGGTTCATCGGTTGATCCCAATTCGAATTCATCCGCGCGCGTATAGCGTCCCCCGGTTTGAACAAATATGCCGGCGCCGCCGCGATCTGCTGCGCCTTCGCCGCGATGTCGCGCAGCGGACTCATGTCGTCGAGCACCCAGAATCCGCGGCCGTACGTGCCGATCACCAGATCGTTCATGTGATCGTCGGTATGAAACACCATGTCGCGGATCGACGTGCTCGGCAGATTGAGCCGCAGCGACTGCCAGTGATCGCCGTCGTCGAATGAAACGTAGACGGTCGTCTCCGTCCCCGCGAAGAGCAAGCCCTTCTGTTTAGGGTCTTCGCGAATGACGTGTACCTGACTGCCTGTGCGTTCATCGACGGGCAGGCCACTGATGATCCGAGTCCAGGTCTTGCCGCCGTCGTGCGTGCGATAGATATAGTGTTGTTCCGGGCCCGCGGGAGCACCACCACGGCCGAAGCCGGGGTTCGCGAGCACGTAGGCCGTGTTGACGTCGCTGTGTCCGGCTTCGACGGTGACGAAGTTGGCGTTCGGCGGCAGATCGGTGAAGTTCGTGAGGTTGTTCCAAGTCTTGCCACCGTCCATCGTGTTATAGATCTGTCCCGTGCTGCTGCCTGACCAGACGACCCCTTGCTTGAGGGTTGAGAGCGAGAAATCGGAGATCGATCCGGGCAGGTTAGGACGCCCGCCAGCCGGAGCCGCCGGAGTCGGCGTCGGAGCTGCCGGTCGCGGCGTCGCGCCCGCGGCGGCACCGTCGGCTGACCTTTCGGCGTGGTGAGATCGGGACTGAACGTCTTCCACGTCTGTGCGCCGTCACGCGTTACCAGAATGCAGTTGTAGCCTACGTACAGCGCCTTCGGATCGAACGCGGTGTCAAACCGTTTCCAGAAATCGCGGCCTGCGGTATACAGGCCTGAGTCCGTCCCGAAATTTGGCGCGACGTTGCCCCACTGTCCCGTCGCGAGATCGATCTTGATCAGCCCGTTGCCTTGTCCGGCGCCATAGCCCACACCGTACACAGTCGTGGGCTTGAGCGGATCCGGTACGACGGTTCCGAACTCGGACGACTGCAGCGGATACCAATCGACCGTCGTGATCTGACCCAGGTCGCTGCGGCTGCGCGTCATGATCGCGCCCGTGTCCTGCTGCGACCCCATCACCCAATACGGGTACCGGGTATCGGTGGCGATGTGGTAGACCTGCGCGATTGGTATCTGGTAATAGCCGCTCCAGGTCTGCCCGCCGTCGAGCGTGACCGCCGGGCCCTGATCGAAGCCGAACAACATCCGCTCGCCGTTGGTCGGATCGATCCAGATCTCGTGCGGGTCCTCACCGCCGGGCGCGCCCTTGAACGCGCTGAACGTTTTGCCGCCGTCCGTCGATCGATACACGGTGGTGCTGATCGTGTAGAGAATGTCCGGATCCTGCGAGTCGACCCATACACCTGAGCTGAACGTGCCCTGCCCGTTGGCCACTCGCGTGTCGTTGCCGGCCATGTGCTGCCACGTCGCGCCTTGATCGTCAGACCGATACAAACCCGAGCCGCCCTGGAGCGGACCGCCAATGACGTAGACACGCTGACCCTTCGTGTGCATCGCGATCGCGACGCTGATGCGTCCCGTGTAGGGCGGCAACGTGTCGACCTTCTTCCACGTCTTGCCGGCATCGGTCGACTTGAAGAGCGCCGTGCCGTTCGGTCCTTGCGGTGTCGCGCCGCCTCCGCCAAATCCTCCGCCGAATCCACCACCGCTGCCCTGCGACGTCGCGAACATCACATGCGGCGTGTCGAACGCGTACTCGAGGTCGCGCGTGCCGTTCGCGTTCGCTGGCTTAAAAACGTTCGTCCATGTCTTGCCGCCGTCGGTGCTGCGATAGATGCCCTGGCCGCTGTGCCGCGCGTCGCCCTGCGTGGACGCGAGCACGAGATCCGGATCTTTCGGGTCGACAACGATCTTGTTGATCTTGACCGTGTCCTCGAGGCCAATGTGCGTCCACGTCTTGCCGGCATCGATCGATTTGTACATGCCGTCGCCGA
>DATHHW010000044.1:0-65902 GCA_035317005.1 Pyrinomonadaceae bacterium | reverse complement strand
AATAGGAGAGTTTCAGGAGAGAGATGCGGAAGTGTTTACGGCGGGGCAAACAGCAATGTTGAGAATTGCCGAGTTGTCCGGCGGGAAAATCGGTTTTATTGAAAAACCGGAAGATGCGGAAACTGTCTACTCGGCCATTTTTAATCTCATCAATAATCGGTATGTCATCGGATATTACCCGACAAATCATCAGCAGGACGGAGAACGCAGAGAGGTGAAAGTTGAGGTGCGAAATCACCCTGAATATATCGTCACAGGACGAAAGGCTTATTTTCCTCAATAACGAGCAAATGTTAAATGAAGGTGAACAGGTTCTAGCACCACAAGACCAGCCCCATGCCAATAAGTGGTCTCCAAAAGAAGATTGAACTGCTAGCGAACGTGGCGAGCAGCGTCGTGCATTCCGGGAGGTTCATCTTGGTCCGCGCATTTATTGTAGCCGTTGTGTTCCTCGCTTCTATTCCCGGCGTCGGGGGAGCGGTCCGTGCTCAGCAGCGTGAACTGCCGACACTAAGGGACGAGGTCAAAGCCTCGACCACGCGACAGTCATCGCCCCAGGCAACTACTGCTACACAGCAGCGCCAGAATCAGGATGATGTCATACGCGTCGACACGAACCTTATCACCATCCCCGCAACTGTCATGGATCGTGACGGTAGGTATATCACCGATCTTCGGAAAGAGGACTTCCAGATTTACGAAGACGGTATCGAGCAAGAGGTCGCATGGGTGGCTCCGGTCGAGCAACCTTTTACAATCCTTTTCCTTTTGGATACCAGTGGCTCAATGGGTTACCGTTTGCAGGATTTGGCAGCCGCTGCTAACGCCTTTGTTCGCCAATTGCGCCTTAATGATCGATTGATCTCTGCCACATTCAACGATACTGTGCAAGTGCAATGGGAAGCCACGGCTGTGAAGGAAGTGCTCGACAGTAAGAGATTCCGGCTGCGCGGTGGCGGTAATACATTGCTTTATGATGCGGTTGACTACGCCTTAAAGCGCATGAAGAAAGTCGAAGGCCGAAAGGCTATCGTTTTGTTTTCCGACGGATACGGCTCAGGAGTCTTTGCCAGCGAAAAGAGCACTCTGCGCAAGGCTGAAGAACAAGATGCGTTGATCTACACAGTGCAGTTTGACACTGCGCCTAAAGAGCCGCCTCGAAACGTGAACAAGAAATATTTCTACGACGCGGTGGAAAGAGCCGACCGCTATATGAGAGACTTGGCACAGAGGACCGGCGGACGCCCTTATCAGGTAGACACCCTCTCGGACTTGGGACAAGCGTTCGGCTTGATAGCCGACGAACTTCGCCGGCAATATAGCCTGGGTTATTACCCGAAGAAACCGTTAGAGACGGGCCAGCGGCATGAGATTAAGGTAAGAGTGCGTTTACCCAATTTAGTAGTGCGCGCGCGCGACAGCTACGTCGTTGCGAAGGGGAAGTGAAGGAGTCATGAACGCACAAGGGAGATTCATGAGGTTGGTGACGATCCGTTTGCTCATTCCAGCGCTCATGCTCTTTGCTTCAATTCTCAGTACGCCGAGGCTACTTTGCGGTCAGGAGAAGCAACCGCCGGCACTCAAAGGCGAAGGCAAGTCCTCCCCGTACCCACGGCCGTCCCCGCCGCCGACTACGATCAGCGAACAAGAGGCCGGCGAAGGTGACGTCATTCGCGTGGAGGCAAACCTGGTCACCGTGCCCGCGAGCATCATGGACAGGGACGGCAGATACATCACCAACCTGCGCAAAGAAGATTTTCAGATCTTTGAAGACGGAGTCGAGCAGGAGCTTGCGGTCTTTGCGCCCGCCGAGGAACCCTTTACGGTACTTTTTCTTATGGACGTGAGTAGCTCGATGAGTCCTCATAAGGAGAATTTGGAACGCGCCGTGAACGGCTTCATTAGCCAGCTTCGTCCGGATGACCAACTGATCGCCACCGCCTTTTTTCAAATGGTAGATTTAATTGTTCCAGCTACCAGAGTCAGCGAATTGCGCGGAGGCATCAAGCCCAAGATTAAGCAGGAAGCGGATTGTCCCACTTATCTTTACGACGCAGTTGATAATGCCCTTAATCGGATGAAAAAGATTCGCGGTCGTAAGGCGATCGTTTTGTTCTCTGATGGTGGAGGCGGGGTGGGGTTTTCCGCTACGGCAAAAGGCACTCTGCGTAAAGCTGAGGAGCAGGATGCACTAATTTATACCGTGCAGTTCGGGACTCAGCTTGCGGAACCGGATCCCTTTTATAAGATGAATAAGAAATATTACTTCGAAGAAATCCAAAAGATTAACAACTACATGAAGGATTTGGCGCAGAAGACTGGCGGACGATACTACCGCGTGGCGGACATCTCAAACTTTGCCATCAGCTTCAGACCCGTCGCTGACGAGCTCCGCCGACAGTACCGTCTGGGCTATTACCCCAAAGGAAAGTTAGAGGCGGGCCAGCGGCGACAGATCAAAGTAAGCGTGCGCCAGCCAAACTTGGTAGTGCGAGCCCGCGACAGTTTCACCGTTGACAAGGACCTCGCCAAGAGGAAATGACGCGCAGCCTCCACTAACCGAGTAAAGATATCAAAGGACAGCCAAAATCCAGGAAGCTGTGACGATACACGCATTTATTCTCGTCTTCGCGTTTCTCGTTTCGTTTCCCGGCGCTACGCTACTCGCCTCCGCTCAGGAGCGGCCACCGCCTGCACTCAAAGGTGAGGAGCAACCCTCCGCCACACCACAGCCATCTGGCGGAATGAGATGAGATCGATTTTTCCGGCTGCTACAAAGACTCGCCCAGGTTTGATTCGGAACCTCAACAACATTTCAGCGTGGCAACATTGTCGGAGTTGATAAGTTCGACGAAGAGCTTGCTCGACCAGATATACAGTGCGATGATGTCGCCCTCGGCACCGGCTGAACCTCGATTGTACGGGAGGATCGTCCATGCGTAGCCTGAAACCCCTGCTTTGCTTCTCTCCGATTATCGCGACGGTAATTCTGATTACATCTCCGGCTGTTATGCGCGGCCAAACGCGCGAGGCGAAGCCGAAAGTGACAGGCTCGATCTCCGGCCATGTCCTCCTCAACGGTAAAGCAGCGGCCGGCATCGCCGTGGCTGCATATGGCGGCGAAACCATGTCGCGAAGAGTCGCCGCCGCCCGAACTGTCACCGACAGCGAGGGTTACTACAGTCTCTCGCAATTGGCGCCGGCTCAATATCAGATCGCGACTTTGACTCCGAACCTTACCGCGGCAGAGACGGCATCGGGACCATCTTACGGCTTCTCATATCTTGGTTCGAGCAAGAACATCATCCTGGCCGCAGGCGAAATGGTTGGCGAGATAGATATCAAGCTGGTGCGCGGCGGCGTAATCACCGGACGCATAACCGACCGCGATAGTAAGCCGGCTGTCGAAGAGCGAGTGACTCTGCTGCCGGTTGACGAGAATGGAAATCCGGCGAGAGGAGAGACGCCCCTTCCCTATAACAATCAGATGTACCAAACCGACGATCGCGGCATGTATCGGATTTACGGATTACCGGCTGGGCGTTACAAAGTCAGCGTCGGGTCGGTTCCGGGTGGTGGAATCGTATCTTTTAGTCGGCGTCCCTACTATCCGCGAATCTTTTATCCTGATGTAAGCGATCAGGCAAAGGCATCGATTATCGAACTGAACGAAGGCGGGGAAGTAACCAATATCGATATCAAAGTTGGTAGCTCAGCGGAATCGTATAGTGCTTCCGGACGAGTCATTGATTCCGAAAGCGGATTGCCTCTTCCGGGAGCGCGCCTGGGCTTTGTCCTGAATACGAATAACCAGGACCGTCCCGGGTCGTTCTATAACGGACTAGCCACTGATAGCCGAGGAGAGTTCAAAATTGATGGATTGGGCCCGGGTCGTTACGGCGCGTATGTCGCGACGGACTTCGATGGGGGCGAGTATTACAGCGATCCGACTTACTTCGAAGTCATTGACAAAGACGTAAGCGGAGTGGAGATCAAAGCAATTCGCGGGTTGAGCTTGAGCGGCGTCGTCGTGGCCGAAGGAGACGGACAAAAAGTGGCCCAACTCCCCGGACTCAGAGTATCAGCGAATTCGATCCAGTCATCGAGAAATCAATTCACTGCTGGAGCAAACTCTGCGGTTGCGGCCGACGGCAGCTTCCAGGTCAACGGCTTAAGACCGGGCCATATATCGGTCGGCGTCTATGCTTCCGGCCTCTCACCGATTCGGCCTACGATTGCACGGATTGAGCATGGTGGCATTGGGCTGCCGCAGGGATTTGAGATGCAGCCCGGGCAATCAGTTTCCGGGTTGCGCGTTGTCATTAGTTATGGGACTGGAACTATTCGCGGCAACGTGAGATTTGAAGGCGGAAGCTTGCCAGTCGATTCTCGCGCATACATCAACTCAAAACGCGAAGGCGCGAGTGCGGGTAGCAATGCTCAATTGGACTCCCGGGGTCATTTTATCATCAGCGATCTGGCGCCGGGCACCTACGAGGTCACCCTGCAAATATTTGGGAATAGGATTTCTCCGTCTCGCCCTGGGCCGCTCCAGAAGCAATCCGTCAGCGTGAGCAACGACGCCGAAGCCGAAGTTACCTTCGTTGTCGATCTGAGACCAAAGGAAGGAGGCCCGTAATGCGAATAAGGGTGCTTGAAATCAGGCGAACGATGGTTGGCGTTATCGCGTTGCTCTTGTTTCTCGGATCAACATCGCGGGCACAGCAACCTGTTACCGGAGACGCCAAAACTCCGGATCGACCAAACGGCACGATGACGGGTCGCGTGATGAACTCTGCCGGCGAGCCACTCGCCGGCGCCATAGCGTACGTCATGCCCGTCGGCGGGTTGGGATCGTCACAGAATGCCCCCGTCGACAGTAACGGTAATTTCAGAGTCGACGGATTGGAAACGAGAATCTACCGCGTCTCGGCGAGTATGCCGGGCTATATTCCAGCGCCTCAGCTACCTATGGCTGAACCGAGCTACTATCATCCCGGTGATTCCGTAACCGTCACCATGATCAAGGGAGCAGTGATATCGGGCACGGTCACCGGTCCTAACGGGGCCGTCGTGGCGACCAGTGTGCGTGCGCTGCGCGTGCGCGACGATGAGGGTAAGGCTTTGTCTTCCGCCAACCTGGTGCGCGAGCGCCTCACGGACGATCGCGGTGTATATCGCATCTACGGTTTGCCGCCTGGTGCTTATTTGATCGTCGCGGGCGGTCCACCCCGCTTCGGCCTGGGAGGAATTGCCCCGGGCGTCACTGACGGCGACGCTCCAACCTATTTTCCTTCAGCAACACGAGACACAGCGTCAGAAATAATTGTGCGCAATGGCGAAGAAGCAACGGCCGATATTCAATATCGCGGCGAACCCGGACATTCGATCAGCGGCAACGTGACGGGGATAGTTCAGCCTCAGACTCAAATGCCAGTCGCCAGCACAATCTTTTTGATCGACGTCCGCGACCGGTCGGTTTTCATGAGTGGCCCCGCGACTCCATTCAGCAATTACACCTTTGCTTTTTATGGCATCCCTGACGGCGACTATGAGCTGTACGCGTCGCAGTCTCTGCCGCCCAGCCGGGATTTCTTAAGATCGAGCGCACGCCGCGCAACAGTCCGCGGCGGCGATGTTACCGGATTAAACCTGGTCCTCGCCTCACTCTCATCCATCGAAGGACAACTGGTCCTCGAGAACGATCCGAAAGCCGGCTGCGCCAAGCGCCGCGAGACTGCTGCGCGGGAAACCATCATTCTTGCTCGTCGCTATGAGCCCGAGACGAAGCCTGCCGGTAATGCCACGTCGAAGATTGCACCACTTCCTGAAGCGCCGCTTTTGCTAACCAATTCAGTGAGCGAAAGTGTCGTTGACGCGAAGCAAACCTTCACGATGAGGAATTTGGGGTCAGGCTTGTATCGGATCGATCCGCGCGCGCCCGCGAGCGGGTGGTATGTCCGCTCAATCACGATCGGGTCAGCTCAAACTGCCCGAAACTCCAGCGTGACCGTTGCTCGTGACGGAATAACTCTTAGACCCGGCGAGCATCTTTCAGGTCTGACCGTGACTATCACTGAGGGAGCCGCCCGTCTTCGTGGTCGCGTCACAGTCGCGGAAGGTCAACATGTGTCGGCGGGTCTGCGCGTCTATCTTGTCCCCGCCGAGCGCGAAAGCTCCGAGAACGTTCTCAGGTTTTTCGAAGCCGCAGTCAATGGCGAGGCCGGCTTCGCCATCGACAATATCGCGCCCGGTCGCTACTGGTTGATCGCGCGACTCGCTGATGACGGGGATCCGGCTAAGGTAAAACCGATCAGACAGGAATCCACGCTCCGCGTCCGGGTTCTCCGCGAAGCTGAGGCCCTGAAAAAGGAAGTCTCGTTCAAGCCGTGCGAGCAATCCACCGATTACGAACTGCCGTGGATGTCGCCAGCAAAGCAGTGAGTGATTCTTCCGGCTTTGCCGCCTGATGGGCGGAAGGGCTCAGCCCTTCCGGTAAACGCTCCCTTCAATTCGGGGCTGCGCCCCCCCGATACCAGTTCGAGGCGTAGCCTCTCCCTTTCTAATTTTGACTCAACCTAAAGGCCGAGCCTTTCCGCACATCGGCCGGCAAAGCCGCTACACCTCAGCCTTCTGGTCAGTATGACATCCATTTTTGCCGACTCGACATCGAACCGCTTCGTTTGTAGCTTTGATTGGAAAGAGAAACACGCAGCTACGCACAATCGTAAGAGAATCCAAATAAATAGAGCGTTCTGCGACGTGCTGTCTTTGTGGTAGATTTGTCGTTCGATAATTATTCAATCGAAGACCGGCAGGAAGACCGGCTCAAAAACCAACCTAAACGGGAGTTACCGTGAAACGAATTCTTTTAGTTCTGGCCCTTACTTTTTCAATGATCGCGCCGCTGGTGGCGCGGCCCGTACCCACTTCTATTTTTCCCGCGCGGCAGACGCAGGGAGCGGCGCCGGCCCGGACCACGACCGCCAGGGCCACCTCCGACATTGCCAGCAAAGTTTTGGCGAATGGCCTCGAGGTGGTCGTGCTCGAAGATCATTCGGTGCCGATCGTGACCATCGAACTGGCGGTACGGAACGGCTCGTTTACCGAGCCACCAGAGCTCAACGGCCTCTCGCACCTCTACGAACACATGTTCTTCAAAGCCAACCGCGCCATTGCTAATGCGGAACAGTACCTGCAAAGGATTGGACAGTTGGGGATCGCTTACAACGGCGAAACCCGCGAGGAAGTTGTCGAATACTATTTCACTACGACTTCTCCAAACCTGCGCGCTGCGATGAACTTCATGCGCGACGCCACGCGTTATCCGCTGTTTGACGACGGGGAGTTCGAGCGCGAACGCCAGGTCGTCATCGGCGAAATCGATCGCAACGAATCCGAACCCGGGTACTATCTCAATCGCGAGATGAACGATCGCCTGTTCTACAAATATCCCAGTCGCAAGAACGCACTCGGCAATCGTAAAACCGTGTCCGGCGCCACCACAGCGATGATGCGTCTAATTCAGGGCCGCTACTACGTGCCGAATAATTCCGCACTGGTAGTCACCGGCGACGTGCAGGCCGAAGACATTTACAAGATGGCCCTGGAGTTCTTTGGCGAGTGGCCGCGTCGCGACAAGGATCCGTTTGCTGAATTCCCGATGGTCGATCATCCGCCTCTGCAGAAAAGTGAAGCCGGAATTATCAAGCAGCCGGTCGCTAACGTGATTCTCGAAATCGGCTGGCAAGGGCCGTCGATCGGCAAAGACGATGCGGCTACCTACGCCGCGGATACTTTTTCTTTCATCATGGCCCAGCCTGACTCACGGTTTCAACGCAATCTGGTCGACACTGGATTAGTCAACGGCGTCGGGATCGGCTACTACACCCAACGCAACACCGGGCCGATTACGATCGCGGCGCAGACCAGTCCGGACAAAGCCCAGGCCGCGCTTAAAGCCATTTACGCTGAGATCTCCCATTTCAATGACAAGGACTATTACACTGACGAACAGCTTGAGAGCGCCAAAGCGTTGCTCGAGGCGGACGATCTCTATTCGCGCGAAAAATTTGACGAGTACGCCAAGACGCTCGGCTTCTGGTGGTCGTCAACCGGCATCGATTACTTTCGCGGTTATCTAGGCAATCTGCGTCGTACTTCGCGCGCCGACATCAGCCGCTATGTCACGACCTACATCCAGGGCCAGCCGCACGTAGGTCTCGCCCTGATCTCCGAACCGGCTCAACAACAAGCGAAGATCACGCCCGAGGATTTGATCGGACAGTAGCTAGGCCGAACGCTAGGCGGGGCAGTAGCCCGACCGTCAGGGAGGGCTTCGTTTTACCAAACCATTAGCGATATTAGTCAGAAAGATAAGAGATCGAGATGCAAGCTGGAACACATAACCTAAAAATGAAACGCAAACTACTCGGTACGGTTTACTGTCTGTTGCTCACTGTTCTGCTCTTCCCAATAGCGCAAGCACAGACCCCGCCCCCACCAACTGCCGCCCCGGATTTTCAAGGCGTCATTGCCCGCCAGGCTGCCCTGGTCACTGAGTTCGAAGTCAACGGGCTCAAAGTTCTGGTGAAGCGTCGCGAGGGCAGCCAGACGGTCGCCGCCGGGCTTTTCATTCGCGGCGGGGCCGAGAATATCAGCGCCGCCAACGCCGGCGTGGAAGCGTTCATGCTTAACGTCGCCAGCGAAGCCAGCGCCAACTTTCCCCGCGACCGCATGCGTAAAGAAACTGCGCGCATGGGCACCGTGATTGGGGAGGGCGTGAACTATGACTACTCTTCGCTCTCGATGGCGGCGACCCGCGCGAACTTCGATCGCTCGTGGGAGATCTTTACCGACGTCGCGCTGCGTCCGTCGTTTACGAAAGAAGATGTGGCGCTGGTGCAGTCGCGGCTCCTGGCGGGCCTGGAAGACGATACCGACGCTCCGGACAGTTACCTGCAGCGTTTGCAGGAACGCGTCGCTTACGTAGGTCATCCCTACTTGAATCGTCCCGACGGAACGGCTGAAAACATCCGGCGTCTGACCGCCGAAGATCTGCGTGCTTACCACCAGAAAATTATGCAGACGTCGCGTTTGTTGCTGGTGATCGTCGGGGATCTCGACGCCACCCAACTAAAAGCGCGCATTACGGCGTCGTTTGGGAAACTGCCGCGCGGAGACTACAAGTCACAAATGCCGCCGCCGCTCTCGTTCGCGTCATCGAGCGTCGATGTCACTACTCGAGAGCTGCCCACCAACTACATCCAGGGGATGTTCACTGCTCCGCCGATCACTTCGCCGGATATCTATCCCATGCGGGTCGCGTCGTCTCTGTTGCGCGACCGCGTGTTTGAGGAAGTCCGCGTGAAGCGCAACCTTTCGTACGCCCCCGATGCGTTTTTGCGGAACCAGAGTGCGAACATCGGCGGTCTGTATGTCACCGCAGTCGACGCTAATCAAGCCGTCCGGGTTATGCTCAACGAAATCACGCGGCTGCAAACCCAACCGATCGGACGCGACGATATCAACGCTGTGATTGCGCAGTTTCTGACGACTTACTACATTGGCCAGGAAACGAACGCGGCCCAGGCGTCCGAGTTGGCGCAATACGAAATCATCGGCCGCGGTTGGCGCAACTCGCTCGTCTTTCTCGAGAAGCTGCGCGCAGTCACGCCAGCCGACGTGCAACGCGTCGCGCAAAAATACATGCGCAACATCCGCTTCGTCGTGCTCGGCAATCCGCAGCAGATCGACAAGAACGTGTTCACCGCCCAGCCGGGCGGCTGAAGTGGAGCGCGTCCTGGTTTGGCAACCGCAGAGGTGGGTCCTGGCAGACTGGCTGGTAATTCTGCATTCATCCCGCCGTCAAATATCATTTAGCGCGCTTGCGTTTAATGGGCACGGTAATGAGGTCATCATCACTCACGTTGTTCGTCACCATCAGGGACGGCAAGGCCTTGTTCTGGCTCTTCAAGCCAAACCAGACTTGACCGGGATCAGAAAAATCTTCGGCATTGTGATAAATCAAACAACTCCTGCACGGTCAGACTGCTGGCGTCCCCTGCACCGAGCACCGACATTCCACTCTGGTGCTCGTATTCCTCAAAAATTGTTTCGAGTTTGAAAGGCGGCAGACGCATGTCACTCACTCTCCGATGGAAACCTAAGAACCATGGGGACTGCTCTCGATGTGGCCTCGCTAACTATCATCGGCGCCGACCTTCTGAGCGGCATTCAAGAAAGATAGGAAGGTTGGATTCTCTAAAAGCTTCTTTCTGGTACTGGCTGTTTCTCTTGATCGCCATCTCTCAATTGAAGGTCGGAGGTAAGGAAGCCCCCACCTTTCCCTGACATTCCGGGGAGCTTTTTGTAACCGTCGGATCTTTCCGATGACGGCCCGATTAATCCGTTCCAAAAGGTTATATGGTTGGACATCCATCGTGTCGTATAAGATCCATCTTCTTAGGGCCCTGACATAGCTGGGAAGCGCGACGTGGAAGCTCCCTACTCCTAAATAATCCTCAAGTGTGATCACTTTATGTGAGAGGCTTCCGGGCAAGAATAGAGTTTCATTTTCCTTGACGACGAACCATCGGCCGTTTGGAAGCGACAGAAACTTTCGCAAATCGAATCGTGCGAGACCGCTGACCTTATCTCTGTCCACGTCCTGAAAACCTCTCGATCTGCCGTCTATTCGATCCCATGAAAGCCAGAGTTTCTTTCCGAGAAAGCAATGATTACTACCGTCGCAGTCATCCGTGTGGGTATCAGTAAGATTTCGTTTTGAACTGATCACCATCGTCATCATCTCGAGGTTCTCAATCAAGTCAGGATCGCCACACAGGATGTTGAAGTCGCTCAGCGCCGAAGTGTCGATTGTTTTCTCAAATCTTGTTTCCCGAAAGTGCAAATCGGTAACGCTGACAACCGAGCGCCCTCCTTCCCAACGCCTCAAGAACTCCGACATCCTCATATTCACACAGCGGGCCGAGCGGATTTGTGTGCGAGCTACCTGCCGGGCTGGAAATCCTGTCTTGATGTCGCGCAAAATTAGCGCACGCTTATCGGCTCCGATCGCGGAGTTTAGCGACACGGGAAAATCAGTGAACAGACTTGGTTGGCCTTTAGTCATCCGCGAGAACAACTGTGAGCGCGAGTAAGGTCCCGCCCGAAGCCGTTTCCTTTGCAAGACCGAGACTGGCAACTTACGCCACGGCCGCAGACCGGGATCTACAGCAGCCGCGAACTCCCAGAGCGTTACCAACTCCTGCTCAGTCATTCCTACACCATCCGGTGAAATGCGGATTCTTCGCGCTCACGAAAACGCAGAATCCACGCGACGCGCGATGCTATGAATCCCGAGCCTGTCTTCAAATAATTCTGAAAGCGCGGTTGGTTAGAGCAGAGGTTTCGTGAAGAAATCGGGCTCGGGAGCCGCGCTGTTAATACTTGGAATCGCGTGGGTTTTATACTCCTGCGAAAAAGCCCTGTCAATCTAATTCCGTTGCCTTGCCTTATATGTGGGTTGGTTGATTAAGTGAAAACGCTCTCACCTGGAATCAGTAACTTACAGGCGCGATTCGGTGATGAACTTCTATCGGGCACTCGAGTGAAAAGAAAATTCCCAAGCGGGCAGAAAGGCAGGGTCGGTCCGACAACCTACTCTGCGACTAATGAAAGATGATCGTTATCGGCACCCGTTTTATCGGGCGGGTTCGTACTAGTCGGCAGTCATTAGTCATGTTTGGGATTGATCTGCCTCTGATCCTTTCTTTTCAGCGAATCTGCGCGGTGAAGCTGATACTTCCCGAGTTATTCGGCGAATTCTGGCTAAGACTTCCCGTCAATGACCAGCAAACATGAGTAATCACTCGATCGTAATTGGTTGGCGCACCGGCAGCGCCACTTGCCGGCGTGTAAGTCCAGGTAGCGCCTCCGTCGTTTGAATAGCTCACAGCAACCGAGACCCCGGCTGGGCCAAGTGTGTTCGTCACCGAACCGACTTTGAAATCAGTATTGCTGGAACCGGGTTGGTAATAACCATATTCGAAGCTGCGGAACCCCCAGTATTGATGAAAACGATTGAATAGAGTAGATCGGTGCTGGGCATCTGTGCTCCACCGGAAGTAACCGACTTGACTAGGGCCACATTCGGAGGGCAGTACTCGCCGTAACCGAAGACCGTGACATCAACTTCGCCAAGCCGGATACCCAGAAGTTCAAGGAGCGGGTCGACCAATCCGGTCAAAACGGAGTTAAGAGGTGGGCTCGGGATTACCTCGAACCTACGCCGCTGCCGAGCAAGGCCAATCTGTCGGTCTACGCGGGGTCACCACAGACATCAGCGAACGTAAGCTCTGGTTATCTCTAAACATGCGTGTGGTTCGTGATGAAACCGGAGCCGCGATATGTCGAGAGGGGACAATCGAAGATATTACCGAGCCGGGACACGGAACTACATTTAAGGTCTACCTGCCACAACTGCTTACCGTGGTAAAGAAAACTGTGACTGTAGTTGAGGCCGCCACTCCACGCGGAATGGAGACGATCTTGCTGGTCGAAGACGAAGATGTAGTGCGCGGTCTGGCGCGCAAGATCCTGGAACAAGCTGGCTATAACGTCATTGAAGCAATGCTAGGCAAAGAAGCGGTGCGTCTGTGTATTGAAGAAGCGCCGAAAATCGATATGCTGCTCACCGACGTGGTGATGCCTGAGACCAGCGGGAAAGAAGTCGCTGACCGTTTGACTGAATTGCTTCCCGGTTTGAAGGTACTTTTCATGTCCGGTTACACCGACGAAGCAATCGTTCACCATGGAGTACTGGATTCAAATATTGAATTCATACAAAAGCCATTTACGCCCAGTGCCGTGTCCAAAAAAGCGCGGGAGGTTCTGGACTCGGAATTAGTAGTTACCTAATTCTGTCGTCTCCCAAAGGAAGGGCGAAGTTGGGGTTGAACAAGAACAGAATGACGCGGGCTTAATCCATCGATAGTTCAACGTCGGCAGAGCAACATGTAGCAACTGTGCGGCCGCCTGGCCAGACATTAAGTCTGTCAGATTGGGAACTGCTCTTAATGATGATGCCTGTGGGTTCGGTGATTAAGTGAAATCGCCTTCTAACAAAATCAATAACTTACAGGCAATGTTCACTCATTAAGTGAGAACAGAGTCGGGCATAACGTGAGAATTTCCTACAAATTTCGTGCATAAGTTGAATGTTTCAATCCCCCAAAAGAACAGCATGTCGGCTGGGTTCTTTTCCCCTGAGGAAATAGCATCAAGATCTCCCTTCAGAGATCGCTCTTGTCAGCAAACCCCAGTCGGCATTCTGAAGCAAGGCTCACGCTTCAACCCCGACGGATCAGAGACGGGACGTTCGACAATGACGAGGTCGCTGTGCTCGCGCAGCTCTTTCACCAGCGCCTGACGCGTGCTGAGTGGCGCCTGGACGAACACCCGATTTTCAATTCTCAACTCGCACAGGTCGTTTGCGTATTCGATTTTCGGCATTTCTAACGACTGCGCATGTGTTGCCGCTGCCCCCACCAGGAACAGCAACACCAGCAAAAATGTGCAATTACCGGAATTCATTTCATGTCTCCTCTGACGATAGCGTTGATCGATTGGTGCTCTTATTTGCCGGAATATCTGGGGCGTGATTACCTTTCAGCGCGCGCCTTCCTGCCCGCCGATGAGCTTTAACGGCAAAGGGCACTAACCAAAACGCGACCCCGAAGGTTTCCTGCGCTGCCGATGGCCCAGCGAACATTCCCGTCGTTCTTACTTCCGTCGGTGTACCGCTCGACTATGAAACGGTCCCCGGCACGAAGTAGCTCTATTGGCCAGAGCTTGTCATTACGCATCCAAACTTCGCGTGCGCAGATGCGCCGTTCTTGGCCTAGCAGGGCTGGGACCATCGCGACCGCGGTGACCACGGCTGCGGGGCGGTAAAGCGCTCGAGCATAAGGCGCGCCGCCGGTGAACAGCGAGTTGTCCACTTCTGCAATGACCGGGACGTAGAATGCCTTGCCGATGGCGTCTGGCAATGTTGGGGTGTCTATCGCGGCCCGGCCGGAAACCGCGCTTCGCAGGATGAAACCGGGGGTGCTCTGCTGGTTCGCACAGCTACGAAAGAGAGCGTGGTGATCTTGCTGCCGCCCGCTCTTACAGTGAAGCCGTGATTAATGTTAGTGAATCTTTGCGCGCCAATCTCGGGAGTGAGGCAGTAAGCAGCACATATTTTATCCGCGTGGAAGACTTTTACGAATTCTACATTAATCTGCTGATGCACTTGAACGAACAAGAACCCTCCGCAAGTTACGACGCTCAGGCGCTGCAATCCAGCGAGCGCGCCCGCGCCCGCAGTTTGTTGGAGGTTTTGGGGGAATCACGCGCCGACATTCGTCAGGGCGCTGATCCGATGCTGCTGGAGCGTGAGCACACGTTGCAGCGCCGACTCAACGCAAAATCCGAGCGTCAGATTCGACTGCGAAGCGGTGAATCTGCTCAAGCGCAAGTTGACGGTGTAGCAAAGGAGATCACCGCGCTCGAAAATGAGATTGAAGCGTTGACGAACGAATACCAGGAACTCCAGGCGCAGATCAGAGTTAAGAGTCCACGCTATGCTGCTCTTACGCAACCGCAGCCACTGAATCTGGAAGAAATTCAAGAATTGCTTGACCCCGATACGCTGCTCTTAGAATATGCGCTGGGCGGTGAGGGAAGCTATCTGTGGGCGGTCACGCCCACCACACTCCAAAGCTTTGAGTTACCCAAACGCGCGGAAGTGGAAGCATCCGCAAAGCGCGTTTACCAATTGTTGACGGCGCGCAGCGGCATGTGGCGGGCGAGACTTCGGAGGCGAAACAGGTACGCATACGACAGGCTGATGCCGAATACCCAAAGGCGGCGGCGGCCTTGAGCGCGATGCTCCTAAAGGACGTCAGAGCGGAACTACGAGGCAAGCGTTTACTGATTGTCGGTGATGGTGCCTTGCAGTACATACCCTTCGCCGCACTGCCGGAGCCAGCGAGCAGCATTAACAAGACTGCGGTCGCAAACTCCCCGCTGCTCATCCATCATGAAATAGTGAATTTGCCCTCAGCGTCGACGCTGGCGGTGCTGCGCCAGGATCTATCCGGGCGCAGACTTGCGACTAAAGCAGTTGCCATACTAGCCGACCCAGTGTTCGATAAGAGTGACATGCGCGTTAAGACGACCGGTGCCGCATTGAAGTCGAGCACTCAATCATCGCCCGCAAACGGCAATGCACTCGAGCGCGATATTGAAAGAGCGATGGAAGATTTGGATGGTAACTCTCGGTTTCCCCCTTTACGTCTGAACGCGGCGCATTGGGAAGCCGAAGAGATCAGTAAACTTGTGCCCGAGAGAGAGAGGATGCAGGCGCTCGATTTTGCGGCGAACCGCCAGACAGTAACCAGTCCTGAATTAGGCCAATACCGCATTGTTCATTTTGCCACTCATGCTTTCAACAACTCCGTACACCCCGAATTGTCAGGAATTGTACTGTCGTTGGTGAACGAGAGAGGCGAACCGCAGGATGGATTCTTGCGTCTCAGCGAGATATTCAATCTTAAGCTCCCGACGGAACTTGTCGTACTTAGCGGGTGCCAGACGGGACTTGGCAAGGAAGTCAAAGGCGAAGGTTTGATTGGCATGACTCGAGGGTTCATGTACGCGGGAGCGCCACGGATGGTAGTCAGTTTGTGGTCAGTGGACGATAGAGCCACGTCAGCATTGATGGCCCGGTTCTACAAGCGGATGCTGGGAGGGCAGAAGCAACCACCATCTGCGGCCTTACGCGCGGCACAGATCGAGATGTGGAAAGAAACCGGCTGGAAAGCGCCATATTTCTGGGCCGGGTTCATCTTCCAAGGTGAGTGGAAGCAAATGGGCGCAAACTGACACCGAAGGAAACAAGCTCTGTTCCGCTGTGGTACAGATACGTTGCCACATCCGGTTGCGTCTCCCGTTGCCGGGTTCCCTTTAAACCGAATGAACACCGCACTCGTTCACATCACGATCGAATGAATGTGCGTCACTTCATGTCCTGCTACCAATCTCACTTTATGATCGAACTCACACCACGCGTATGGGTGCGGTGATTAAGTGAAATCGCTCGTACTTAGAATCAATAACTTACAGCGGCGAGTCGGTCATTAAGTGGAAATAAAGTCGGGCATAACGTGAGTTATTCCTGCAATTTTCGGGCATAAGTTGAAAAATCCTCAATCTCAATCCACGGGTTTGTTGCATAGTGCGTCTCACGATGCTGCTCGTGTTGAAGATCCTGTACGAGTTCTAGATGTCGACACCATTTGAACTTCTCCCGCGAGATATCACGTTGTGAAAACAAATCGCGCTCAACAATGGGAAGTCGTTCGACCGGAAGCTCGGCAATTCTCTAACAACCTGTTAGCGAAATTGCAGATCTCAATCAAAAAGAGGTCGGCGACTTTATTCTGTGGGTTCAGAACTGCTTAATGATCCACCAGTCAGCGGGGCAGATTCATCGGCTCATTCAGAATCTAAGAATCTGAGATGGAATTACGTCAGGGATGCATCGTCTAGAGGTTCTTGAGGTTCAAGATTCACTTCATCAAGCGGAATGAGAATTCCTATCGCCCCAACATAAGCATCATCTTTAGCAATCGGGAACGAATAAACCACCACGTGGCGGCTTTTAGTTTGATTCGGATGCTTTACGAAAGTGTAATAGCAAATTGGCTCCATCCGCCGGTTTCTATGTTCGGCCCGCTCTTGCATGCGCTCCCGATCGCCAGGCACAACCAAGTCCTTTGGTTTCAGTTTTCCTACTATTGACTCCCAACTGGTTTCAAACAGCTCCACAAAATTACGGCTGGCATCGATTATTAATGAATCCTTATCCATTCTGACCCAACGGACCACGGATCCACGCAGAATTTCCAGCAATGAAGTAATGTGGGTCTCCTTAATCGATGACATTAGTATCCGCAGCGGGTTAGTGATGTCCTTAAATTCTTTATAGGTCCTGAGTCGTTTGTCGATGTAGTTGGTCATTGTCGCCTTCAGTTCATCGGGCGGCGTCTCCATTTTGTCCGTGAATTTCTTAAATAGGCTGTCGGTAGTCAGTTCCCCTTCGCGTATTTCGCAATCAGCCAGGTACGCCGACGGAAACAATGCCGCCATCGCAAAGTTATCGGCTTCCACTTCCAAAGTCATCCACTCGGGCGATGAGTGCAGATAGAAGTCTCTGCCCATCAAGTTTTCTGCAAATCCGTTTCGCACGTGAAGAAAATAATGCCCCATCTCATGCGCGATTAAGAAATCACGAAGGGCCTGATGCAGATCGCTTTTTAAGACCACAGCTTTTTGCGGCATTCCAAGACTGTCAGTGTACTCGAGGAAAACCGAAAGCAAAGGCAACTTGTCAACTTCAAAAACTTTGATATCCTCCTGTTCGAAGATCATCATGAAGGTATCCTCATGGAGCATCTCGCCGCCATTCAACACCGGATACATTTGTCTGATTTCATTAATTACCTTTCTGGGTCGCGGTCGCGCGTGCATCCTTTCTTTGAATGCCAAAGATTTGGCTGACGGCTGCTGAGTGATACTGGTGTTGAGAAAGTTATCGATTTGCTTGTCGATTTCCTGACGCACGTCGGCCGGATCTCGGCCGCTCTTTGCCTGATAATCATTCATGGCAGCCAGCAAGTGTTCGTTCGTTAGTTCGATGGGAGTATGGGGTTTGCCCAGTGCTTTGTGACGGGGATATGAATGGTGAAATCGAATGAACCTGAGTCCCGCCGCAACCCTGCCGGAAATCATGAGTAATGCGATGGCATTCGCAAACACCTGCTGCACATCCCACCTTAGAAGCTGTTGGTGGACTCGCTCAATCCATGAATGAAAGACTTTTTCTTCTTCTGACGTGGAGTGGAACTCTCTATCACTTAGCGGCGGCGGCGCAAAGTAATCATACTCGCCGGCATACGCATTGGTTACCGCGAACAATCCTTCCTTGAACTCTTCGACTTTGAGTTCCTCTCCAGGACCTAATTGGAAACCGCCGGGGTTGATCATTGAGTTACTGTGCCTTCCTACCGCAGAATCCTACTAAATATGTCCGCCCAGTTCCTACCGGCCGTGATGACTTCTTTGTTTGGGATGCCCTTCAGTGACAGCCAGTCTGTTTCGCCAAGCGGAGTTGAGGTGTCGACCGAAAGCACGCCGATTCGATCGAGATCCTTAACATCCTCAGGAGTGGTAAGGCGTTTGTCTAGTTCAAAAATCGGGAAGCAAAGCATGGCCTTGCGGTCCGCTCTCACTCTGTTCTGTTGTTCCTGTGTCAATCCCCAAGCACTAAAAGTACGTTTGGCGTCCAGCAGATTTCCTGCCACCGGCTCTCCTCTCGTCCAGGCCCCGCCCCCGCACCCCGCATCGAGATCAAGTTCAAAATCGGAATCGGTGTCAGTATCCATTCCGTATTGGTACACCACCTTCCGTGTTCCGTCACCGGTCGGCAGCATAATGTTCGCCCGGATCTTTTCTGCACGGGTCTTGGCTTCGAACGACTTAGTCATCGCTTCCAGGATCGGTTCAACCAAAGTCCTCGGAACGTGCAGGGCCTGCATCCGTGTCGTTTGGCTCGTAGCGGCCTCGTAGAATTTGAACTCCTGGCTGAAATACTCGGAAGTCGCCACGTATCCGGCGTTAAAGAGTTGCGTCCGCGCTTCGCGCGACAATGCAAAGTCAAGCGTTCCAATACCGTCCGGCACCTTAACCTGAATATGATGAATGCCCGTCAAGACTTGACGTAGCAACACATCGGTAGCTTCCAGTGCGGTTGTGAATAGGTTGTGACAAAAGGTCTCGAACTTATTTTTTTGGTTGTCCTCACGTTTGCTGGATACCAGATCGAAAGCCAGCACCGGTATGCCCTGTTCCTGACGCTCGCGCTCAAACAAGAATACGGGCAGATTGCTGGTGAGTCCTCCGTCAACGTGATAGGCTTTGTTCATCTGCACAGGGCGAAAGACAAAGGGATAACTCATTGAAGCTGCCACCGCATCAAGAACGAGCCCGCTGCGGTCCTCTGGCCCCGCGCCGGAACAAACCAACGGCTCATGGCTGCGAAGATCGGAAACCAGTATTTTGAGCGGGCGGCAGTTGGCTTGATTGAGATCGTGAAAGGTAATCCCCGATTTATGTTTCAACATGGGAAGCTTCTCTTTGATTTTCTTTTCGAGAAACTCCTCCAGCTTGTGTGCATCGTATAAGCCAAGGTCTCGGTGGACGCGATCGAGGAGCGATCTGTTTCTCCAAACGTAACGGCCAATCTCGAACTTTGATTGAAAGTTAGTTGGGAGCTTTGTTAGCTTGGCGAGATCAGTACCACCATCCTCTAGAAAATTCTTAAAGTCGATCTCGTCGACCATCAGCGAGCGCAACTCGTCGGGCGAGTAACCAACGGCGGCAAGGAGTGCGACTATGCTACCGGCAGAGCTACCTCCGTAGCCGGCAAATTCCACGTCCTGCATCTGGGCAGCTTTAAGACAACCCACTAAAGCAGCGCCTTTTACTCCCCCGCCATCTAGAATTGCAAATGCTCTCATAAAAGCACACTGGCAACCTGTCGCCAAGCCTGCGTTGAAATCGGAAACTAGTAGATAAGGTTGAACAGTTGGCAACTACGGTGAACACTCAAAAGCAAGACTAAGCAGTCACCGGTGAAAGAACGGTGTTAATTTAGACCCTCAGCACAAGTCTGTCAATCAGCGATAAGTCGAGCGGAGTCAAGCAGGAGCGGGGCCAGTCTGTCACCAAACTTCCGCTGATCGCTAAATAACGGAAATCTCGATGGACTGTCGACGTGCCAACCGACAAACCGTCGCCACTTCTTTTGGACTCGGGTTGAGGGCCGAGTCCGCACCGGGAGGGTTGCTGATCAAGCGCTGATTGATCGCCGAAGTCGGTCGTCGCCGCGCTCGCTCCTCTCTCTTCGCGGCGTTCCGGAATTTCCTACAGTTTTCGGGCATAACTTGAAAATCTCACAAACTAACGAAACCTCTACTCTTCAATGGCCCGATTTTTAGGGAGGGCTCCAGAAGTATTAAGCCGACCCACTGTGATGCTCTAATTAACGCCTCGCTTTTCTATCATTCTAAGTTGCCAACCTAGAGGGTGAGCAAAGCCCGGAGTGGCAAGGACAGCAATTGCTTTTGGGCAGCACGGACCATCGTCAAATCGTTGAAAATAGAATAGCGAAAGAGTATCGTGATGCAAGCTCATAGAATTGCATCTGTATTAATCCGTAACATGAATTCCTCTTAACGTGACTAAGATTATCTAGTTAAACTCACAACTCTAGTAAACCTGAGAAGGCCTTACGAGGATGACGAACAACTCCCAACAATCAGAGCTGGTCAAAGTTCTAAGACCTCTAGTCATCGGTCTTCTCGTGGTTGCTCTCCTGATTATCGTAAAAATTCAAGTCGAACGCTCCAGCTCCGGGCGTTGGTTCAATGCTCGAGGTTATGAGGTCCTGCATTCTTTTCTAACAAACTATACCCCGAACGAGGACCCACCCATCATAGTCCTCGATACTTCGGACCTAAACCCAACCCCACGCGATCCAACCCCGAATGACAAGTTGAGCGAGATCGTCAACGCACTGCTTGAGAGCGGAGCCAAGGCAATAGCGATAGATATCAATTTCGCCACGCGTCCGGATACCGGCGCCAGAGCTGACAACGATCCCGATTTTTTTGAGTTTCTCCATGCGCAGAATAAGAAAGGCGCTCACGTTTTTGTTGGCGTAGGCAAGTTTGGCGTCAAGCCGGAAGAGTGGCTTGGGATGGATGAGGACAAAGACCTTGCTGCCGATATGACTATCATGGATGAAGACACGACGGAAGTGCCGGCGTGGCTACAGTGTGGCGAAAATGAAAAACTGTTCTCCATCAGCATGGCGCTGGCCAATGCGTCCGGCACTCATCCTCAACCGCCACGCTGGCTGAAGGGTATTCTTGGAAATTACGATGACCCGGAGAATCTGCAAGAAGAAACTCAAACCGATTCCATCGGCAATAAGGTTCTCTGCCGCAGGGCATTTACGCTGGTCAACTATGCGAAGCTTGAACTCGTACAAAAACTCTCTCTACAAGCGCTTGACAGGGCCTCGATTCTCAGGGCGAAAGATGTAGAAGGCAATAACAGATTTCAAAACAAACTGGTGCTGGTCGGCCCGGCGCAAAGAGACATGGCGCCAGACAAATATTTCGTTTTAGGTCGAGAGCAAAATAAGCCAGTCGTTGCCGGCATCTACCTTCACGCGCTCGCAGCCAATACATTGGTGGCAGACCCGGTTTATAAGCTCAAGCAATGGTTTACAATCCTTCTAGACGTCGCGCTAGGGCTGTTCGTCGTCCTCGGACTGCTCGTCGTTCGCCTGCGATATCGCAAGGATAAGAGTTTCTCGGCGCACCGCTGGGAAAATAGATTCATCTGGGTCGCTGTGGCGCTTACTCTGTCGGTCGGTTTCATGCTGGTGAAATTCTACAACGTCCTATGGCTCGATTTTTTGCTGGTTATTCTCGCCTTACTGCTGCATTCGAAAGTCCAGTTCGGACTGGCTTATTTGCCTCAGAGACTTTTTAGCACCGCCAAAACAACAAACGAGCAACGGCCATGAAAGTAAACCCACCAGCTTTTTTGCTGCTTATGATCGTCAATGTGACTCTGGCTGCCGCGCAGACGGCGCCCATCCCAACTGTCGTTTCGGTAAAAGGAAAGGCCTCAATCAAACAGTCAAAGACGCAAGATGACAAAGAGGCGAAACCTATCAAAGCGGGCGACGCGCTGCCTTTCGGACACTGGGTGATCTGCGGGCAAAATTGTAAGGAAGTACAGATTTCCTATTGCCACTTTCATACAAAAATTATACGCGGCGGCTCACACCCAATACGGATTGTCCATATGGGATGCAACATCACCTCGAGAGGTACGATAGGCGGTGGCGCCAAGGGCACTGGACCGCTCATCACTTACCCGCGCAATGATGCGCTTGTGCGTCCGGAAACTTTTTCCGTCAAGTGGGACACCAACTATTCCTTACCCATCAACGGTATTTCAATAAACATTCTCCTGGTAAGAGAGATTTGGAAGGCGGGTAACCTTGATTGGAAAGCAGGTCTTTATGAGTCGGAATCTTTGCGCGAGAAATTGAAGGGAGAACAGCAGGCCGGAAGACTAAAGTTCGTTCTTATCCCGAAACGAGATGGTGGCAACGAGCCGGCTCCGGTTGTATTCTTCTTAATCTCCGCCCAAGACGAACATGATTTGAACCTGAGATTGGCAGACCTTGAAGATGAGTCTGACACTATTTTGAGAACCATTGGACGTGGCCTGGTGTTTCACGAATTTAAGCTCGATGACGATGCCATTGAGGAGTTGGAGAAAGCTCTGACAATGCTGCAAAGCCAAAAGCCGAATAAGATGGAATTAGAATGGGCCAAGAGGTTGGTAATCACGGCGAACGAATCAGTCGATAACGACGCGCGGGTTACGCAGCTCTGCTCGTCGTTGAAGAACTTAGACTCCATGGCCTTGCCGGCCGCTTGTATTCGCCGGTCTGGCCACGACTAGCGCAACTATCTGGCGTTGCCGAATAAAACAAACGGTGACCAGTAATAAGGGTGGGCGAAACGACTCTTCTCGTCGTGGAAAGTAATCAAATACTGCTCATCAATACCTGTCATAGTTAGCGCTTGATTACCTTTAGTCTTGTTGCTGTCCTGACCAACTGAATCGTCGGCCCTAAGATTTCGGGAATCGGATGACGCTTCGTTTCTTCCGTATAGAAGATCGAGTTGGGATTCACGGAGAGCCTTCGTTTTATTAAGTTTGCCAGCCTGCCGATTTCGATAAAAGTCTTTCATCAAGAGAGTGGTGCTCACATCCGACACGGACCAAAGGCTTGCCAACACGCTGCCAGCACCCAACCGTTGAGCCAGTTCCGCGAATCCGTCAATTTCCTTTCCGTCGGCGTTCGCCAGTTGCGCGGCTGTGTCGCAAGCTGAGAGGGTCAACAACTCGACATCCTGAAAGATACCCGACTCTCCCTTCAGTTCAGACAGCGGCATTATGTCGTTGTTGCCGAGAAGCAAAAACGAAAGGTCAGGATCGCCCGGAACGAACCTGAAGTGGGAAGAAATGTGAACCAGCGGGCGTTTTTGTCTGGATATGCTAAGTAATGCGTCTTTAGTGAACATAGCTTCAGAAAATACATCGCCGGTAATGATACCTTGATGGTAAGACGGGGTACTGAAAATCTGCGCCTCGCCTTTATCAATGCCCGGAAAGGGAATAGGTTCTGATTTGCCGTCAATCTTTGCCACATGTGGCTCCGAAACGAAAAAGCCGTATCCCGTCCAATTCGGGCTCACTTTCCGCGTCATCCTCTCTTTGTTGGCACGAGTAAATACCGCGTTGTTGTAGCGCTCGATTAGATAGTGTGTTCCATCTGGCGAAAGGGCAGCCATAGGTACATAACGCAGATTTCCATCTAAGGACCACGTCAAGGTCTCTATCTTGTCGCTCTGAAGTTTGGCTTCCAGCGGTTTGGGGATGATGTCATCATAAAGCTCTTTGCCCAGTTTTCTTGGGTCGAATACTTTTGACTGCAAGAGGGCATAGAACCATTTGAGCTTCTTATTCAACTCCTCAGCAGCCACGGGAGTTTGAAAAACCTGCACCGGCTCATGGCATGTATTAAGCAGAATATAGAGTTTATCTTCACTAATGAAAGTGTAAAGAGCCGCAGTCTTCTGTTCGCCTGACAGGACGCATAGAGCGTCTTGCATATCGGTCACGTCCGAAACGATCAAGCGTTTATCCTTCGCGTCGGGCAGCTGTTTGAGATTCTCTTCGATCTTCTTCAAGGTCAAAAGGTATTCGTCATAAGTCTTCTTGTAGGAGGCTTGCAAAGGTTGAAGTTTTCGGGCGGTCTCAGCGTTGAGAGTCTCTGACTGAGCAGTTACCAAATCGATTTGCTCAAGTGACTTGCTGGTCTTATTCAACTCCGCTTCCCACGTCAAAGAGTTCGCTTCTTCCCTTGGGGTAAATTGAATCTCGGTGGGGGTTTGATTCTGGTTATTGCCCAAGTCAAAAAACTCCTGATCGCGTGAAAGATTGATAACCTGCTGGGCTTCATCAAGGCGACCCTGGGAAATGAGGAGCGCGGTCAGGCCCGTGTACAGTTCGTCGAGTTGTCTGGCGTAACCTTGCTGGAGTTCGATGTCTAAACTCTTCGCTTCCTTGCGCAGCCCGTGAAAAAGTTTGACTGCTTGCTTGCCGTAGAAAATAGCGAGTTGCGGGTTCCGCTCGTCCCGCCATTCTTCCATTAGGCCCGTAAGGGCAATGACTTCAAACCATTGTGAGTTCAGTTCTCGAAAAATAATCAGCGCCTGCTGGTGTAGTGAGGCTGCTTCGAGGTTTTCGTCCTTGTCCCACTTCATGAATCCAATCATGACGAGGCTCATTGATTCAAAAAGACGGTTGTTCGTTTTGCGGCTGAGCGCCAATGACTGTTGGGCATAATCCAACGCTTTGCTGCCGTTATCCGAGTGTACCAGGCTCGCAGCCAGGTAATACAAGGCGTAGGCTCTTGCACTGTCATCCTTAATCTTATCGAGTCCCCGTTCAACCTCTTCGAAGCTGTTTCTTTCCTTATCCTTTTCCCCCGTCACGAGATAAGAATTGCCTGTCAGGGGTTTCAAGAACTCCTCAACGTCCTCTCGATTGATTTCATGCAAGAACATCAGCCCTGTCTGTAATTCTTTTGTGCCCCTCGCTTTATCGCCCAACATACTGTATGCAGCGCCGCGAAAATAATGTACGAGTCCTTTCGTACGGGTGTAATTCTGGTCCTCAGGCGTGAGGATGGACAGCAACTCATCGGATCGGCTCAACAGTTTTCCAGATTCCCCCGTCACAAAATAAAGTTGCACCAAAGATAACAAGGCGTCCGACTCTATATCCTTATGCTTCAGCCCTCTGCTGATTGAGAGCGCCGATTCATAGTTCCCTATTGACGCTTTGCTATCGCCTCGAAGTTCGTAAGCGTCGCCGAGCGTCATATACACTTCCGCCTTGAGTCTTTCTCCGTAGGGGTATTTCAGCGATTTGGCGATTTCCATCAAGTCCGAGTTCGCTTTCCCGTATGCTTCCCAGTCATCAAGCTGCTCATAACTTGAGGCGATTCGCCTGAGCGACCAGATTTCGCCGTTCTTATCGCCGTTCTTATTGAAAAGCTGTTGGGCCATCCGACCGTAGACGACGGACTGTCGGAAGTCTTCCGGTTTCTCGGACTGTGAGTAAGTTTGACTGATCGCGGCGAGCAGACTCGCTTCCATTCCCTCGCTGGGAATTGCTTTACTGGTCTCAGCGGCTCGCTTATAGGCGTCGATCGCCGCTGGCCAATCTTTTGAACGGAAGAGCATGTCGCCCAAATCCCTGAGAGCTTGAGCCTGATCGGGCTTGTCGTCCTGCTTGCGGAACGTTTCGAAAAGCTCCCGGTAGATGGCCTCTGCTTTCCGGTAATTCTCAATGGCCAGCGGTTTTTCCTTTTCGTCGCCGAGGTATTCGTAGACCCCTCCGATAGCATTGAAGCCTCTCGCCACGCCCGGTTTGAAGAACAAGTTTTGCAACGAAAGTTCCTGGTAAATCGCCTGGGTTTGTTTGTAGAAATTCAGCGCCTGTTCTTTATTCCTAAAGCGAAAATACAGGTCGCCAATCTTCGCTAACACAGCGGCCCCCGCGGGCTTTCCGTCTTTCGTTTCAAGATAGATTCGCGCAGACTCAAGGTAAGAATCGACGGACTGCTGTATACCTTTTGTGTCGCTCACAAAAGCGTATGCGAGGCCGAGATTATCCAACGTCAACGCGACTTCAGTTTTATATTCAAGCTCCCGGTATAGCCCTAGAGCCAGCAAGTACGACTTAATAGCCCCCTCATTATTGCTAAGAGCAATCAAAACATTTCCAGTGTTCAGTAAAGTATTGGCCCTTTCATTCTTCACATCCCTTTCATTCCTGTTGCCGAGTGTGGAGTAAATCTCATTGGCTTTGCGGTAATGGTTGAGCGCTTGAAGTTTATCCTCCGTATCCAGGGATATTTCGTAAGCGCCCGCGATATAAGAGAGTGCAAAGGCCTGACCCTGGTTGTCGTTCAGCTCTTGGAATAAGAGCAGAGCCTGCGTGGAAGCATTCAACCCTTCTTGTTTATTTCGAAGTAACACGTACATCCTGGCCATATTTGCAAGCACCAAAGCTTTTGTTTTTTTGTTATCAGGCTCGGTGAAATTCGACGACGCCTTTTTGTAATAATCGACAGCTAAACCCAAATCCTCTCTGCGGCTGGACTGGGCGTAAATATCGCCAATCTCCGAAGCAGTCATAGCGATGGCGATCTTTCTGGGAATCTCTTCAAAAAGCCCGAGGGCTTCTCCATAAGCCTTGAGCGCATCATCGCGATTATTCAGGCGTAGGTATGACCGGCCGACTCCGCGAAGTGCATTCCCCTCGCCACGCTTGTCTCCGAGTTGATGGTATAAACCCTGCGCCGTTCGGTAGTTCTGCAGGGCAAGGGGAATCAATTCCTCTTTATTCGTCTCCGATAACCTTATCGCTTCATTGAACGCTTTCTCCGCAGAGGCGAGGGTCTCATCTCTCGTCTGCGCCAGAGTAGGAACGCAGCAGAAGAACGCCAACACCAGAAGAGCTCCTAGGCCTGTTGCGGTTGCTCGTGTTTTTTTCATGAGTGGTATCCTTATGTGAGATTCGAATCGTGACGGAAGTCTTTGAGCGAACCCAAGTTCCTGTAGCGATTTGTTTTAACTACCGGAGCAGTCGACGTTAATATTGGCCGAATAAACCTTGCCCTTGCGTTTTTTACTTTATTTACCGAGAAATTGGACTAAGCGAAGGGATGAGCTAGACTCCTCGCTAGCAATCGCAACAGTTCTTCCTCCCAACAATTAGGAGTTAGTGAACGCACTTGTAGAGAATATTTCTGTGGATTTCCAGTGTCAAGATTTTTCGCTGGCGATTTCGCATGTTGGGGTTCGATGATTAGCTGAAACCGCTTCTACCTAGTTATCAATACCTTACAGCCGGAATCCGCTCATAAAGTGAATATGAAGTCGGGGATAAGTTGAATCTTTCCGCGGCGTGCATTTTTCTGCCCGATTTTCATGGGATTCTTATGGTAGAACCGCTGGGATTCGAGCAGCACCGTTAGGAATCAAACCACTGGTCAATAACTCCTCAACTGAGTCGCGATCGAACTTCATTGTGTGGTAACCATCTACCGCCGGTCTCCACCTCATTCTTAGGTGTCCCGCTCGTGCGAGTTCTCGAACTGCCTCGCAATCCACTCCCAGTTTTCTTGCGAGATCCCGCGTGGTTAGTGATTGCTCAAACTTGTATTTGAGGCTTTCAATATCGGAAAGCTTAAGAACGCATTCTAGGGTTGTTCCGTGGTTCCTTATGACGAATCCTACTTCGCCTGACGCTATCAGATCGGACATCGCACGATGACTGATTCTGAGTAAGCGCCTTGCCTTACCGATCGAAATACATTTGTCAGTGTCGCTGAAGGTCGGGAAGGGTTCACCGAGTGGCCCTTCGCATTGTGACTTCAATCTGGCCGTTAAGAATTCCGCGAAAGACTCACGCATGAAATCGAATTGCGCTCCATCCAGGTCTTGAAACAGATGTTCATAGAGGCAACCAAACTCTTTCTTGAGCGCAGTACCGAGTTTTCCGTCATCAGGACTCAGCCTGAATCCTCCCTTCGACTGTTTGCTCAAGAATTGATGAAAGTTATGCGGCCAGTTTTCAAATACTGAATACGCTTGTCCATAAAGTTCGTGGAGATCCCTGTTCGGCAGCTTAATTGATTTTGAAGGCCTTCCTGTCGCCCACGCGATGTTTCGAAAGATTCCCGCGATGAAAGTGAGGGCGACAACAAAATCTCGTAGGCTGAGACTGTGCAGCGGACTCTCATTCTCTTCTTTCAGTGTCTTAGAAAGGAGGTCGCAGAGTTGATAAATGCGTCCGGACACCGCGAGTTCATCCGCCGCTAGAAATTCCGGATCTATTTCTCGCCAGTCACATCCACAATGGCAAATATTCAAGCGATTACTGATGCACTTGATTCGTCGTCCGCATTTGGGGCAACTATCAAAAAGCAGGCACTCGTGAAGTGGACAGGCCGTCACGAGAGAGCAGTCCCAGACACGAAAACAATAGCCGGACTCACTCAAGCATTTTGGACAGATCTTGGGGCAGTGTGGCCGGATTATCGAGCGGTTGAGGAAGGCGCCGTAGAAGTTGATGGATTAGGATGCGGCGTCAACCATTTTCTTTTTGTCCAAGTACGGATGTATTGGTACGGAACATTGAGTAACGCCGCCGCCTCCTTCATATTCACAACATCCTTAAGGAAAGTTGCGAGTTGCTCAACCTCGGACTTTTTTAATAACCGCTGATGACCATCTCTTGAAACTTCAAATTTGAGATAACCCCGGCCGATCCAAACGTAAAATAACCTGCTCCGCGTCATCCCGAGAAGACTTGCTGCTGCCTTCGTTGAAATCAATTCATTGACATTCGCAAACTGACGCTTGCACCTTTCGATTGTGCAGCGGTAAAAGAAGTGGATCTCTGAGTCTGAAGATCTTTGATGGGGTTTCACAACGCCGTTTCTTACCAATTCAGGTATTGTTCGTTCTAGTACTGACAAGATTTTTGCGGCTTCCGCCGAGTTAATGATCCTGGGCCTTTTGAGTAATAGCTTTTTTGGCAGATCGCCAATTACTTTCTTCAAGTTGATGGGTTCAAGATCGGCTCTCTTAAAAATGTAAGCCGGCCCTAAATCGATTGCCCGGCCGGATACCGGCGTAATGCCGAGATTTTGAAGTCCATTTACAAGGAACTTGGTTGACGTGCCTATTTCGTCTGCCGCGTCTTTCGCGAAGATGAATTCTGACTTGAATTTTGAGAGTGCCTTACGAGTAATAACCCGGCATCGCTGATTGCCGTTTTTCCTGACAATCGTTTTGATCAAACCCTTCCTCGCTAAGAAATAAACGAGCTCTGACTTTAAACCGAGTTCCTTGATTAAACCTATTACGCGGAAAACCACAACGGCTCGATTTTCGAGCTTCATTTGAAGGTAAGCCGTGACTTCGTTGCGATCGAAGAAAAGTGCAGCCACGCCAGGCTTGTCGCCTGACCTGGCTCTAGGGATCAGTCGGCCAACCAGTATGTCCAGAATCAGTGTGTGTATTCCTTCTCCTGAGCTAGAAAGGCGACGTGTTACTCGATGTAGCACGATCCTAAAACTGTGAAGTTCATTGCGAACCTGCCGGCTACGCTTACCAGCCTTCGAGAGAATACTATCGAGAAAGCTCTGAAGAGCAGTTTTATCAAACCTCCATGTGTGGTGATTATCGGCTGAAGGTTCCTCGGCACCTGCCAATAACGACTTCTCAACCAACCTCAATATGTTCAATTGATTAATACCAAGAAGCCTTGAAGCCTCCTCAAGCGAGACATAGCGTGCCCGCTCTTTTTTCAGTTTCTCAACGCTGGGCGCTTCAACCAGGAATATTTTCCTTCCAGCAGGTTTTCTGACGATGGCGGTCAATTTTCCTTCGGACACTAGGCGCTGGACGACATAGTAATGGGTACGAAGCAGATGGGACGCTCTTAACATGGACACGTATTTTCCATCATATTTCGCGGACTTAAACCATTTGGTCGTGGCTACATATCCATCGTCCCAACGGTCTAACACATACCTTTCAAATTTAGTTTTCAACAGTCGCAACAGTGGTGCGGACAAGGGTTGACGACCATATAACGATTGATATAGCCCGCCGAAATTGCTACACAAGCCCGTTTTTTTACTCAAGGATTTATTGCGGCGGCATAGTTCGTCGAGGAAGTCATGGAAGTTCTTCGGCCAAGCATTGAAAACGAGAAAGGCTCGCAATAATTCGTCGTGAATTTGCTGAACGTTCTTCTTACTAAGAAGGAGTTTTCCAGATACATTGGCAGCCCCTTTATATGTCCGACTATTAGAAACAGTCCCTCAAACGCCGAAGCTAATGGAAGGTCGTAAAACGGACAATCTTTAGAATCCGAGTCGTCATAAGATAAGAGTCCAAAACGTTGTAACACGAATCGCGACACAACAGTCTCGGAATCGGGCAAGGACGGCAGTTGTGCGTCCCGCCAGTCAGCACCACAGTGGCAAAAACTTACTGCGGATCGTGACCACTTTATTGGCCCGCCGCATTTGTGACACTCGTCCATTAGAATGTTGCGATGTATCGGACAGCACGTAACGACCGCGAAGTCCCAATGCCTCCTGCAATGATTTGATTGCCGTAAGCATTTGGGGCATACCTTGGAGCGAAGTCGCGTAAGCAGGTATCGTGGAACTCTCTGACCAAAAACAGTCAGATTGTCCTCATTAGCGCGGGGGTAGATTAATGAAGTTAAATCCTCAACCTTGAGGTCGTTCAGGCACGCTAGAGGTACTAAATCGACGGCAGGATTCGCCGGAACGGGCCAGTAACCCTGAAACGTATGCAACGGAAGCCGCGCTTTTTGAAGTATCCAATATGGCGGGTAAAAGTTGGTTTCGGCGAGCCTGATTAGAAACCCGAAATAGCTTTCATCCGGCTTGGGTCTAGGTCGAAAAACGAGTCTTCGCGTCGCCGACTCTTCGTCAGCAACTAGTCCTTGGCGCGATGCTCGAACTAGTGATGGCAAAGCGTGACGTAAATTGAACTACACTTGGTTTGCCTACAACCTCTCTATGCAACAAGAGCTATCTCACCAAAAGGATTTGGCTGCGCGCCGTTACGACTGCTCCTACATATGAAACACGTCGATCCAACTCCAGCCTTCTGGAATCATCTTCCCTAAGGCAACTTATGTCGCAAACGCCGGTTTTCTTCAGACGTTCTCTAAGTACATCTTGATTGCGGTTATGACCGAGGAGTTCGGCGCCATTACCAAACACGGCATCAACCAATTCTTGTTCAGGCATGGCCGACCGTTCGTCGGTGACGATATCCTTAATCCGAATTGTCCCGTCAGGCAGACGCTTTTCAATGACGTATTCCCTGCCGCGTATTTGAGCTGCATATTCCTGCTTAGCCGATGTTGTGGCATTTCAAGACGCCTTTCTCTTAGTCGCTACCGAGGCCATGGATGAGGGGAGGCTGATCAGATTGCACTGATCGAGTGGTTGCGTTATGTCGAAATCGAGCACTCCCCAAAAGAGTAGTGCGTAAAGACACTGCATCGGAACGGATTTGGCCTTACAGAGTTGAAAGAGATCGCCGAGTTCAATTTGCGCGACCTGTCTCTTTCGAAAGAGCTCGCTACAAAGGATCTGATGTTGGGAATAAACCGGAGTGCGTGCGTATTTCCACAGTTTCTTTACGCTTTCAAGCTTGGGCTCTTGCCGGATCACTTCGTCCGTAACCACAACATACTCACACTCCTCTTCCTTGCAAATGGAGGTGGCGGTCCGGAATAGAAAGTCCCATTTGCCGCTCTCCACTTGGTCATTGGCCTTAACCTCAACTATCTGTTTTCTAGAATCCCGATGGACTTCCAGGTCCGGCGTGTACCAGTGAGTCTTGTCACCCAGCGTGAAACGGATCTTTAACGGCTGTTCGTGCCAGTATGTAACGGCGGGGTCGAAATCCACCAGGTATATATAATCTCTTTCATTGAGTGATTCGTACCAGGCCACACGCCCCGTCTTGACGCTTGAGAACTTACCGATATTTTTCTGGGCGCCGTACCTCGGAATCTTTCTTACTGGCATATTTGGTAACCTCTCCTGCTTCTGCGGTTCTTTTCCTACACGGCTTGCCGCTCGGTCTTTCGGAAAACATTTGTTCGTCTGCTTAGTTGCCCAAACCGTTTTCTGAATGTCAGAAACTGTTTGCGCATTATCGGTTATCTGCCGAGTCGTATTTCGCTTAGAGATCGAAATTGCGGCAGGAATGCGGCCTTCTTAGGACAAAAAGGGAAGATATTTATTGACGACTAAGAGGATCCGTGGCCTTAAGCAACTGCTGTCAAGGAAGAGAAGGTAGATTCGTAAGTTCGTTTACTAAACGCACTTTCTTTTCAGCGGTTTTTCTAGAAGCAGCCCGCGATCCCCATCACCACGACGTGCCTCAGATTCTGCGGACGGTGCCAGATTAGCGACGGGTAGTGACTGAGCGATATCGCATCGTGTCTCTGCTTGATCGCGGCGGCATGGGCGAAGTTTACAAGGCCGACCAGGCTTCGCTTAGACTGCAAGACCTTTATTCAATTCGGTCCGATTTCAACAGCAGTTCGATCCACTTTCGTGTGTGCCGATTGTGTGCCAGGGGTCGCACGTTCGAGTCGTGCCGGGTGCACCATCTTTTCAACAAGTTACGGGCGACGCCGAGTCGCCTGTTTTGCTTCGCACACACATTTGCACACACCGTGATCTGAAAAACGATCACGATTTTGTTTGAATCGGCAAATAATCATTCCCTCGCGTCTCGAAGAATTTCAGAATTCGAACAGTTGAGCTAGTTATCTGACGGTGCTCTCTAGACCTTATTGCCTTGTCTAACCGAGGGGCGTTACCATTTCACATCGCGTAACGTCGAAGGGGGAAGTTTTCGATGGATCTACCAGACGGCTTGGATGAACCTGCCCGAACGGAACTTGAGAAGTTCCAGGCTAACACGCCCTAAGTGTGCTTACTTTAGAGAGTCCCGGATTGGCCTGAGCCTCACAAGGGGGACATCTGCCTCGCAGCATAAACTGGCCGCAAATTTGTTGCAACTCAATGTGCTATTACTTCACCCAAGCAATTGAGACGCATTAGCTTAGTGGAGTTTGCAACGAAAGACGCGGTCTGAATTGCATGTAACAGAAACTGTGCTAGCGGGCACTACGAGCAAACGGTGCGCAGGTCACGAGGTCAACCTTGTGACCAGAGAATTACGCGCCCGGCGCACCAGCAGTCCGGAGGTTCCGAGGGTTTTTTTGTGACCAAAACGTGCCCAGAAGTTCTGCAATGAGATGGTAAAACGTGTAAAAGCTTGCAACGCAGCAGCGGCTGTAACCTGCTGAAAATGTTAATGAACGTCAAGGAATATCAAAAACTTCATACAACCCTTGATCTGATTTTCAATGCGGAGGTCAGGGGGTTCGATCCCCTCTGCTCCACCAATAAAATTAATAGTTTACGGCGAGGCGCTCCTCGCCGTTTTCATTTCCGGTGCCAAATCGTTGCCAAAAATTTCAGGACCGCTCGCAACGACGTGATTTTTCACCGCTTTCAATTTGAGATTTGTTGGCCCTGCATCGGCCATGCGCGTCGCAGCAGTGTTATGGTCGGCGCTACTTGCAGACGCTAAAGTTGAGCGATTGAGAAGTAACTGAATCCAGTAACGAAGCAAGATATTTAACCTTCTGAGTTGTAAGCACCCTCTGGAATCGCGATGCGAGGTTCCTAAAAGAAGCTCATTATGACTCGGAAGTAGAGTCCGTTGACCGCCCGCTCAAATTGGACTAAGTTTCTACCATTCTAGTTCGTGAGTTTCGGCTGGTTTCCCTTAGCGGCGAGCTCTCGTGTCGTAAACCGATGAAACCACTCGCACGTGATGGTGCTGCATGAAGTTAGCCCAATCCCTTTCTGGATGTGGTGACAAGGGCATTTTGTGCGAAGATTTCTTTGCCGGGTTTTCCTTTTGGAGAGGACGCAGGCCCGCGCCGGCACTTAAGATGTGTGACGCTCTCTGTTCGGTATCGAAGGGTCTCTTTTCACTTATCGATTTCGCTTTATAACTCTCGGGGAAATCATGGTCGCGCTCTTTTCCCTTGAATGCTCACGGAGTCCCAGTTGAAGTACCAACTCGGATCATTACGAGACCTGCATCCGGCGATCCTGGTCGCTAGATTAGCAGACGGATGGACTGCTCGTCATAGGGACATAGCCAAGGAATTTCTACGTCGTTGGGAAAGGAATCTGGATAGCAAAGTAGGCAGCGTAGAGCTGGGTGTAAACACTGCGCTCTTCATCCAGGACCTGAGCTACATCACCTTCGGGGCATGCACGAAGTACTATGTGTTGTTCTTGGCGGCGCCTCTCTCGATCAAGCGGCAACTGACCTCCTCAGGAGGAAATTGACGCCTGCCAGCCTGCCCTTTATTTTGACTCTGTCTGAAGGATGTTATCGGCAGGCAAAACAACTTCTTCCCAACGACCGCTGCCTCATACTCAATCCTGACCAGATTGTGCAGGTATTGAGAAACGCGGCGCGAAAACTCATCTTAGAATACTTGCTCCAGCAGATCCCGAAAGCCAGATTGAGTCCATATAATCTTCTTAGACCAGCCGAAGGAGGTATGTTTTTTGGCAGGCGAACCGAAGTCGCCCGCCTCATCAACGACGAGGCAACAAGCTTCGCCATTGCCGGTCCAGGCCGCATTGGCAAGACATCTCTTCTGCAACGTTACCTGGTAGAAATGGTTCGCAGAAGAGATCCACGGTCACGTTATCGTTTTCTTATCAACTTTTTTGATTGCAACGACACCTATGGGGATACGGTCGCGCGCTTCATCGCCATGCACATTGCGTCCTCGGCCACGAGTCACAGGATGACGGCGGGCGGTTTACTAAACTTTCTCAATTATCAAAGCAAAGACGCGCCCCTAGATCTGTTGCTGGACGAGGTGGATTTGGTTTGTGATAGTGACGCCTTTAAAGCGCTTGGAGCGGCCGCGCGGCTGGGATACTGCCGCCTGGTTTTGTCTGGGAGGGGTGTTCTCTTGAAATCTCAACCCGCTTGAATGTCGAATGGATCTTATTCAGTTAGGACCCCTCGACAATTCATCCGCACGGGAACTCCTGTTGAAGCCCTTTGCGGACATGAATCTTAGTTTCAGCAAGCCCGAACAAATCGCCGATCAGGTGCTACGATTTACCGGCCGATTACCACATCTCCTGCAATTCTTTTGTATGACGCTAATGCGGCTTGCAATTGAAGGGCAGATGCACACCATCTCTGTGGACCAAATCGAAATGTTCAAACAGGATTTTTTGGTCGCGCAATATTTCGTAAACCCGGTACTTACTATTGAGGACCCAGAGGTGCGTTTCATCGGACTATTACTATTAGCACGGGGTAAGCGGAGGTTCTCCCTACCTGATGTTCGGCAGATTGCCGGCCGGGCCGGGCTTCGGATGAGCTTTGAGCGCGTACTCGATGTCTGCAACGATCTAGTGATCAATAATGTGTTGTCGTGGGCCGACGGCTCTTACCAAATTGCCTCGGAGGGATTGTTTTTTTACGCCCACCAAATGAATTACTTGAATGAAGCGGTTGATGAGGCGTATCAAATTCTCAAACATCAGCGCAGAGTAGCCGGCGACGAACTCCCAGAGGACGCGTAATGATCCCATTTAGCTACCGACGCATCAGTGAACAATTCATAGATGAGCTATCCGATACGGTCTTGTCAGGTGAGAGCCTGGTCTTACTAGGATCACGTTTCGTGGGGAAGCGCTACTTGATGAGGCGCCTCCGTGATCGTCTAAAAGAGCGATTGGCAGGTCCCATCATTGAGCTTGAATTACTCGTCGAGCCTGAAATAACTACCGAAGAGCGCGCAGAAGAAATACTTCGCCGGGCCATCGCCTCGGCAGATGTTGAAATTGCACCACAAGCGCCGGCACGCACGAAACTGTTTCAAGCCATCGAGGAAGCGTCGAGACACCGGCAAGGGCCTCTCATTTTGTTTGCCGCAAACGTTGATGGGATGACATATCAACTTGCCCAGCTATTCCTGCAGGGAACCCGAGTGCAAGTCGAGGAGGGTAGACTGATCGCGGTTCTCAGCGGCGAGCGTGATTTTCGAGATCTGGTCTTTGGACCAAACTCCGAGTTTACTTGTGCCAACCAGTTTGTGATTCAGGGATACGAGGAGGACGAGTTTAGTAAGTACTTCTTGCGGCATAGTCACGATTTGGCGATTGAGTTTGAATCGCCCGAGACTATGGCGTCTCAGTTGTGGCGACTCAGCGGCGGCAATATTCACACACTGAGGGCTTTTCTCCTGTGGCTGGTTGAAAAGCGGGCACCGCTGCGGCGTCAAGAAGGAGATAAGGTCAAGGACACAGATGCATTGACCTCAGAAGTCGTTGATGTTTTCAGCAGTCTCGAGGGCCCTCTGGCAAGTCTTTATAACCGCGCTACGCAATCGTTAGGAGAAGAGCCGTATTGCTGGGACGTTTTGATGGACCTCATCAGAAGGGAACGAACACCCCTTGTCTGGGTCAATGATGCACCCACTCAGCTTGAGTTAGCTGGCGTCGCGGTGCGCGAGCCGACGACCTCCGGAGTTCAACTCCGGTTTGCATCGCCATTGATGACCTCGTTCATTCGCCGATACTACGATGATCGCCGATTTGGAAATCTCTATGCGGGCGCGGGCGATTGGGATAAAGCTTTCGAACAATATCTCCTTTTGGATCCCGAGAAGACGATTCAGCCGTCCAGCTTTAACGAAAGAGCAGAAGTGAGCGCGACGATTGGAGCACTCTGTTCTTCGCTTTACTCAGAGTCAACAAAACATACGAGTGGGCCGGAGAACATCGCGGCAATCGAGAGTCTGTTCACGAGGGGTTGTCGATACGTGCTGGGGTTCAGCGGATTTCATTCTGGTTACACGACTCGTGGCGAAGAGAGATGGGCTGGCAGCGAATTCCAACCAACGCTTTCGCGCCAGGCGAAGATGAATGCCAACTCATCAAAACATTGCTACCAACGATCGTTGAGCCGGCCGTCGAGTGGCGGTTTGAGCCGCCCTGGAATAGGTATATCCTGCTGAGAATCCTGCCGACTCACCGTGAAGGACAGCACGTTGCCGTCGTGATAAGCGAGCTGCAGAAGAGAGCGTCCATCTCTCGGGAACGTGAACGGCTCGCGACGATGTTGTTGTATCACTTCGCCTACGCCTATGCCCATGCAAGTGCAGACTATGGACTTCAAATCCGTTTGCAAGTCAGGGACCAGCATGTGAATACAATGAACTCGATCTATAACGCTGGGTAGCGATGTGCAGGATGTAGGCCAGGTGTTGGAGATGGCGGCAAAAGGCCTGAGAAAGTTGGAATACAAGCGAGTGTTTTTCAGCCTGGTTGATCCTGAAGAGCAGAGAATCCAGGGTTTCCTGGATCACAACGACAGCGATCCCGCAGTCGACCTTGCTCCGTTGATCGATCTGCCACTGCGAGACTATCAGGGTGATCTGCAGACGCTGGTTATTTACGAACGAAAACCGTTTCGGATTGCCGACGCATCGAAAGATGGACGGGTTAATCCGGAGCTAATCACTCGTGCCAATCTTCAATCCTTTGCCTTGATTCCTATACTTAACCCCTCGGAGAAGGCCATCGGCACGATCCATGTCGAACGCAACGATGGCGCTGTGCCCTCTGACGACGAGGTCGTGGACTTGATGTTTTTTGGCCGCCAATTGGCGATTGCGATTGAACAGGGCGAAAGAGTCAATATGCTCCAGTCGTCACTCGACAAGATTCCGGAGCCGATTGTAATCGTCGATCGCACCGAACGCCGCCGATACGCGAATCGACCAGCGGCTAGTCTGTTGAATATCCCTGAGGGTTGGTTGAGACCCACCTCTGATCAAAAACGATTTGGGGAAGAGGTAGAGGGCATTAGCGTTAGCGCTGATCTGCTGCACCAATCATTGGTCTCAGAGAATCGACTGGTCAGTCACTTCGTAGGCATCGGCAACGACCGCGGTTATCGGGGTGCCGCGATGACCGACACAATCAAGGATTGGCGAAACATCACGACCGGAGGCTTGCTGCATGTGCAGGACTTCAACTACCTGCACCGGGTGTTTCTCGCCGCACGCTTAATCGGCGAAGCACAGGACACCGCCTCTGCTTTCGGTCGCATGCTGAAGGTGGCGCAGGAACTATTGGGATCGAACAAATGGGGACGGCTTTATTTGGCGGTCGACCCGGACGACCAAGGCAATCCTCAGCGCTTGATTAGCAAACTGTCGTTCGGCTTCGGCCCGGAAGATGAAGAGAACTTCAATCAGGGCAAGATAGTGCTGGATCGAGATACGCCAGGAGGGATCGATTGGTTGACTTTTGATCTGCGAAAGCCGGTGAGGTGTACGTCACGCCGTTTGGCCTACAGGCTATTAACGTGCCCAATCCTGTGCAACCGCGTGAGATTAGGACAAATCCGGGTGACTTCTGGATCGACTTTCCACTCATGACGCAGGACAAGATTCTGGGCAAGCTTTGTTTTCAATGTGACGAGAATCTGCGACCAGAAGATTTCGAACTCCTCAAGTTGCTCTCGGAAGTTATTGTCGGACTGTTTGATGCTTTTCTCTTGCGCGCGAGCTTACTCAGCGATCGCGAAGAGATGATCAGGATGTCCGTGGCTGAGAAAATGTTGGCCACCATGGCCCACAATATTGGGTCGCGTCTGGCGCCCTTGCCACTTTTACTCTTTCGGTACCGAAACCTTGAGAAGAAATACTCGGAATTGTCAGCGGTAAATGATTCGCTCGATTATTTCGCATCTACGACGCTCGACACCGTCAAGCGAGCGAAGGAATTCTTTGCTCTGCCTACTCCTCGGAAAGCCTCGATCGATTTACCCGCTCGAATTGAACGGACTCTGCACCAGGCGTTACCTGACGAGACCTGGGTGCTTGAGTGCCAGGACCGTCAGCTTGAATTGGCCGTGGACTATCACCTGTTAGAGACAGCTTTGCTTGAACTGATACAGAATTCTCGGAGCTCAGCTCGTGATCCTAATCAATTAAGAATCTCAATCACTATTAAGATTGAGTCTCGGCAATCCGACTTTGTAACTATTGTGTACAAGGACAATGGTCCCGGAATTCACGACGACCTCAAAGAACGAATATTCGAAGATTTTTTCAGCCTTAGGCCCGGCCATGACACGGGCACTGGTTTGGGAATGGGTATGGTCCGCCGCGTAATTGAAGCTCACGGCGGAGTTGTTTTTGCCAGACCGTCTGCGGAAGGCGCGGAATTTGTGATCACGCTTCCGAGACAGTGACCGGCCCGCGCCAACTGAATGTCGTTCTCGGGAAACAACTGAACCGGTTCTCGAAGGAACCAAAGTTGTCCCCGCGAACTCCGTTCTTAGAAAACGATTCGACTGATTAGACCGAATCATCGTTGCCTCATCTTTTGTTGAATCGAGGACAAGAGCAATGTTCCGCATTCTTATAGTCGAGGACATCCGAAGCATGCTTCGCGAACTGGCGGAATTCCTATCTGAAACGCTCTCGGAAAGCGAAACAATGCTTAGGATTGATACTGCCGAGACGGTAAGGGACGCTAGAAGCTTGATCGAGACGGCTTATTCTAACAAAAGACCGTACCACGCAGTTTTGCTCGACTTTAACCTGCCCATGGACAGGGGTTTTACCGCAGAGATTGACGAGTCATTATGCTTGGCGGTTCGAGAGCTAATGCCAACCACTTGTGGTTCATATCTCCGCCTACATAGGCGAAGGCGATCAGGTAATCGAGCGTCACATGAAAACATATCACATTGAAGCGATCGATAGGTCATTTACATTATCGAAGATGGATGCCAATTACCCTGTCCAGCTAATAAGAAAACTCAAAGCGTTTCTTTACGGTGCTCGAATTGAAGAGCAAATTGACAAGCTCTTTGGGTGGGCCAGCGGTTCAGAGTCGGAAGGTCGTAAAACCCAAAGTAGCTTGAGGGACAGGCGCGTGACCACTCATCAACTAGCTGCTCTAAACCGGGATATTGTTAGCCATTGGCGCGACCTTGACGGCCCGGTAAAAGAGAGAGTCCAGAAGCTGTTTGATGTGGACGGCAGCGCAGATCCGATTCGGATCAGCCTGTTGTAGGCCCTTTACACTCATCCGGAAATGAAAACTTCAGCGCAAATATTCCTCAGCTATTCCCCGCGTGACGTAGAGAAAGTCGCAGGTCTGTATGAGAGCCTGATCAGCGAAGGCCATGCGCCTGGATGGACCGGAAGAGAATCTTACCCGGTGAGAACCGCAGACTCGCAATTGAAAAGGCCATGCAGAGTGCTGATTTCTTCATAGCTTGCCTTTCGACCAACTCTGTAGATGAAAGAGGTGGTCTTCAATCTCAGTTTAAGTACGCGCTAGCGAGCTTAAGAGACAAACTAGACAGTGACATTTACCTGATCCCAGTGCGGTTTGAAGATTGTGAAGTGCCCGATGATTTTAAGAACTTGCAAATGGCCGACCTATTTACCGACGAAGGTCAGTCGCAATTGCTTATGGCGCTTGAGGTGGGTTTGGAGCGACGGCGAGGCGTGTCGGGAGTAGAGGCAATTAAGTCTTCGAAACCAGAGCAAAACGTTACTCCCGGTCGACAACCTTCCGTCGTAGAAACACAAAAGTCGTGGGAGGAGAAAGAAGGGCCTGAGGACACGGTTTTTCGCGTACCCCTGCGAAAGGCTGGCGCTCGCCTCCCCCTGGTAATGGAGTCCGAGCACTTTGTAGTGCATTTTGCTCTCATTAATCCTCCGACCGGTAGAACCGCGGCCTCTGATGGGGTTAAGGATCGATCGTTAGTGCGGACGTACCTGGATGCTTTGGAGCGCTGCTATGAAGTTATGACCTCCGAACCCTGGATACGCGAACCACCAATTGTTGGCCCTCAAGGCAAGACAGCAGTTTTTGTTGTGGAGAGCGCGCCGTTCACATCCACCGACCTTCAGATGGTGCCTTACATCTGCCTTCCAAGCGGCAATAATGAACCCACAAACAAAGCCGAATTGGATCGCGCTGCGGCAGAAGCCGTTCATGAAGCGGTGCACATCTTCAACTATCGTGAACGGCCCTTTCATGACTCATACTCTGGCGCCTGGGAATGGTACGATTGCGCTCTGGCCTCTTTCGTTGAAACAATCGTCTTACCTGAGAATGTTGATTATCTCCGCTTTGTCGACGACTGGATCCGCAAACCCGAAAGCCCGCTCGACGAACTTGATATCAAGAATCAAGGGTTTGTATTCATCCAGTATTTGGCAAATCGGATGGGCTTGGATTTCGTAAATCGCGTTTGGACCGAAGCCCTTCGGAAGGAAAGCCCACTAGATGCCATAGCGCGAATGCTGCCAAACGAGCAAAGGTTCGTTTCATATGAACCCCACCATAAGGACATATTTGGATCAGGCTATTGCATGGATTCGTATTTTTTTGACGACAGTTCAAGCAAGTGCTATATGCCTCGGGCATTCGAGCGATATGGAAGCCGGGCGGTTGCTGAGAGCATATTGCTGGGCGGGGAGGACACTAAAACAATCACGGATAGCATCGATCATCTCGCCTGCAAATACTATCGTTTGTGTCTCAAGGATGGGGTTCAGAAAAAGCAAATTCGACTCTACCTCAAAACCGCGGGTTCAGCAGCACCCCTGAAAGCGGAAGCGACAGTTGTGAAATCAAATGGGCAGCGACTGTTTACAGAGTCATTGAGGATGAAACCCGCTGAGGATGCTACGGGAGGCGAGCAATTAATTTCCAACATATCATTGTCTTCGTCAGACACCGATCATGTGATCCTGGTTGTTAGTAATTGTGGGCTGAGATCGGCTCAGAATGCTGACGAACATGACGATAATAGAAAATTTGAGATTATTATTTCGGCGACTTAGGTAATAGTTGTCTGAGCCTCCGGCCCTGCCAACAGCAGAATCGCCAGGGATCAATTTCGATGGATAACCGCGCTTTAGTTTTTCTGAGTTATGCTTGTAGGGACAAAGACACGGTCGATCATCTATACCAGAGGCTATCTGACGCAGGCTACAAACCCTGGATGGACGTACGAGACATCCTGCCTGGCGAGAACTTCAGACTTGCCATTGAGAGTGCCATCCATAGCGCTGATTTCTTTTTGGCTGTCCTTTCGTCTCATTCTGTCGATAGAAGTGGGTTTATTCAGCGTGAGCTGAAAGAGGCGCTGGACATTTGGAAGAAAAAACTGGAAAGCGACATTTATCTCATCCCAGTTCGAATCGAAGAGTGTGAAAGCCCGCGTGGTCTTCGTGATTTCCAACGACTTGACTTGTTTGACACAGATGGTTGGACGAGATTGTTGGAAGCGCTCAATGAGGGAATAAAGCGTAAAACGCCATGATTGGCATGTATTCTGTGGAAGGGATATAAGTGAATAAATGAACCTGGTGCTCCAGTCATACGATTTTGAACAGGCAATTGGACATTTGCTAGCGCTTGCTGGAGTAGTGATTGTGTCTACGCCGTCCGATCTGACTAGAGTTGATTACGTGTTTCTAGATAATTTCGGCGAGCGAATCGCCATAGAAGCAAGAGGACATGGTTTTCAGGGAGAGCCACGTCAGCTCACCCAGCTGGCCAAACTGGTTGGGCCCGTAGCTAGCCGCATTAGAAAACTAATTTTGGTAACGCCTTTTAAGCCGGACGCGAAGAGCATTAAAGCCTTAGTCGAAGCGTTTGCGGGCATGCCAAACGATGTTGAGTGGTTCTCAGATCAGGAACTTGCGGAATCCCTGGGTTTGCACGAATGGTCAAGTCATGACCTAAACACACGTCGCAGTCAACGGCGGGAATACCGAGACCGGGCGCTTGGGACGGCTGATAAGCCCACTCAAGACCGTTCCTGGCCGGGACTGGTGGACCAACCGGATCTAGCTCGTCAGCTTTCCCGGGCAACAATTCATAGATTGCAAGAATCCTCAAAATCGCCCGAAGTGTTTCTCAGAATCGGCGAACGCGTTCCTGTGGTAATTGTTCTATCCGATATTCAAAACTTTTCTCTCCTGGTTAAGGCCGCAAAGCCCGATGATCTTAACAATGCGATGGCGAAATACTACCGACTTGCGCGCGCACTCGCTTGGTCCTATGGAGGCGTCCTCGACAAATTTATTGGCGATGCCGTACTTACGATTTTTAACTATCCATATTCCGAAGAAGATGCTCACATCAAAGCAGTGAGATTTGCATCGGACTTGATAGAAATTGGCAAGCCAATTTTTGGTGGACTTCTGAACCTGATTAATGAGGCAATCAATACCGGAACACGAGTCGGTATTTCCACCGGTGAAGTGTCTGTTCTTAATATCGGCCTCAGAGGGTTAGAGTTGTCTTTCGTCGGCGATGTGATAAATTTGGCTGCCCGATTAGAACACGAGTCCGATCTGAACGGTTTCCTGGTTGACAACCTTACTAAAGGAGCGATATTCAAGCATGACCACAAGTTCTTCGAGCAGCTTTCTCTTGTGAAACGAGAGCTAAGCCACGAACGAGTAAAAGGACAACTCACATCCATCCAAGCGTGGCAGGTTCCCTCCTCGGTTATTTCTGACATCGCAGATTTGGAAAGGGACCTTACTGTTGGGTTGTAGGGAGCGGCTTACTGCAAGGTATTTGGCAACATCAAACCTATCGCATTGACTTTTCCTCGCGCTCAGAATATTGTTTGCAAGTTTCTGAGGCTGAATTCTCACGAGCCTGCAGCCTGTTTCCTTGCATACTCGCTAGAATCCAACCGCAATTTTCCGTCTTAGGGGTTGAGCACAAGAACCACACGTATTGAGGGCTGATTGGTTTTCGTATTGCTTTAAATCCTGCAACACCGCAGTCCTCAAGGCGGAGGTCCTCCAACAACTAAATCTCCTATGGAAGAGACTGGCCCAAAGGGTAAAAAGGCTCCTGAGGTACGCTTTTGGCGTCGCAAGAGGAAATGGACGATCCACAGGAAGTACATGTCTTTGGGAGGAGCCGAGGGAATACTCGGATCTCCAAGATCGTCAGAAGTGCAATTTACAAAGGATGGCAAAGGCCGTTTCAAAGACTTTCAGGACGGCACGATCTACTGGTTCCCAACCACCGGCGTACACGAAGTTCATGGCGCCATCCTTACGAAGTGGAATGCGTTAGAACGAGAGACGGGCTGGTTGGGCTATCCCGTGTCTGATGAGATCCAAGATGCCATTGGCAATAGGAAACATAGCGATTTTCAGCATGGCTCGATTTACTGGTCAGAGCAAACTGGCGCCATGGCTCTGCGCGCACCGATTCTTGCCCTTTGGAAAGACTTAGGCGGCGAAACAGGCAAGCTCGGATATCCGACCAGTGATGAGAAACCAGGCACATATCCAAAGAGCCGTTATCACAGATTCCAAAATGGGAGTTCGATTTATTGGGACGAGGAGCGTGGGGCGTATGAAGTGTTCCCGTTACCGGAACCAACCGAACAACCTTCGGGAGCGGCCGGTGTTTGGCAGCGTGACCTGCATGATTCAAAGGTAGTCGGAATTCACGCTGCCTTGCTTCATACCGGCAGAGTACTTTTCTTTTCTCACGGCAATCCACGAGTAAGCAGTAGTGGAGAGCCCACGGTCGAAGTGGGGTCGGCGGTGCTTGAGGCTTCAACGGGTGAGGTGTCACAGCAACAGCTCGATAATGGGGTAATCTGTTCGGGGCACACATTTCTCGCTGATGGCCGGTTATTGGCGTGCGGAAGTGAACGCAGACGAGAGGGAGTTCATGCTATCCGTGTCTTTACCCCCGCAGGGACAGGCGGTGATTGGCGGCACGTGGGTGAATTGGAAGAAGCGCGTTGGTACCCAACATGTACCAGACTGCACGACGGCCGAATTCTGATTGTTGGGGGTCACAAGTGGTTTCGAGACGGCAACGAGGTCAACACCACCTTCGAGGTATTTGACCCCAATCAACCCACTCGAGATCGGCGGTCGATTCCGTTTCTTGAGCACAATTCGAGCGGGCTTTTTCCGGTTGTTTTTGTGCTCCCCTCCGGGAAGCTGCTCGTACACGCCGGTACCGAAACGTCTTTTCTCGACCTGCATGACTTCTCGTTTGATACCACCACATTGCAAGCTGCCGACAGACCAGACCGCAACAGTCGCACCTACGATGTGCAGGGGACAGCGGTTGTGCTGCCGTTGGTGCCGGATTCCACGCCAGCATACCGCGCCAGAGTGATGCTCATCGGCGGCGGCGGCCCGCAGGTTACGGCCCGCACGATGGCGACAAAAAGTTGCGAGATTCTGGATCTTGGTGAATCCCCGCCAGCCTGGAAACTTGCCGAACCAATGGCTAATGAGCGCGTGATGCCCGATTCCGTTCTCTTGCCGGATGGCACGGTCTTAGTTACCAATGGAAGCTTCACTGGCAAAGCCGACTGCGGAGCCAATCCGGTTTTGGCGGCCGAACTCTATGACCCTGTCTCTGAGAAGTGGACTACCCTTAATCCGATGAAGATACCTCGACTCTACCATTCGGTGGCCCTTCTTTTGCCGGACGGAAGAGTTTTGACTGCAGGCACAGATTCAGTTTGGCATCAGGCGCGCTATAACAAAGCGAAGTTGTGGGTTGAAACTTTTAGTCCGCCCTATTTGGATCGCGGCCCCAGACCAATTATCCAAAACGCTCCCGGCGAGATCAGTTACAACACCAAGTTCGAAATTAATGCGGCGCTGGCTCAGGGCATAAAATCGGTTGCTCTCATAAGTCCCGGGTCCGTTACTCATTCTTTCAACTCGAGCCAGCGTTACGTCGGACTTTCAATCATACAGAGCTCTGTGAGTTCTCTATCAGTCATGTCACCGCCCGATCCCTTTGTTGCTCCGCCGGGCTACTACATGCTTTTCATTGTCAATGAGGACGGTGTGCCGTGTATATCCAGGTTCATAAAGCTGGAACAGCAATGAAGACAAAACCAGACTTTCGATGCTGGCAACTGACGATCCTGAGTAATTGGCAGGAGTGCCGCTAACTCGACACTTCGAGGTTGAACTCGATTGCATCATCATGAGCCCGATCGTCCTCTCGATCGCGCCGCTTGCCGCAGTTAGCCACAACTAGCACTAGGTGATCGACGTCGTCTGCCACCAAATTATCGAGAGTTGTTGATAGTTGGTGGTTTTGTCCTGGTTGCGGCGTGGGTACCGGCTGTAGAGTTCGCAAATCCTTGCGTCGCCTTTCCGCGGTAACGATGGCGGCTTCGGCTTTCAGAGGTCCGGCTGTACCGACATTCCGCATCATCAGCGTAATCGTCACCTGGGAAATATTGCCTTTGAAGTATATTCTATAGTATCGACAGGCGAGGTGATCAAGTACTTCGCGCTTCACTGTCCACGGCTTTCCTCCTGGCCTCAAGACACAACTTTCCGAAATTGCGCGCTCACCGTACCGCGCAAATACGTCAGTCGCCAATCCCTTGCTTTCATGATCCCAAAGGAAATAGGGATCCATGCAATAGCCCGACGCGAACAAATCCTGAACTGTAGGATCCGGAGAGACCAGCGTCATGCCGCCAGGAAGTAGTCGCTGCATTGCCTCCAGTGGATCTTCTCTCTCGACCGATTTGACCCAAACATCATTTACCCAGCGGTTGCCTAGTCTCTTCGATAAATAACGAACGAACATGCCGGCTAGATATTTCGCACTCGGGTGATCCAGCGGCACCTCCGGCATGTCGACCCAGTTCATGAGAAACCTTATATAATCAGGGTTCCCAGCCACCACCATAGTTTCCATGAAGACCGCGAAGGCTTCATCGAACCATTCCCAGTTTCTCGAGGTGAGCGAATCGTATGGGCGATTCGTATAATTAAATACGTGCGTGCCTTCATGGACTGCTTCGGCAGCGGCGCGCTGTAATTCGGCTTGAGTTGTGGTCTCATCGCTCCGGCAGGGCAAAACAATAAACGGAACGCTTCGTCCCAACCATTCGGGACTGGTGTCTGCGAACGGATCGTCGGCAGTGTAGGCGCCGCTATCATGCGCGAAGACATGCGTTCGCTTGCCCACATCGACGATGGGCGGTGGCCGGCTCCAGGGCTCTTCAGTCATGATGTCATAGAGCCGTTCCAATGCCTCGAGGTAAGTGAGCACCAGAGTGTTATCGCGCACTCCTTCGCACCCACGGCCTTTACCTCCATACGGATTTCGCATGCCGTAATGAATGATGAAGTGATCCGACTTCATCTCCAGCGGGAAGCTTGAAGCGGGGGGAACACCATAGAACATGGTCTTTATGCTCCTTGGGGAGAGTCAGGAGACCTGACTAAACTGATTCGCACGGGCGTGCTATTTGGATCGACCCGAAAAACAAGTCGGATTCTTTCCTTAAGTCGCTCGTCCAGATCCGCCCAGTGAGCCACAATATCCCGACGCAACGTGGCCAGATCAAGGGTTGAATCTCTTTCGATCCGGGAACGCTGGGCAGTCGCCCGTCCTCGGCCCTTGTCGGCAAAGCTCAAATCAACTTGCTGACCAAATAGCGAGTTCATTTGTTCCTCGACCCTCATGCTGTAGAGGAAGCTCCTTAGTCTCTTGATTAGCTCGATCGCATCCGTGGCCGACTTGGACAGCGCAAAGGACTTGGGATTGATCTGTTCCTGATGGATACGGCGCAAGTGATCTTTGACTTTCTCGTCATCGCCATACATGCTGACGTGGGCCACCAGCGTCGATTTCATCAAATCCCGAATCAGCAGGCATAGGGATTCATCGACTTGCGTGGGATAACCGTCTTCTGGCGGCAGCTTCGCATCCAGTATCACCGCGTGATATGGCCGTTTGTTTCGATGAGCTTCTTCGATGGTTTGCTTACCCTTGGATACAGACCGAGCAATGTGAATGCTAACTCCTAATTCACCATCAGCTTCGGTGAATGCGCGTGAAATAGCGTTCATCTGAGCTGTGAACGTACCCTGATCGTCTTCAACTATAAGTATGCGAAACATTTCTTTCCTCCTCCTTCGTTTCGCTGCGGACATTTGGATTACGGATCGCGCTGACGAACTCGGCACCTTGAGATGCGATCCCTGTGTAAATAAAACCGCCGTGTGCCTTGAAGACCCGGCTGACAAAAAACAGTCCCAAGCCTGTGCCTGCGTTGGGGTCTCCTGGCCGAAAGCTGAACAACTCATCGTAGATTGTCTTGCTGAATTCAGTGGGAATTCCTCTGCCATTATCCCGATAAGTGATTCTCACACACTCATCACCATTCAACTCATAAGGTTCGATTGTCACCGAAACATGCAATCGCCGGTTTGGAACGGCCGCATCCTTCGAGTTCTGGATCATTTCCAGAATAGCCATTTCCAGCAAATGGGCGTCAGCGGTGACATCAATTCGGTTTGGAGCGTCCAGCGTCCAAGCGTCGGCTGGCAAGGCAGAACCGAGTGTTCGACGCATGTGGTGTTCGATGTCGAACGTCATCCACTGGGGGTTAATGGGGCCAAGCATCTCCTTGGCACGTTTCGCGGCAGTCTGCGTCTCGTCGACGATATGAATAAAACGCGCGGTAAGCTCCTTGAGATCCTCGAGGTTGGGGTACTTCTCCGAAAGCAGCCAGTAATCCGCTGACAAATAGGATAAATTACCAAACCGCGTAAAGAGGTTATGCACTATTGTCTCGACAGTTTTCTGGGCTGTCGAAGCCATAATCAAATCTTCACGATCGTTAATCAAGGTGGCCCGCACGAGAAAAGCGTCAAAAAGTCCGACGATAATCTCCGAGAGCAGCTTCAGGAGTTCGAAGTCTTCGGGTCTCAGGTTCTCATCACATTGAAAGCAGAGTTTGCCAAGAATCTTGTTCTGCGTCATGAGCGGGAAATCCATCCAGAAATCCCCCGGGTGCTTTTGAAGTTCGGGAGGTTGGGGCGGGTTGGGAGCATTGATCGCTTGCAATCCAAAGGGCGTCACATACACCTCGCCCGGCTGAAGCGTGTCATTCCAGCAAAAGACCACCGGCTTTCGCAGGTCAAACGCCAACCAGTCAATCCCTCCTGGCGTATCTCGGTTCAGTACTGTTCCGCCCTCATTAAATCGCTTTTCGCCCTGCTCGTCGTAGCCGAATGAAAGTTTACTGATCAACTTCTGTGGCTTGTCTTCATCATCCGCCAGGTAGAGGCGCCCCCAGTTGTTAGATCCCAGGAGTTCCGGGGCCATTTTCAGCATGCGCCCGAAGGCCGAGAGCATGTCCTGTGCCTCGCCAATCAGGCGTGCGGCCAGAAAGACCCGGTGCAGGTAGTTAAAGTCCTGCACATGCAACAAGCCACCGGTAATCTTCCCTCGCCAGTCTGTGATTGTGTCAGTTAGGGCGGCACCCCGATAAGCACGTTCATTGCCGATCCCTTCGAAATGACTCACCAGCCGATTTCCTGAGTCACCTGAGCCCAATGACTTGTGCAGCAACTCGGAGCTGATACCGCTAACCTCTTCTCCGAATCGTTTTTGATCCGTAGTGGGTCTCAACCAGCCCTCAGGAATGCCAAGCAGCTTAGCTGCCGGTCGATTCGCATAGCGGCGGCGTTCGGTGCGATCAACAATCACAATCGGCTCTGGAATCTTGTCGAGTGACGATTGAAGCATGTTCACTCTCTCGCTCTGTTCGATCGCAATCGCTAACTGCCGGCCAAAAGACTCTAAGTCCCTGACCTCGTCCTCAGACGGCACTGCGCCGTCGTTGCGTTCGACGTGGATCGTGCCGATGGCCTTCTCGGATGGGTTAAGTATTGGAATCAAGGCAAAGGACTGTAGTTTAGCAAGAGTTATTAGCTCTGGATTGACTCGTCCGTCTTTCGTCGCGTCGGCAATCCGATACGGTATTCGTTCGTGAATAACCAGCGTCTGCAGATCACCCTGGTAGTCTCGCAGTGGCAAATCGATCCACGGAGCAAGGTCGACTTTGGGGTCGCTGTCATTGTGATCCAGGAAGCCTTGAATTCTCTGCTCTTCCGGATCCACCAGGCTGAAGAACGCTCGCTTATACTCCAGTTTTCTCAAGCCCTTTGCCGCCATCTCCAGCACCTGGCCTACATCCTGCACGTCGCTCCCCAGCGCGTTGAAGATGGAGTTCATTGTCTTCACATGCTGGTTCCTGACCTGCAAGCGGATTTGCAGTCCATCGACTGCATTTGCCTGGGCATAGGCTTTGGCGAAATGTTCCAGCAATCTGTTAGCGACTCGGGCACGCTCGCGAGAAATGACAGTCCTTCTCTTCAGTTCACTGACTACTACTGCTACCAGCTGGTCTTCGCGTAAGGCCGGCAGGAAAGTGACCAGAGCAATCTGGTTCCAGGGCGCGTCAAACTGCCATTGTTCACCCGGTGCAACCTTCGCAGGTAACGATGTCCTAATGAGTTGGCGTTCCGCGTCGCCTGGAGCGAAGGTGTCGGGTAGAATCGGCTGCCAGCCCATCTCGCTGCGCCACGAATCGTAAATCCAAAAAGAAATCTCGCTGAAACCCAAAAGGTACTTGGCACCAGCTGCAAAAAGATCCTTCATCGATGCGACGCGTTGTCCGGCGGTCGGATATTGATACTTGGTTGACTCTGAATAGAGTGAGGAACACAGTGAGCCAACTGCCGCTTCCACTTCCGCGCAATCACTTACGCCCAGGGGACGGATCGTTTCTTCCGGAAGGAGATCTGAGTAGAGACTAAATGCTTTGTCCCACTTCCCGGCCGCCGCGTAGAGATCTCCAAAACGGCGCTTGTCGTAGTGCTGTACGACAAAAGCCTCATGCAATGGAGACGCGAACTTCAGATAAACATCGTCGGCCGTGGCTTCACGGATCGCGACTCCGGCGACTTCAAGCGTGGTCGGAGCGCTTTCTTCGAGTCCGATCTTGACCGCCTTGTCACGAATGAGATCATCGAGACGTTGCCAACATTCATGATTCCGCTCGATGATCTCTGTTCCATGCCGAAACACATGACTCCCATACACTCCGGGTATTCCGATTAGATTAAGCGACTGGGGAATCTCATCCACCCTAACCGGGCGCTCGCCGGCGATGTCGAACCGGGCTCGTGATTGGACCAGTCCCCAGAGAATCATCCTCATGGTGTAGAGGTTGCCGCCGGTGAGCCGCCAAAGTTCGTTCGACGCTTCGACCTGAGACTCAAACTCGATATTCATCTTCTTCGCGTAATGAACCAGATAGTCACAGAACTCATCACGCTCATAGGCTTGTAGAACGTATGGAAGGGCGCAATTGAAACCACCCTGGACCAGCTTCTGCACGTCATCTTCTGCGCTGAGAATACCGATTACTTTTCCGTCTTCAATGCGTCGCCTTACTTTTTCCAAAAAACTGAGAGCCACGTGGTGAGCGAGGCCATCGACGTTCGACACGATTAGAAAAATCGGCTTCCGCTGAAAAGGTGTCCTCTGCTCCTGAACGAATGCTATCAGGCGGTCGAGGGGTCCCATTAAGGGATCCTCAAAGTCTTCGGCTGATTCTGAAGGAGGATTTCCACCTGGCAGGAAAGCGTTTTGCACGGCGACCTCGAACAGCTCGCGGACGCGTCCTTCCGAAGTAATCGGCGGTTGAGCCAAAAGCTTCAACTGAACAATCGGCGCGATCTCGGAGTCCTTCAGTTTGTCCCTGAGCTGATGCAGCACGTGTCTCTTGCCTACATAGCGCGGGCCGAGCAGAATCAGGCTTACGCCGTGCTCAAGTTTGTCGGCAAACAGCTCGTTGATTAGTTCGCGGCTGATGCGCCGATATGTGAAAGGTACCATAACTGACTTTCGGCTCTATTGCTTGAGTCGTGCTTTGACGAGTTTTTCGGATTCCTTGAGAGCATGATCCAGGTATCCGCCTTGGCTCGCGAAAAAGTGCAGACCGTCATTGGCAATGCGATAAGAGCCGCCTCTCCACGTCAACACGTTGTTAATGACAAGGCTGTTACAAACGTCAAGGGCCCGATCCGGGGTAACCGAGATTCCGATACTGTGGGCTAATTCCTGGACCGCTGAGACTGAGAACTCTTTAGCGCAGTTTTTTAGGAGCGATAATCCTAATAGTCGTGTCTCCGGATCTGCGAGATCAATCAGCGGCCTTACGAAATATTGAGCAGTGACAAAATCCCATCTCAGCAACTCCACGTGTTCCATGGAAATTGTACCGACATTTTGTTCGATGGCCAGTTCCGCGAGTTTTTGGCCGCAGAACTGCAATAAGTAGGGCAACCGCCCGGTCAAGCGCAACACGTTCTCAACCAGTTGGTTGGGCTCGGCAACACTAAATCCGAGATCCTCAAACGGCTTCAGGATGAGATCGGTAGCTGCATTCTCATCCAAAGGTTCAAGTTGGGTTAAAGTCAGCCGACATCCCAAAACAGATTGAGCGTTGAGCGCCATTTTCAGAAGCACTTCTTTGCCGCAAAGAATCAAACGGCAGTGTCCATCCCGCGTGGCCGCTCCCAAAGCCTTGAACGCATCGCTCTCGCAAACGAACTCGACTTCGTCCAGCAGCAGATCCAGGGGACCGTCCTTTGCATGGTAAGTTAGAAATCTTTGCAGGCCATCAGTAGTAATCTTGTCGCTTTTGAACGAGGGAGCGATCTTCATGGCCAGATAGCGCGCAACGTTATCCGATGATGTGTCGCGGCAGTCGGTAAAACTAATCAGGAACCGATGGCGCGAATTTGGATCTCGCCTGCGAACCATTTCCTGATGGTAACGCTTAAGAAGAGAAGTTTTGCCAATGCGACTCGGCCCCGCGATCGCAAAGCTCGTCGTATCTTCGTCGATGAGTCGGGCGAGCTCGTTCTGCCGCCCGAAAAACATCACGCCTTCAGCGGGTGTAAGAAGGTTGTAGGGATCCAATCGTCGTCGTGGTATCTGTTGCCAGAGAAGCTGCTTTACAGACCTCTGGGGCTCTGCAGAACCGAGCAGCTTTTTGATTTCTTCGCGATCCAAGGTGAGACATCGGTCGCGCGGAAAGTTCTCCCTCACCGTCTTCAGGGCATCATCCGAGAGAGCGAAAATAAATGGCAAGCTACCGGGAGTTGCCGCATTTTGCCAAAACTTGCGAACCGAAGCTGTGCTCTGCTCTGCGCCGAGAATCAAACAGCGCACATTGTTCATTCCTCGCAAACACAGGTCGTTCATGTTCAGCATGAACTGGAACTGGTTCGCTTCAGTGGTTTCTACCAGCTCCGTGGTCGCATTAAGCTGGCAGGCAAATCTTCGCATCAGCTCCTGGGGCCAGCCGCTGTGCTCCGGGGTCCAGCCCTCCGAAAGTCTTTCGATTAGTATGGTTGAATGTACATCCTGGGGTTTGGCGTTTGTTTGAGTCACAAAATGTTCTCCCTAATGCCGCTTTCAACTGATCGCTGGGTTGCTTCCCAGGCAGAGTTCTTGCCCGACTCACTCGTAGGATGCAGTCAACTCCTGCTCTATTGCACGAAGCTGTCTCAAATCAGCAACGTCGTATCCGGACTCAATCTCTCGGAGCAACACTTCGGAGCTTTCGATCGGGGTAAGGTGTGGAGAAGAAGAACGGGTGCGTGCAAGAAGAATCGGAACTGGAGAGCCCCTCTGAGCAGCAAAACTGATGCGCAGATGCACAAGCGCTTCGCGCAAGCTGATCCCGACGCGCTGCGCTAGTCGGGCAAAGGCGTTGGCACTCTTCGGATCGTCCAGCGAAAAATCTTCACTCTGCAACCACGAAAGGATAGGTGATTCTGGAATGTCCACCAGCTCTATTAATCGTCGGATGTAGTCGGTTGCTGAGAGAGGTACGAAGCCCACACGTTGTCTCTCCTGACGTAGTTTTGCGAGGTTGAGCGCGAGTTCTGCAGCGCCCGCGCAGCGCTTCGTGAACATCTCATCGATCGGGGTTTTGTCGGATTTTGCATTCTCGGCGGTTGACGATTCGAATAGAGTGAGTATTGATAAGACCCACTCTGGCGGCTGATACTCTGCTATATTATCTATGTCACTAACTTTGTCTTGATTCATACTATTTCTCCTTATGGATGACTCTTATTCTTTCCAAATATTCGTCGATGCGGACATCTCTTTCGAGCAATTCTTCTAGTCGCTGCAACGCTCTGAGATGTCGAACTCTCGCTGCTCCAGCGGTTATTCCAAGCTGCTTACCAACCTCCGCAAAGGTGCACTCGCCTTCCATGTTTCTCATCTGGATGATAGTTCGGTCGCTTTCTGAGAGTCTTTGCACGCTTTCCCTCACTGCCGACACTACTTCAGGATTTAGCTCCAGCTTCTCATTAGAGAGAGGGACTATCGGAGAGTCATCAGAGAGTTGCACGCCAGGATGCTGACGGCGCCACCAGTCTATTAGGTAGTGACGCGCAACGGTGAATACCCAAGCTTCAAAATGTCCATGTGTGGTTCGGTATTGACCGACCTTAAGAGCGATGTCTGTGACACAAGAGACAGCGAGATCTTCAGCATCCGTGAGATTGAGTCCACGATTGAGGAACAACTTCCGGAAACGAGGACCAAAGACGGCCGCAAACTCCAAGAAGGCCTCTTCTTCTAGTGACGACATGCGGCGCGCCAGGTCTTCCATGTTAATGTCCGACCTGGCCACCAGCACGCCTTTCACCTCCTCTCCCGAGAACTTCTCGATTTTGATCAGCTTCCACTTACCAATAACGGACCGGTGTTACATCAAACCGGATCTGGAACCGATGCTACCTCATAAAGCCCTACCGTGCGGAGCAAAATCTCACGTGGCGGGTATTGAGTACGGCAAGGCTATTGGATTAAGGGAGAGGACAGCTTTTCAAGGGCGGCCGCCGGGCCATCACTCCAGAATCGATAGTTGTTTCGGGAGAAGGCATTCGAAGGGGGCCATAACTTCACACACTCTCCGTTGCCAAATCGTTGCCAAAATTATCAAAAACGGGTATTTGAAGGTCGTGTTTCGTCGGAGTCGAGTTCTTGTTCGCGGCTGCGTTGTTGTTAAGGTTTTGGCAAATTTGTCGAGTTTTCAAGGGCGGAAATATGGTCCATGAAAATCGCCTTTTTGCCGTTCGCAATGCGGATGTCAGGGGTTCGATCCCCCTGGTCCACCAATTAAATCAACGCCTTAGGGCGGGGCACCGCTTCGCCGTTTTTGCTTCCGTTGCCACTACATTGCCAAACTTCGTATTTGGCTGCAACGATAGGCATTTCCATCACTCACATTTTACAAGCAGCGATGCACCAGCGTCGGACGCACCAAAGGCCTTATCAACTTATTTCCACCGCTCGGCGTTTCGCTTCATCCGTCGCAGCGTGTACCGCGCGGTGATTCGAATGTCGCTATAACCGAAGATCGCAGCAAGCGTGAAGGGGTCCGCTCTTGCATCAGCCATGCGCGTCGAGGTGGCTTGCCGCGTTCGTGTAAGATGAAAAATTGACGAGGCCTGCCTCCCTACCATGATTAGGCTTCACCGTAATCGGGACGAAGTCGCTATCGCTTTGCTCTCCCATTCAGAGCTTGGCTAGGAGAAATTGGCAGATCCCGCACAACGCACTCGTTCACATCATGATCGAATGAATGTGCGTCACTCTATGTCCTGCTACCAATCTCATTTTATGCTCCACCAATCTCATTTTATGAGCGAACCCACAATGCCCGACTCTCTGAAATTCACGTCTTAAATCACCTTGCTGAATGAGCATTCATTCAGTATTATTAGCCCGCTATGATCACAGTGAAAAAAGCTGCCGTGCTTGGGGCTGGCACGATGGGGGCGCAAATCGCTGCGCACCTCGCCAACGCCGGCATTCCAACTCTCTTACTCGACATCGTCCCGCGCGAATTGACCGCGGATGAACAGGCCACGTTGGAATCGCCGCAAGTACGCAACCGCATCGCACGCGCTGGACTGGAAGCTGCAAAGAAAGCCAAACCCGCCGCGTTCTTCACTGCTGATCTCGCTGCGCTGGTGAGCGTTGGAAATTTCGATGACGATCTGCCGAAGCTGAAGGATTGTGATCTGATCATCGAAGCCGTCGTCGAAAACCTTCAGATCAAACAGAGCCTGTACGAGAAGGTCGAGCAACACCGGCGGCCGGGTTCGGTCGTGGCTTCGAACACCAGCGGCATCCCGCTGCAGCAACTTGCCGCCGGGCGCTCGGAAGATTTTCGCGCGCACTTTCTCGGCATGCACTTTTTTAATCCGCCACGGTACATGCACCTGGTTGAGTTGATTCGCACTGAATGGACCAAACCGGAAGTCTCTTGTTCGATGTTCGGCTTTCTGGATGAGCGCCTCGGCAAAGGTGTCGTCGTCGCCAAGGACCGGCCGAACTTTATCGCCAACCGCATCGGCACGTTCGGCGCGCTGGTCACGATCCAAACGATGATCGAGGACGGCTACTCGATTGAAGAAGTCGACAAGATCACCGGCCCCGCCGTCGGTCGCCCCAAGACCGCAACCTTCCGCACTTTTGATCTGGTTGGTCTCGATGTGCTGGCGCACGTCGTAAAGAACCTGCATGAAAATCTTCCCGAAGATCCCGAACGCGAAGCGTTTGCGATGCCGGAATTCGTCGGAAAGATGATCGAACGAGGTTTGCTCGGCAATAAGACGAAGGCTGGTTTCTACAAGAGACAAAAAGGCGAGGGCGACAAGCGCGAGATCCTGACGCTCGACGTGGCGACGCTCGATTACCGGCCGGCGCAGAAAGTAAAACTCCCGTCACTGGAGATGGCCAAGAACATCGAAGATACGGCCGAACGAATCAAGACGCTGGCATGGTCGAAGGACCGCGCGGGAGCTTTTCTCTGGAAAACACTTTCGCGCACTCTTTGCTACGCGGGCGATCGGATTCCGGAAATTGCCGATACGGTAGTGGAGATCGATCGCGCGATGCAGTGGGGTTTCAATTGGGAATTGGGACCGTTCGAAGTATGGGACGCGATCGGCGTCGCCAAGTCAGTCGAAAAATTGAAGGAAGAAGGCAAGAGCGTCCCGGCGAACGTACAGAAGATGGTCGACTCAGGCGCAAACTTTTTCTACAAACAGGAGAACGGCCAGCGCTTCTACTTTGACTTCCCTTCCGCGAAGTATGTTCCGGCCGGCGATCCACCGGGCACGATCATTCTCAAGTCACTGAAGGATCATGGCACGGGCGACCCGCCCGTGACTCACGCGCAGGATGCGCGTGGCACGTCCGCAGTCATCAGGAATAACTCCGGAGCGTCGTTGATCGATCTTGGCGACGGAGTCGCTTGTCTCGAGTTTCATTCGAAGATGAATTCGATTGGCGGCGACACGCTCGAGATGTTGAAAATCGCGCTCAACGAAGTCGAAAAGAACTTCCTGGGATTGGTAGTCGGCAATCAAGGCCAGAACTTTTCCGTGGGCGCAAACCTGATGCTGATGTTGATGGAAGCGCAGGACGAGAACTGGGAAGAGTTGGACATGATCGGCCGTTTCTTTCAGCAATCGGTGATGAGTCTGCGCTATTCGCCGAAGCCGGTCGTGGTCGCGCCGTTTCAGATGGTCTTTGGCGGCGGATGCGAAATGGTCCTGCATGCGGACCGCGTGCGAGCTAACGCCGAGACTTACATCGGACTCGTGGAAGTTGGCGTGGGCATTATTCCAGCGGGCTGCGGCACGAAAGAGATGTTGGTGAGGGCGCTCGACTCGATCCCGAAGGACATGAAAGACGCGGACCCGTTTCCATTCGTCAAGCGCGCGTTCGAAACAATTGCGTTGGCCAAGGTCGCCACGTCGGCCGAAGAGGCCCGCGGTTACGGCTTCCTGAGCCATGACGATTCAATCTCGATGAACCGGGACCGTTTGATTGCCGACGCGAAGAAGGAGGTACTGGCGTTAGCCGCGAGTGGTTATCAGCAGCCACAGCAACGCACGGACATTCTCGCGTTGGGAATGCCCGGTCTGGCGACTCTGAAGCTGGGCGTTCACATGATGAAGCGCGCGGGATACATTTCGGATCACGACGCTCTGATCGGTGAGAAGCTCGCGCGCATTCTCACTGGTGGCGATCTGAATCATCCGACGCGTGTGTCTGAACAGTATCTGCTCGATCTCGAGCGCGAAGCTTTTCTTTCGCTGATCGGAACGCGCCAGACGCAGGATCGGATCGCACATATGTTGAAGACGGGGAAACCGTTAAGGAATTAGACAGAGTTTTTGAAGAGGCGGTTCATCGCGAAAGTGAGAACGGAGGCATAGCCTCCGAAAACAAGTGAGCGATTCCGGAAAGGCAGAGCCTTTCCGCACATCAGGCGGCAAAGCCGCGGAAGAATCGCGGCAGAGCCGCAGAGGAAATCATGAAAGAAGCATTTATCGTATCAGCAGTTCGCACGGCAGTCGGCAAAGCACCGAAAGGCACTTTGCGGAATACGCGCGCCGATGAAATGGGTGCAGCAGTAATTAAGGAGGCCATGGCCCGGGTGCCGGGCCTGGAGGCTGCCGAGATCGAAGACGTGATCATGGGTTGCGCGATGCCGGAAGCCGAGCAGGGCATGAACATAGCCCGCTCAGCCGCAATTCGCGCAGGCCTGCCGGTGGAAACCAGCGCCATGACCATCAATCGCTTTTGCTCTTCCGGGCTGCAATCGATTGCCATCGCAGCGGATCGAATTCGCACCGGCAGCGCGCAGGTGGCACTCGCCGGCGGCTTGGAATCGATGTCGATGATTCCCATGGGCGGGCACATCATTCGCCCCAATCCATACCTGGTCGAACACTATCCAGACTTTTATTTGAATATGGGGCTGGCGACTGAAAACGTCGCGCGGAAATATGAAGTCACCCGCGAAGAGCAGGATGAGTTCGCCCTACGCTCGCATCAACGCGCGTTCGCTGCTCTGGAGCAGGACAAGTTCAAAGAAGAGACCGTGCCGCTGACCGTGACCGTGGAAGAGTTGGACGACAAAGGCAAGAAGCAACATCGCGAAGTGATCTTCGACAAAGACGAAGGACCACGCCGTGATACTTCAGCCGAAGCGCTCGGAAAACTGAAACCGGCTTTTCACGTCAAAGGAACAATCACTGCGGGTAATTCTTCGCAGATGTCTGACGGGGCCGCCGTAGCGGTAGTGATGTCTGAAGATCGAGCGAAGGAGTTGGGCGCGAAACCTCTGGCGCGGTTTGTCGCCTATGCAACTGCGGGGTGTCCGCCGGAAGAGATGGGCATTGGGCCGGTGTTTGCGATTCCGAAAGTTCTGAAACTCGCCGGTCTTACACTGGACCAAATTGACGTGATCGAACTGAACGAGGCTTTCGCCGCGCAGTCTTTGGCGGTGATCAAAACGCTCGGGCTCGATCTCGACAAGGTCAATGTTAACGGCGGCGCCATCGCACTGGGTCATCCGCTGGGTTGCACCGGCGCGAAACTAACCGCATCGATACTGCAAGAGCTGGCGCGGCGCAACGGCCGCTATGGCATGGTGACGATGTGCGTCGGCGGCGGCATGGGCGCCGCGGGAATTTTTGAGAGAATGAGCTAATTTGGGGTGCGGTGACTCGTCACCGCTTTGGATTTTGATTGGCTAAGGAAGAAAGCGGCTACAAGGGACCGTATGACTGCCTCGGAAATATTTGAGTCTGTGACCGGTAACGGCAGCAGTGATTTCGCGCTGCTGGTTCGAATTCTAGAGGAGCACGGGCCATGGTGTCTGATCGGCGGACTCGCCGTTAATTGTTATGTCGAACCGGTGTTCACGCTTGATGCTGACATCGTAGTTGTATCCACAGAGTTGGAGGCGATCAAGAAGAAGTTGATTGCGGCAGGTTTTTCTCTTCAGGAATTTCCGCATTCGCTGAATGCGACGATGCCAGACAGCGAACTTCGAATTCAGTTTAGTCTCGACCCGCGTTATCAGGAGTTCGTCACTGATGCGGAGCAGCGAGAAGTCCTGGGTGAGCGGGTGCCGGTCGCCTCGCTAAGCAACATCGTTCGAGGAAAGATTTGGGCATGGAGTGACGACAAGCGTCGCCCGACGAAGCGCAAGAAGGATGAACTCGACTTAATGAGGATTCTCGAAAGCTATCCCGAATTGCGCGACATTATGCCGCCAGAGATAAGTGAACAGGTGCCTGAAGAATGAATATGTAGCGCAAGTTGTTAACTTGCGCAGCCACAATCGCAACTTACCAAGTTGCGCTACAACTGAAAGGACTTTTATGTCAGCCGCAATCGAAGCAAAACAGATCGTCAAGGGCGGAAGTTTTCTAATCGAAGAGCAAACGCCTGAGAGCATTTTCACGCCCGGTGACTTTAACGAAGAGCACCGCATGATTGCCGACACCACGCGGCAATTCATGGACACGGAGGTTCTGCCGCGCATCCCTGAGCTCGAAGCCAAAGACTGGAAGCTGGCGCGGGAATTGGTTAAGAAGGCCTCGGAACTCGGTTTGGTGGGCGCGAATATTCCGGAAGAGTACGGCGGTCTGGGTTTGGATCAGACCAGCGGCGCGATCATCTCAGAGAACATCGGCCGGTCGGCGTCATTCGCTACGACGCTGGGGGCGCAGGGCGGCATCGGCATGCTGCCAATCCTCTATTTCGGCACTGAGTCCGCTAAACAAAAATACCTGCCCCCGATCGCTGCCGGCGATCTGATCACGGCCTACGCCCTGACTGAAGCGGGTTCAGGCTCAGATGCAATGGCGGCAAAGGCAACCGCCAGGCTGAGCGATGACGGCAAGGAATACATTCTCAACGGCGAGAAAATGTTCATTACGAACGGCGGCTTTGCCGATATCTTTGTCGTATTCGCGAAAGTCGACGGCGATAAGTTTTCCGCCTTTATCGTCGAGCGGCAGGAAGGCTGCAAGCACGGCGCGGAAGAGCACAAGATGGGCATCAAAGGCTCGAGCACCACGCCGTTGATTCTCGCTGACGCCAGAACGCCGGTCGAGAATCTGCTCGGCGAGATCGGCAAGGGCCACAAGATCGCTTTCAATATTCTCAACATCGGGCGCTTTAAGCTGGGCGCGATGTGTCTGGGCGGAATGAAACTCGCCCTGCACGAGTCTGTGCGCTATGCGAACGAACGGCAACAGTTCGGCAAATCGATCTCGTCGTTCGGCGCGATCAAATCGAAGCTTGGCGAAATGGCAATTCGCACCTGGGTCGGTGAAGCGATGATCTACCGGACGCTGGGAATGATCGAAGAGGGCCTCGGCGCCGTAGCGGATTCCAAGGACATGGACGCGCGCCTGAAAGCCATCGAAGAGTACGCAGCCGAATGTTCGATCATCAAGGTGGCGCTGTCTGAATACTGCGACTTTGTCACCGACGAGATGGTGCAGATTTTTGGCGGCTATGGGTACTCAGCCGACTATCCGGCCGAACGCGCCTATCGGGACACGCGCATCAACCGGATCTTTGAAGGCACGAATGAAATCAATCGGATGCTGATTCCCGGACGCTTGATGAAAGCTGCGCTGAGCGGACGGCTCGCGTTATTGCCTGCGGCCCAGGCGTTGATGGACGAAATCCTTTCGCCCTCGATGTCCAGTTTCGATCTGGACGAGAGTCTGTTGGCAACTGAACAGAAGCTGGCTCAGAACGCGAAAAAAGTTGCCTTGATGACGCTGGGGACGGCAGCTCAAAAATACATGATGGGACTTTCTGATCAGCAGGAGATTCTGATGAGCGTCGCCGATATCATCATGGATACGTACGCGATGGAATCGGCGATCCTGCGCACGAAGAAAATGGCGGCTGCGCAACGGGAAGACTCTGTGGCGCCATACGCCGAGATGACGCGCGTCTTTTGTAACGACGCGATCGAGCGAATTGAAGCTGAGGCTAAAAACACCTTGGCGGCGATGGCCGAAGGTGATGAATTGCGCACATTGCTGGCGGCGCTGCGCCGCTTTACAAAGATGACGCCCATGAACACCGTGGCCGCGCGTCAGCGGATCGCGAATGCGATGATTGCCGCGAACCGGTACGTGTACTGACAGACTTCGGAGCCGGCTCCGCTGCTGTTATAATCAGGCTATGAGTTCGAACCAAGAAGAAATGATTCTGGGTTTGCATCGGCGCCCCCGCATTGCGGACGCTTCAACGAGTGCAATCATAGGAGCGATCGCTCTCGGGTTGTTGACGGGAGGTTTGGGCGGCGCTCTTATTGGGGGCGTCGCAGGCGGAGCCTTAGGCAGCCAGCGGCAGCCGCTTGAAATGGCGATTCGCGAACACTTCAAGAGCCTTGGCTTAGAGGTAGTCTTCTTCTATCCGGCTCCTAGAGCCCTCAAAGTTACCTTCAGCTATGGAGCGAATGCGTACTGGACTCTTGAAAGCGTTGTCCCAGACGTCTTGCAACTCTCACCTGACGACACTGCTGACTGGCTCTACGGCAACCTCGTAGATATGGAACTTCCAAAAGTTCTACCTTTGTTAAGGCGCGCCAGCTGAATGAGCCTTGCCGAAGCAATTGATCAACTAGGAGAACTCGCGGCCGAAATTAGGCGAGAAGCCTTCACCGACGACAAAACCTCGCTCAAGAGTGCGCTTGCCCTCCATCAAGAAGAACGTCTCAGTAATGCCGGTGGACGCGAGCCTTACATTGTGATCTTCGGCGATCTAAACGACTTCAAACATATCAACGACGATTATTCCCACGATGCCGGAGACGTGGCTCTTAGGGCTGTTGGCGAAACAATCAGGAGGATTGTTATTGACGATTTAGGCGGAAAAGCCTTTCGTCGAAGCGGCGACGAATTCGTAATTCTGCTCAATCAAGATTCGCTAAGTGGGTTTTTGTCGACGGTCTCTTCGTTCCGCGAGATTCCTTTTTCCCACAATAACAGAGAATTAAGCACCGGGATGAGCCTCGGTTATGCAATCGGCGACGGCAAAGCGAGCTTTGAGGAACTGACGCAGCGCGCAGATGCAGCCTGTCAGCTCGCCAAGCGGCCAGGCGAAGATTCCTGCATTATTTGGACTGAAGATATCGAGATTAATCCGCTTGTAAGAATTAGTGGTTGGTGCCCCAGGTGCAGCGCGAAGATTAGTTGCACGTTACCCAAAAACAAAGCTCTGATGAGGCCAACCTCCTGTCCTTGCTGTGGTGAATCGCTTCAAGACGTATAACAAGAATCACATCACGAACAGACTAGACTAATGCGCATCGTCCCCATCTCTTTACCAACGCCCTTCTACATCGGGCCCGTCAACGTCTATCTAATCCCGGAAGATCCGGTCACCCTGATCGACACCGGGCCAAAGACGAAAGAAGCTGTGAACGCGCTGCGCGCCGGGTTGCGCGCCAATGGTCTGGCAGTCGCTGACATTCGTCGTATCGTGCTCACGCACGCGCATGAAGACCATTGCGGACTGGCGCGCGCGCTGCGCGATGAAGCGAAGGACGCCGAGGTCCTGGTGCATGGATGGGAGACCGGTCATCGCGCCGGACGTTTGGAGTACGACGAAACCCGTCAGCTTCTGGTGCGCGCGGGAGTGCCGCTTGACGAAGTAGAAGTCATGCGCAGGATGTACGCAGGGGTCCGCCAGTATGCCGATTCGCTCGACGACCATCATTGTGGCGAGCTGACCGACGAAGCCGAGATTGAGTTCGAATCAGGCGCGTTGCAGGTGGTCCACACTCCCGGTCACACGCCGGGTTCCTGCTCGTTTATTCGTCATGCTGATCGCACACTGATTGCCGGCGACTGCGTCCTGAAACGAATTACGCCGAACCCAATTCTCTCTCCCGACCCGATTGATCCAACGCGACGCTTTCGCTCGCTCGAAGAATATCTGGTCAGCCTGGCACGCGTGCGCGCTCTGTCGCCGACGCTCGTTCTGGGCGGCCATGGCGACGCGGTGCATGACTACGAGGAACTCTTTAACCGCTACTTGCGCGCGATCCGCGAGCGGCAGGCTCAAATCATTCAGATGGTCCCCGCCAAAGGCGCCAGCGCCTGGGAGATATCGCGCGCGATGTTCCCCGGCACTGACGACGTCCATCGCTTCCTGGGTGTATCCGAGTCCGTTGCGCATCTTGACTACGCGCATTCTGAAGGAAAGCTGGCGCTCGAAATTAGTGATGGACGCGAGGTCTATCGCAGGCTCTCCTAAGTAAATAGAACTATGGTGCAGTTTGGAGGCGGTATGTGACCGAGCAACCCATTGCCGCTTGTTACAGAACCGCGAGCGGTAGCGACCGGATGCCAACACTCAACTGCGTCCCACTGGTCTCTTCCCCACAAAATTGTAAATCGCAGGTGAACGGTAGCATCCGGTCGCTACCGCTCTCGGTTCTGTAACGACCCGTCGCATTGGTGTCTTCAGCGGGACAAGTCCCGCTTCTAAACGACTTCCCTTCTGCGCGAAACAAAATTTGGAACCGGCTACGGGATCCGGCGTGGAAGCAATAAAATCTTTCCGGAGGATTGGACATGACCCGTAACAAACTGGCCTTAGTTCTGGCTTTGGTGCTTGGCGTCGGTGTGATTGCCGGCGGAATTGCGTATGCCCAGGAGTCGACCGCACCCCTGGCGGCATTGGCATTGGACGATCAGGAACCCGCAACCACTGACCGCTCGTTTTCATTCTTTCTCGACGGCGGCGCCTTCCTCGGGGTGGGCACCGAAGACATCAGCAAAGAGAACATGGGCCGCTATGGCATGCGCGAAGTGCGTGGCGTCGGCGTGACCCAGGTAATCAAGGACAGCCCGGCCGAAAAAGCCGGCTTGAAGAAAGACGACGTAATTCTGCGCTTTGATGGTGAATCGGTGAGCAGCACACGCAAGCTGACCCGGCTGGTTAGCGAATCTTCGCCCGACCAAACGGTCCGAATTACGATCAGCCGTGCCGGTGGTGAGCAGGAAATTACTGCCATGCTTTCGAAGCACACCATGGGAAATGTTCTGGGCGCGTCGATTCGGGATGACATTCTGAAGGGTATCGAAAAAGGCTGGCCGGTGATCAAGACGGACGACGGAGACTTTAATGTTTTTTCTTTGGGCGCAAACCGGCGCATTGGCGTCAACACCCAGACATTAACCAAACAGTTGGCGGATTATTTTGGAGCGAAAGACGGCGGCGTGTTGATAACATCGGTGACCGAAAACAGTCCCGCGGCCAAAGCCGGATTGAAAGCCGGCGACGTAATTACCGCGATTGATGGTGAGAAGGTTGACTCGTCCGGAGACATCACGCGAGCTATCAACAAGAAGCAGGATGGCGAGGTATCGCTGACGGTTCTGCGCGATCGTAATTCACGCACAGTTAACCTTACTCCTGAAAAGAGCAAGGAGCCGATGATCCTGCGTCCCGGCACTATCGGTGGGCAGCGCATCATGATTCCATCGATCGCTATTCCCGAAATCAACGTTGACCTGCCGCGGATTGTCATTCCCGCAACCCCTAAGATCAACGTGACGGTGCCGCGGAGAGCGCCGCGCGCGCGCACCGGATCCCGCGTGATCATCATCTGAGGTCGCAAACAACCAGCGCTAATTCCGTTTAGAGGCGGGCTACTGCCCGCCTGAGCTGGGCTGACCCAATGGCGGGCGGTAGCCCGCCTCTAAACAACTGGAACGCAGGCAGTCGAGGCTCAGGCTCGGCTGCCCTTTTTGTTCCCGCTTGCACGCGCGTATAATGCGCCACCTAAATCAATTCGACAGGCGATTGATATTCTTGCTCCCGGCCAGGCCGAGCTGCAGGAAAAAAGACATGGTGGCGCAAACAGAAATCATCGAGCCGCTCAAGAGACTGGTCCTACATGATCTCGCGCACCAGACCGGCCTCGAAGAATTTGCCGCGGATGTTCGTCGCGGACTTTCGTCCACTCCCAAACACCTATTCCCCAAGTACCTGTACGATTCCCTGGGCTCGCGGTTATTTGACGCCATTTGTCAGGTTGACGAGTATTACCCGACCCGGGCAGAGAACGAGATCCTGACTACGCACGCTGAGGAAATCGTAGCGAGACTGCCGGACTGTAGGACATTAATC
>DATHHW010000043.1:0-131539 GCA_035317005.1 Pyrinomonadaceae bacterium | reverse complement strand
CTTGAGCGAGCGCGTGCGAATCTTTGGGCCGGAAAGATCCACCAGCACAGCCAGCGGACGGTCCATCTTTTCAGCGCAGGCGCGCGCCAGAGAGATGTCCTGCGCCTTCTCTTCGTGCGTTCCGTGCGACATGTTAATGCGCACACCGTCAACGCCGGCGGCGAGCAGTGCTTCCATAACCTGAAAGTCGCGGGAAGCGGGACCGATGGTCGCTAGTATTTTTGCTCGTTTCAAAATGGATCTCTCAAAAAAGAAAAGGCACAACGGCCGGGACTTTGCGAGCGTAGGCTTCGAACTCTTCGCCGAACGCTCCGCGCAAAAGCTTTTCTTCACTGTGCACCCGCACCGCCGTGCCGACGGCGAATACGATGACGGCTATCAGCAACCCCACCCAGTGGCTGATCGCCAGGCCTGTGGCCAGCAACATGCCGAACATTCCGGTATAGATCGGATTCCGCACCACACTATATGGGCCTGATGTGATTAATTTATGTCCTTCCAGCACTCGCGCAGCCAGACTCCATTGCTTCCCCAACGTGCGGACTGCGGCTGAGCAGAACCAGACCGATCCCATGGCCAGGACCATGGTTAGAAGCGCCGACGCGATCTCAAATGCTTTGCCCAGAGGAACGATTGGAGTAAACGCCTGGCGATGGACAGACCAGACGACGGCGTAACCGATACCCTGGAGAGCGATGCCGATGATTGAGGTACGCTCGCGCTTGCTGTCAGGCGCCGAGGGCGGCTGATTGCGCAGAAATACCAGGAAGACTCCGGCAAAGACAAACCACGACGTCATCACGACGCCGAAGGCGAGGGTTGGCCAAAACTCGAGTTGGAGGATCATGGAATTTCAGCCTCCGGAATGGCAGCTTCGTTCAAGGCAAATCGATCTTCGATTCGCCTTCTTTGCTTACCCATGATCATTCCGTGCAGCGTCAAAACGATCGGGCAGAGCATGTAGATCATTCCGGCAAAGCTGGCAAACCTGCCGCCCATGGCCGCAAATAGAATTGAGAGTGTTCCAATGCCCACGTTCAGGGCGCTCTCCTGAATGTCCTCGCGAGTGTCAAACACCTCCAGCTCGTTCAAAGCAAGCGACGATCGTTTGCGGTAAGCATGCCAATAGAGCAGCACGAAGACTCCGAATACGGCGATATAACCAGCGCCAAAAATTATCATCAGCGTCGCTATTTGATCCGTGTTTTCAACCATGTGCTCGACCGTACCGTTAGGAAGTCTTATGACAGCCTGGCCCCCGGTGAACAGGTTGAGCATCAGGGTAAACACAAACTTCAACGGATAGACGTAAAAAAGGACGACGAACAGCAGGACTCCATTGAGCAGCACCGTGAGGTTGTCCTGCAGGCCGTAGCGCCGGAAGAACTTGTATTGATTGAACCAGACGATGAAGAGCAGCGTGAAGGAAATTGCGAAGGCGCCGAAACCGCGCATCGTATACATCAAGTCGCCGAACGTCCTCGGCACTTCGAGTGAGACGACCAGCAGTGTCACGGCAAAGGCGAATACCGCATCGCTCAGACCCTCGATGCGCGAGATCTCATGGCTGCGCCAGCGAAACTTCTTGTTATCGCCAATGCCTTTGTCGATCAGTTTTTCACGAATCATTCTGGTTTACTGAGGGCCCGAAGTGAGCGAGGCCTTCACCACCCGCTCGAGTTCAACTCCTGAGTTGTCACTATAACCCACGAACCGCTTGACCATGTTCCCGCTGCGATCGAAAACAAATGCCTGCGGAATAGTTTGATTGTTGCCCAGATAACCATCCGCCAATTCGTCGTCGGGAAACGCCAATGGATATTGAATCCTAAACTGTTTGGCGTAAGCCGGGACCTGCTCGCGATCATCCTCGCCGCCGACATTCAGTCCGATGACTTGCAAACCCTGCGTTGCGTATTGGCGCTGCAATTCAACCAGCCGAGGCGTCTCAGCCCGGCAGGGCTCGCACCAGGTCGCGTAAAAATCCAGCACTACAACTTTCCCTTTGTAGTCGGCCAGTTGCGCGCGCTTATTGTTATCAAGTGTCCATCCGCCGCGAGCCGCAGATTTTCTGGTGCATGAGCCAGCGGCCAATGCTGCCGTCAGTATTGTCACGATCATCGCGGTTTTGAATTTCGTATTCACGTTACGTTTCACTGCGAACACGACTTTGTTCTATTAAATTGGGTTCTGTTCGTGTCGTTTCGTGTGAATTCGTGGATCGTCCTGTGTTGCCGCGCTACTACGATCCACTAAATCACACGAATCAACCCGAAACGACCAACAGCACCGAATCCGCGGCTTACGGTTCAGTATCCTGGGCCGGCGTTTCTCCCGCTTCCGGATGGTCGACGATTTCGTCAGGGTTAATTTCCTTGCCCGGCACACGATACTCTTCATTGGCCCAGCGGCCGAAGTCGATCAATTTGCATCGCTCTGAACAGAACGGACGCCAGGGATTGTCCTGCCATTCGACCGGCTTTCCGCACGTCGGACATTTCGGCATAACGCAAAAGTAAGAAGGAAGAAGCCAAAAGTAAAGGCTGGACGGGAATGGCAAATTTGGAGTGCGGCGACTTGTCGCCGCTTTAGTCCCTCGCTTTTACTCGATGAAAGATGACTGCGACAAGCCGCAATCTGCCAAAGCGCTGACAAGTCAGCGCACTCCAAATGAGGCTTCGTCGTCGCCTTCCAACTATTCCGAACTCTGGCGCGTAACTTGGCGTAAAATGATGAGGGAGTACTTAGCCATGACTGACTATAAAGAGAAATTTGACGACCTGCAGCGCGCGGCCAGGCGCAAAGCCCGAGAGCTGGACGAAAAACTCAACGTGACTGGACGAGTTGAAGACACCGCCCGCGTCGCCGGCGATGCTGCCCGCCGGGGCGCGCAGACGATTGCGGAAGGCGCGGGACATCTGCGGGCGGAGGCCGCCGCATTCGCCGACGAGAACAATCTGCGCGAAACCGCCGGGAAGGCAGTGGATGAAGCCAAGCGACGAGCTAAAGATGCCGGCAAGATTATTCGTGACGCTGCCGGCCCCGCCGGCAAGAAGGCCGAAAAAGTTTTTGATGAGGCCGTCGACTACGCCACCACCGCCACGAAGTTTGCCGGCAAGGGCGTGCGCGCGACGCGCGCGACCGCCGCCGCGACCGCCGGGATCATGAAGGCGAAAGATTGGGTCAAAGAGAATCCGGGCAAAGCGGCGGCCGTTTCGTTCTCATTAATTCTCGGCGTCCGTTTGGGCGCGTCATTTCCAGGCATCGACGCGGTGCTGTTGGGTTCGCATCCGCACTGGCTGACGCATTCGGCGCTGCCCGTCTGGGGTTTGAAAAAGGCGAGCGAGAAGTTTGATGAGTACCTGAAAAAGCAGGAAGCGCGCATCGCTGCCGGCGAGTTAGACGAAGCCGAGCGCGAACGAGTTGAGTTTCAACGCAAGATGGCGAAGTACGTCGGCGCGCCTTTGCTGGGCGCGTTCAGTTGCGCCGCGGGCGCGGTGATGATCGCGCAGATCGCCAACCCGGCGGGAATTACCGGCGCGCCGATAAGCTGGTTGCTCGGCGGCAATCCCTTCCTCGACGGCGTCTGGCTGTTCGCCAACGGCGTCATCTGCTTTCATCAGGGGTATAAGTTCTTCATGATCGCGCTGGCGGATCAGGAAGAAGTGAATCGGGTGGTGAGGGAGATTAAGGGGCTGTTGCCGGCGAGCGTTACGAATTGAGGGCACAAGGTGCTCATTCGTTAGTTCTTCTTCTCATCATGAACGTCCGTGTATCGGAAGGCGGTGTAATCGAGATGTGTCTTTCGTAATAGGTCTCGCCTCATAGCCAAAACTACTTCTCCAACGGCTCTCCGGCCCGCTTCGGGATCAGGCAGTGAACCTTTACCCTCAACGACCAGGGAAACCAGCGCGTTGACGGATTGAACAACTTCATCAGAGGCGTAGAGCCAAGATTGGTATTGTTCCTCGAAGAATTCTCTCTTCAGTTGGCCAGAGGTAGTAACGCCGACAAAACCCTGAAGCTTTACGAGAAGCTTCGCATACTTCTCTTCCTTAAAACGAAGGATAGATTCGCCACGCTTCGCACGTGACGTAAATAGAAAGGCAAACGAGGCTCCTAGGGCGGCGCTCGCTAACGGTACGAGGGCAATGAGCCATTCTTTCATTTTTTCATCTCGTAAGGGCGGAGCGGATGTGTGCAGAACCGGTTCGCACTATACGCCTTTTGAGCATCTTATCAAGATTCATTCCGCATCTGTTGCGGCAGAGCCGCTAAGCGAATTCCTTGCGCAGAATCTTGTCAACGATTTTGGGAACCGTTTGGTGATGTGATGCAGCTTCTTGCTGTAGCTTCTTGAATACGTCTTCTGCAACCTGTACTTCGAAAACTCGCTCGCTGATTTCGATCGTGTCGTCGCTTGGCTCTAAGTGTTGCTGATAGTCCATCGTGCTATGAGCATCCCAGAACTCTCCGGCCTTTTCTTCAGTCTCAAATGAATCGGGCAATGGATCAATGTTCTTATCTTTATCTCTCATAGTCGAGCGCTAACTAATCGTAATCGGAAACGGCAGAAAGCAGAGTGCAAAAACTATCAGCGTGATGATCCCAATTGCGACGCGCATTGCGCCCAAAGGTTCCATCTGTTCGGGCTGCGGATGACGGACGCGCAGCATTACTGCCAACAGCACAACGTAGAGAAACCCGCTGGGGCTGCCATGCCACAAGTATCCTAAAACTGAAAGCGCGACCATCGTTACAAACGCGACGCGTCCAATCCAGTGGTGCGCAATCTTGCCGAACGAGGCGAAGGTCCCATGGCCGCCGTCCAGTTGACCCACCGGCATTAGATTCAAAGCGGTAACGAGCAAACCAACCCAGGCGGCCAGGTAATAGGAATTCACGATTCCAGTGGCCAGATCGATCTTGAACGCACGCGCAATCAAACGGAACAGCAACGGATCGTTGAATATGATCCCACCCGATTCTCCCGGCGGAGCGTTCATATGCTGAAGCGTCAGCACGCCCGCGAACGCAATCGGAATGATCACGATGAATCCCGCCAGCGGACCCGCCAGGCCGATGTCGAACAAAGCGCGGCGCGAGGGCACCGGCGATCTCATCTTAATGAATGCGCCAAACGTACCGGGCAACAATCCCGGCGGCTGGGGAATGAAGAAAGGAAGCGTCGCGTCGACGCCGTAGTAGCGGCAAAAAAAGTAATGGCCAAATTCATGCGCGGTCAGGATGGCCAGCAGCGAAAGCGAAAATTGTAGTCCCGGCTTCAGCACTGCCGGATGAGTGAGCGCCTGCAACGCAAGCCCAACGATGCCCCTGAGGTAAGACCAGGGAATCAGCAGAATAGAGTTCGACGCCGCACCGCTTTGACCCGGTGCTGCGCCGGCCGCGTCAAGCTCCGGACTGGCGCACCAAACGATCCCGGAAATGGTGGTCGTGATTGCGGTGGCGACAAACAAAGCCACATGCAAAAGCCACTGACGTAGAGTAGGCCTGGAACCGGTTCGGGCTTCAATACCGATCGTTTCCGGCAATGATGCGATCTGTTCGGTTAGCTCTGACACGAATGATTCAGGAATCCACTTGTGGGTTTAGGATAGAGTCGTGGGGGGTTGGGTTGCAAATGATGAGAGTTGAAAGCAAGTAGGTGAAAAGTTCTTAGTGCCGTAGGCACGAAATATTTATAGCAACGCCCGCCAGATTTCTTATTGTGTGAGCCCATTCATGGGCGACAGGAGAAATATTTCGCTCCTGACGGAGCTTGGGTTCTTTCTGCCGGTTGAACTATGAACAGTTCGCCGCTACGCGGCTCTGCGTCTATCTCAGTTGCGGTTAATTAATCGTTCGTTACTTCTTCGCCGTCTTCGTGAGCTTGCAGTTCTTTACCCGGTTTGAAGCGGATCGTTTTGCCGGAGGGGATCGCTACCTCTTCGCCGGTGCGCGGGTTGCGACCGACGCCGCGCTTGCGGGGTTTGACAATGAAGACGCCAAAACCGCGCAACTCGATACGGTCGCCGCGAGACAGCGCTTCCTTCATCGAATGAAACAGCGCATCCACAGCTTGTTCGGCCTTCAACTTGGGGATGCCGGTTTGATCGGCAAGGCGGTTGATAATGTCCAGCTTAATCACGAATTTGAGCCTCCGGTATTTGGCGATTGATCGCTGATTTGTTCGGTTGGAAAATTCTCTTTGCCGACGTGTGGGGATGATAGAGAGCCGTGCTAACAACTGTCAAGCTTTACAGAACCGGCTAATCTTCCAAGTCTCACGGCCTATAGAGTACCAACTTTAGTTGGGCTCTCGCTCGCTCACAAAAAACCCGACTGAAGTCGGTACTCTGAACACCGTTCATAATAGTCGAGCCTTACTCAGAACCGCGCGCGGTAGCGCCTGCGTAAAACCGCAGGCAGGATGCCTGCGCTCCAGTGCAGGGTCGTTTGACAATGCCAGCAGACGACAGATAACCTCGATCAGGATTCATAGCGGACGAGTCGCGATTGTTGTTGAGCGCTTTTATCAACCGGCAGTTATCGTTCTGGCCGTCCTACGAATAGCATGTTTGGTAAGCAATTTAGCCAGCCACCTCCATTCGGCACCGTCCACCCGGACGATGATAATGACATACAGATCCAGCGGCCCAAGGACGCGGCGCGAAAGCATCTGTGGCATGAATCACGCCTGCTGATTCGTGACCTCGTCTTCGCGTTGATGGTGCTGGCGCTGGTGATGGTATTCATCGTCCAACCGGTGAAGGTCGAAGGCACTTCCATGCTGCCGTACCTGCATGACGGCGAGCGAATTTTTGTTAACAAGTTGATTTACTACGACGACTATGGTTGGGCGCCAAAAATTTATCGTGGCGACATCATCGTGTTCTGGTTTCCCGACGATCCTTCAAAAAGTTATATCAAGCGGGTCATTGGTTTGCCGGGAGATACCGTCGAAGTGCGCGATGGCCATGTCAACGTAAACGGCCGGGACCTGGACGAGACCTATCTCGATCCGCATTTGAACATGTCACACGCCAGCAAGCAGCCGACTTACGTTAAGCCTGGATACTATTTTGTGATGGGCGACAATCGCGACAATTCGAGTGACTCGCGTATTTGGGGCCTGGTGCCGAAGAAATATGTCTATGGCAAGGCGCTGTTTCGCTATTGGCCGCTGGGCGCGGCGACCGTGATGTCCCGGGATACGCATAACACGTCGGTACCGCCGGGCGCGACTTACCGGCGTGACGGGATGAACGCGCCTGATCCGGATGAGAGGTAAGGGCCGGGCAGTAGCCCGACCGTAAGGGAGGGCTCGAAAGGCGCGAGCAGGATGCTCGCGAACCGCCGGCAGGATGCCGGCGCTCCCTCATGACTGATTGGCTACGACTTCTGGGCATGATCTTCTACGCGCCGATTCGCGGCATACGCGAAGTGCGCGATCGCGGAGCGCTCCTCCCTGCGATCGTCTGCGCGTATTTGTCGCAGGTCGCGTACGTATTCGCAATCGCGTGGTTGGCCGGCAATCGAGGACTTTTTCTGAGTCCTGGCGCTCTGGCCGGCAGTTTCTTTCAAGCGGCGGCTTCGATGCTGCCGATCGCCATCGTGATGGTGCCTCTCCTCACGCTGATCGCCAACATGTTCGAACGCAAAGGGAGCTTTGGCGTTGTCGTACGCCAGGAATACGCTTCGCTGGCTTCGGTGATGTTTTATGTTCTGGTGGCCACCAACCTCGCTACGATCTTAACCGCGCTGTTTTTTCACTTCAGCGGGATACAGGCCGCGTTTGTGGCCAACATGGTCAAGCAGATCCCTCAAACCCTCGATGTTTGGCGCTCGGTGGGGGCTTCCACCGAGACACTGGCTCGCATGGAAAAGGACCTCAACAATCAAATCGCCATGGCCGAGGCCATCTTTTTTATGCCCAGGATGATTCTGTTCATGATTGGCTCGGTGATGGGTTTGCGCGAGGTTTTTCGCGCTCCAGTTGTGCGCGCGATTGCCATCGCGTTGTTGGGCGGCGGCGCCACGCTGGTGCTCAGCCCCATCTGGTATGGCCTCTTTCATACCATGCTCGCGTCGCCGTTTCTCTTGTTCATGCTCTTCTTTCTCCTGCGGGGCTACTTTACCGAAGTCGTCGGGAATCAACGCGCGCGCGCCGCGTTCAAGCAGAATCTGGAAGCGGCCACGATCAATCCGCGTGATTCGTCGGCGCATTACAATCTTGGTTTGATCCATCAGAATCGGGGCGAACTGGATCTGGCGCGCGAGCGTTTTCAACGCGCGCTCGACATCGATCAGGACGAGCTGGATGCGCATTACCAACTGGGCCGCATCGCCCGCGCCCAGGGCCGTCTGCCTGAAGCCATCGGCCATTTCGAGCAAGTTGTGCAACGCGATCAGACACACGCGCAGCAGGAGATCTGGCGCGAGATTGGTTCGACCTACATCGCCGCCGGCCAGTTCAGCGACGCGCGTGACGTGCTGGAAAGGTTCCTCGATCACCGTCCCAACGACCCGGAGGCTTTGTATTTAATTGGCCGGGCGCACGCCGGACTGGGAGACAGCCAGGAAGCCGCCAGCTCGATGCAGGCCTGCATTGATGCCGTCAAGACTGCACCGGCCTACAAGTACCGCACTGAGAAGCGCTGGTTGAACGAGGCCCAGCAGTTCCTGAAAGGCCGGCGCGAAGCTGTGGGCAGCAGGCAGTGAGCTGCTTCTCCCTCTCCCACTGGGAGAGGGTTAGGGTGAGGGCTTAGGTGCGCACCTATCCTTACCACTGGTTGTCATGGCTAAACACAACGCCATTCAAAAGAGACTTCGCGCTAAAGCTTCGCACCCTCCCCTCCCAGAGGGAGGGGAAGAAACCATTCAGATATCTAAACGTGGAATCAACTCAGGAGAAAGTTAATGAACTGTCCTTCCTGTGGTAATCAGATCGCCCCCGGCGGAACGTTTTGCGGTCGCTGCGGCACGCGTATGGAAGCGGCTCCCGCTTCGGCGCACACAATTAATCTTGACACCGATGGTCAGGGAACCGGTCGCGGCTACAGCTACGAGATCCTGCATCAACCGGCGTTCTCGCTGGCGGTGCTGACGCTGCAGGCTGAACAGTCGATCATGGCCGAAGCGGGCGCGATGGTTTCGATGTCGGCCAACATTGAGCTGCAATCGCAGATGAAAGGCGGATTGTTCGGCGCGCTGAAACGCGCTGCCGGCGGCGAGTCGGCATTTGTCTCGACGTTCACCGCGCATGGTGGTCCCGGCGAAGTGACTTTGGCTCCTGGCGCGCCCGGCGACATCGCGGCAATCGAGATGAACAACCAGAACTTCTTTGTTCAATCCAGTTCCTATCTCGCGGGGGACGCGAGTCTCAACGTGGATACAAAGTGGGGCGGCGCGAAAACATTTTTCTCAGGCGAAGGATTGTTCGTCCTGCTGGTGCAGGGACAGGGACTGCTTCTGGTTTCTTCATTCGGCGCGATTCATCGCAAGACTTTGCAACCCGGCGAACGTTACGTGGTCGACACCGGCCATCTGGTCGCATGGGAAGGCACGACGCAATACACGCTAAGAAAAGCAGCAGCCGGTTTCTTTCGTAGCATGGTCAGCGGCGAAGGCATCGTCGCCGAGTTCACCGGTCCGGGCGAGCTTTTGATTCAAACCCGCAATCTCGCCGCGCTAGCTGGTCTGCTGAAGCCTTTCTTCCCGACGCAGGGGAATGGGGGAGGATTCAAGATTAATCTTGGGGGTTAGCCGCAAGAAGGCGCAAAAAGCTCAAAAGGATAGTGAAAGGTGCGATCATGTTTCACTAATCGGATCTCCTCTTGTGCTCTTTGGGGGTTTTTGAGGCAAACTCCTACTGAGTAGAGACTATGGATAATTTCAAAGCAGCAATCCTCGCTCTCGAAGACGGTCGCGTGTGGCGCGGGCGTTCCTGGGGCGCCGTGGGCGAGAGCACGGGCGAGATGGTCTTTAACACCTCGATGACCGGTTATCAGGAAGTGCTCACCGATCCTTCTTACGCCGGCCAAATCGTCTGCATGACTTATCCGCTGATCGGCAACTATGGCGTGAACAGCGAGGACGGCGAATCGTCGCGGCCTTGGGTCGAAGGTTTTGTCGCGCGCGAGTTCAGCCGCATGGCTTCGAACTGGCGCTCAGAGGAATCACTCGAAGATTATCTGCAGCGTTGGAGCATCGTAGCCATCGATCACATCGATACGCGCGCGCTGGTGCGCCACATTCGCGACAAAGGCGCCATGCGCGCGTGTCTCTCTACGACTGATGCCGACGCTAATAGCGTGATTCAGAAGGCGCGCAACTCGCCGCCGATGGAGAATCGCGAATTGGCCAGCGTAGTCACGACCAAAAAGGCCTACGAATTTCCCGCGGTCGGCGAGGAACGCTTTCATGTAGTCTGTTACGACTTTGGCGTGAAGACGAATTCGCTGCGAGAGCTGGCGCAGGCCGGCTGTCGCATCACCGTGGTCCCGGCTTCGACTTCGGCGACGGAAGTTTTTGCGTTGGAGCCCGATGGCGTTTACCTCTCGAACGGCCCCGGCGATCCCGCATCGATGACGAAGGAGGTTGAAGAGGTAAAGCAGGTCGCGCAGTCAGGCGTGCCGACGTTTGGTATCTGTTTTGGCCATCAACTGCTGGGGCGCGCGTTTGGCGGCAAGACTTTTAAGCTCGTGTTTGGTCATCGTGGCGGCAATCAACCGGTCAAAGACTTTCGCGATGGTCACGTCGAGATCACCTCGCATAATCACGGTTTTGCGGTGCAAGCCGACAGCCTGCCTCCCGAAGTCGAAGTTACGCATATCAACCTCAATGACCAATGCGTCGAAGGCATGCGCCACACGACGCTGCCTATCATCTCGGTCCAGTATCATCCTGAAGCCGCGCCCGGTCCGCATGATGCGGCGCACCACTTCGGACGGTTTATTGATTTGATGGAGAAGAGAAGCGCAAGTTGACAGCGGGGCAGCAGCCCGACCGTCAGGGAGGGCTCAGCCTTGTAGTCGCCGTTCGCATATGAGCCCTCCCTGACGGTCGGGCTACTGCCCCGGTGATTGATCAATTCAGCGAATTTCTGAGACACCACACTAGAAACGGAACCCGACGCCGGCGCTGAATTGAAAGTTGTGATGCGTTTCCGGAGGACGACGGATTATCTGCTGGCTGGCAATGAATCCTCGAATCGCATATTCACTGTAATGAACAATCGTGTCGCCCACATCGATACGCGTCATCAAGCGCCGTGACATGTAGTACTCGATAACGCCGCCCACATCCGCAGAAAAATATGACTTCAATCCGGTGCGGAAAATCCCAAATTGAACCGGGATCGTTCCAAAGAATCCGTTCTGGACGCTGACGAGCTTGTTCACTTGACTAAAACTCAGCATGCCCGGCCGTGCCTTACCAAAGATGCCGAAGCTTTGCCAACGGTGTCCGGCCTTCACGCCAAACTGACTTTGGAGCAGCCGGCCACCGCCTCCAGAGAGGCTTTGGTGTCGTGGAAAGAAGTTCCCTTCGGCTTCCAGCGCAACGCTCCTATTGAGATTGTAAGTAAACCTGCCGCCAAAACCTGGTTCAGTATCGACCAGTTCCGGCCCGCTAATTACGGCATCACCGAAGATTGGTGTGGGCGGGTCAAATGAGATGGAAGTGAATTGGATTCCTACTTCGTACTTTAGGATCTTCTCGCGGCTCGTTACTTTGGATACGGGGACACTTTGGCTCGGCCTTGAATCCTTAAAGCGAAAACCTACTCCGGCAGTGAATTGAAAGTTGTGTTTGATTTTTGCGGGCATCGCGGCCAACTGGCTCGGATTAAAACCGATTTCTTCGAAGCTCTTGCCATAACGCACGATCGTATCGCCAGCATCAAAGCGAACCAATGTGCGATCTGAGGGATAAAATTCCAGCACCGCGCCGACGTCAGTGGTGAAATACGTTTGTCTGCCAATGCGCGCGTTGGGAATGCTAAATCCATAGGGCGTCGGCAGTTTGGCGCCAGGTTCATGAAAGAAAACTTTGCCCACACTCAGGAATCCCGGACGCGCTTTGCCGAACACGCCAAATTGTTTGAAGCGCTTACCGGTCTTGATGCCAAACTGCCCCTGAACCGCCCGCCCCTCTCCCAAAAATTGAAAGATATTTTTATTCGGAAAGAAATTCAGTTCCGACTCGACGGCAATTCGACGGGTGAGATTGTAGGTGATGCGTCCACCGAATTCTGGCTCCGTCACGTTCGCGGGTTGGAAGCCTTCTCGCGGAGGTGGGAACAACGTGAAAGAGGTGAACTGCACACCCACCTCAACTTTCTTTACGTCTGGTTGCGCCAATGCAGGACCGGCGAGGTACAGAGCGATCAGGACGATCGCCAGAGTTGAATATGATCTCCTCATCACGCGGAATTGATAACTAATCTTTTACAGGCAGCTTCAGTTCTCCGGTGAGCAAGTCCGGGCGCGCGCGGGCCATCTCGTCGGCAGTGGTGGTGGCGGTGGGATGAGTTGATTCTTCGCAGACTTCATTCTCAGCTTCGATTACTGCCTCTTGCAAGACCTCGGCGATAGTTTCGCTGCCCCGATGCTCCAGCCAATGGCGATAGCTGACCGTAATAATCGCAATCACCGGGATGGCCAGGAAGATTCCCGCGACGCCGGCGATCTCAGCTCCGGCCAGAATTGCCAGAATCACCGCCAGCGGATGCAAGTGAATACCTTCACCGATGATACGCGGATAGATCACATAGTCCTGAACTATTCGCAGCACACCAAGGAAGAGCAAAACCACGAAAGCCATGCCGAAGCCTGAATGCAGGAGCGCCAGCACCGCCGCCAGAATTGCCACGACCAGAGGGCCGACCAGGGGGACAAACTCAAGCATGCCGGCTATCAATCCGAGCACGAGCGGGCTGGGCAGACCAATTAGCGCAAAGCCAATACTGCAAATCGCACCGATCAGCAGACAAGCCGTCAATTGCGCGCGAATGTAAGCAGCCAGAGTACTGTTTATGTCCTGAAAGAATTCGTCGCCGCGCCAACGCAAACGGCCACGCGGCAGCATCGCCAGGACCGACCGGCGAAAGTTGTCGGCGTCCTTCAGGAAGAAAAAACTCAAGATCGGAATCAGGACCAACCAGGGGACGAAGATTATCCACCCGAGCATTCGTTCGAAAGCCGCACTCGCTAGTTCGCCGCCTCTCGCTATTACACCCAGGACGGTGTTGTTGATGGCTTTGACGACGCCCTCAGGCATACGATGCTGCATGAAATACTGATTAAGGCGATCAGATGCACTCGTGATTGTCTTGTAATAGGCGGTAGCTTGTTGCTTGAATTCGGGGAATTGGGCGCCAAGTTGTGGCGCCAAAAAATAGATCGCCAGTCCGATTCCGAGAAACAGCACCACGTAGACGATTCCAATCGCCAGCCCTCGGGGTATGACTCGTTCCCGCCTCCCGATACGAATCGGTCGCTGGACCAGATCGACCAACGGCGCTACCAGGTAGGCAAAGAAAACTGAAAGGACTACTAAGAGGAGGACAGTCGTGAGCTTATAGACTATCCACAGCAACGCGGCCACCGCGAGCAGAATAACGATAATTCGCAGGACCACACGCGTTTGCGCCCAGGCTAATATCTGGGCGCTGTCTTTCGCTGAATGATGATTAGGGTCTGGCGTCATGACTTGTCTGGTCTGCAACAGGAACCGGATCTATCTCGACCTATCTATAAATCGTCTTCGTCATAATCATGATCGGCTTCGGACATCTTAATCGCGGCTTCCTCCCAGACCAGGCCGCGCCATTCGTCCGTTTCGCCGACGACTTGAAGGGCCGCCTGAGGATGGCTGGGATTACGTTCAATGCGCAGCACTTCCGCAATCACCCGCAGTTTCTCACCGTCATCGCCGAGCACCAGCAGGTTAACCCGGCCGCCGACCGGCGGCAATTCACGCTGAAAGTGAATCAGCGTCCCTTCGGGGCCGACGTTATCGGTCTCGCCTTCGGCAATGATGTGGACACCCTCACTAGTGTCCCACTCAGCACGGATGGGAAAGGCCGCAACGTAGCGGGGGCCGGATCGATTTTCGATAGTAGGGCTCTGGGGCATTGAACTTTAGACTCCTCTTTCGACTGAAGATGGTTCGAGGCAACCGTTGCGTATGATACAGGGAAACGGGGGATTTGCCGAAGGATGAAGGGTGGCACCATTCTGACTTTTGCCCCTCTCCCTCTGGGAGAGGGGAAAGGGGAGAGGGAGCGAAGCTTAGCGCGAGGAGTATTTTGATCCTCCTTTGTGTCAACCGAGGACAAGGTGAGGTCGAAGCAGGGACTTCGGTCAAGCCCTCACCCCAGCCCTCTCCCAAAGGGAGAGGGAGGTTAAGAGATCCGAACTACTCCTCCTCAGTCCTCAACTTTTCCAAAACCGAAAAATCTTCCAGCGTCGTGACGTCTCCGGCCACCGATCCGCTGGTCGCAATCTCGCGTAACAAGCGCCGCATGATTTTTCCCGAACGGGTTTTTGGCAGAGCATCGGCGAAGCGCAGGTCGTCGGGTCTGGCCAGGGCGCCGATCTCCTTTGCGACATGTTTCCGAAGTTCTTGCCGCAGTTCATCTGTGGGAGTGCGTCCGCCTTCAAGAGTGACGAAAGCCACGATTGCCGAGCCTTTCAACTCATCGGGCTTGGCGACTACCGCAGCTTCGGCCACGGCTTCATGCGAAACCAGCGCGCTTTCAATCTCAGCCGTACCCAGACGATGTCCGGCGACGTTAATTACGTCGTCGATCCGGCCCATGATCCAGAAATAACCGTCCCGATCTTTGCGCGCGCCGTCACCGGCGAAATAGACGCCATCGATCTGTGACCAGTACTGGTCTCGATACCGTTCATCGTCACCGTAGATCGTTCGCAGCATCGCCGGCCAGGGCTTGGTAATTACCAGGTATCCGCCTTCATTTGCTCCTACAGGTTTCCCCTCGCGAGTCATGACGTCGACTTCAATTCCGGGAAACGGCTTGGTTGCAGAACCGGGTTTTGTAGGCGTCGCTCCTGGTAATGGGCTGATCATGATCGCGCCCGTTTCCGTCTGCCACCACGTATCGACAATCGGACAACGACCTTGTCCGATGATGCGCTGGTACCACATCCATGCTTCGGGATTGATCGGCTCGCCGACAGTACCGAGCAATCTCAGCGAAGAGAGGTCGTGTTTCAGAGGCCATTGTTCGCCCCACTTGATGAAAGCGCGAATTGCCGTCGGCGCGGTGTAGAGGATATTGACCTGGTGACGTTCGATGATGTCCCAGAATCGATCCGGCTCAGGCCAGTTGGGCGCACCTTCATACATCACGGCGGTCGCTCCATTCGATAACGGACCGTAGACGACATAGCTGTGGCCAGTGACCCACCCGATGTCGGCCGTGCACCAGTAAATGTCTTCGTCTTTGATATCGAAGATCCATTTGGTGGTCAGGTGGGTCTGTAAAAGGTAACCGCCGGTCGTGTGCAGAATGCCTTTCGGTTTCCCGGTCGTGCCGGACGTGTAAAGAATGAACAAAGGATGTTCGCTGTCCAATTCTTCTGCCGGACAATTCGAGCCGACTGTGGCGATCAATTCATGCCACCAATGGTCGCGGCCGGACTCCATGTGGATCTTACTTCCGGTGCGTTTGACGACAACGCATGATTTCACCGAAGGAGTTTGCTTCAGCGCCTCGTCAACGGCGGGTTTCAGTTTTACTTCTTTACCGCGGCGCCATCCGCCGTCGGCCGTGACCACAACTTTGCACTGCGCGTCGTTGATACGATCAATCAGCGCCGTGCTCGAAAAACCGCCGAACACAACCGAGTGCGTGGCGCCAATCCGCGCGCATGCCAGCATCGAAATGGCCAACTCAGGAATCAACGGCATGTAGAGCGCGACCCGATCACCCTTTTCCACTCCCACTCGTTTCAAAACATTCGCGAAGCGACAGACCTCGGTGTGCAGTTGTTGATAAGTGAGCGTGCGCGTGTCGCCGGGTTCGCCTTCCCAGATGAGCGCCGCTTTGTTTCGCCGCCCGGTTTCCAGATGGCGATCGAGACAGTTGTAGGAAATATTAATCTTGCCGCCAACGAACCATTCGGCGTGCGGCGGATCCCACTTCAAAACCGTGTCCCACTTTTTGAACCAGTGCAGCTCGCTTTCAGCCAACCGCGCCCAGAACTTTTCGGGATCGACGCTCGCTTCCGCGCGCAACGCTTCCAGCTCGGCCATCGATTTTATGTGCGCTTTGGCAGCGAACTCGCTTGGTGGCGGGAAGACGCGGTCTTCGTGCTGAAAGGATTCAATGTTGGTGGTGGTGGATGACATTATGGCGATTTGTGCTCCTTCAACGCTTTCGGTTCTGTATCACACAAGCTGCAGGGACAACAAATGGGGATCAGAGCGAGTAGCAAGGATGAGGTCAGTACCGGGAGCGGTAGCGACCGGGTCGCAACGCTCGCAGGTGCGAGATGGCGACGACGAGACCCGGTCGCTACCGCTCCCGGTACTGACCTCATAACCGATTCCGGATGAACTAGTCCTGCGAAAGCTCCGCAACGATCTCGCCCAGCACCGCTCGTCCTCTTTCAACCTCATCAGGGCCCAACGAGATAGCGCCCACCACCGCATGTCCGCCGCCGCCATAGCGTTCGCAGATCGTCGCGATGTTATGGGTGCGCGGGCGCGGCGCCCAGGGGTTCGACCCGACCGAAATCTTTGTTCGTTGCGGCGCGCGGGTGAGCGCGACCGTGTACGTAGCTTCGGGAAACAGATAATAAGGAATGAATTTGTTGAAGCCTTCGTAGCCTTCGTCGACCAAATCGAACTGCACCACGCCGTCGTTGTAAATAGCCTTACGCCGAATCGCCTCTAATGTCTCCAGATGCAGTTTCTGGATCGGTTGGAAGCGGCGCTGCACTTCCGCGCTGGTGGCTACTTCCTGCAGGGACATCCGGGTCAAATCGCGAATAACCTGTTCGATGAAGGCTTCGTCCGGGTCGGCTTCAATCACCTGCATGAGTTGAAGGGCTGGGGCTTTCAGCTCGACACACTGGGCGGGTGATTCGTAGAGCGCACCGTCGATGATGTGCGCCCAGTGAATCAGATCTTTTAGTGGCTCGTCATCAAGACCAAATTTGGTGCGCGCCACGTCGGCGATGAATTCAGTGCAGGACTTGCGGGTAGGGTCGAGAAATTTCTTATCTGAATTCTCAGCGTGAAAGTGCGCTTCATCTTCCGGCGTGAGAAAGGCTGATTGGTGATGATCGAACCACCAGGTCAGTTTTTCCGAGGGCGAGTATTTGAAGTCGACGATGGCGTTCTCGTCGCCGTCGAACATTTCCTGATCAAAGAGGTTCCCCGGCCGGTGGAGCAACCCGCCGTAGTGAACGTCTGCGTCCGAATTGATTCGTTCGTGGTAGAAGCGGGTGAAGGTCGCCGCCGAAGCGACGCCATCAAAGCAGTGACCGTGATATAGGACGCGCAGTTTCATTTGATCAAAAGCCCGCCATCTTAGCAATAGTTGGATGAGTTAGCCAGTGAGGAATATGGAGTGCGGTGACTCGTCACCGCTTTCCTGATCGAGGGTTAACCGAAATTGAAAAACTGCGACAAGTCGCAGCACTCCGAAATTAGATTCGCGCGGGACTGGAGGCGACCGGTTCAGCAACCACACCCGCGCTATTGGCTCGACGCCGGCGGATCACGAAAGTTACCAACGCGCCGATGCCGACCACAATTCCGATCATTTGCGAAGTTGAAAGCCCGGTCAGGGTCGTGAGGCCAAAGATGTCGCCGCGCGGATCGTCGCGCACAAACTCGATCAGAAACCGCACCGTTGCGTAAATCATCACGTAAGCCAGGATCACCTGGCCGCTGAATTTCTTTCGCTTGTGCAGCCAGAGTAACAAGAAGAAAACAATCAGCATCGCGAATGATTCGTAGAGCTGCGTCGGGTGCAACTTTACGCCCAGGGGGACGCCGGTGACTTCGTGGCCCAGTTCGGTAAAGCGTACGCCCCAGGGCAAATTGGTCGGTTTGCCCCAGCAGCAGCCGGCTGAGAAACAACCCTGCCGGCCAAGCACGTTGCCCAGCGCGATACCGGGCGCGCAGGCGTCAGCAGTCTTCCACCACGGCAAATGCCAGCGACGCATCAGGAAATAGCCGGTGATGATCGCTCCCAGCAAGCCGCCGTAAAAAACTCCACCCGAACGCAGGAAATCCAGAGAGAAGAGTTGCAGCGGATGCTCGCGATATTCCGGCTCAGTGAAGAACATCAAAAGCTTCGAGCCGATGAGCGAGGACAGCAGGAGCCACAGACAGAGATCGTAGATCTTCTCGCGCGGCAATCCGTCGCGACCGGCCAGCTTCACGGTTACGAAGATCGCGCTTAGAAAAGCCAGCGCGAGAAACACTCCGTAGGTGTTAATGGGAAAATTAAGGATGCGAAAAAGAATGGGATACATGAATACAGAAGTCAGAAGTCAGAAGTCAGAAGTCAGAGGTCTGGGGCTCGCCGTGTCCTTTGCCTTTCGGTTCGCAAAAATCAGATCGTAAGCCAGCAACGAAGCGCCGATTAAGATGCTGGCGTCCGCGACGTTGAACGCCGGCCAGTGATACTGTCCCGCGTGCACCAAAATGAAATCGATCACAAACCCCAGCCGCACGCGATCCGTCAGGTTGCCCAGGATGCCGGCCAGCAGTAAAGCACAGGCGCCAAGGACTCGGTCATCGGTGCGCGGCGTACGCACAAAGTAGACGAACACCGCAGTGGCCGCCAACGCCGCCAGCACCACAAAAAACCAGCGGCCGAACGCGCCGCCTTCCTGCAACTGGCCAAATGCGATCCCGGGATTCTCGGCATAAACAAAGTCGAGCACACCGTTGACGATCGTGCGATCGGCAAAGCGCAAACGGCGGATGACCCAGGCCTTGCTCGACTGATCCATCAGATAGATGCCGAGCGAGGCGACGAGATAGCCCATGCGCCAGGCTACGCGAGTTTTGGTGGATTGGGTTTCGCTATCGCTCATTCAACGTTCTGGTGATTAATCCGATTGAGCCGCGGAGGGGCGTAATGTCTATAGAACCTCGGCGGAAAACAAATGCGTTCATTAGGAGAGCCGCGTAGCGGCGCAATGTTTACAGAACGGAAATCCCAAATCAATCCCAGCTCCGTTAGGAGCGAAACGTTTCTGTCGCCCATAAATGGGCTGACAAGAACAATGGGCTCCGGGTGCTATAAACATTCCGTGCCTACGGCACTTAAGACAACCCCCCGCTCGCCTCGATTTCTTCCAACGCGGCAATACAACGCTCACAAACCGTCGGGTATCGCGAAGACTCGCCGACGTGGGTGGAATAGTTCCAACAGCGTTCGCATTTCTGCCCTTCGGCGCGATTGACCGTCACCCGCGTAATTCCTGTTTTGTCTATGGTCAGCTTACTTTTCTTTAGCGTGACTCCGGAGACGATAAACACGTAGCGTAGTTGATCTCTATATTGCTCCAGATGGTTATAGGTGCCCCCGCTCGTTTCTATCACAATGTTGGCCTCAAGACTGCTGCCAATATGCTTTGCAACGCGAGCTTCCTCGAGGGCGCGCATGACTTCTTCTCGCACCAAGAAGATAGCGGCCCAACGCGTCGCCAACTCCTCATCGCGTTGCCCGCTCGCCACCGGCAGTTCAGTCAGATGGACCGAGGCCGCGCGCGCACCGTTGTCGGGCAGATTTTCCCAGATCTCGTCCGCGGTGAAAACCAGAATCGTCGCCAGCATGCGCGATAGCGCATCGACAATCCGGTAAAGCGCCGTCTGCGCCGATCGACGCGCCGGATTTCGCGGCGCAAACGTGTACAGCCGGTCCTTCAGGATGTCGAAGTAGCGCGCCGAAAGCGTCACCGTACAAAAATCGTAGAGCGTGTGATAGACCGTATGAAATTCATAAGCTTCATAAGCCGCTCGCACTTTCGCAATCACCGAATCAAGTTCGCCGAGTGCCCAACGGTCGATCTCCAACATGTCTTCATCCGCCACCTCATCTCGCTCAGGCTCAAAGCCGGCGAGATTACCCAGCGCATAGCGAGCAGTATTGCGCAGCTTACGATAACCGTCGGCGACGCGATCCAGGATCTCCGGCGAACAGCGCACGTCTTCCTGGTAATTCGAATACGTACACCAGAGACGCAGGATGTCTGCGCCAGAGTCTTTGATCACGTCGTTAGGCGACACGGCGTTGCCGGTCGACTTGTGCATTTCCTGCGCCTGCGCATCCAGGGTCCAGCCATGCGTCAGGATCGTTTTGTAAGGCGCACGGTTGTGAACGGCAACTCCTACCATTAGCGAAGAGTTAAACCAGCCGCGGTATTGATCGGGGCCTTCGAGATAGACGTCTGCAGGCCATTGCAAATTCGCGCGATGCTCCAGGACCGCGATTGAGGACGAGCCGCTGTCGAACCAGACATCCAGAATGTCGGTCTCTTTGGTGAATTCGTTCGCCCCGCAACTGCGACACACAAATCCTGAGGGCAGCAGTTCGCTTGCCTCACGCTTGTACCAGGCGTCGGAAGTTTCTTTCTCAAAAATGTCGGCGACGTTTCTGATTACGGCCGGCTCAGCGACCACTTCATTGCATTTCCGGCAATAAAAAGCAGGAATCGGCACACCCCAGACCCTCTGGCGTGAAACGCACCAGTCGGGTCGCCCGGCGAGCATGTTGCGCATTCGCACTTCACCCCAGGCCGGAATCCAACGGACGCGCTCGATCTCGCGCAGGGCCATCGCGCGAAGGGAAGCGTTGTCGAGAGACTCTCCGTCGGTGAAGTTGCTGGTGAAATTCGATCGATCACGACCATCTTCATCCTGCTCAACGGGTTCACTCGGGTCTGAACGGTCCATCGCAATGAACCATTGCGGAGTCGCGCGAAAGATCACCGGGTTCTTACAGCGCCAGCAATGCGGATAGCGGTGATCGTAATCTTCGCTAAATAAGAGGACGCCGCGCTCGCGCATGAACTCGACAATTTTCGGATTGGCTTCAAACACGCTGAGGCCGGCGAAGTGCTCGACTTCGGGCGTGAACCTTCCCGAGTTATCGACCGGGCAATAGATATCCAGCCCGTACTTCTTCCCAATCACAAAATCGTCGTGGCCATGACCCGGCGCAGTGTGCACGCAACCCGTGCCGGCTTTGCCAGTCGCTTTCTTTTCACGAGCTTCGCTGACATCCAGTTCAGTTTCGGCGTCAGCTTCACCGCCAAGCGTGACGTGCTCGCCAACCATTAATAGCGATGGACGATCGAGCCATGCGTGACCGCACTCGAGACGATCCAACTTGGAACCGGGGAATCGAGCCAACACCTTCGGCTCAGTGAAATTACAGCGCGCGGCAACCACGTCCAGTAAATCAGCCGCGACGATATGGACTTCATCGCCGCTTTCGACGGCTACATAGTCGTAATCCGGGTGCACCGTGATACCGAGGTTCGCCGGCAGAGTCCAGGGAGTCGTCGTCCAGATCAGCACGAACACCTTGCGGCCGGCGAGGGCCGGATCAATCTGGGCCGGGTCGCTGCGGAGCGGAAACTTTACATAAACAGATGGGCTGTTGTGCTGTCGATACTCGACCTCAGCTTCGGCCAGCGCGGTCTGATCGTGAATGCACCAATACACCGGCCGCGCGCCTTTATAGACGAAGCCGCGCTCGACGAAACGCGCAAACAGACGCGCGGTCTCGGCCTCATAATGGTCCGACATCGTCATGTAGGGATTGTCCCACTCGCCGAAAATGCCGAGCCGTTGAAAATCGCGCGTTTGACGCTTCAAAGCATTCGCCGCAAACTCGCGGCATGCGCGCCGAATGCTAAGCGCCGGCATGCTGGCCTTCTTTGCTCCGAGTTTGCGCTCGACATGCAACTCGATCGGCAAACCATGACAGTCATAGCCGGGCACGTAGGGCGCGTCGTAACCCAGCATCGTGCGGGACTTGATTACAAAGTCTTTCAGGTTCTTGTTGAGCGCAGTGCCCAGGTGAATGTCGGCATTGGCGTACGGCGGACCATCGTGCAGGATGAACCTGGGAGCGCCGGCGCGCGCGCGGCGAATCTGTTGGTAAAGATCCATCTCGGCCCATTTCTTCAGGCGGGCCGGCTCGCTTTGGGGCAGGTTGGCCTTCTGCGCGAATTTGGTCTTCGGCAGGTTGATGGTTTCTTTCAGTTCGCGTGTCGGTGCTTCAGTAGACATAAGCGTTGAGTGTCAAACACGAAATAGTAACAGCATGGGCGTTCGGTGATCAAAAGAGGTTCTTTCCTCCCTCTCCCTTTGGGAGAGGGTTGGGGAGAGGGGCCTACATTCAGACAAGAGAGATGCGGGCTTCACCGCCTGATGTGCGGAAAGGCTCCACCTTTCCGGCACGCACCGTTTACCCTTTGCAGCGAGGCTATGCCTCGATGCGAGCGGTCGAGGCGCAGCCTCTCCCGGATTCAAAAAATGGACATGGACGGAAAGGCAAAGCCATTGCGCACATCAGGCGGCGGAGCCGCCGAACGCACAGACTCCAAGTTTGTCGGACAATCCAAAGCGGTGTCGCGCTTTGCACCGCACTCTAAACTAAAACCCGAACCATCTTCTCTCGGAGACGATGGTTCGGGCTTGCAAAGCCTTTGATGTCTTTCGCGTTCAGCCGATAAACATCTCCTCGTCTCCGTAACTGCGGTTAATTGGGCTCGGGGCCGGGGCCACCAGCACTTCCAGGCCACGTCGCAAACCGGCCAGAATAGCCGCCAATTCGCGGGCCGGCTCTATGACTTTTCTTTGGATGAACTCAGTCGTGTCCATCACCCGTTCGTGCGTCGTGTCGATCGCGCGGCTGACCAAGTGCACTTTCTCATGGGCCATCTCGGCCGTTTCGTCAGCCAACGCCATAATCCCGCGCACCTCTTCTTTGATTAACGTGGTGGACTCAGCCAGGTTCATCGTAGCGGTCGACAGGTGACCCGACATTACATTGAACTGTTCCGCGATCTGCCGGCCCTGAACGGCGATCGCCGTGCCTTGCTCGCTGAGCGCGGTGGCCCGCGTCATCAAAGGTTCAAGCCGCTCTTCGAGCCGATTGACCGACTTGACGGCGCGATTAACGAACACGGCCATCGCGATCATCGCCGCGGCGATCAAAAGGAAAGACAAGGCTATGATCGCCGTGATGATTACCAACCAGAACAATGGTTCGTGTGGATTCATCTTAAGAGACTGAACGTACTTTGTACTTAGTGCTTTGTACTTTAGATCTCTGCCTTCAAACTCTCACAATCAAACTAGCTCTACACTAAGAAGACAAAGTACCAGGCCCAACGCACCAGGTACGTCTTTGGTTACATCGCCTTCTCAGGCTTGTAAGTCGGCGCGGCTTCGGTGCGACCGGAAAGCTCGGTCTTGCGTTTCTCTTCCACGTAAGCTTTCTTTCCGGCTTCAACCGCGGCTGAGATGGAACCGGCCTGACGCGCTGCTGCGTCCCGGGTCATCGCGGCGACTTCGCCGGCTTTGGTCGTGGCCGTGTCGTAAAGTTCAGTGGCCTTCTCGCGCGTGGCTTCAACATACTCTCCCGCCGTGGTGCGCGCGGTTTCGTAATACTCGCCCGCTTTGGCCCGCGTCGTATCGTAGTATTCGGTCGCCTTCGCGCCCACCTGCTGCGCTGCTTCTCTGGATTTGTCGATGCCCTTGCGGGTGGCGTCAGCAATGTCGTTGCGAAGTTCTTCGCCCGATTTCGGGGCGAACAACAAAGCCAGCACTGCGCCGATGCCCGCGCCGACCAGAAAATACGTTAGTCGCGTCGAAATATTGTCTCCATAGTCACGATCGTTTCCCATAAAAAATCCTTTCTGTAGAGGCAGATCCTCTTTGAGGATTGCCAGTGTCTTTCAATTTTTACCCGGATGATGACTGTTCGCGACTATAACAAAGGTAGTTGGGTTGCGCAAGCAAACGGTCGGCTAAGAAGTGCCGAAAGTGTCAGGAAACTGTGCAAAAACGGCACTTCAATCAACGGCGCGCTGCTCAAACTTTCGCAGACCCAGCCAGGTGAACAGCAGGGAAAAGCCGATCAGCCCACCGTAAACCAACCAGGGCGACATGTGAGGCATTCCCGGAGTCAGCGCCAGACGGAAACCTTCGCTGGCATACACCAGGGGATTGAGGAGCACGGCCCGCTGAAACCACGGAAGGACATGAAGCGTCGCCCACGGATAGTAAGCACACCCGAAAAAGATCATCGGCGCCAGCAACGCATTGAACACCAGTCCAATCTGCTGTGGTTCGACTACTGTCGCCACCACCATGCCAAAGGCAGCAAACAACCAACTGCTCAGGATCGCAACCAGCACCAGTTGAACAATGTCGAGAAATCCGAGGCTCAGATGGACGCCCATCAGCAACCACGCGAGCGGCAAAACCACCAGGCCCGCGATCATTGCCTGCAGAATGCCGACCAGAATCTTTTCGATTGCGACACCCGAAATACTAATCGGCGCCAGCAGTCGATCTTCGATCTCTTTCGTCCAACCGAAATCGATTACCAGCGGCAAGGCTACCGCCTGCATACTCGACAGCGTCATGCTCAAGCCGAGAATCCCCGGCAGCAACATTCCGGTATAGCCACGCTGAATGATCCCGAGCCGGGGCATAACGAAACCAAAGATGAAGGTGAACAGCAGCGGCTGCAAGCCAGTTCGCAACAGAAAGTATGGCAGCTCTCGTCGCGCCACCCGCAGGTCGCGATGAAGCAAGGCCAACATGGTCGCAGTCATGATCGGTTTCCCTCACATCGTGGATCGCGGACATCCTGTCCGCCAGCGGGCGAAGAACGCTCAGACTTCGCGGATGAATCGCTCTGAGAGTGTTCGCACTGCGCGCTCAGGCAGACAAGATGTCCGCGCTCCACGAATTTAGTCTCATGTTCTCGAATCGCCATCGGTCTTTACTTCTCCGGCACGGCGCCGCCATCCTTGCCGCGCACCAGGACATTATTTGCCCACCTCTGCAAGAGATCTAAAACCTCCGGACTGACTTCTTCTGCCTGCCCACTGGTGACGGCCTTGTCGCGCGTAGACGGTGTGAACACGTGCGTCAGATTCAGAAAAATACGTAACAGCACTTGCTTGTTGCCGGCGTCGGCCATTGCCTGGGCCAGTTCAAGGGCGTGATACGGCAGCACGTTGTCGTCCCGCTCACCATTCAGAATCAACGTGGGAACGTGGACTCGTCGCGCAATCGCCAGCGGATCAGTTTCGAGGTGCTGGCGAAAATATGCCAGCGGATCTTTCGCTGCGTCGGCGGGCTTGGGCTTTGACCTTACCTCGCTAAAGACCTTATCAAGCTGAGCAACCAGCGGCGGGTAGCGAGTCTTATCCGCGGGATTAACTGGTGAGTTAAGCGCCTGAAGATTCAGTGTCTGCTCAAATACAATACGATCGAGTGACCGAGAGCCTCCGGCCAGGAGCATGACGGCAGCGACCCGCGGATCTTCAGCAGCAATCACCAGGGCCGTCAAAGCTCCTTCACTATGCCCAGTTAGGGCAATCTTCCGGGGATCTATTTGCGGCTGAGTAGACAGGAATTCAAACGCCGCTTTCGAATCATTAATCAAGTCTCGATAAGACGTGTCAGGCTTAAGGGGGATCGATTTGCCCACACCACGATCATCAACGCGCAGCACTGCGACTCCATTCGCGGAAAGATTTTCCGCGACCAGACGATAAAGGTTTGCGACCGTCGTGCCATCGCGGTCCTGCGGGCCCGACCCACTGATAACAACAACGCCGGGAAAGGGAGCCGCGCCCTTTTTTGGAATCGTCAACGTTCCCACGAGTTTTTGCTCGCCGTTTTGAAACGACACTTCTTCGGTGGTATACGGGTCGTTTGCCGAAGCAACCGGTTTGGGCGGCGTTGGAGATATCAACTCGGCCAGCGCTTCTGATCCTTTGCGGACAATCTTGAGATGCTGAGCAGGAACTTGAATGAACAAAGGCACGCCTGACGAGTCAGTCCAGATCTCGAAGATCAAACCGAGACTGGTTCCCGCACGGAAGTGCTCGGTCGTCACCGGTTGGCCGCTAACCTTCAAGATCGGTGAGTCAAGACGCTCAAGACTCAAGGTGAAAGGAACCGCCTGAGAAGGTAAGAAGGCACTGAAGGTCTGCGGTGCACTTCGTGCCGGATCGTATTGTGCAAACAGGAAAAGGAAATGATGCCACACGCCGTTCTCAATCAAAACTGTCGGCTGCGCCTTCACTTCCTTTACCGGCTGACCGGGAATAGTTATCTTTACGACCTCGCCCGCGAAATCCGCCTGCACCATACCGCTGTTCGTCGTGACGACGAAGTTGACCGGTCTATTTCGTTCCGCCTTCGTGGTCGTCTTGAATTTCGTCGGACCCAAATTCCCGTCCGACTGCGACTGGATCGAGCCGTCGGCGTTGGTGGTGAACGTGTAGTTTTCGACACCGAATACTTCATTGCTCACATAAGTTGTGTAAGTCCCGGACGAAATCTTAGGCTGTTGTGCTTGACTACTCACGGCAGCCAGGAAAAGGACGACGGCGACGATTGCGTAAATTGAGCGTTTCACTTGAGCCCCCTACTTGGTTTGAGGTCGAGGAGTTTTTGAATCACTTTGTTGACTTACGGCCTGGCTCAGTACCGAACTTCAAAATCACGTCCGCAGACTTCGCCCGGTCAGGTGTAGAAACAAATTCTCCAGACTTGGTTCGGCAACGTGTGCGTCCGTGACGTTGACACCTGCTTCGCTCGCCAGACGCATGGCGTTGGCCAGCAAGCCTTCGGCCCTGTCGGCATAAATGCGCACGCGATCCTGCTCCGCCTTGATGTCCACTACGCCGGGCAGCGCTCGCAGTGCCGTCTCGAAAGTCTCGGGCACAGTGCCGCGCACTTGTAACTCGATCAGATAACCGCCAGGCACGCTGCGTTTCAACTGCGCCGGGGAATCCAGTGCCAGCAATTTGCCATGATCAATGATCGCGGCCCGCTCGCAAAGCTGGTCGGCCTCTTCCATGTAATGGGTAGTCAAAAGGATTGTCTGACCTTTAGCGTTCAACTCGCGGAGCATGTCCCACATGGCCCGGCGCGATTGCGGATCCAGGCCAGTCGTCGGTTCATCCAGAAAGAGTATTGCCGGATCGTGCATCAAGGCCCGGGCGATTTTCAAACGCTGCACCATGCCGCCGGAAAACCCGATCACTTTTTCGTCAGCGCGCTCGGCCAGTTCAAACCGGTCCAGTAACTGTTGCGCCTGAGACTCGCGTTTATGTTTTGGCACGCCGAAGTACTCAGCGTGAAAGAGAAGGATTTCGCGCGCGGTCAGACTGCGATCCAGATTATTGACCTGAGGCACGACTCCGATGCGGCGCTTGACTGCGACCGGATTGCGCGCGACGTCGATACCTTCAATGCGAGCCACGCCGCCCGTCGGTACAACCCGCGTTGTCAGAACTCCGATCGTAGTTGTCTTACCAGCGCCATTGGGACCGAGCAAGCCAAAGAATTCACCGCGGGCGACTGCGAACGAAATACCGTCGACCGCCTTGACCTCGACACCTTTCCGGGTTTTCGGCTGGTAGGTTTTCTTTAGCTCTTCGACGGCGATCGCAGTTTCCATTGGATTAACTGGCATAGACTTCAGTCTGTGATTGTTGGTTCATCAGGACGTAACACAGACTGAAGTCTATGCCACTTGAAACTTTCACACCGCCAAACGCATATGAGTCGCCACATACCAGAAAAAGAAAAGTGTCAGGGCGATTGACCCAAAGAGTAATGCCACCAGCCCACCCGCGATCAAAGCGACGAACAGCCAGTCGCTGGTCCGTCCGCGTTTGGCTTCGGCCGCCGAAACTGTGGCGCGACGTCGCAGGAGATTTATGTTGCGGATATTCGGCTTCCACCAGGCGCCGAAGAGATCTCCCACCAGCGGCAGCAGGCCAACCACGAAATAAATCGCGATGTTCAGACCCATGCGCAAGAGAGTGACCTTCGGCACACGATAACGCACTGCGGAAACCAGCACGTACAGCGCCACGATTGTTGTAGCCACATCTCCAAACTGCGGGATCAGATCGATGATCGCATTCAGCCCGAAACGCCAGTCCAAAACCGGAATGCGAAACTGGTTGTCCATGACCTGGCTGAGGACTTCCAGCTCGCGCTCGATCTGCACAGACTTCGGCCGGAGCACCGGGCTATTCGTCCTGCTCGCTAGTTCAATGTCCTGGTATATTCGCATCAATAATCCTGTGCTTTGTACTTTGTGCTTCGTACTTTGTTCCTGTTTGGAGGAACCAGTGCCGATCAAAGTTCAAAAGACAAAGCACGAAGTACAAAGCTCTTCTTTTCACGGAATTCGCGTCATCTGTTGCCAGAAAAACTTACCCAATTTGGCGAAGGCTGAGAAAAAGTTTCCGCCTCCTTTGGGGTTTGGCTTTGCCGGTAAGCCCAACTCTGCGGCCAGCTTGGGATCGGGGGGGCCGATGTCTTCATCGCCGCGCTTGCTGGAAAGCCAACGATCAAAAGTACGACTAACCGCGCGTCTTTGTTCTACGGGCGCGCCGGCGATGAACGCTCCGCGCAGGTCATCCATATCCGCGACTTCCAGCGAGTTCGCCGAGTAATAATCACGCAGCGCCGCAAAGAACCTCTCGTCGCCGAGCAGTTTTCGCAACGCTTCGAACATCAGCGCGCCTTTGCTGCCGACGATCGCCGAATATTGAAAAGAATTGCGATACTCGCGCGCGGATCGGCTGGCTTCCATGTCCTCGCCGCCGAACGTGCGATAGAGCGTGTAAACCCCGCGCACCTGCTCGTTCAGCGCAGCGGTGAACTGTGGTTCGCCGTGCTTCTCTCGGTAATAGAGCAGAGCGGACCAGTTGGCCAGCGCTTCGTCCAGCACCGGTTCGCGTCCGGAATCGTTGCCGACCGTTGCTCCCCACCATTGATGGGCAATGGCGCGGGCGACGGTCCATTCCAGACTATCTTCGACAGCGGCGCGTTGCTCGAGAATCACGTCGGGCATATTGCGCATCGCGGGCGAGTCAAAGTCGAGATAGAAGGCGCTGGCAATCGCGCTCAAACCCGCAAACTCTGCACTCCCCAACGTGGCTACCAGCGGAACATCGACGATGCTGACGGTTTTCACTGGCAGGGGACCAAAACGCGTCACAAATACTCCGAGAGAATCAGCCGCGATGTTCAGCACCCGACGCGCGGCAGCTTCGTGGTCGGGCCGGAAGATCGAGCGAATGGTCACGTCGTGCACTACTCTCTCCTCGGCCCGCAGGTTGTTTCCCGCGACGATCGCAAAGTCACGAAGGTTTTCAGCGACGAAAGTATTCGAGCGGGTTTGTTCTTTCTCAGCAACGGCCTGCGTCTTGACGGGCGCAAACACCTGGACGTTTCGGGGCGCGTCGATCGTTACGTCATAATCAGCGGTGTCGGTGGTTAAAGTATCGCCGATACTCGATTCAATTTTCTTGCGAAACCAATCGTCACCATCACGCGCTGCGAGGATGGGATACGAAGCGGCCAGCATCATTACTCCACGACAGCGAAAGTTAGTATCGCGGGCGCGGCGCACCTCACGCGTGCTGCGAATGGCGGCGCTGACCTGTTGCACGACGTGTGCTACCAGGCCGGTTTCCTCGGGATCTATTTCAGGGGCGCTGCCTCGGAATTTGAGTTCGATCTGGACCGTGGCGTTGGGGGCTATCGCCTCGCGCAGATTAATTCGCAGCGTCGTTTCCTGATCATCGAGCACGAATTGTAACGGCGTGTTGTTGCCCACGGTTCGGACCTCGGAAATTTCCAGCCGGGGTTCATCGGATATTAGCTGTCCCGAAGGCGACTTTTCAGTCGGCGGCACATAGCCGGGCATGCGCAGGTTCGGATACAGGTGAAAGTATAAAGTTGACGTCGGATGGTCGCCGCGATTTACCCAGCGCACGCGTTCGATTCCGGTGTAAGTGCGATTTTCATAATCCAGCGCGAGCTGAATCTGATAGTGAATCCGTTTTTCCGGAGGGAGTGGCTGGCGGTTTTGATTTTGGGCTGCGACTGTTGACGTTAGCAGCGCGACGAGAGCCAAAACTAATGAAGAATTAACACGGAGGGCACAGAGGCACGGAGGACACAGAGAGAACCTCACTGCCAGCCTGACCTTTTCACGGTGGTAGAACCTAGCGCTCATTCACGATCACCCAGCGAATAGTATCCCCCCGAACGATATTATCAACCACCTCCAGGCCGCGAATCACGCGCCCAAAAACTGTGTATCCTCCATCAAGGTGCGGTTGTGGCGAATGCGTTACGAACCATTGCGAGCCACCCGTGTCTTTGCCCGAAAGCGCCATGCCCACCGCGGCTCGATCAAACGGAACTTCGTTGATCTCGCAGCGAATTTGGTAACCGGGTCCGCCGTTTTGATCGCCACGCGGATCGCCGGCCTGAACTACAAAGTTCGGCACCACCCGCGGAATTGTCTGGCCGTTGAAGTAACCCTTGCGCGCAAGCTGAATGAAATTATCTACGGTGAGGGGTGCTGCTTCAGGCAGGAACTCAATCGTGAAGGCGCCTTTGCTCGTCATCAGGGTGGCCGTTACTTTCCGGCCACTGCGGTTGATCGAGCGAAGATAATCGGCTTCGGTGTTGCGCGTTCTAACCGTGCCGATGCGACTTGAGAAATCACCAACGCCGTTCGCTTTTAATAGCGCGACTGCTTTGCGGCGAATCAGATGGTCGGGAGAATCAAGCGCCGTCTTGATCGCCTCATTTGCGATCGCGCTCTTCTGTTTCGCCAATGCATCGAGAATGGCCAGCGCCGCATCGTTCAAATCCTTGTCGCGCAACGCTACCGGCAATGCCGCGATCAGCGCTCGAGCATTTGCCTCGTCCGGTGTTTGCTCGCCGAGCACCTCCGCCGCCGTGGCGCGAACGATTACATCCGAGTCTCGCAGTCGACTCAACGCGACCGCGCTGGTATCGGTCGCTTTAAAGCTGCTATAGGCCTGCAAGATATCCGGTACTGCTAAAGCGGGCGTGCCCGAACGGCGCAGCATAACGGCCAGCTCCATCTGGGCGTCCTTCAACGCGGTGTCGCCGGCGCTACCCGTTGCTGCTCCGGTAATCACATCTCTGATGGCCGCGAGTCCCTGCGCTCGCCTGGAGACTTGGCGCCAATTTGTATTTGGCCTCGTGTCCTCGGCGCGATACGGGTCGTTTTGAAAAATGCCTGGGGCCATCCGCGCGAACGCAGTCTCGACTTCAACTGCCTCACCTTTCGTCAGTTTGTGCATCTGCCGCACAAACGCCACGGCCTTCTCATTAGAAGTATTCGGCAGCAGACGTCCCAGGGTGGCGGTGATTTCGAGGAGTTCATTCTGCGAAGCTGAAGCGCTTCGGGAAGCAAGCAGAGAGTTGCCGCGTTGCACCAGCGGTTCGACGGCGCGCACATCTTTCAAACTTCCCAAGGCCCGAATCGCACTGGCGCGCACGCGCAGGTCGTCATCGTTCAGGGCCCGACTGAGCAGAGCGTCGAAAGCGCCTTTGTCGTCGGCGGCGCCGATCACGCGAGCGGCATTGGCTCGGACAATCACGTCACCATTATTCAGCAACTGCCGCACTTGATCGTTGTTGTCCTTCAAGCGCAAGCGCGCCATGGTATTCAAAGTGTCGGCGACGATGCGCGGATCAGAATGGCCGAGAAACTTTACTATGATTGGCCCTACGGCATCAGGCCGAACGCGTAGAGCAGCAGTCAGTCCCAGCAGAATCGTTGCCCGATCCGGCGCTGCCCGTCGTCCAGATTCAAACCTCAGCGCGTCGAGGATCGCCAACCTAATCTTTGTTAATGTCTTGTCCTCAACCTTAGGCAACGCCGTTTGGCTGCCTGATGCGGCCGAATTACTCAACAAAACGGCGCCAATCTTTCCCAGTGCCTCGACCGCGCGTGCCCGCACCTCTCCGGGTTGAGCGGTATCGTCGAGAATGGCGATCAGCGCATCCACGCCCGCAGGTGATTCGATTTCACCGATGGCGAAGGCGCACATTTGACGCACGTCGTTATCGCTGTCGACGTTGAGCCCTTCAATGAGTTGAGGCAGGGCGCGCTCATCACCGATTCGTCCCAGGGCGAGCGCCACGCGTTTGCGCGTGATTGGGTACGCAGCGCTCAACAGGAGGCTAACGTTCTGATCCCACCGCCGTTCATCCTCGGCCCGCAGAATGCGCAGCATGGTTTTGGTAGAAATCGTCGAGGCGCTGTCTGCGCGAGCTATTTTCTGACCGGCCGCAGTTGTCATGGATACAACAATCAGAAGCCCGGCGTAGAGCGTCTTTCGGAAGTTTGCGGTTTGCATGATTTAGTTCGAGGGTTTCGAATTGTACCGCGTGCTTAAGGAATTGTCGCGGCTACCGCTAAGCAGTAGCGGGGTAAATGTGCGTCGCGGATCTCTGGGGCATTAGCCCGACCGTCAGGGAGGGCTCCGAGGTGAATTAATGAGCCCTCCCTGACGGTCGGGCTAGTGCCCGCTTCGCCAGCAACTGGTAACACCACACGATCAGTAGTCCCCAAGCGAGGCGAACAGTTTGATGCCAAAACAAAAAGGGGCGGACATCGAAGTCCGTCCCCTTAGACCTTAAGGCCAAATCGGCCAGGTGAATTGTTAGCCGCGCACCAGCAGTTTCGATTAGCTGGCCACGGCAGTCACGCTGGCGGGTTTGTTATTCGATCCGTCTTCAGCCTTCTTCGCGGTATCGCCTTTAACTGCGTCAAGCTTCGAGGCGTCCAGGACATTGTCCTTACGCTCGACCTTAGGCGTGGCCGCAGTCTTTGCCTGGACCATCTTGCAGCTTCCTTCAAAGACCGCGCCTTGTTCGATCACCAGCGAGGGCGTCTGAATGTTGCCACTCAGTTTCGCTGCCCGGCCCAACTCAATCCGCTGGCCGGCAATGATGTCGCCGTTCACAACTCCATGAATCATGGCGACGGAAACTTCGATGTTCGCGTCGACCTGGCCGCCCGCGCCCACGATCAAGGTGCCGGTGCCTGAAGTGATGCGGCCGGAAAAGCGGCCATCAACGCGGAGCATTGATTTGAAAGAAGCTTCGCCGGTGATAACTGTACCGCTGCCAACGAATCCGCTGAGCGAGCCGTCTTTGATCTCTCGGGCGATCGTCTCGCTTTCCGTCAAAGCTTTGGGGGTCGCCGCGTTGTCAGTGGCCGGTCGCGCTTGCGTCTCGCCGCTTTGATAGGGTGAATAACTGCGTGTTGCGTAGCTGTCGGTGTCCGTTTGGGTCTGGCTCTTATCTTCGCTTGGATTCTTTCCCATTCTGAGCATAACTAACCTCCGTAATTGAATCGTCGAGAGGCTCGTCTCGGGCGTCAGGCCGGGGGCGACGAACAACACGCGATTCGTTGGCTAACTGGAAAACTGGCCGCGTTGGCCAGCGCTAAGTGGAGAACCGCTCATGAGCGGGGCGAACATAATAAACAAAGGTGGGCCACCTGTCCAGTCTTAGTTTGGGGTGTCTCCGGGTCAGCAAGTGACCTGGACTTTAGAAACCTCCGAGCAAGTGTCTTCGACGCGTTGCGTCGGTATGATTTTAGCCCGGCGTTTCAACGCCGGGCTCAGGTGATTAGTCGGTATCCTGTCGCGTAGCGACAATTGAATTTGCAAATTCGTACTAGTTTCAAGCGTCGCTACGCGACGTGAGTACTTCGTTGGCCTTTCCCGGCCTTGAAAGGCCGGGCTAAATTCACATCGACGCTACGCGCCGAAGTCCTTGTTCAGAGCTTCCCTTAATCTGTGGTTCTGAAGCGAGTCACAGACTAAAGTCTGTGCCATCGGTGCGGTCACTTCCGATCGCTCTCGGCCGCCTCCAGCAGAGTCTCCAGAACCAATGTTTCGCGGAAGTTTTCCAGCAGCGGAAAATAAGGTGCACCGCGATCGAGGGCCGCGCGCGGCAGCAGGCCGACAATCTCGGCGCCCGCGATTTCTATGCCCAAACGCGTGGCTTCACTCTGCACGGCTGCAAAGGCGCGGGCGATGGTCGTCTGTTCGTAGTCGATTAGATTCATAGAGACCTGGACTAACCCGCGAGTCTGTAATTCAAACCCAAGTGCCTTCACAAAAGGCAGACCGCCATCGCGTTCACGCACCGCGCGGGCGATGCGTCGCGCGATCGCGATGTCACTGGTATGAAGATTGACATTGAAAGCGATCAGGAATGGCCGCGCACCAACTGCGATCGCCCCGGCGCTCTCATGCAGCTTTGACCGTCCCACATCCGGTGCGCGATCGGGGTTCCTGCCAATCTCTTCACGCAGTTGTTCGAAACCTTTAGCCCGCACATTTTCCAGTCTGAGGCGATCAGCTCGCAGTGCCGCGCGCTCGTAAAAATAAACCGGTATCCTGAGTTCGTCCCAAATGCGCCGGCCGGCATGGTGGGCAAGCGCGACGCATTCATCCATTGTGACGCCGCTGACGGGAATGAAAGGCAGAACGTCGGTGGCGCCGATGCGCGGATGTTCTCCGGCATGCGCTCGCAAATCGATTAGCTCGGCGGCGGTGGCGACTGCGCACAGCGCCGCATCAACCACCTGTTCGGGTTCAGCAACAAAGGTGATCACGGACCGATTGTGATCCGAGTCGAGATGTCGATTCAACACAGTGGCGCCTTTGACCGATTCGATCGCCCGCGCAATGCGTTCGACAGTCTCGCCCTTGCGGCCTTCACTGAAGTTTGGTACACACTCAATTAGCATTGCCGATTTTTGATTTTCGATTGCCGATTGATTGGTTGAATCCATTCCGAGATACGAGCCGGATCAATATGCAACAGGATTCTAAATCGAAAAGCACAAATCGGAAATCGGCAATCACCAATCGACAATGTGACCATGCCTATCGATCGTTTCATCAATGAGCGCAAGACCGTCTGGCAAAGGCTCGAGGAACTGCTTGATCTCCTCGATCGAATGACGCTGCGGAGACTGCATCGCGAAGAAGTGCGCGAGCTGGGCCGCATCTACCGGCGGACTGCATCCGACCTGGCGATTGCTCGCGCGGAATCGCGCGACCCGCGTCTGGTTAACTATCTTAATAGTCTGGTAATTCGTGCTCATGGCCGTATTTACAGGGCCGACGCGCAGGGCGGACGGCGGATTCGCGACTTTTTCGCCCGCGATTTTCCGCAGTCATTTCGTCGCACCTGGCGCTATACGGCCACGGCGTTCGCGGTCTTTCTGGTATTCAGCTCGATTGCGTTTTTTGGCACGCGACACGATCCTGACTTTTCCGAGTTCGCGGGAATCAGTCCCTTCTTCCGCGAAGCGGTTATCAACAATCGCACGCATTGGTGGGAGCGCCTTAACGACGCCAACCAGATCGGCTCGACGCAAATCTTTACCAATAATATTCGGGTAACGTTTTACGCGTTTGCCATGGGGGCGATGCTTGGTGTCGGCACCTTGTACATTCTCGCGTATAACGGCGCGTCGTTTGGCGCGATCATCGCGCTCACTTATCGAGCCGGTTTCGGCAACGATCTCCTCAGCTTCGTCGTCGGCCATGGCGTGATTGAGTTGTCGTGCATCTTTATCGCCGGCGGCGCCGGACTGCTGATCGGCACTGCGCTGTTAATGCCCGGCGATCTTTCGCGCGGAGACGCGCTCAAATCCCGAGGCATGGAAGCTGTGCGTTTGATTGTCGGCTGCGTGCCGCTGCTGGTGGTCGCCGGAATTATCGAAGGGTTTATTTCGCCGCAACCCATTCCCGCCGCGATCAAAATAGGTATCGGTGCGCTCACGGGGATCGCGTTGTATTCGTATCTGTTTCTGGCGGGAAGGGAATGATTTCAATTTTCAGGTCCGTGCCAGATGGACGATTGTGGCAAACCAACTTGAAAATTGAGACTTACCCGTCCGCTGAAAAAGCGGTACTACGATCCACGAAACCACACGAAGCAACACTAAGAAAAGTCATATTCGTGTTATTTCGTGTGACTTCGTGGATCGCTTTCGTCGATAGCCAGCCTAAAGCATTCCGCGTTCCTTAACTCTCAAATAAGTCTCTAAGAGCTTTGGCGCCAGCACTGCGGCCGTCACGTCCAGCGCCAACCCTCCTTGCGCTTCAACCAAGCGCAGGGCGGCTTCACGCAGGTGGATGATCTCTTCGGCGACGGATTGGCGGAACAGTTCGCTCTCGTCCTGCGGTGTCTCACGCACCACGGCCTTTAGATCTCGATCAGCTATCGTCACGACCAGGGGAAGATGGCGCGGCCGCAGGAGCTTCAAAGATGCCAGCAACTCTCGCGAACCTTCTTCATCAACCAGGTCGGTAAGGACGACTACCAGCGAACGCCGCCGGCTGTTCGCAGCAACAAACTCAAAAGCCCGGGAGTAACTGGGCTCGACCATTTCCGGCTCGATCGCGTGCAGAGCTTCCAGTGCGGCATCCAGATGCTCGGCCCCGCGTTTCGGCGGCAGATAAGTCTGGATGCGTCGACTGAAAACCAGCAGCCCCGCATTATCACCGGCACGCGCGGCCGCGGACATCAGCGCCAACGCCGCATGCACCGCCGAATCCAATTTCGTTTCGTTTTCGATGCGGGCGGTCATCAGACGCCCGGCGTCCAGCGCAATCAGAATTGTCTGGTCGCGCTCCATTTGATACTGACGCGTGACCAGCTTGCCGCGTCGCGCGGTGGCCGTCCAGGAGATGTGGCGCATCTCGTCGCCCCTTACATAGTCACGCAGCGATTCAAAGTCTCGTCCTTCCCCGCGCCATTGTGACTTGCGCCGCGCCGCGACAAACGAACGCGCGCCCAACGCTCGCAACTCCGCTTCGCGCGCGCGCCGCATGTTTGGGTAAACCTTGACGGCCTCAGGCGTGCCCACGCGCGTTTGCGTCCAAACCAATCCGTAACGCGACCGATATCGGACGGCGACTAACCCAAATTCAAAGCGGCCTCGCTTTGGCGGAGTCAAACCGTAAACCATGGCTGCAGTGGTTTGCGCCTCGACGTCGAGCCGTGCTTCACGCGCGCCGGACAGACTCATCTGCGGCGGGTATTCATCTTTTACAATCAGTGAAATATCACGAGGCAGGTGGTTGGCTATCTCGACACGCACTTCTGTTTCGGCGCCGACGGCAAAGCGGCCACCGAAATGTCTCTCGATGCGCACTCTCGCCGGCAGCTTGCTGTTCGTCGCATCAAAGATCGCCAAGGCAATCAGCCCGAGGTCATAAGTGAGCGCCACCCAGCGCAGCATCGGCCGGTTCCAGGAAAGTGAGAGTGGAACGAAGCCGACGGCCAGCAGGGCGTAGAAGAGTTTGGTAAAGATGAAGCGCATCAGGACCGATCAATTCCAAATGGTTTGCGGCTTTGCCGCCTGATGTGCGGAAAGGCTCCGCCTTTCCGAGTAGACTCTTATTTCTATCGAGGCTATGCCTCGGCTAAACCGAGCGAGGCGTAGCCTCTCAACTTTTTCCAACGCCACGGAAAGCTGGAAGCTTTCCGCACATCAGGCGGCAGAGCCGCTTTGCTAGATTCCTTATCGAGGCACTTCCGCGCTCTGCAGAATATCCGTAATCACTGAATCCGGCGTGGCGCCATCGAGCTCCGCTTCCGCTCTCAATGTCAGACGATGTCGCAGCACGGGCCGCGCGATGTCTCGCACATCGTCCGGAGTCGAGAAGTCGCGGCCGCGGATCGCCGACAGCGCTTTCGAACATAGCAACAACGCGACGGCAGCACGTGGGCTGGCGCCATAGTGCGCCGCCGGGTGATCACGAGTGCGGCGCACTACGTCCACGATGTAGCGCTGCACGCCGGGTTCGACACGCATCGAGCGCACTTCAGCGCGGCAGCGCGAGATGGCGTCGGCTTCGGCCAGCGGCTGAATGTCGACCTGGTCCAAACGGCGCGCATTGAAGCCCGCATCCCAACGCGCCACGACCTGATGCTCTTCGTCCGCGGAAGGGTAGGGAAGCAAGATCTTGAGGAGAAAGCGATCGAGTTGAGCTTCCGGCAACGGATAGGTTCCTTCGTACTCGATTGGATTCTCAGTTGCCAGCACCGTGAACATCGGCGAGAGCGGATATAGCTCACCGTCGATCGTCACCTGCCGCTCTTCCATCGCCTCGAGCAGCGCGGCCTGCGTCTTGGGTGGCGTGCGATTGATCTCGTCAGCTAACAGGATGTCGGTGAAGACCGGTCCGCGTCGCAAGCTGAAGCTCGACGAGCCCATGTTGAAGACGTTGGTGCCGGTGATATCCGAAGGCATTAGATCCGGGGTGAACTGAATGCGGCCAAAGCCCGCGTTGACGATCCGCGCGAGCGTTTTCACAGTCAGCGTTTTCGCCGTCCCGGGAACGCCTTCGATCAGCGCGTGGCCTTCGGCCAGCAGCGCGACCAGTATCTGTTCGATAGGTCCGTCCTGGCCCACGATCACTTTGCGCAGCTCGTTTTGAATGTACGCGATTGTGGCAGAGAGGTATTCAGGCATTGTTCAGTGTTCCAATTTCAGATTTGGAATTTGAGATCTCAGATCAAAGGTCAGCTTTTTCCGTCGCTTGTTTAGCATCGCGCTCACGCGTTCTCAAGCCGAGCGCGGATTCAATCTGACGCAGTCGTCTCACCATTCGCAGCGATTCTTTTGCGTTCGTGGGTGCGCCATTGATGGCGTCTTCACAATTTCGCATCAGCGTCTCGATCTTCTGCTGGTTGAGCCCGGATCGCGCTGCGATGCGCGCCGCGATCTCCGCGCGCGGGCTGTTGTGGTTCAGACCGGCATGACGCACGAGCACGCGTCGCACCCGGCCGTAAATGTTTTCCAGAGCAAGATCGTGGGCGCGAGCGCGCTGTTGCAGCTCAGCCATCGAAGCGACAAATTCCAAACTCGACCTGCGATCAACCTGAGGCAGAGGCAGCGGGCGAGCGAAGCGATTGCCGCGAGACCAAATTACCATCAATCCGATTAGCGCAAACTGACCACAAATCGCCAGGACCGGCGTGCCTTCGAAATATTGAATCAACGCATTATGCGTGGCCGAGCGGCCCTGGTGAAACTCGTCGAATGCCACCAGGCCGCCATTGCCGGTGACGACATTGACCGCGAGCTGGAGATTATCAGCGCGGCTGATCCCGTTGTTGGCTACGATGAATGGATCAGAGAGCAGCACGATGCGACCGTTGCCATGCGGATACTCGACGAGCAGAGCGCCGTTTTCTCGCGAAAAATTCACCACCGGCGCGAGCGAAACTCTTGCGGCCTGAGCCTGGGGAGGTGGAGGCCCGTAGCCGCCGGTTTGCGGAGACGGTGTTTCCCGCGAGTCTGCATCGCCGGACGATTCTTCAGTCTCTCCGCCGGCGGGCTTATCTTTAGCGTTGCCGCTCTTGTCGCTCTTCATGGTCGGGGCGACGGTGATAGCTGCGGCGAAACGCGAGGGCAGGATTTCGGCAACGTCGCGAGCCTGCAATGTTGGTTGAGAAGGTGGCACCGGCTTTATGCCGTTTGTCATTTGTTCGAAATTGTTCGGGTCGATATCGGCCCAGGGAAAACTAGTCAGGTGCGCTCCGATGGTCCATTCGCCGGAGGGCGGCAACAAGCGACGATCGGGGCTGCGATCAACGATCACCAGACGGCCTCCCATCTCGACCCAGTGCAGGAGCTCCTTGCTCTCGGTATCCGAAAACGGAATCAGGGTCTGGCCGATGACTACAATCGTCGCCGGCTTAGGGCCGTTAAAACTTAGCAGCGAAGCCGTCGATTCGCGCCAGCGCGCCACCTGATAACCGGATTCATGCAGAAAATCATAAAGCGCCCGCGTGCCCGTCGCGCCGGCATTCAATGTCGACCGGTCCGGGGACATCTCCGACTCGGCCGTCTGCTCAATCTTCACATACGACACGGCGTTGAGCAGGACCAACACCCCTACTACGACGATGAGCGCAATGATGATTACGAGACGTTGACGCATAACATCCTAAAGGTGCTCGGAAAACATTATCCCGAGCCTGCTTTCAGCGCCTGTTGATAACCGCTCCGAAACTCATCCCAATCACTTTCGGCGACCGGCTGGAAACCATACCAATGGAGTTCAAAACTGGTTGTAAGCTGCCGCATTGAGCTGTAAAGGCGTGCTCTTTCGCGCACTGAATTCAGGTAATCGCGATTTGTCTTATGCTGCGCCAGGCTAACGATCTTGCGATCGCCAAGCTCGCACAGAAGGGCAATGTAGGCTTTGCGAATCGCCGCTCGCAGATCGCCATTGCGAGCCAGCGTCTCGGCCTGGGCCAGCAAATCTGCCGAGGTTTGATCCGGCTCGAGCCGCTCGCCCAAAACGATGCGTGCCTCACGCTTTTGTTTCTTCCGGCCAAGCCGGTTACGGAAATAGCGCGGGCCCAGTTTCCAGATAAGCAACGCGATTCCGACCACACAAGCAACGACAATGACAACTTGTATGAGTCCTGAAAGGAACGGTGAAGGGGCGCGGGTCATGGGCTTTGATACGCGAAACAGGCTGAAGAGCCAGCGCAGGAATCTGTTCCAGAGCCGACCGAGGGCGCTGCCTTCCTCAGTGACGGGTTTGTTGTAGTCGGGACGGCGCAGAATCTCCGCGAGTTTTCCTTTGTCGCGGTCCTTATCGCTTACGGCCGACCTTCCGCTTTGCACTTCCTTCAGTCGTTCGTCGAGGGCACGCAAACGCTCTTCAATCCGCGCCAGTGCGTCCGCGCGTTGCGTCCCGGTGCTATTATTCGTCTTTTCGCAGTCCTGCAGCGCTTCGTGCAGCCAGGTGTTGTCGACGACGATGCTCTGGGCATTGAGCTGGATGGTTTCTTTGGCCGGCAACTCTTCACGAATGCGGGCGACGCTGGTGATCACGAAATGCTCTCGCAGCGATGGGTCTTTGTCATCGTATGCCGCTTGTAACTGTTCGATCATCGCGATGGCCGCGGAAACCCGGTGCTCGTAGTCGGCCAACGTAGCGGCGTCGGCGCGTGCAAAGCAGGCGAGTGACACCAGCACCACGAAGCAGATAGTGAGCAACCTGGTTCTGGATTCAGGAATTGGGTGCATGCTCAATTGGCTAACCTAGACCCAGCACAGATCCGGGAGGTCCCGGATTGAACGGTGGCGGTACAAACTTCGGCGCTCGGCCCGTTACCAGCGCTGGAGCGAAAGGCGAGACGACTCCAGCCAACTTTGGCATTTCCGGGAGTTGGCGCGCGGCCATTAGCTCAATGTCATAGCCCTCGTGCCGGACGCGCTCGTCAACGTAGACCAAGGAAAACCCCAACATCCAGATCGGCGCCAACAAGATGTGACTGCATTGCAAAATCACCTGATAGCCGATCGAATACCAGGTGGGCCAGGTGCTGCCGAATGGCGACAGATCGACGCCATTCAAATAGCCGTACCATCCCAACGGAATCATCAACAGCATCAGGGCAGAGTAGGTCCCGAAAGATGTGAACAGCGTCATGGCCATCAAACGGCGGACATTGCCACTGGCCAGCGAAAAACTTCGGCCGACCGCCGCGAGGACCGTCTTGCCCTCGACCAACATAGCCTGCGGTACATAGGCCATGCGGCCGGCCAGAAAGAAAAACAGGATCAAGCCGACGACTATTGAGGCAATCGTGCCCAATGCCCAGAGTATGCCACCGAGCCATGCCGACACCAGTGATGCAAACCCCAAAACGGCAGCGAAAATTGCGAAGACCATAATAAACGCGGAAAAGCCCAGGAGCGTCGCGAAAGCCAGCCATACCGCCACCAGCGCGCTGGCTCCCAGCAGTCCCCAGAAGCGCGACTTCACTGCCCGGTAAGTCGCGCGCACGGTTACCGGTTCATTCCACAGCAGGTGGGCAACCAAAGTGCGCGTCGCGCCGCCCATCACGATGATGCTGAAGAGTGCCCCACAAATTATGACTACGATGCCGCCCAGCCAAATGAGCACATACAGCGCCATGTTAAGGTCGCTGCCCGTGGCGGTGAGTTCGCGCCAGGCGATCGTGCTAATTGTCGAGCCCAGAGCCGAAACCAGCACCGGCGGCGCGGCGATGCTAATCAGGGTCAGGAAATGGCGGCGATAGAGGCGCACCGCGCGATCGATCAGGTCGCCGGCTCCCAACGGAGCCAGAGCGAGGTCTCTGTTGAGTGGATTCATTCGCTCGGAATGATCCTTGTTTTGGGAAATTGAATCAAGTGGCAGGGTCTTCGGTCCGTGATTGGAGGTTGCTGAAAATACGCCTTATGAAGATCGGAGTTTGAAACAGATATCATTTTTGAGATCCAGATAGAAGCGTCGCTTAGAAAGACGGCCACTTTACGCATATTCAGAATTCTCCTCTCATTCAATCGTCTGGTTCAGTTAGAGCCCAACCGTAACCGGCCGCAGTGCAGATCTCGCTGCTCTGGCTGCCGATCTTGAAATTGATTTTATTGAAAGTTCAGGAATTCAGCGCGCGCCAAATCCATCTTCTCGGCCGATGGCTGGCTCGTTCTTGATTTCCCCAAAGGCAATTAGTTCGAAGTTCGCTGCCAGAAGGAACCATCATCATACACAAGCCGATCAATCACGACACTTCCTGAGAGCTTATCCAGCGATTCTTTGGTTGATTTGGATGCTTCCACGACCCGAGTCGCAGGCGCCTTGGAGCGCCCGACCAAATTCAGGCTCTTGCCGGGACGAATACTTACGACGCTGGTGAATGCGTGATGCCCCACTTCGACGTTGGGATGATCCGAATTGAAGAGTGAGTACGCCCAAACAATTGTGCGAATTGTTTTCACGCCAGTGTTTTTGACTCTTGCTTCGTAGACATAATGAACCGAGGCAACTCCGGGATCGCCGCGCGCGGGAAGGTTTCGGTTGCCCGCCGGCTCATCTCCCAAAGGCGTCCCCATCGGAGTGCTTCCTACCGGGGTGTTTGAGGCAACTTTCTTGGTGGGGGAAGGGAGCGGCGCTTGTCCCTGCTTAGCTCTGTCGGCATTTGCCAGAGTTTGAGCCTTCTGATCGCGCTCTAAGTCGTCACGGTCCTGGTTGATGCGCATTGGGTCTTCATAGAGCGCAGGAACGAATACCTCTTGATGCCAGTTAATTTGAGTGACGGTCACGGTCGGGGCATCAACTGGAGCCGGTTTGGAAGGAGCCTGAGCGAAGGCGGCGCCGACTAATAGCAGCCCAGAAAAAATCAGATTCAGAAGCTTCATGATTCTCCTCCATGGATCAGACGACGGGGTAGAATTCTCCCACCTTGAAGAGAAAGGCGCAAGCATTTTGAGACCCGGACTGCGTTCACTCGAGTATCATTCGTTCGCGACAATTCTCGTCCGGATTTAATATGTGGCGGTTCGCTTTATGACGCCAGAGATCTGGAAGGCTCGTCCTCTTGAATCTGGCTCACGGTCCATCTTGCACGCGGCAAAATTTTGTGACATAAGGGTGAGACCCAGTCGGGCTGCTTAAGAAGATCTAAGGAGGACAAGAAGTGAAGAAACGTAGTGTTTACACATATCGGCTATGGGTCGTTAGTTGCTTGGTGGTGATCGCAGCCATATGGCCCTTCTCTTCGCGCGCCGACGACAAGATGCAGCCAGATGAGATCGTGGCCAAGCATCTGGAATCGCTCGGCGCAGCCGAAACGCGCGCATCTGTTCACAGCCGCATCGCTGCCGGTACGGTTGTGGCCACTGTACGCTCGCCCAGCACCGCAAAGTTCAGCGGGCAGGCCATCATGGCCTCCGATGGTAATAAGAACATGATCAAGCTGGGCTTTGAGGGGGCCGGCAGTTACCAGGAGAAGTTCGGATTTGATGGTCGTGACTTGACTGTCGGCTATGTGCGTCCGGGAGTCCGCGGGTATTGGGGCGACTTTCTCCTGACCTACCAAAACATTGTTAAGGAGGGCCTCGTCGGTGGCACGCTGTCGGATTCCTGGCCGCTGCTGAATTCATCTCAAAAAAAACCGAAGCTCGAGTACCGCGGCACAAAGTAAATAGGTGGCAAGTCTCTGTATGAGCTCAAGTACATCCCGCGCGGCTCCTCTGATGTCGAGATCAGTCTCTTCTTCGACACGGAAACCTTTCAACATGTGCGGACCGAATACACGCGCCTTATCTCCGCCGGTCTAGGCACCGGGGTCATTGGCTCGGGCCGGCCGGCGTCCGCCGCACAGAGCGGCGCTATTGACGCTTCGGGGCAGCAGAGACCGGCGCGCTACAAGATGGTGGAAGAGTTCTCAGACTTCAGAAAGGAGAGTGGGTTAACTCTGCCACACACCTATAAGGTTGGGTTGGACCTGGATACGCGGACCGGCAGGCTCATAGTTGACTGGGAGTTTACGCTAACCGAATTTGCGTTCAATCAACCAATTCCCGCCGCCACTTTCAATGTGAACACGAAGCAATAGGTGTTTGCTCATTCGCCCTGCGCCCGCTGCGGGAGGCACGCTCGGAAAAGTCGCTGTAAAGCGATCCGCGCAGGGTGGGCTAAAGCACGGGTCTCCTCAAAGGCGGTTGGAGTCAAAGGCCGGATAGAGAAGTGAAAAAACTACGGGCGTTGCGTCTTCCTTTCGAAAGACGCAACGCCCGATTTGCTAAAGCAGCCTGCTGAAACTCAGGCCGGAATTAAAAGTCGATGCGCGCGCCGAACTGGATGATGCGCGACGTGAAGGTTGAGCCAACGCGACCGAAGCTCGTGCTATTGACATTGAAAACTCCGCTGCCCTCGCCGAGATTGAATTGCGGGTTGTTGAGGACGTTGAAGGCCTCAGCGCGAATTTGGATTTGGCGATTCTCACCCCACTTGAAATTTCGGAAAAATCCGGCGTTCCAATTGAAGTACCTTGGGCCGTTGATGAAGTTCATAGGCAAATTGCCCGTCGATCCCGGAGCGTTCAGGAAGAAGACCTGTCCCGGGAACGGCGCCGTGCCGATCGGGCTGGCTCCGCGAATGGTCAGTTGGTTGAAGTTAACACCTGCAGGCAGCGCCTGCGTCAGGTCAACGACGACACCGGCGGGCGTCGTGGCTTGCAATACCTTGGGATCGATAAAGAAGACCCCGTTAGGCGTCTTGAAGATGCCGACCAGCGCCTTGATCTGTTTGGTAGTCAAGGTCGAGGTCGCCGGCTGAAGTGCGGAGCGCACGGTGCGGTTAAGAGTGCCGCGATTGTCGAGAATCGATAGCGGTGCGCCCGAGCTGATGTTGAAGATCGACGTGAGTTGGAAACCGCCGAAGATCTTGCTGGCTATGCCACCACTGTTCAACCAGCGATGCCCGCGACCGAATGGCAGGTCGAGGTTCAAGTTGGCATTTATCGTGTGGGTGCGGTCATAGGTAGGACGGGCGTAGTTGCGCTTCTGGTTTAGGTTGTCCAGATATGGATCAACGGCTCCTTGACCATCCTGCGTTGTGTCCGCCAGAATCTTCTGGAAGGTGTAATTGGCTTGGAAGGAGAAGCCGTTGGCGTAACGCCGACGAATCTCCATTTGAAGCGCGTTGTAGCGGTAAAGGCCGCCGTTTGTCGTTACGTTTGCCACGAACGCATTCGGGTTCGCCAGGAAAAGCGCACCGCTGTTGGCGACGTTGTTGATGATCTCATTGACCGCTAGATCAGCCGGAACACCCTGCTGAACGTTGCCGATAAAGGTCGCATTGCCGACGGCAGTACTCGCACAACCACTTAAGCCCGCCACGCAACCGAGGCCACCCGGCGTGCCGCCGAAGAGACCCAGAGTCGGAATGACGGTCAAGGGCTGGCTACCGGCGATTGCCGGATTGAATGCCGCGCTAGTGCACTTCAATATCGGATCGGCCGCGCCTGGCAAGGTTGCCCCTTGCAACGCGCAATTCTGCCGCGCGCGGAGGAAGTCATCCAGAAAACCGTTGCTACGGATACCAACCTGATTGGCATCGACCGATCGCCAGAGCTGGTTACTTCTGCTTCCCACGTACCGCACTTCGATGACTGACTTCCAGCCAATCTCACGCTGGATGCCGACGTTATATTCGTGCACCAGCGGAGCCTGAATGTGCGGATCGAACACCCACACCAAACCTTGTTTAGCGGCCAACGCGTTGTTGGTCGCATATGGGATGGGCAGTGTCGGCACCACAGGCGTCGGGAAGTTTCCTGGTACTGCTATGAAACTCGGGGCGTCAGGCCGGGGGGTCAAGATCGCGCGGAGCTGCGCCGATCCATTTTGGAATGCGTTGACGTTCTGCGAACCTAACCCCACGAGTTGACCTAAAGCGTTGTCGGGCGTTCGGACGAAGTCATTATTGTTGTAGCTAATCCGGTAGCCACCGCGGAAGACCGTTTTGCCATCGCCGGGGAGCAGTTTGCCGAGCATGCCGTGAAACTGAGGCGACCAGGCTAAGCTGGCAGTCGGTCCGAAGTTGTTCTTGTCGGCTGCGAAGAAAGACCCCGGGCTGCCTATGTTGCCGCCGACGCCCTGATAGACACCGTTAGGGTTAAGCGCGGCTTGTGTCAGCGTTTGGCCCTGAGCCACCTGCGCTTCCAGGTAAACTTTGTCGGGATTTTTAAGCGGAGTATATAAGTCGTAGCGAAGACCCAGATTCAGCGTCACCCGTGGTGAAAACCTCCACTGATCCTGACCATAACCGGAGTAGATCGAATAGCGAAAGTCGTGAACTGACTGCGCTCCCGGCTTGAAACCCGTTGCTAGATCGACAAGATTGGTCGCAACGGATGCGGCTCCGATGATGCCGGTGAGAAGATAGCGCAAGCTATTGATGCGCGCCAATTCCGTAGCGCTGATACCACCGTTGAAGAGCGCGGTTGTAAGACCAGGCGTGTTCGGGTTGCTCGTTGTAGCAAGTGTATAAATCGGGGTCGTATTAGCTTTGTTCAGCGCGACGATCTTGTACCCGTCTCGATTGAAGCCGAAGCGGAGCGAGTGGTTGCCCCGAGTGTAGCTGGCGTTGTCCTGGATATTATAGTAAGAGGTGTTACGACCCTGGTCGCGGAATTGGCCCTCCGGGTCAGTAATGATCCCGGCAAGGGTATTCTGGCCCTGGGTTTGCACGTTGAGCGCGCCAATTATGAAGTCCGTAGCCACGCCGCCCTCATGAAAGAACGGATTGCTGTACTGGTAGCCACCGCGAACTTCGTTCGAGAAGCTGGCACTCGGTGTCCAGTTGTAAGCCCCAATGTAGAGCGGAGTCGTGGCGCCTTGAAAGGCCCAAGGTGTAGTCTGGAAGCTATAATTGAGATCGGTGCGGGCGTTGTTCTCAAACGTACGCTTATAGACGAAGTTGAAGGCGTTACGGTCGTTGACCTGAACGTCGAAACGTCCCGTTTCCGCGTCGCGGACGACGGGATTCGCAACGTTGAAGTTCAACACCTGCGTGAAGTTGGTTCCGGTTGTGATGCCGTTGCCAGCGGTCGGCAGCTTGCTCAAGATGCGGCTCGCCATCAAAGGATCAATCGACATCGCGCCACCCGCGCTGTTGAATGCAGTCGCATTCGCGGCCGGCGCCAGACTCAGCCCCGCTCCTGTCAGGGCATTGACAGTTATCAATTGCCCAGGCGTAATGCCTGCCGGGCAAGTCGCAGTGGTGCAAGTTGCGACGTAAGTGAAACTGCCACCTTGCGCCGCGGGGAGCAGGGTCGTGGCGTTCCCCGAAAACTGCGCGGCTTGTCTGAATATTTCAGTGTTGAAGAAAAAGAAGGCGTGCTTCCTGAGGAGGGCGTGCCCACCCTCTCCGAATCGCGGCAATGGAACTGGGCCGCTGATGGTGCCGCCGAACTGATTCCGGTTCAGGAACGGGCGCGGTGTGGCATTAACATTATTAAAGAAACTATTAGCAGTGAAAAGGGAATTGCGGTTGAATTCATAGATCGCGCCGTGATAAGCAGCCCCTCCGCGCGGCGTCACGAGTTGCACCGTCTGTGAACTGCTGAATTCAGCGCCCGCGTTCTGCAAGATAGCCGTAAACTCGCCCGTGTCGTCAACCGTCGGGCGATCCTGCACGAAGCCCCCGTTGCGGATAAAGTTGTCCTGCACATTCAAGCCGTCGCGCGTGTAGTTTGTAACCTCGCTGCGCTGACCGTTGATCGAAGCGCTGGTGGGATTGACCCCCGCTAGCAGGCTGAGCAGAGAGAGCGGGTTGCGACCGTTGATCGGTAGCTCCTTGACGTCCTTGGCAGAAACGGTATTGGACATCGCGGCATTGGTCGAATTGATCACCTCTGCACCAGCGATTACGGTCACACTCTCCTGAATCGATCCGACTTCTAGTGTCGGGTTGAGTGAGTATTCGCGACCTGCATCAAGCCTCAAATCAGTAGCCGTATAGGTCTTGAATCCTTGTGCCGTTACTTTGACCGTGTAGGTTCCGAATTCAAGCTGAGAGAGAGTGAATCCCCCCTCGCCATTCGTTAACACTGTCCGTTCTTTGTGGGTTTGATTGTCATTGACCGTTACCGACGCACCCGGAATCGCTCCATCGGGTCCGGAAACGGTTCCTACAAGAGTACCTGTATTGGATGTTTGCGCCCACGCCGTAGCCGCAAACAGGCACAACGCTAGTACGCTAAAGCCGAATCTTCTGATCATAGTGGACTCCCTTTCAAGATTTTGGATTGCAAGTCTGGCCGCTCACCGCTAACCACGCGCCGGAGAGGCCAGTTGATTCTCCGCTTGGATTACGATCCAGTGCGCATCGAATAGCACTAGCACGCTGGTTTGAAAACAATTTGCGATCGAATTCCTATGAAGACCAACTTGCCCCGATCCGTGGAAAGACAAAATATGGTTGACCGCATGACGAAACAAGTAGAGATCTTCGGCTATGCAAACCTCGCGCCGCCGAATCCCATTATTGCGAACCAGCAAATTTCCGCATCGTTAGCCCACCTAATCCGACCACCAGAGCCGGTTGCTATGGTTTTCTGAATTTTTATTCAATTTCGTGGAGCGTCGTGCAAGATAAGCTGGTTCGTGCCGTCGGGAACAATCCGACTCTCATTGGTCCCTCCGATCATGATATCCGCGTCAGCGGGGCAAGATCTCTGGTTGCTGCTTGATGTCATAGAGAAAATACGCGATCGAGAACCCGGAGCCAATTCCCGGCTGGCCCATGTTCTAGCTGACTCGGAATCCCGGGTTCTTAACCACTTCAAATTCAAACTGTAGTTCCTTGCCACGGAAGATCATGCTGAGATAAAACTCCCAGAACTTGCGCGTGAAACGAAAGCTGGGCCAGCGCTGGTCGAGATTCACCAACAGCTCCACTCCGGTGGCTCGCCAAAGGTTAGCCAACGATACATAGGTGCGAATGGGCTTAAGCCTCACCTCGGTATAGAACGGAAAGACCTGGCGCTCTTCGATGAAGCAATTAAAAGAATAGCTGTTGAAGTGATTACGGTGGGTTGGGTCGGTTGGCCAGTCCGGATTGGAATAGTGAGGAGTCGTAATTCTAATGCGGCCACCCGGTCTGGTAATGCGAAAGAGCTCGGTGACAAAGGCCATCACATCCGGCACGTGTTCGGCGACGTGACGACAGACGACTTCGTCGAATTCATCGTTGGCAAAGGGATAGGGAAGAAGGCCGAGATCGTGGATCACATCGGCGTGGGCCCGGGGGTTTGAATCGATGCCAATCGCGCCGGGCGTTTTGTTCCAGCCGCAACCGACATCAAGGACTTTCTTTCCAGTCGCCGGCGACTCGCTTTCATTCTGGCTCATCATCAAAACGAAGAAGGTGCGACCGCGTGTTGACCTCGGACTGGACGAGCGAAGCTGGTCTCCAAAGCCTCTCGGTCGGCGTCGACGAAGCCGGACTCAAGCCCAGAAGCCAACGAAGCAAAGTCGCATGCGTAAAGCGGCACAGTAAACTTTTTCTGCACTTCCTCGAAGCGCATGCCGTCGAGCATTACCGGCTCGTCGCTTTTCAGCGCGACCCGCGGAATGATCGCGAACTCTCCGCGCACTTGATCGCGCGCGGCGATGAAGTCCCCGCCGGTCAAAAGTCCGGCCACGCATACATCACCGCCAAAATATTCGTTCTCGACTGCCACAACTTCCAGCCGCGTCTGGAAACGCCGGTTCAACCGCTCGACTTGCTTGCGCAGGACAGGCGCGAAAATCGTCCCGGTCATGATCGTACCGTAGAGCTTCTCCGGATTTCGCAAAGGTTTGCGGTCCAGCCGGCGCATGAAGGTCTCGAACTCATCGGCAAAGCTGCGCACCATGCCGATGCCATCTTCAATCTGCGGGTAATCGCCGTAATGCTTTCGCGAGGGAACGGGACGACCGGCCCGCAGGTAAATCTCGTCACCGAGAAACGCGAACGTCGTTCCCAGCCGCGCGCGCAAATCATCCTGAATTATCGAGACTTCATCGATCGCGCGCCGGCAGAATTCCGGCGACACAGGCGTCAATCGCTCATCAGTCAAATATCGGGTCAAGCCAAGCGGCACAATTGCGACGCTGCGCACACGCGGATGCAGTTCAGCGAGATCGTATATAGTGCGTCGCAGAATCTCACCGTCATTGATCTCAGGGCACAGTACCACCTGGGCATGAATCTCAATTCCAGCGTCGAGCATTCGCTGCATCTTCCCGGTGATGTCCGCGCGTTCCTTGTCCACGCCCAACAGGTAGGCCCGTACGTCAAGATCGGTGGCGTGCACAGAAACGTATTGCGGCGAAAGCCTCTGTTCGATCACGCGCTGCATCTCGTCATCGCTGATCGAGGTGAGCGTGGTGTAGTTGCCGTAAAGAAATGAAAGACGCACATCTTCGTCGCGCACGAACAGCGACGGACGCGCTGTCTCAGGATTGCCTTTGCAGAAACAGAACAGGCATTCGTTCGCGCATTGCCGCGGGACGATCTGTTCGAAGCTGAGACCAAACTCTTCCGCTTCGTCGCGTTCAATATTCAACTCCCAGTCCTCGCCGGAGCGCTTGCGAACGTCGACGACCAGATCGGTTTCACCCGAAGCCTGAAAACGAAAATCAAGATAGTCACGCACCACACGGCCATTGACGCGGATGATGCGATCTCCCGGTTCAAGTTCGAGCTCGGCGCCCAGGCTCCCGGCCGTGACTTCTGAGATCTCGACACCGCGGCGCCGAATCTGGGTTACTGCTGGTGTGACTGCGAATTCGTACATTTGGAACTTTCCAGGATAGCGGTGCTCCCGGTCAGGAAAGCCGGGTCAAGACGAAAACGAGAGTATAGCAAAGGCGGCGGCCTTTTGCTGATGAGCCAAGTGTCGGATAGCGTCTTAAATCCGTCTTGGGGGCTTCAAGAATACTTACAGCGCCGCCAAGGATGGGGTCGAGTGATGAGGTCAGAGCGACCGGGTTGCCGTTCTGCCAAATTCGACCGTCGCCTGGATTCACGCAGTCGCTCCCCGACTAGTCGGCTTCACGAGACTGACCGTTTTTGGAAGCGGCAAGGCCAAACCCGTGAATTAGTCAGAAATACTAAGGAATTAGCCGGAAATCCATTAGATTTGCCGATTTGCCCTCCGTTCGGTTTAACGCGTTTAACTTCTAACGACGGTCCGCCGCCCTCTAACGGTTATCCGCCGCCCTCTGACGGTGGTCGTTAGAGCTCTAACGGTCGTCCGCCGCCCTCCCACGGTGGTCGTTAGAGCTCTAACGGTTGTCCGCCGCCCTCCCACGGTGGTCGTTAGAGCTCTAACGGTCGTCCGCCGCCCTCTGCCGGTGGTCGTTAGAGCTCTAACGGTCGTCCGCCGCCCTCCGACGGTGGTCATCAGAGCTCTAACGGTCGTCCGCCGCCCTCCCACGATGGTCATCAGAGCTAAGGATGCCGCAACCAGAGTTCGAAGGTTTGCGGCTGTGTTCGTGCGGTTTCGTGTGACTTGGTGGATCGTTCTTGTCCGAGCGAAGAACGCGACTCAGACAACTAACTATGTCGTTGACAAGAAGTGACGGTCGGCTTACTCTTGTTCCAACGTTGGCTTTAATCTCGGATGTGTAAAGATCGTTCGCATTTGCTCCTCATTCAATTCAAAACGCAACTGGCGCGCGCAACCAAATGAGCCCGGAAGAACAGTCATCATCGGCCGGTTCAGACCAGAGCGAGGTTTCGGACGCGTCCAACGCTGCGGCGCAACCTTGTGTCCTGCTGGTCGAAGACGATCGCTCAGTCCGTCGCTATCTCGAAGTGACTTTGCAGCGCTCCGGCTATCGTGTGGTCACGGCTGGTGATGGGCTCGAAGCTATGAAGCTCGCGCTTTCTTCCGACATCGACGTCGTGGTTACCGACGCCGTCATGCCCCATTTGAGTGGCCAGGAACTGGCGCGCTTCCTGCGCAGCAATCAGAAGCTTTCCCATCTTCCTATCGTGTTGTTAACCGGGCAGGAAAACAAAGAAGCAGCCGCGTCGGCGGAGGATCTGATCGACGTGTTCCTTTATAAGCCGGTGCGGGCGGAAGAATTGAAGAATTGCTTAGCCGGGCTGCTAAGCCCAAGCCGATAGCAGCACGGTGCAATAGCCCTCGGTGAAGGGTATTGACAAGCGTGATACAGTCCTAGGCCGACGCAAGGTTAAATCGACTCACCAAGACCCAATACACTCACTAAGAGTGACACGGAGGCCCAACCCATGATGATTCTATTTGAAGGACTCTTTGATGGCACTGCCGGCCACGCCCTGCTCGTGGGGATCGGCGCCGTAGGTGCATTGATTGTGGGAATATTGACGCGCGGTGGTTGGCGCAAGATTCAAGACTTAATGCGCAAAATCCCAAAGTAAACTATCTCCTGACCCCGAAGCCTCGCCGGCCCAGCCAAACGGATCAACTTCGAAAGCCTGTCAGAAGTTTATCCCTGCGCGCTGTTTGCAGCACCGAGCAACTGACTCAGGGGCGTGTATTCCCGTCCCTGTGCTAAAGCAACCGCTTCGTACGTTAACTTTCCGTCGTACGTGTTCACTCCCGCAGCCAAACCCGGATCACTCAACACCGCAGCTTTGAAACCACTGTTTGCCAACTTCAGTGCATAAGGAAGAGTAGCGTTAGTCAAGGCGAAGGTTGAAGTGCGCGGCACCGCGCCGGGCATGTTGGCGACACAGTAATGCAGCACGCCCTCGACATAATAAGTCGGCGCCGAATGAGTCGTTGGGTGCGTGGTCTCGACACAGCCGCCCTGGTCGACAGCCACGTCAACGATGACCGCGCCATCGGTTACGTCCGTGAGCATCTTGCGGGTAACCAATCTGGGAGCGGCCGCCCCTGGCACCAGCACCGCGCCGATAATCAGATCGGCCTGCGCGACCGCGTCGTGAATCATGTAAGCGCTCGACGCCAGCGTGGCGATCTTTGAGAGAAAGATGTCGTCCAGCTCGCGCAACCGATCGAGATTGTTGTCGATGATCGTAACGTGTGCGCCCATGCCGACCGCGATCTTCGCGGCGTTGGTTCCGACCACGCCACCGCCAATGATTACCACGCGCGCAGCCGGCACACCCGGCACTCCTCCCAGCAGAATGCCGCGCCCGCCGCTCATCTTTTCCAAATAGTGCGCGCCCACCTGGATCGCCATGCGGCCGGCGACCTCAGACATCGGCGTCAGCAGCGGCAGCGTCCCGCGCCGATCCGTTATCGTCTCGTAAGCAACGCCGGTCACTCTTCGCTGCAACAACTGTTCGGTCAATTCATGATCGGGAGCGAGATGAAGATAAGTGAACAGCAACTGCCCGGCTCGCATCCGCGGATATTCCGGCGCAATCGGTTCTTTCACTTTCACGATCATCTCACCCTCAGCCCAGACATTGTCGGCCGTATCAATGATGGTGGCGCCGGCTCGGGTGTACAAAGAATCTTCAAATCCGGATCCTTCACCGGCAGTTGTTTCCACCAGTACGCGATGGCCAGCGTCAGTTAACGCGCGCACGCCCGCGGGAGTCAGGCCGACACGATATTCGTTGTCCTTGATCTCTTTCGGAAGTCCAATGATCACGTTTTCTGCTCCAGATGATTTAGTTTTCGCTTATGGTTTTCCTTTTGGCGATGGTTGCGGCGTTGCTTTCGGTTGGGGCGCCGGCTCGATCTTTATGCTGTTGCGAATCAGGTCCCACGCCGGAGCTATCTTCACGAGGTCCCTGTCTGAAGTGAAGATCGACAGGTTGACCAATCTGTATGAGATGATCCGAAAATAAGAATCCAGGCCTCCCGGTTGACCATCCAGTACCGCGCGGACGCGTGCTCCGGCCGCATCGCCACCGCCAATCTGAGTGGTGACAATGGAGCGTTTGGGGTGCATGCCGGCCTGCTCGAGCTGATTCGCGAATTCATCCACGTACTGATCCTGAAATAATTTCTGAGCGTGTGCTTCCTTTTCCGGCGTTTTCAACCATTCACGCGGCGTGCGAATGCGAATGACTACGTCACCTTGCGCCAACTCAAGAAACTGCATTTGTCCGGAGCTCTTATCGGCGATCTGCCAGTTGGCCGGATAGTCGAATGACAAGCCATCCTTGGCAAACTGTTTGACGTTGGGATCCTGGGCGAAAGCGCTGACGACGACTAACAGCGAGGCCGTCGCGAAAATCAGTATTCGTAACAATCTCATTTCTCCTCCTCGAAATCGGTCGCTCATATTAACGCGTTTTCATCCAATCAACACAGCGCTGAAGGTGCCGGCGCATGTTTTCCGGGTCATCATGATGTATCCGGCCATGACCCGGCAAAACCCATTCGAAATCCCACGCAGCATAATTGTCCAAAAGTTTTTCCATTGAGCGCGTCTGCTCGGCCCACGAATACCAGCACGCGCTGCGAAACGCAGTCAGAGTTTTCCGGTTAGGCGACCACGCCAAATGATCCCCAGTGAACAGAAACTTGTGCCGGTAAAGCAGCACTGCGTGTCCACGCGTATGGCCGGGAACCGGAATCGCCAACAAATCCTGATCGAGTTTGAATGTTTCGGATCCCCGAAGCACACGCTCGATTCCAAGTCGCGCGGCGCCGTCATCCGCATGCATCACGCGTTTACAGTTAAATCTGTCGGCGAAACGTTCATGATCCGCGATGTCGTCCTTGTGAGTCAGAAACATCGTGCTGACTCCGCCCATGGCCGCGATCCTTTTGACCAACTGCGTGGCAAAGCGAGGTGAGTCTATCAGGACGTTGCCGCCTTCACTTTCCGGACGAACGATCAGGTAACTCCACGCGCCAAAACTTGATTCCGCGGTAAAGCCACAGAAGTAAACATTCTCAGCAATCTGCGTGGGATAGGCATCGATGCCTATGTGCGCATCATGATGTTCGATCGTTCCGATCGAGCCGGTCGGGCAGGCGACGAGCGCCATCAAAGCCCTCTTCGTTTCGTCTTCACCCGTGGGCTGACGTTGCACAATCGAAGCGTCGCCCGCTTCGATAAATGTTGCCGGAGCAATTTGGCGGCAAGCGTCACAGTCGATGCACGTCGAATCGACGAAGAAATCCCCGGGAACATTTTCCGATAGGCGTAAAGCTGGATTAGCCATCACTAAATGAAGTCAGTACCCACCTGCATTAGCGGGGGTAGTCATTAGATTAACTGGGGCCGCGGTCTGAAAAACATGATGAGCTACGATTGCCCGGAGTTCAAGCGAGGTTTTCCAAGTTCGCGGCTCTGCCGCAGCACGGTGAAGGGATCCAATTCTTGTTGGATAGTGATCGCCAAATCGTCAGCCAACAAAATCGACGAAGATCGAGTTTGTGTAATGGTGGTGGAGTTCAGTTAGGCGAGCCCTTCACTCTTGCCCCTGCCAGCACTCGCGCTTATTATCACGACATGAGTTATCAGGACATCATCACAATCGAGCCGGGGAAACGGGGCGGCAAGCCTTGCATTCGCGGTATGCGCATCACGGTTTACGATGTGCTGGAATACCTCGCTTCGGGAATGTCGCAGGAAGAGGTTCTCGCAGACTTTCCATACCTCACGAAAGAAGACATTCTCGCATGTCTCAGCTATGCGGCGGATCGTGAGAAACGCTTGATGGTGGTCGAGGCGTGAAACTGCTCTTTGACCAGAACCTCTCGCCAAAATTGGTCACGCGCCTGGCTGATCTTTACCCTGATTCGAATCACGTATACCACCTCGGCATCGACCTAGCTCCAGACAACGAAATGCGGGAGTACGCAGGTCGCGAGGGTTTCGTGATCGTCACCAAAGACTCAGACTTCAGTGACCTCTGCATACTGCTGGGCTTTCCTCCGAAAGTAATTTGGATACGCCGCGGCAATTGCAGCAGTCGGGACATCGAATCGATACTTCGCGATCACAACTCTGATATCGAAGCCCTTGATCGTGACGAGGTCATGGGAATTCTGACTTTGTTCTAGCTCCTGCTGGGCTCATCCCTCAAATACCTTGAACTGGGAAAATCGTCGCCGAGAGCTTTCAAGGCATGGCATGTCCGCCGGCACCAGCCATCACGATTATGTAAGCCGTCCTGCTGCCGCCCGAATATCCTGAATAGACAAATGGCAACCCGGGAGTAGTGGCTTCCTTCGTCATACCGATATCGGCATTGGTTACGCCGGGTGCATAGATCATGTAGTGCGCCGGAAACTCGGTGGTCGAGAGCTGCCCGGATTTCGGATCGAACTTTACATCGCCCGCCAGCATGTACGCGATACCCGTTTTGGCTGGACTGTGAAAGCGGCCTTGAGCAAAGCCCTCGTCAATATCGCGCGTGATCTCGGCGGCGGATTTCTGTTGCGCAAGTAATTCTCCGACACGCAACATCACCGGCAGGATCGTTCTGCTGCCCTCAGGATCCCAGCAGGTCGGATGTACCGCGGTATCGCCGTTTTGGATCCCATCGCGATTGACCATGCAGTTGAAGCCGTTCGTTCCCGTCCGAGCTTTTTCGTAACCGTGCTTGCCGAATACGAAGACTGTCGCCCCACTGCGTAAGTGAGCGGGACCCGCCTTAAGAGCCAGTTCGATTTCCTTTTCTGGCGCTAACAATGCTTGCGACAGAATTTCCCCGCCCGCTTTGATCTCGCCAAGTGAAAGCCCGCCGCCAGCAATCAGAACGCACGGTATCAGCAGATGCCGTAACATTTGGATTTCCTTCCTGTTTGTGGGATTCAGAATCGAGCAGGCACTCCTGCGCGTTTCACTCTAGTTTGTTGGCTACTTCGTTGGGCAAGTAGCTTCGGAATATGTAGTCTGATCCCGGACTGACGGTGTGGCAGGTCTGGCAGTTCTCAAGCTTGCCCTGTTCCAGCACTTTGGTTCCGGTCCCATCACCACCATGTATTACCAATCGCTGCTGGGAGGATTGAATCCCTTCCCGCATTTCAAATCAAGGATCGATACCGACTGATCGCGTTTGTTAGCGCCAGCGCTATCGCGAGGCAACGTTGAAACAGGAACCTTCGCGCACCGGGGCAGTAGCCCGACCGTAAGGGAGGGCGTATGGCGGAACGTTGCGACGCCCTCCCCGACGGTCGCCACGTGTGCTGACGCAGCTCTCATCCTTACGGCTTCTTCGGCGGCGCCGGTTTCAGCGCCGGGGGAGTTTCCGGCTTCTTCGGCTCCTCTTCGGGCTTGTCTGGCGGAAAATCTTTTTCGTCGATGTCGATGATCTTTACTTCCGCGCCGAACTTACGATAACCGCGGAACAGGATTTCATTCCGAGTCTCCTCGGTCTGACCGCGATCCCGGGAAGTGAGTTGCACCACTGCGCGCGATGGCAGCAGGTGTTCTTTCTCATTGATCGCGACCCACTCGTAATCAATTAGTTTGCTGGCCGCGGTAATCGGAAAGCCGGGATCGATTTCCGTGCTGATGTCTTCGATTCGCAGCACGCGATTGTTTTCCCGGTCGATCCAAATTCGGCCACGATAGCCCGCGATGGTTGACCGCATTAAGGCGCCGCGCTCGCCGTATCCCAGAGTCTCGTGCGAAAACTGTTTCTTAACTTCGTATTCATAGACGATCGTTCGCCGTCCGCGCAAAGTGTCAGTGTCCACCATATTGAACTCAGCCCGGCTTTCGGGCTTGAAGAGATCGCTCAGCGCGGTCACGTATTCGCCGGTTGAAATCGTCCCGCCAAGTTTCATCCCATAACCCTGACCCTCAGTCGCGGGTATGCCGTCTACGGAAAGCAACTTGTAATCTTCACCCGCGCTTTGACGATAGCTGACGGCAAGGCTCAAACGATCGTAGACCGCCCAATTCTTGCTCTGCCCGAAGGCACGCGAACGCGTAATCTGTTGCTTGACGAGGTAGTCCGGCATGGTCTCGGCCGCGCCGAGCGTTGCCTTTCGAGTTCGTTCAAGCAGTTCCAGTCCCTCAGTTGTCGGAGGCAAAGACGCAACCACCGGATTCGAACGACGGCGATCAGCTTCAGCCAGCGTCCGCTGCAACGCGGCATCATTGCCACTCTTCGTAGCCACGAGCGATCGCAGGCCATCGGTCAACGGAAAAGCGATGCCGCGCTTTCTAATGTCGTCGACCAGTTTGTCTTTCGCTTCCGGATGCTTCGGCAATTGGTAGAGCAGCTGCACGAACTCCTGATTCGTTAGCGGCGGCCCTTGTTGCAGGTCGGTCGCCTGCGGGAACGGCGTGCTGTTGGCTTGCGCAGAGGCTGAAGAAACAAATGAGCCGACGCAGAATGTCAGAAGTGAAAAGATCGCCACCCGCGCGAATGCGCCGAATAAAGAATTGATGTAGTTCAAAATTACCTTCCGTCGAAATACCAGCTTAATGAAAAATTATCTAACGACTCCACGTCAACGGCGCGATGATTTTCGAAAGCGTGTCGGGTTTTGATTGATCACGTTCGAGCACCGGATACTTCTCGCCTTCACCGTACGCCACCTGATAAGGCGCGACATGACCTTCGTTGTCGAGGAGCAGCTCGATTCGTCTTTGCCGGGTATCGGTCGTCGCTCTCACAATGTCACGCAGGACTTCCGGCGAATAGGCCTTGCCGTTAACCGCTAGTATTTTCATGCCCGGACCGATGCCGGCTTTCGCTGCGGGCATGCCCTCGATCACGTCCGCAATCGAGCCGTCCTCGTTAAGGCGCAACCCAATGGAATAGCCCATTTCTGTGCCGTGCCGCACCTGCTCCAGGTCTCTCAAAAATCCGCTCGGCGTCGTGTCATACGCCAGTTTCCAACCGCCCCTTTCGATGCCGGTGAGCGGCGCATGGAAGTCTGTTGAGTTCAAACGCGTCAGCAAAAAATTTCGCCAGTCGAATGCCGCGACATCGTTCAAAGTCGCGACCACGTCGTCGAATCCATAGGTTTTGACCATCGGCGGCGAGCTGGGCGCGCCGTGAAATCGCTTGCAGAAATCGTCGAGCGAGCGCTTGCCTCCACTCAGCTCGCGAATTTTCGTGTCCGTGTCCAGCCAGATCAGCCAGCCTTCGTCGTAAAAATCTACGCTGCGGCGCAGTGAAGTCCATTCACCGGGCGCGCCGTACAGGACCTGGGCCGCGATCGTGGTATCAATCAGCGGTCGCCATAGACGACCGGGCTTGTGATCGAGATCGGCGCCGATTTGCGCGAGGTGTTCGCGATACTGCTGCGGCGTCCACAGACCGCTGCGGGCCGAAAGCAAATTGCCGAGGTACTGTGTCAGACCTTCGTAAACCCAGAGCAGCTCGCCCTTCATCGGCTCCTGATAATTCGGCGTCGCCAATCCGGCCGGCCGGCGGAACTTCCCATTCCATGAGTGCACAAACTCATGCGGCAGCACCCCAAGCGAGACGTCGCGCAACGCCGGGTCGAGCAGCGAGCGCTCAGCCACGCGACTGTCGTTCGATTCGTGATGCTCGAGTCCGAAGTGCGCCGTGTGATCGCTCAGTGTCAGTAGAAAGTGATAGTGCGTATAGTGGGTCGCGCCGAATAGGGAAACAGCTTCGGTGACGACGCGCTTCAAAGTGGTAATCAGCTCCGGACTAATTGCAAGATCGGCGAGATTGTCAGCGGCGATATCGATCTCGTTCGGCGGATTCGCCGCCAGGGGAATGACCAGAAAGTACTCACCTGTGAGCACCGGCGAATCGACGAGCCGTTCGAGTGAGACAGGAACAAACTCAACTTTGCTCGGTGACTGGCTGGCGATCGGAAGAGAGGTGCCGAACTTCCAACCCGGCGGCAAACTCAGATTGGTTTTGAAAGTAACGTTGCTGATGTTCGAACCTTCAGGATAGAGCAGCAATTGGTTCCAGGTCACGATCACGAGATGTGAAGTCGCCGAGGCTCCGGCTGTAAAGCCGCCGGCAAACGTCGGCGAAAGAAAATCAAGCGCCACCTCGAGTACCCTGGCGCCTGCGGGTACTTCAAGATGAAACGCGTACATATCGACATCGTCGCGCCGCCACGGAATCGTCTGGCCTCCCGCCGTCAGCTTCAAACCGGCGAGATTGACGATCGGCCCCGTCGGTCCGTGCTCACCGGGAATCCATTTCGGATAAACCAGCGTCAACGGTCCCGGCGCCACCGGCATGGTCATGCGCGCATGGAAAAGTTTCCGTGGCGCCTCGGTAGCGTCGACACTGAGCGTGATGGCGGCCACAGGTGGACTATCAAACCGAGGTTTGGTGGCGACGGATTGAGAATGAATCAGGACTGCTACGAAAGCAGCGAGTAACAGGGAGCTAGACCTGCGTCTCATTTTGTATCTCCGTGAGCGGGTTTATGAAGAAACATGATAAGCGAGCGAAGGTGCTGTCGCATAATAGGAAGAATCGGATCGCGGACATCCCTGTCCGCCAGCTTGCGCAGCAAGCTTAGTTTCCACTGAGTAGTGTCTTAGTTTGTTTTCGCGTTTCTTTCCGCTCGGACAAGAACGATCCACGAAATCACACGAACCGCACGAACAAAACCGGTCCTTCTTCGTGTAATTTCGTGGATTCTCTTAATCTGGAGCGCAAACTGGCGGACAGGATGTCCGCGCTCCGTTATCTGCAGAAGCGTTGGATGGCCTGTGAAAGAATCTCAACGCAGCGATCGAGTTGATCGACCGGCACGAATTCTCCGGTGCGATGAGCCACGCGGATGTCGCCGGGACCGAAGACGACGGCCTCGGCTCCGAGATCGATCAGGCTCGGCGCTTCGGTGCCAAACGCAACCGCCCCCGATTCCTGGCCCGAAGATTCTTCCAGAAACTGCACCAGCGGAGAATTGGCGCGCGTCTCGAAACTTTCATCCGCCCGAGCGGCGTCGATCTCACAAACAAAATCGGCGTCCTGCTGGTGCAACTTTGCGGCGGCTTGCCTCACGAGGTCCAGGGCGTAGTCAGACTCTTGTCCCGGAATCGTCCGCCACTCGAGAGTGAAGCGGCATTCTCCCGCGATGACATTCTTCGCCGTCCCGCCCTCGATCAAACCGACATTCATGGTGGTGTAGGGCGGATCGAAACCGGCGCGCTGATCCCGCTTCAGCTCAGCGGCGATTTGTTCGATGTGTCCAATCAAACGCGCCGCGCGAAAGATTGCCGAGGCGCCGATTTGTGGGTAGGCGCTGTGTGCTTCGCGACCGCGTACGGTAATCTCGGCCAGGCAATACCCTTTGCCGGCGCGCATGGGTTGCAGCGAAGTGGGCTCGCCGACGATGGCATAACGCGCAGTGAACGGCTTGGCTGCGGCCAAACGCTTGGCGCCGAGACAGCCGATCTCTTCATCGGCGGTGAACACCAGCGCCAGAGGCTTTTTCAACTTTGATAGATCGATATTCTCAATCGCAGTGAGAGCTGCGGCGATGAATGCTTTCGTGTCGCACGCGCCGCGGCCCAGGAGCTTCCCATTTTTTTCGGTGAGGCGCAGTGCCTCGATCCAGGCAGGATGGTAAGGCACTGTGTCGGTGTGTCCGACGAGGGCGAGTTCGACAATTGAGTCTGCTGCAGTTGAAGTCTGTGCCACCAGGTTTATCTTCTCAACTCCGGTATCATCGAAATAAGGGAGTTGCTTCGTCTTGAACCCGGCGGCCTCGCAACGCGTGGCGAGATAGGAAATGATCTCCGTGTTGGAGCGCTGAGAGACTGAGTCGATAGCGACAAGATCTTTTAGAGTGTCTTCAACTTTCATTTCAATCAATGCAGAAGCGGGGGCAAGCCCACCTTCCTTACCTGAGAGGTTAATTCAGTTATTTCTCTTCATCTGACTTGATAGCCTTTCGATCTTCAAGAAATTAATCGCATGAAAGAAACTCGAGGTCAGGAAGGGGGCTTGCCCCCTCTCCTAAACTTCCGGCGCCTTGCTCATCAACTCCAAAGTCTTTTTTGTAAATCACTAAACCTCTCGATAATTTCTTCCTGCACCAGATGTTGACCCTCTGAGACGATTGGCTTCCCGCCCACCACGACCTCGCGCATCCCGGCGCGCGACAGAGAAAACACAATGTTGGCAAGCAGATCATCAGTCGAAGCGCCGGCGATGGCAGGATCATCGAGCGCGACGGTGAAAAAGTCCGCTGCCTTGCCGGGCTCGAGTGTGCCGCCCGGCGCGCCAATGCTGCGCGCGCCGTTCCTGGTCGCGCAATCGAATAAGAGAACAGCGAGTGATGATGACACGCCCTCCCTGACGGTCGGGCTACTGCCCCGCTCGAGCACGGCGCGTTCGAGCTTCTGCAGGCGCAAGTGATACTCGAGCTCGCGGGCGTCCTCCAGCAAATCGATCTGAGCGTGACTGTCGGTGCCCAGACAGATCGGTACGTCGTGCTTGAAATATTCGTCGGCGGGCACCACGCCGTCGCCGAGGTTGCGCTCGGTGGTGGGACACGCGCATACCATCGCACCGGTACGCGCAAACGAAGCAATTGCTTTCGGCGTCACATGAATCGCATGCACGGCGGTGAAGCTTTCGCTGAGCAGCCCTTCGGTTTGCAGCAATGCGACCGGCGTGCGGCCATACTCTTCGACACACGCTGAGACTTCCGCCGGTTGTTCGGCGAGGTGCATGTGTACTTTCAGATTGGTTTGGTTCGCATGCGCGATTACTTTCTGCAGATAGTCGAGCGGCACGGCACGCACACTGTGGGGCGCAACTCCAACCCAAACGCTCGGGGCAGTAGCCCGACCGTCAGGGAGGGCTCCGCGTTCATCTTGAGTTGGTGAGCCCTCCCTGACGGTCGGGCTACTGCCCCGATCAAGGTCCGTCATTAGTTTATCCAGATTCTTCAAATAGATTTCAGGATCCTTTTCGATGAATCGCGCTTGTCTTGGATTCGGCTCAGTCTGAAAACCCGAGCGCGCATAAGCGACTCTCAACAAGGCGATGCGCAAACCCACATCCCCAGCCGCGCGCGCGACTTCTTTTGCCAGCAGATTAGGATCGTCATAAGCCGTGCCGTCCGGCTGGTGGTGAAGATAGTGAAACTCGCCGACCGCGGTGATGCCGTGCAGGGCCATTTCGAGAAACGCCATGCGGGAAGCGTCGTAGATGTCTTCCGGCGTCAGGCGCGTGGCCGCCGAATACATCATCTCTCGCCACGTCCAAAAACTGTCCTGCTGGTTGCTGGTGCGGTACTCGGTTCTTCCTCTCAGCACGCGTTGAAAAGCGTGTGAGTGCGAGTTGACCATTCCCGGCAGCAGCGCCCGGTTCGAGAGGTTAATTCGCTTTTCGTCTTTCAATTCATCGATGCGGGCCAGCCTGACGATGGTGCCGGAGGAATCGCTTACGAGCGCCAACCCGCTTTCGAATTTACCGCCGGTGAAAATTAGATCCGGCAGCCAGGCGATTAGAGATTCCATGTTTGAATTCGAGGGCATAGCGCCACTTAACCACGCTGGCGATTCAAATTGAGAAGTCTCACCACCAGCGAAGGGCGCGGCGGCGCCGGTACTGCCGCGGCCTCTTCTTTTGTCAGCGCCCGGCGGCGCAGCAGCTCTAACTTCAAACTTTCTTCACCGCGTTTCATGGTCCAGTTGTGATTCGATCGAAAGATCGGCTTTAGTAGAAACGAAAGCTTATCAACGATTGGTTTGTTCGCGCGAATCGTCCAATCGTAAGTGACGTTGACGAACGGTCCGTCCTGCTTGAATGTCCAAATGCCTTTTCCTTCAAGGTCTCCGGTCGCGTCCATCGTAAAGCCATTTGGATAACAAGATTCCGTGGTGCGAAAGCTGATGCACAAAGTGTAAGGCAACCAACCGCCAGCCCGCAGTCTGACTAGCTTGCCGACTCCGCCCTCGCTCCCTGGCTCGATCTCTTTCACTTCGAAATAGACGCTGGGCCACCACGCGGAGAGAGAGACCGCGTCCTCGATAATGTCGGCGACTTCCTTGACGTTGCCTTCGACGCGCCAGCGATCGATGAAATGATAATCGTTTGAGGACATGTACCCCGAGAACTGCGAAAAACGATTTCGGAAGGCGCGATGTTAGATTGAGTCGGCCATAGCGGCAAGCTGAAACTGAGTGGGTTTGAAGCCGGCGCGTCAGCAGGGGCGACACGCGCCTCACTCCGCTGTCGTTCAACACGCACGCCAATTCTTTAATCACGAGTGCTTGCGAGTCTGGCCCTCCCTGACAGTCGGGCTTCTGACACTGGACCGCGAGACTTTGCTGGTATCAATGAAATCTTCGGCGAGCTTTCGAATTTCGTCCAGCGACGAATCAGACAGGATATTGAAGCGACGTATCTCGCATCCCGCCGGCAGTTCATGGACCATCAACGAGTCGGTTATTACGAGGGCCGCGGATTTGAGGCCTCGCTGCCAACCTCGTTCCTGCGGATTCCGAAAACTAAGCGAATCAGGGTCGAGTCCGGCGGCAACCAAAACTGTGCGCGCCCAGCGGAGAAATTCCGGCCAGCGAGACACGATGGCGATCAGCGAGTCGGCTGCCGGCCGCGCCTGACCCTGAAGCGATTCTGGTATTGACCGAGAGCGCAACGTCCCTATATCAGTGCCCGATGGCAGCGCGGCACGGACTGCTTCAATCTGGCCATACATCGCGACCGGCACGGCACCTGTTAACACATCAGCGCGACCACAGTCATCAAGACCGGCGCCGGCCGTATGAATCGTTGTCGCTTCTTCGATCTCATTCAACAGGATCCGTCGGAGCTCTGGATCAGGTTCGATTAACAGAAAATGATCGGGCGGTTGCAGCGCCAGCCAGTGCTGTAGACGCGACTGGAGCTCGCGCAATGAATGTCCATGAGTGCGGGCTGTCTTGAAGAACTTCGCGATCATTTCGTCCAGGCCGAGATTGCCTGTGCGGTCGGCCGAACGTCCGCGAACGTAGACTCCGCTGCCTTTGCGAACCTCGACCCAACCACTCCGATCCAGTTCGCGATACGCGGCGCTAACGGTGTTTGAATGAATGCGAAAGCGACGAGCTAACTCGCGCGTGCTGGGGAGCTTTTGTCTTGCCTTCAAATCACCGCTGAGTATTCCCAGCCGAATTTGCGTGACTAATTGCTCGCGCAGAGGAACTTCGCTGCTTCTTGAAAGCCACAGCCGCATGGTGGGCGGAGAATAGCATAAGCAAACAATGCAATGCTCGTTCTTGGTGCCTGGTGCTCGGCTTAGTTCTCACAAAAATTAGCCGGTCCGTTTTTCGGTTGCTTTCAGCCTTCGGTCCCGGAGGGACCAAATCTTTGTAGAACCAAGAACCCAGAACTTTGAAGCTCCAGAGGAGCGAAACACTTGCCTTTGCTGAAAGACACATTGCGCTCCTCGGGAGCTAAAGAGTTCTTTCCGGCGACGCGAGCTATAAACATTTGGCCGCTCCGAGGCCAGGGCAAGATTTGGGTTGGAACTTTAGGGAGAGCACATAAGTCGCTGTAGAATGATTGCCGTCAATGGACGGTCTGTCTGCATCGTTGGCGGTCTTGACCGCGATGATTACGCCCGCCGTGCTGATATCAGCCAGCGGGACGATGATCCTGTCGACTTCGACACGACTGGGCCGCGTGGTTGACCGCGTGCGTTCGCTTTCAGATCGCTTGCAGGAACTTCCTCACGACGACCCGAAAACAGATTTTCTTGAAGAGAAGCGAGCGATGTTATTCGATCAACTGGACAAGTTAACCAGCCGCTCACGTCTGCTTCAGCGAGCGCTGACAACCTTCTATCTGGCGGTCGGCGTGTTCGTGGCCACGAGTGTGGCGATCGGCGTCGTATCATTCTTCAGCGCGCGGTGGGCCTTTATACCCGTGGTGTTGGGATTGATCGGCGCGTTCTTTCTTTTCTATGGCAGTATGCTCTTGGTTTTCGAAGCGCGCCTGGCGCTCAGCACTACGCACGCGGAAATGGATTTCATCTGGCGCACCAGCAAACGTTTGGTGCCGCCTGAGCTGGTCGAGCAGCACAAAACCCACTATGTTCATTTCCGAAAGAAGAGCGACAATCCGTGAGTACTGAGTCAAGCATGATTGAGGCTTCGTATCTTCGGCTGCGGCGCAGCGGCGAGTTCCGGCGTCGCGTCGCAGAGCTGGAAGCTTTGCTCGAGCGTTGCACGGTTTGTCCGCGGGACTGCCTGAACAACAGGTTGAAAGACGAAATTGCCGCGTGTTATTCGGGAAGGCTGCCGATCGTTTCTTCCTATACGCCGCACTTTGGCGAAGAGCCGCCGCTGGTCGGCACGCGCGGGGCCGGCAACATCTTCTTTGGGAACTGCAACCTGCGCTGCGTCTACTGCCAGAACTATCAGATCTCCCAGACCCACAAAGCGCAAATCAAAAACGAAGTGACGCATGAGCGCCTGGCCGAGATGATGTTGGAGCTGCAAGCACGCGGATGTCATAACATCAACTTTGTCTCGCCCACGCATTTCGCGCCGCAGATGGCGCGCGCGATTTTGCTCGCTGCCGACCAGGGTCTGCATCTCCCGATTGTCTATAACACGAACGCGTACGATTCAGTCGAAGTGCTAAAGCTCCTCGACGGTGTCGTCGATGTCTACTTACCGGATTTGAAGTACGCAGAGGACGAGGCGGGTTACCTCTATTCAAAGGTGCGCGGTTATCGCGAATGCTCGCGCGCGGCGATCGCCGAGATGTACCGGCAGATGGGCCACGAACTTGTCTATGATCATGACGGGTTGCTGAAGCGAGGCCTGCTCATCCGCCTGTTGGTTCTGCCGAACGATATTGGCGGTGTGCGTGAATCGCTGCGTTGGATTCACGACGAACTTAGTCCGCGCGTCGCGGTGTCGCTGATGGCCCAGTACTACCCGACGAACGTGGCCGGAACAAACCAGCGCTACACTTTGCTGTCGCGGGCGATTAGAGAGACGGAATGGCTGCGCGCGGTCGCGGCATTGGATGAGTTAGGCATGGAAGAAGGCTGGATGCAGGAATACGACGGCGCCGCGTTTTACTATCGTCCCGACTTTGACGATGCCGCGACTCCGTTTCGTGACATTCGTGATTTCCCAACTTAGGTTGTAGGTTACGAGGGCTGTGTCTACAAACCCCTCCGGGCCCAAAAAGTGCTTAACCTTGCGTGAGTCTGCTCAAGCAAAACTCTAACCTTGCAGTCACGGAACGTTTCTGCTAACGACACTAGGCGTTCTTCGTTTCAAGAATATTAAGCTGCCGTGGTTGTCACTGACAATGATCAATGCCGCTGGCGTTGCGGCAGTCCATGTAAGCGCTGAGGTCTCCGTTCCCGCATTCCTGCGAGTACTGGTTAATGCAACTGTCGAGCAACGCCCTTGCATTGTCACAGAAGTCCGGCTCTATGGACGGAGTCGGGATAGCATTGAGGCAACCCAAATACGAATTTCCAGCTCCATACCTGCAATCGCCTTCAGTTGGGTTGTAGGGATAGAATGGGTTATCACGGCAGCCATACAGCGAGCCCCAATAATTGCCGTCACAGGCGTAAACGTCATCGAAGTAGCTCGCGCGAGCCGGGACGCTAAAGAAGCAAACGACCAGGATGCTGATTGTCGCCAGTCGGGTCGTAATTAGGAACAGTCTCTTTATCATTGAACTCCTTTGTCCGAGGTGAAGCGAGATAAGCATTCTTATCTCTGTGTAATAAGGTAGGGAGTCACTGATTCTTGCTGAATGTTCTGACTCTCAAATTCACTAGTGAGTTAATCACACGAAGAGGCATGCGTCTGTGCGCTAACCCACATAGCGCAACCCGGCGCCAAAAAGAAGGAGAACTATCACAGTCTATGCAGAAACGAACGAATAGAAACGAAGCGCTTGTTTGTGATGTCTGTGGTAAAGAGGGTGCTCAGGTGCGTCACGTTACCCGAAGCTATGGCAAGGGCGCCCGCTTACTTGTAATTGAAAATGTCCCGGTAATCTCTTGCCCTCATTGCGGCGAGAGTTATATGACGGCGGCTACCCTCCATGAGATTGAGCGGATTAAACGTCAGCGGGTCAGGGTTGCGAGTAAACGGCCGGTTGCCGTCGCCGTCTTTGCTTGAGACGACAACACCTGCTCTGGCACCCTCTGGCTTTTCTTGTTTCCTTTATTACCCAGACAGTCTTCACAACCTCAGTCTTTTTTGCGTTCGGCTTTAAGTACTCGGTTGATTGTCGCTGGCAGCTTACTAATCTGCTCCGGCTTCCTCAGAAAAGCATCCACCCCAGCGCCCCAGGCTTCAGCCTCGCAATCGCTTCCGGAGAGCAGGACGATCGGCGTGCGGCGACGGTGGGTTATCTTACCGGCGCGCTGCGCCAGCTCCAGACCGCTGAGTCCCGGAAGATCGTTATCAACGACCAGCACATCATACTGGGCGTTGCCGGTAAGTTTTTCGAGCGCGCCGTAGCCATCAGAGCAAAGTTCAACGTGCCATTCTTTAGCAGCGAACATTTCGTCGACCATTTTGGCGATTTGCTGGTCGTCCGCAACATGGAGAATGGAGATGTGGGAACTCGCCCGTTCGCCACTCTGTTTTATCACTTTCTTTTTGATCTTTCTGGGCTGGGAAAAAAGATGGCTTCTTCGCGGCCGCACTGCGGATCTTGTCTTGAGCAAATCCTTATGCCGGCTGTTTATTAAAGCGATGAGACTCTGATGATGTCTGAAGCCAAGCAAGCGCGCGGCCTTAGTTACCGCTCCTCCGGCATCTTTCAGCGCGCGTTCGATAATCGCCTTTTCACTTTTCAGTACTTCTCGTTTGAACGAGAAGCCTTCCCAGGAGTGTTCCATCCCTTCAGAATCTTCCAGTTGCTCAGCAGCCCCCAACGCCTCGATGACTTGACGGGCACAGGCTATTAGGCGTTTGCCGGCTGAGGGATCCTGGGAACGCTGCAAGAGATCCGCCGCCGTTTGGTAAATCGAGGCCAACTCCGGCGCCATGGTTTGCTCGGCAAGCTCCTCAATAATGCTCAAGTTCGCGCGGCCCGCACCTTCCAAATCTCCGGCTGTCTCAGCAACTTCGACCGCGCGATCCAATAGCGCTTTCGAGCGTGAGTAGTTGCCAAGGCGGGCCAAGACGATGCCTTGAGTGGTTAAGGCCTCCGCCAGCAAAGCCTGCTCGCCACCGCGTTCGAGGGTCCTTACCGCCGATCGCACCGAGCGCTCGGCTTCTTGAACGCGTCTTTCAGCAAGAAATGTTCGGGCGCGCGTCTCATCAACCTGAGCGACTGATCCTCCATCATGTAACTCGAGAAAAAGGTTCCGCGCCCGATTTAGATGAGCGTGCGCCGCGTCGAACTTGCCAATAGTAGAAAACAACTCGCCCAGATTGTTCTCAACCCGAGCGCAATAGCGCTCATGTCCCGCTTCTTCAAAGTGATAACTAGCCGCGGCAAACTCGATTAGGGCTCGATCTAGATAATCTTCCCGATTCTCTGCGACAGCTAAACTCCTTAAGAGTACCGCGAAACCATTGTGGAAAGTCCCTTTGAGAGCGAGGTCCGCACTATGCTCCACGAGAGGTGCAGCTTGCTCGTAATATCGCAACGCGGCATTCAATCTCCCTGCCGTTCTTTCCACCAAGCCCGAACGAATGAGGACGCAGGCCTTAAGGTCGATATTCTCACTTCTCAGGCGACTCAATGCGCTGGCGAGATTTATCCTCGCTTCATCGAAGGCGCCTTCGCGCCAGTAGCAGATTGCGAGATCGGCATGTGCCTCGGCCACTCCCTCAGATTGCCCAAGCTCTTCAAATATCTCAAGACTCCGCGTTATCAGGTTCTTTGCCGTCTCCTGGCTACTCTCAGACTGGTGCGTCGTACCCAGCCATCCCGCCAAAGCGCCGACCCGGAGCAGTACACCGGCGCCCGTAGTGGCGTCGAGACGATCAATGATGGGTGAGCCGTGACGCTGTGGCCAAAACTCACTCAGTGCTTCGGACGCTGCTTCATACTCACCGGCCTTTTCGAATTGCTTGGCTAGCCCGCAGCAAAGCTGAGCTCGCTCTACAAGTGTTAGACCGCGAGTCTGCTGTTGAAGCGTTGCTAACTGAGATTGTAAGTTCATGTGAGGTCTACCTTTCTGTATACTCGATATAAAGTTTGCGGCTGCTAAAGAACGGGCTGCTAGCTCGCTCAACTGAAAAGCCAGGCGCCACCTCTGAAACCTGCTTCCTCTTGTTCGTTTCAAGGAAGAACCGTAACACCCATCAACGAAGATTAAGGAGATAAAACATGAAGAACCTAAAAAGATTGAGTGCTGCTGTCGTTTTGACGTTCGTGCTTAGCCTCTCCGCTTTCGCGGGCGAGATGAGCACGCCACCCTGCGCGCCGCCTGATCCCGGAATAATGGAAACGCCGCCCTGCGCCGCTGCTCCCCTGTCACCCGACGACTCGGCTGCGCCGGGCCAAACGGACACGCCACCCGCTTCGGACACTGTGGATATTGTTTCAGTTGTCGATGCGGCGATGAATCTGCTGCTGCTCTTTTAGCAGCGTCTTGATTTTCCGAAAGTTCTCAGTTGCCCTTGATAGCTTTCGCTGGCAACACGGTCTTAGTGTGTTTACCGATATCCGACAAGCTTGAGCTTCTCGATCCACACGACAAACTGAAGTCTGTCGAACATTTTTGAGAGTCTCCGGGTTGGGCCGGAGCCTGACGAGGAGGCCCTCAGAGTCGCGTAGCATAAACCCCGGCCTCAATCAATGCAACCATGTTTGCAATTTTGAGCTAAGCGGTTGACGAACGCCATCTTAGTGTCCGTGGCAACTGCCGGCGCAAGGCGGGCAGGATTAATGGAGGGCGAAAGTGCAGTGGGATCCAGAGTGGTCGAAGTGACGAATTGCTCGTGCGAATTCGTGGATCGTTATTCTCCAGCAAAGAAACGACGAAACCAACATCGGGTTACCGTTGTCTACCTTAGCCTTACTGCTTAGGTAGTTGAATCGGCGGACGCCTCTGCGGCGCGGCTTCCGGCTCTTCCGCGTCGATCATGCTGGCCAGCACATCTTTGTAGATCCGGATCTTGCCGTCTTGCTTCATGCGGTTCTGAACTGTCGTCAAGTAGTCTTCAAAGACCTGGTTCTTGCGTTCGGTGAGCGCGCTCTGCATTAGTGAGTCGCGCTGCTTACCAAACTCTGCCAGGTCCGCTTCCGTACGATTGTTGACCCCGATGACCAAATAATTCTCATTCAGAAAGACGGGCATCTTGAGCACTTCACCAGTCTTGGCGGCGTAGAGCGGATCATCCAGAAGCACGCTCGATCCGGAATCGCCGAGCGGCGTCGACAGCTTGTAGTTCGCTTCAGCCTTAGCTTCCAGCCCCAGCTTTACCGCGCCGGCTTTCAAATCTCCGGGTGCTTTGGCATTGGCGATCAGTTCTTTGGCCTTACCTTCCAACTGTGATTTCGCCTTTTCCTGCTTCACAGCCTGCGCCACCTTGTCCTTCACTTCGTCGAACTCCGGAATGCGCGGGCCTTTTTTCTCGACCAGCATCGGAATCGCAAAGCCGTTCTTGATTCCGGTGCGTTCGCCGACGTCGTTGGGATTATTCAGGGGTGCAATCGCTTCCTCGAATTGCTGCGAGCTGCCGATGTTGGGGACATCGTCGCCCGGTTTAACGAATGGCGTCTCGCGCACCACGTCAGCGGGCGCCATGTTGGCCTCTGCAGCAAACTCTTGTGCGACCTTCTGGGGATCCTTCGTCTCTTTCAAGCGATCCTGGGCGCGTTGGGCAATCTTCTGCGCGACCGTATAGCCACGGCGATTGCGGAGAGACACCAGCAACTCCGGCTTGGCATCATCGAAAGTTTTTGGCACTGGTTCGCCGCGACGCAGAATGTAATAAGCGTTCTTGTATTTGATTGCGTCGGTGACTTCACCGGGCTGGAGGTCGAGCACTTTCTGGTACGGGTCGTCCGCCTTGTTTGGACTCTTCTTCACCACGCCACTCACGCGTCCACCATTCGTGGCCGTGGTTGGATCCTCGGAATTACCCTTTGCCAATTCAGCGAATGCTTCTTCGGTCGTGGTTTCCTGGTCTCCGCGTGCCTTGGCGACCAGACCGTCGGCTTTGGCTTTGACCGTCGGGTCAAGATCCTGGCGCACAACTTTCAAGACGATCTGCTGGACCTTAACTCCCGCCTGCTTGAATTCAGGCTTCAGACTGTCGTACTCGTCGTGTAATTCCTTGTCTGATATTTGTAGTTTCTGGCCCGACTTATCCTGATCGATGAAAACGTACTTAATCTTTTTCTGCGGCACGCTGATGTTGTAGTCGGTTTTGTGTTTGTCGTAATACGCTTTCAACTCGTCATCCGTAGGTTGAATCTTCTCGGCCAGCTTATCGGCTGAAACCACCACGTAAGTCAGATCGAAGTTTGTATTCTTGCGCTTGTACTCCTGTTGCACTTCGTCTTCGGAAATGCGCACACTGGCCGACACGAAGGCCTCCAGCTTCTCGCGCGCAATGTCCTCGGCAACACCACGCTCAAAGACGCCCACGTCGCCGACTCGCTCCTGATACTTGCTCATGTCCAACTTGCCGGAAGCATCGGCCAGCAGAAACTTTCCGGTCGGGTCACTGAACATCTTGGCAATTCTCTCTTTGACTTCGGCTTCGGACGCGCCTAGGCCCAGCCGCGCAGCCTCCTGAACAGTCACTTTCTTCAATATCAAACCGTCGAGAATCCGTTCGTCGGTATAGCCCATCTGGGTCAAACTCACCTGTCCACCAAAACGACTGAATTGAGTTTGAATATTCTGCTTCTGCGTAGCGAAGTCGCCGACGGTGATTTCGGCGCCGTTCACATTCGCAAGCACCTCGGTGCTGCGGGTGGGTTCCAGAGCCGAAGAGTTGCCGTTGGGCCTGAAAAAGAGAACCAGACTGACCGCCATCAGCGCCACGAACCCCAGAATGAGGACTTTGCTTGTGCGTTCAAAGCGGCTTAGTTGTTTGAGCATGTATGTAAACCTTTTCCAAGTAATCCGAAACCATGAATTCTAGATGAGCGCACAGCAGGCTGCAACTTGCGGAGGCTCTCGGGACGTTTGGAGTACCGACTTCAGTCGGCTCGTCTTCGCCTGCCGCAAGCCGACTAAAGTCGGTACTCCGAACTTTCGTTTTTGCGTGGCTTGCAGCGCGAGTGATATTTTAACTGCGTAGATGCATTCACTCGCAACTTCGACACTGGCCTGGGTCGGCTTCTGTATTTTCATCCTGGTGATGCTGGCCATCGACCTGGGCTTGTTTAATCGCAAGCCCCACGAAATCAGTTACCGGAATGCGGCGATCTGGAGCGGCGTCTGGGTTGCACTGGCCCTGCTCTTCGCGGGACTGCTGTTTGGCCCGCTGGGATGGGAGTTGTTTGGCGCGGCCCGCCACCAAAAGGGGCTTGAGTTTCTTGCCGGTTATCTGATCGAACTCTCGCTTTCGGTCGACAATCTGTTTGTTTTCCTGCTCATCTTCTCGTATTTCAAGGTCCCTCCGAAATATCAGCACCGGGTTCTTTACTGGGGCGTGCTCGGCGCCCTGGTCATGCGGATCGCGATGATTATGCTCGGCACCGAGCTGATTGATCGCTTTCACTGGATTATCTATTTTTTTGGAGCGTTTCTGGTTTACACGGGCTTGCAAATGCTGCACGGAGGCGAAACCGAGATCCAGCCGGAAGACAACATCGTGGTGCGGTTTGTGTCGCGTTTCGTTCCGATCACGCGCCATTACGAGCGCCGGAAATTCTTTACTGTGGTTGATGGGAAACGCGTAGGCACCCTTTTATTGCTGGTGTTGGTCGTCGTTGAGGTAACCGACCTGGTTTTCGCGGTCGACTCGATTCCGGCAATCTTTGGCGTCACGACCGACCGTTTTATCGTTTACACCTCAAATGTCTTTGCGATTCTTGGCCTGCGCACCTTCTACTTCCTGCTGGCAGGGGTCGTCGAGAAGTTTCACTACCTCAAGATTGGCTTGGGCATTGTCCTTAGTTTTATTGGAGTTAAGATGCTGCTGCCGTTGCTAGCCAAGGTATTCGGCACCGTCTTCCACGCTCTGGGATACACAGCGATGGCGGACTGGGCACACGGAGTCGATGACATTCCAATTGGTATTGCGTTGGGAATCGTGGCGGCGGTGTTGTTAGCTTCCGTAGCGGCCTCACTCATTTGGCCCCAGAAGCACCAGCAGAAGAGTTCAGAGTAAATCGGACACCAGACACGACATCGCCCCGAAGGGTTGTTCCCTGCGGGGCGACGGAGCGCGCACCGGAAAGCTCCGGCAGCTATTTTTGGAAACGGTTCTTAAGCAACCTAAACTGTAGAGAGTCTCGGTGTTGACTCTTCGCTCGCCGAGAACCAAGTGTTAGGAGCCAGCGAGTACAGCCTTCCACTCATCTTGGTTATGCCCAAAGTTTAGCCCTTGGGTGCCTGTTTGGTCAAGTAGCAGGTTGACCGCACGTGATACATACAGGCCAATCTATCGCCTTCCTTACATTTGAATTACCCTTGTCAGATAAGAGGGGTCAGTAGCACCACGATCAGGGCGCAAATCAATGTGAGTGGTGTGCCTACTTTCACAAAATCCGCAAACTGATAACGCCCCGGGCCATAAACCAAAAGGTTACCGTGATGCCCAGTCGGCGTGAGAAATGCCACTACCAGCGCGGTCGGTGCGCGCGTCTTTCTCATTAGCCCCGCGGCTTTAGCCCGGTGAACTTAGTAACCACCGAAACCTGAAACCGTTTAACGCAACGACGGGTCACCGGGCTAAAGCCGCGGTGCTGATGAAAGAGGTTAATCGCGAATGGTTAGTAGTACTGCAAGCCTGGTCGGATGGATCGCGCCTAGCTTGAAAAAATTTTTCTGTTAAGCTTTGTCTCGATGGATATCACGATCAAAACGCCCCGCGATTTCAACTTTCGCCGCACCGTTCTCAGTCATGGCTGGTGCGCGCTTCAGCCGTTCGAGTTCGATGAGAAGAGTTGGAAATTGATTCGCGTGCTTGACCTGCAACAGGGTGCGCCCGTAACCGTGGAAATTTCATCGAACGGACGAGGAATCAAGATTAATACTTCGCGCCAGGTGGGAAAGAAGGCGGCCAGCCGGATTGAACGCGATGTCCGTCATATGTTCCGTCTGGACGATGACCTGCGCGAATTTTACCAGACTGTAACGGGTAATCCCGATTTCGCCTGGGTGGCGCAAGAGGGCGCCGGACGACTGTTACGATCGCCGACAGTCTTTGAGGATCTCGTGAAAATGATTTGCACCACGAATTGTTCCTGGGCGCTGACGGAAAAAATGGTGAGCGGACTGGCGAGCCAGCTCGGCCGCGAATCTGCAGACGGCCGGAGATCTTTTCCTACGGCCGCAGCCATGGCAGAAAAGCCGGCAAAGTTTTTTCGCGATCAGATTCGCTCAGGCTACCGGGCGCCGTATTTGGCTGAGCTGGCGCAGCGAGTCGCGTCCGGATCGCTCAACGTCGAGGCCTGGCTTACCACCGAACTACCGTTGCCTGATCTGATCAAAGAAATGAAAAGCGTCAAAGGCGTCGGCAATTACGCGGCCGAGAACTTGTTGAAGCTGATCGGTCGTTACGATGGTCTGGCGTTGGATTCATGGACGCGCGCGCAATTCGCTCGCTTGCGCAACCAAGGGCGATTTGCCAGCGACAAAAAGATTTCACGTTTCTATGCTCGCTTCAATTCGTGGCGCGGTCTGGCACTGTGGTGCGATCTGACGCGTGATTGGGTGAGACCCTGAAAATGTCGTCGAATGATCTCGAATTAATCAATTCTCTGGATGCTTCTCCAACTCCCCATACACTTTCGTGAAATAAGTGCCACGAAATGTTAATTCTGAAACCGCAACCTTTTCTCCGGCGTTATCACTAACTAGATAACGAACAAAGGGTAGCTCAAGCGCGCAGGCGTAATGGAGCAGGGGTTCAAATATATAGGGAGGAAAGTGATGAAATTTTTTTTGAAGAGTACATTCGCCGCACTAATGATTTGTGCACTGGCGTCGATCGCTGTTTTTGCTACGGCTAAGGACAAAGTTAAGACCGAATCCGTGACGTTCACGCAGGATACGATGGTGAACGGCACGCTGGTGAAAGCCGGAGACTACCAGGTTAAATTCAACGAACAGACCGGCGAGTTAAGCATTCTCAAAGACGGGAAGGTTAAGGCCAAAACGGCTGCGCAACTTCAACCGCGTAGCGGGAAGGCCAAGAACACTTCAGTAAGAATTCTTGAGAAGGGCGGCACTGCTGAACTGATCGGTGTCACGTTCGGCGGGTCGACCCAGGACGTCGTAGTGGGTGCAAGCAGCGGAGCAGTAACAGGTAATAATTAGTTTTGCTCCGCAGTGTGGGATTGACGCGCTTCGGAACCGACGTTCCGGAGCGCGTTTTTTTGGAGCATAGACTTCAGTCTGTGATTGAAATGAGAAACACAGACTGAAAGTCTATGCTACTAAGCACCGGTACGATACCTCAATCCCAGCCCCACGATCTTTTGCAGCAGGTCTTCATAGTCAATTCCGCAATGCTTGGCTGAGTCGGCGAAATCTTCGCCATGCGCAATCTGCGGATTGGGATTAGCTTCCAGCACGTAGATGTTGCCATCCTCGGTCACGCGATAATCCAGCCGGGCATACCCACTCAGGAAAAGCGTCCGGTAGATTCTCTTCGAGAGTCGTTCAATCTTCTCAAGCATGGCTTTGTCGAGTTCAGCCGCTTTGGTTACAACGCCGACTTTTTCCTGATAAGCGGGATCCCATTTCAGCTTTGAAGTCGCGATGTTAGGCGCGCCTTCGGGAAGTTTTTCAATCACCAATTCCCACGGCGTGTAAGTTTGCAGGCGCTGATTGCCAATCACGCTCACATAGATCTCGCGGCCGGCGATGTACTGCTCGGCAATGGCGTGCGTTTTCGTTTGGCGATGAATGAACTCGACGCGTTCGGCCAGTTTTTCATCGTCGTTGACGATCGAGGCGCGCGCAATCCCGACCGATCCTTCCTCGCTGATTGATTTCACCAGCAGAGGAAACTTCAGTCGCTTCGATCGTTTCACTTTGCGGTTCATGTGAAAGACTGCGAAGGCCGGCACGTGAATGCGATGGTAAGCGAGGACCATTTTTGAGAGCGCCTTGTCGCGGCAGATGGTAAGCCCGCGGGGATTGCACCCGGTGTACGGCTGTTTCATCAGCTCGAGATAACTTACGACGTGCTGATCGTATAAAGGATAGCCGTGAAATTCTTCCAGCAGGTTGAAAGCGATGTGCGGCTTATGCTCCATCAACGCATTGCCGATCACTCCCAGGTTGTTGTAAACGCCTACCGGCGACACGTCGTGTCCGATCTTTTTCAAGGTCGAGATTACGTCCCATTCGGTCTTGAAGGGCGCAATCTCTTTCGCGCTCAGACCTTCGATGCTGTCCGGCGGGACCAGATCTTCGTGGCACAAGACGATGACCCGAAGTTTTTTGAAGGTTTCTGCGCTCACAATGAAATCCTGTGGTAACCGGAATGGATCACGTTCATAGTCTGCACCGTCAGCATGATCATCGTTTCCTGCCTCGCTTGTTCGCGGCTGCCGCTCGTGCGCAGCTTCAATTGGCCGGCGCGCTCAATCATCAGTTCATAGACATGATCGATGGCGTATTTGTGCACGCCCGTACCGTCGCCTACTAACTGCTCGATTTCGCGCTTAATCGAACGAAGAAAACTTACGGCCGTCATGCGAGATTTGTGGCGCGGGTCCGCAGAGAAGATGCGCCGCAAGTCGGCGTCCAGGTACGCGGGCCACTGAAATTCGTATTGGCGTTGCTTGCGCTCATAGTGCTGGCGCAACGTAGTTCTGATCTCAGGCAGGGTTTCCACCTTTCGGCGCACGCGGTTCTTTGGTCGCGTGCCGGCGATCTCTTTCAGCACTTCGTCAATGTATTCCAGCTTGCGCAGCGCCGGCCAATTGCGATAGCGCCGCCGCCAGTTTGAGCGTGGTTGCAGCCAAACCGCAAACGTTTCGGCGAAGTCTTCCGCCGGGTGCGCCTGCGCGTACCAGGCATCCAGGTTGAGCACATAGCGCCGGCTGTTCGGTTTTGGTTTGTACGAGTCCGGGTAACGTTGCGTGAACAGACCAAAGACCTGGTGCCAGCGCCGCTTGAAGTGGAGCCGAAAAGCGTTGTCGATCGCGTGGCCTGCCTCGTGGCGCAGGATGCGCATGCACGCGACGTCGGTGCCGCCTTCGACTTCCAGCATCTGTTTTCGTTCGAGCTTCATCAATCGCGGATGGGCCAGATAAAAAGGAATCGCGAATCCGGGCACACCGTCGGGCGTAAACCATTCCGCCGATAACCACACGTGCGGTTTGAAACGAATACCGCGGTCGTTCAGTTCGCTGTACAGACGTTTAATGTGAGGTTCCAGAAACGATCCCTTGATCCGGATGGGGAGATCGCAGATACGCGTGTCGAGCAGTCGCTCATCCGAAATGAGGCTCCATCTGAATCTGGTCGGCACTGCGGCCAATTGTAGCTGTGATTGGTTTGAGAGGCTAGATGTGTTATTGCCCGGTAGTGGGTCAGTTTCAGATTTCTAATGGGTAAGGCTACTTGTAACTGGGAACGCGGGCACCCTCGCTCGCAGAGCGTGGCTAGGCATATCTTCGAAAGAAAACCGCGTTCGCGCTTAGCGCTCAATGCGGGCGAGGACGTCCGCGTTCCCAGTTACAAGTGGTCCCTTAAACTCAAACTGACCCGTTACCTATTGTTGGGAGTGTGGGTAGGAAATAATTAAGGTGCGGTGAGTGCAAGACTCACCGCACCTGCTGCGGCATAGCCGCGAAGGGAACTTACTGCTTGTTGAAGACCAGCGTTGAGTCCTGCGGTCCGCGTGGGCCGTCGCTGTGCACGGTGGCAGTTAACACTTTGCCATCGCCTGACAACTCGAGCTTACGCGATTCGGAGGAAGTCACTTCACCATTGGGGCCGGTGAAGGTGCTCTTGCGTGACAACTCCAGTGCGTTGCCGGCCCACGTGGCTTTGAGCGTCGATTTACCCTGGCCCATTTCCATCGTGGATTCGCTTCCATCCAGCTTGTAAGCCACCGGACCCGCCGGAGGCCGACCGCCGCCCATGCCGCCACCGCCGCCGGTGCCACCGCCGCCGCCTGCAGGCTGACCACCCTCAACCTTCTGGTCGATGGAAATCGTCTTGTCGTCCTGCGTGATCGTCCAGGTCACTTTGTCAGCGCCCTGCATCCGTTGTGACAGGCCCTGACTCTTTGTCTTGTCCAGCATCCAGGTGCCGCCGAAATTTGCCGTCGCAGCGCTGGCTGCCAGAACGGCGAGCCCGAACGCGGTCATTAGTCCGGCAATCAAAAACAATCTTCTCATTAGAAAATCCTCCGTTATTTTGTGGTTTCGCTTGTCGCGCGATCGAGACGTTAATTGCGAGTTCGGTACCTAAGACGCTCACAGGCACTATCGGGTTACTATTTGTTTCGTGTCAGAAGCCCGACCGTCAGGGAGGGCTCGGTGGCTTGGGTGGCCCTCCCTGACGGTCGGGCTTCTGACTCTAACTGGTCTTGGCCGCGGGGCGAACGGATGCCAGGCGCCTGCCCCCGGCGGTTTGCAGCAGACTCATCGTGCCCATGTAGCCGTATCCGAAGCAGAACAGCAATAGAAACGCAATCGGCCCCCACATGTGCATGCGCACCGCATAACCGATCGCCAGGACAAAATAGAACGCAAAGCTCAGCTCGAGCAGCGGCAACCAACCGTGCTTGCGCTTGTATTTCTTTCGCTTCCACGACTCGTCGTCAGTTTTCTCTACGCTATATTTCGGCGTGCGCACAAAGTCGGACTTCACCCCGGCCAACGCTTCCAACACCGCGCGTGCGTTCGAAAAGGCCAGTCCGATCCCGAGCCCCATCACCAGCGGCAAGTGCAGCAGACGCATGCCTCGCTTCTTGTCGAGATACCAGACGGCCGTACCGTAAAAAAGAACCACCGAAACCGTCGAGAAGAAAAGCAGCGGCACATCGAGCATCATCAGTTGATGCAGACCCTGGTTGTAGCGAACCAACAGCAGCGGAAACTGCATGAAGCTGGCCACGATCATCAACGGGTAACTGATGTTGCCCGTCAGGCGAAAGAACATTTCCAGTTTCACTCGCAGCGGCAGGGGCGCATGCCAGATGCGCCGGTAGAGCTTGAACCAGACTTGCAGCACACCCTTGGCCCAGCGGCGCTGTTGCGCTTTGAAGGCATTGATCTCAACTGGGATTTCCGCCGGCGCTTCTTCATCAAGCAGATAAACAAATCGCCAGCCCATCAACTGCGCGCGAAAACTCAGGTCCGTGTCTTCGGTGAGCGTGTCATGCTGCCAGCCGCCACTCATCTCGATCGCTTCACGCCGCCAGATTCCGGCGGTGCCATTGAAGTTGAAAAAATTACCTGACCGATTGCGCGTGGTCTGCTCAACTACAAAATGTCCATCGAGCATGATCGTTTGCAGGCGGGTCAGCAGGTTGTAAGTACCATTGATGTGCGACCAGCGCATCTGCGCACAGCCAACAATCGGATCAGTGAAGTGGTGAATCAGCTTGCGCAGGAAATCCGGCTTGGGGACAAAATCAGCATCGAAGATCGCGATCAGGCTTCCTTTCGCCGTCTTCATGCCCTGTTCGAGAGCGCCCGCCTTGAACCCGGTGCGATCGCTGCGATGAATATAATGAATGTCGAAACCCCGGGCTGCGTATTGCTCAACCGTAGCGCGCGCAATGGCGACCGTTTCATCAGTGGAATCGTCCAGCACCTGAATTTCCATGCGATCGCGCGGGTAATCAATCTCAGCCACGGCTTTGACCAGACGTTCAATCACGTACATCTCGTTGAAGAGTGGAAGTTGAATAGTGATGTGGGGCAACTCTGCTTCGCTGAACTCGCCTTTTGGTTTTGGCGGGAACCGCGAGTAGCGCCAGAAGTCGATCACCTGCTTCACGCGATAGATACCATAGATTGCCAGCACGGTCAGGATGCCAAAGTAAACGATCAGCACAGTCCAATCGAAAGCATCGAGTTGGTAGAGCGGGCTAATGTTTGCCTCGGTCTTCAAGTACCAGTCGCAATAGCCGGGAGCGTCAATGCAGAGATAACCATTAAGCGGATGAGCGCAGTACACGCCGGACTCGGTACACAGACTGCTCGTGAGGGGAGTAACGGTCGTGGCTAGGATTGTTAACATCTGATTTTAGATCTTCTGAGAAGTTTCCGCTAAGTGGCCGCTGATCAAAACAGTAACCGGGCTTCGAATTCTAACGCAGTGGAACGCTGGCTCAAAACTCACGTCGCGGCCGATATTGTTCTAGTGCCGATAGCGGTGTTCAGAGTACCGACTTTAGTCGGGTTCTTTTCCAACGCGAAAAAAAAAGCCCGACTAAAGTCGGTACTCTAACACCTGCACGCACAATGCGTACTCCGAGCACGATCGTTCAGATTGAACCGAACGCTGCCAGAGTGACCTAGCCTTTCTGACCGGCCCTGACCACAGGCAAGCCGAAAAAATCTCTTTTTGCTGGGGAATTGCCGGTCTCAAACGCGTGGAACGCTCGTTGCCATTCGCGCGCGGAGGGGCGCAAGGGTCTCCCTCAAGCGAGTTTTGAAAATGAGTACCTCCCGACTAAACCAAATTTTTGTTTGGACCGTGATCGCCGCCGGCACAGCTCTGGTGGTCTTCTCAGGCGCTCACCTGACCTTTGCTCAACTGGATGTTCGCTTCCTGCTGCTGGCCCTCGCAACCGTACTGGTCGGTCCGCGCTTAAGCATTCAGATTCCGCGCGTCAAGGCGCATATCTCCGTTTCAGACAGTTTTGTGTTTCTGGCGCTGTTGCTGTTCGGCGGCGAGGCCGCCATCGTACTGGCCACCGCCGAGGCTCTCTGTTCGTCGGTGCGCATTAGCAACAAAGTGCAAACGCATCTCTTCAATGCCGCGGTCATGGGGTGCGCGACGTTTGTTACGGTTTGGACTCTGCGGCTTTGCTTTGGCGAAACGCTGATCTGGCGTGACGTTTACTCTTCCAACTATCTGGTAGCGCTTTGCGCCATGGCGGTCGTGCAGTACGCGGTCAACTCGCTGCTCGTGGCCACCAGTTCCGCGCTCAAGGTTGGTCAACCGGTCTGGTCCACCTGGCGCAGGAACTTTCTGTGGACCTCGATCACGTATTTTGCGGGCGCTTTGGCCGCAGGGATCATTGCCCGGTTCATCGGGAACGTCGGCTTCTTTGCTTTTAGCGCGACGATTCCGATCATTGCCATCGTCTACTTCACTTACTGGACCTACATGAAAAACGTCGAGGGCGCCGCCGCGCAAGCCGAACTGGCGCGCCGTCACGTTGAGGAACTTAACCGTCACATCGCCCAGCAGGAACGCATCGAACGCGCGTTGCGGGAAACGGAAGAGCACTTTCGCAACGCGTTCGACTATGCCGCCATCGGCATGGCCCTCGTCTCTCCCCAGGGCGCATGGCTGCGCGTCAACCGATCTCTGTGCGAGTTGATTGGATATAGCGAGGAGGAGTTGCTGGACTCGAACTTTCAAGGCGTCACCCACGCCGATGATTTGGGGAGCGACCTGGCGAATCTCTATCGCCTGATGCAGGGTGAAACACCGACGTCCCAGGTCGAAAAGCGTTACGTGCACCGGCTCGGCCAGATCGTCTGGGCCCTGAACAGCGTTTCGCTGGTGCGCGACTCAGACAACAACCCGGTGCATTTCATCTTTCAGATTCAGGACATCACTGAGCGGAAGCGTGCGGAGGCGGCGCTGCAAAGCCTTTCGCTCGTCGACGAATTGACCGGCCTGTACAACCGGCGCGGTTTCCTCGCCGTGACTGAACAGCACCTGGCGACCATTCGTCGCAACGAAAAAGTTCCAGTGCTGCTGTATGCCGACCTCGATGGATTGAAAGAGATTAATGACTCGCTGGGTCATCACGAAGGAGACCGCGCTCTGGCCACGGCTGCCGAACTTTTCAAAGAAACGTTCCGCAGTTCTGACATCCTGGCGCGTCTCGGCGGTGATGAGTTTGTGGTGCTGGCCGCGCTCGATCCGGAGGAAGAGGCAGAGTCACTCACGCTCCGGTTACAGGAGAAGTTCAGCGCCAGCAATAAGCGGCGGAATCGTCTTTACGATCTGGCGATCAGCGTCGGCCTCGCGCATTTTGACGATGAAGAGAGTCACTCGATTGAAGAGCTAATGGCTCGAGCCGATCAGGCTATGTACGAAGACAAGCGCCGCAAACGTTCCCGCCAGGTAGTTCCACCCACGTTCATCAGGCCACGAATTGAAGCAGTAGCTTAGAGTGGTTTTTGGAGTGCGCTGACTTGTCAGCGCTTTCAAAAGCGGCGACTAGTCGCCGCACTCCAAATGTTACAATCTCCCGCTTGCAGAATCCCGCTTCATCGAACGAAGCCCCTCCATCACGCTGGCGCACGCTTGCGTTGTTGGCGATTGCTGAACTGCTCGGCATGTCACTTTGGTTCAGTGGCTCGGCGGTAGTACCGGCGCTGACCAGAGAATGGAATCTCAGTGCCGGGGCGGCGAGTTGGCTGACGCTCTCTGTGCAACTGGGTTTTGTCGCCGGGACGCTCGTGAGCGCGTTGCTTAATCTCCCCGACATCATCAGCCCACGGCATCTATTCACGCTGACAGCGATTGCCGCCGCCATCGTCAATGGCGCCTTCGCATTTCTGGCCCACGATGCGTCGGTAGCAATTCCTTTGCGCTTTCTTACGGGTCTGTTTCTGGCCGGTGTCTATCCGCCCGCGATGAAAATCCTCGCCTCGTGGTTTCGACATGGTCGCGGCCTGGCGCTGGGTGTGCTGGTCGGCGCGCTGACGCTGGGCAAAGCGGCGCCGTATCTGGTCAACGGACTCGGCAGCCAGAACTGGCGCCACAACGTGATGTTCGTTTCGTTGCTCGCCGTGGTGGGCGGTCTGTTGGTGCTGCTGTTTGTTGGCGATGGACCATACGCGCTGCCGGCGGCGCGCTTTGATTGGAAGCAAGCCGGCAAAGTTTTCAGCAATCGCCCGCTGCGTCTGGCGAACCTCGGTTACTTCGGACACATGTGGGAACTGTACGCGATGTGGACCTGGATTCCATTTATGATTCGCGCCAGCTTGTCACTGCGCAAAAGCGATCCGTCGCTCGCCGAAGTCGCTTCGTTCCTCGTGATAGGTTGCGGCGCCGCGGGCTGCGTCGTCGCCGGATTAATCGCCGACCGCGTAGGCCGGACGATCGTAACCTCGACGGCGATGGCCATCAGCGGAAGTTGCTGTCTGTTTATTGGTCTGCTGTTTGGCGCGAACCCCATCCTGCTTCTGATTGTGGCGGCGATCTGGGGAGCCAGTGTGGTTGCTGACTCCGCTCAATTCTCAGCCTGCGTGACTGAGCTGGGCGATCCACAATACATCGGCACGGCGCTGACTATGCAAACCTGTTTTGGATTTCTTTTGACGACGATCTCAATCGAGTTGATCCCGCGCTTTGTTAATTTGGTTGGCTGGCGTTATGCCTTCGTGATTCTCGCGCCCGGACCGCTGTTTGGTGTGGTGTCCATGCTGAGGCTGCGCGGGCTTCCCGAGGCAGTGAGGATTGCTCACGGTAGGAAGTAATTGATCAATCCTGACTCCGCTCTCTTCCCATAGGAGAGTAAGTTATTCTCCTGAAGTCTGCGGTGGTGCAGGGCCTCCTTCGGAAACATTGACTTTTTGTTGATGCCGCCATATCTTGCGTGTGATTTACGAAACCTCCCGTTGAACCCAAGCCATTCCTAGGGCCGAGGAACATTTCCCTAAGGAGACCTCAACATGCCTTTCAACCAAAAGCCGATCGAGATCGTGATATCGCAACGACAGAAGGGAGCCGCTTTTGAATCGGTTAACCCGAGAGATGCCTTCTGGCAACCGCTCAAGGGGCGTCTACGCTTACAGGAACTGTCCACTGACGCACTCGAAGGACACATTCTTCGAGAGTTGAACATTTCAATGATGGAGGCCCTAACGAATCATTGGCTTCCCCCTGAAGTCCAGCACGATAAGAAAACTTCGTCCGACAAAGAAAGTGTCAGCAATCCACAGCGTGAATCTCGGTCTTTACTTGATAGATTAAGACTCGGGTCAAAGAAGCCAGAGACCCCCTACGCCTCCAATTTGGAAAAGGCGGCGATTGCATCAAAGATCGTCGTCAAGACCGAGATCGGTTACTACTCGAGCCTTGGCTTGCTTATGTGGCTGGAGCCAATCAAGGAAGTCGCAAGACTATTCGAGGGGAACTTCGACTATTTTCAGGTTTTTCTGGGTGCTTACATACCAATCGCATTCGCCCAGGCTGTCGGTGATGAGGCCTTTGCGGATGGCATGCAATACCAGGTTGAGGTCCCGGCGTCGTTAAGAAATCAGTTTTCCGAAATGCACACCGGCGGCTCAGGCGCCGAGGGCGCGGCTCACGGTGCGTCAACGCAAATGGGAAAAGCGAATTGGGCATGGATTATTAGCAACACCTCGCTGGTGGTGCCGGTCCTCCTTGCTGCCGCAATTCTTTATGTGGCCTTTACTAAGCTCAACGAATGGGTAGGGTCGGAGCGCAAGGCTTTTGAAAGAGTAATCGAATTCCAGGCGCAAGCCATAAGCGAAGACCGAGAGCGATTCAAATTACTGTTTGATGAACTACAGAAGAAGCCGGAACCGCCACCGGTTCCGCAACAGCAGCGGAGTACTCCAAAGAAGTCCAAGAAGAAAAAGCATTGAGCTTCGCCAACAATCAGAATTTAAAGCATGCCCGTTAGATCGGGACGTCGCGCGCCGGCGCCTTAGGGGCGAGTCCTGCGCCGAAAAGATGATCTTCGGTTGCAGTCATCGCGTTGCGGGAGTTTAATAGACCAAAGAATGATCGGCGCAAAACTTGGGAATTATCGAATCCTCGAAAAGATTGGCGCCGGCGGGCAGGGAACAGTTTACAAAGCGACCGACACCAAACTTGGACGTGCGGTCGTCATCAAGGTTTTACCGCCGGAACTAACCGTCAAAGAAGCCAACCTGAAACGGTTTGAGCGCGAGGCGCGGCTGGCGTCGGCGCTGGATCACCCGAATATCTGCACGATTTTTGATTTGAACGATATCGAAGGCGTTCACTTCATCGCGATGCAGTATGTCGAAGGGAAGAACGTCCGTGAGCTGGTTAACGGACGGCCCCTCGATTTGCGCAGCGCTCTCTCGATCGCCATTCAAGTCACCGATGCACTCGATGCGGCGCATGCGCGCGGCATCATCCACCGCGACATCAAAGCCGGCAACGTAATGGTGACGCCATCCGGCCAGGCAAAGATTCTGGACTTTGGCCTGGCCAAACTAATGGACGCCGAAGGCGCCGGCCCGGGTGGAATTCATCACACTGATCTCACCGAACTCGGTATTCCATACGGCACGGCCACCTACGCGGCTCCCGAGCAGGCGCGCGGCGACAAGGTGGATGCGCGCGCGGACATCTTTTCCACGGGTGTGCTGCTTTACGAAATGCTGACGGGCACCTGGCCGTTTCAGGGAAAGACCAGCGTCGACGTGCGCCACGCCGTGCTTCATAACGAGGCCTTACCGTTGGATGAAGCGCGACCGGGCGGCGCACCGCCGCAACTCCAACTGATTCTCGATCGCACGCTGGCAAAAGATCCGCGGCAACGTTATCAAAAAGTAGGCGACCTGCGCGACGATTTGCGCGCGGTGCTGCGCGAAGTCGAGGCCGGCGGCGCCCAGGGATTCCAATCAATCACACACGTAACGCCACGTCACCTTTCAGGCACCGGGCGCATGGGGCGCGCGCTGCGCTGGCTGCGCGGGGTAACGGGCGAGCGTACTGCCCAACAACGGGTCTCGACTTCCGATCGCCCCGCGCACGACACGCCGGCAACCAGTCTCGGCGATCGCGAGCGCAAGAGTGTCGCGATTCTTCCTTTCAAGAATCTCAGCAACGATCCGCAATCGAGCTTTTACGAATTCTCGCTCGCCGATGCGGTGATCACGGAACTCGCGCGCGTGCGATCGCTGGTGGTGCGGCCCTCTTCCGAAATCGTCAAGTACCAGGGCATCCAGGTCGACCCGCGCCAGGCCGGGCGCGAGATGAGCGTCGCCGCCGTCCTCTCCGCGGCCTTTCTGCGCGCCGGCGATCGGATTCGCGTGACCGCGCAACTGGTCGACGTGAACTCTGGCGATTTGCTTTGGAGCGATAAGATCGACGCCGACGCCACCGACATCATCAACGTGCAGGACACGATCACCCAGGAAATTTGCGAGGGCCTGCGTCTGGAACTGACCTCTGACGAGAAGGTCTGGCTCGAACAGCAGAAGACCGCGAACGCCGAAGCATACGAAGAATATCTGCGCGGCCGCGATTGTCTGGGCCGGTACGTCTATCACACGGTGGCGCGCAAAGATGTCGACGAAGCGATCGAGCACTTTGAGCGCGCCGCTTATCTTGATCCATCGTTTGCGCTGGCCCACAGCGCGCTCGGCGCCGCTTATGGCAGCCGCGTAATGAAGGGTTTCGGCGAAGCGGATGACCACGCGCTGGCGCGAGAAGCTTTCGACAAAGCGCTCGCCCTGGATCCGCATCTGATCGAAGCTCGCATGAACATGATCTTCATCTACCTTTCGAGTGGGCAGAAGCTACAGGCCCGCGCGGCTGCGGATCAGTTAAAGCGGGAGGCGCCGAACGATGCCAGCGTTCATTTTATTCACGCCGTATTGGCCCGCCTCGATGGTGACTATCACAAGGCGCTGCGCAGTTTGGATCGAATGGCTCGTTTGAATCCGGCGGAGCGGGTCGTGGTGAGTTACAACCGCGCGCGCTTGCTGACGTATCTGGCACGTTACGATGAAGCGTTGGCCGAACTTGACGCGGGCGCCGCGATGGAGCCGGACCATCCGCTGATTAGAACTTTCCGGGCCCGCGCTCTTTACTATCGCGGCGAGCCGGTCAAGGCAGCAGAGATTCTCGAACAGGTTTTGGAACAGCAGCCGCAACTGGATGGCATCCGGCCGATCTATGCGACGTTTCTGAGCGCTCTCGGCTGGCATGATGAAGCCCGCGAGCAAATCACCGGCGAAGTGATCAAGACCGCGGACACCGATCACGACGTTGCGTACTGGTTGGCCTCCGCCTATGCGATGGAAGGCGAACGCGATGCCGCGCTCAAGTGGCTGCGTCGCGCGATTGAGCTGGGAAACGAAAACAGGCCGTGGTTTGAGACTGATAAGAATTGGGATTCGTTGCGCAACGATTCGGAGTATCAGCAGATCGTCAGTTCTATTATCACGCCTACTTCGGTGGATGAGGAGGGCTTTTAGCCCTTTATGAAAACCTTTGTCATTGGCGACATTCACGGCCGCTGCGCGCAGCTTCAGGCGCTGCTCGACATGCTGCCGCGCGAACAGTCTACGGACACGCTGGTCTTTCTCGGCGATCTGATCGATCGCGGTCCGGATGTGCCGGGCGTCGTCGAGCACGTTTTGAACCTGTGCCGCGAAGATCCGGGAAGGGTGATTTGTCTGCGTGGTAATCACGAACAGATGCTGCTGGATTTTCTCGACGACGCCAGCACCATTTGGATCGAAACCGCCACCGGCGGAGATCGCACCTTCGCGCAGTATACCGAGACCCCGCTCCGCCTGGGCACTGAAGCCGACTTTGATTCCGCACGCGATCTAATCGCGGAGAAAATTCCGGATAAGCAGGTGGAGTTCCTGCGGCAATTGCCGCTGTACCACGAAGACGACTACGCGATTTACGTTCATGCGGGTTTGGAAAACGGGAAGCACCCAAGCGAGAGTCCGGCCCACTCTCTGCTTTGGACGCGCGACGAGGATTTCTACAAGAGTTACTACGGCAAGCCCTGCATCTTTGGCCACACACCGACACAGTTCCTGCCCTGGCGCGGCCGCCTCGGTCGTCACGGAATTTATCTTTTCAACAGCGCCATCGGCATCGACACGGGCTACAACCTTCAGTCTCCGCTTAGCTGTCTGTCGCTGCCCGACTTCACGCTGTATCAGGCATTCGCCGACGGCCGCACCGCGACCCATCAGATTACTTCATTCATTCCGGAGAGTTTGAAGGAGATGCAGCGGAAGGCTGCTTTGTGATCTCCCTCTCCCTTTGGGAGTGGGCTGGGGGTGAGGGTGCGAAGCTTAGCGCAGAGTGTTTTTGATAGTCAGTTGTCTTAGCCAACGACAACCTGCGGTTCATTGTGGGGTCTGCGCTCAAACCCTCACCCTAACCCTCTCCCAGAGGGAGAGGGAACTTACTCGTACCTTAAGCACTCAATCGGATCCAGCCGCGCGGCTTTACGCGCCGGCCAGACGCCAAAGATCAATCCCACGCCAGTGCTGACGGTGACTCCGGTCGTCACGGCCCACATGGGGATCGACGCCGGCAGGCTGGGAAACAAAAACATCACCAGTTTGCTGATGCCGATGGCCAGGACGACGCCCATCATTCCTCCCAGAAACGTTAGCGTCATCGCCTCAAATAGAAACTGATTGGTGATGTCGCGCCGCCGCGCGCCGAGCGCTTTCCGAATACCGATCTCGGCAGTTCGTTCGGTGACGCTGACCAGCATGATGTTCATCACCCCGATGCCGCCTACCAAAAGCCCCAGGCTGGAAATCGCGATCGCCACCAGACCAATCATGGCAAAGATACTGTCAAACTGGGTGACAAAGTTATCGGCAGTCTTGACGTCAAAGTTATTGGGGTCCCCAAACTTCACGTTCCGACGACGACGCAAAATATCTTCAGATTGAGTTAATGCTTCATTGAGCTGACCTGAGCGCGCCTTGATGACGAACAACAGCCAGCCCCTGGCGGGAGCGACTTTTTGCGCCGTGCGCAGCGGAATCAACACCGCGTTGTCTTCTTCGTTCTCGCCGAAAAAACCGGCCTTACGTTTTTCCAGCACGCCGACAATCTCGAAGTTGTAACCGCCCATGCGCACTTCGGTGCCCGCGATGTTGCCCTGCTTTCCGGGAAAGAGAGCGTCGGCCGCGTTAACCCCGATCACCATCACATTGCGTCTTTGCTCTTCGTCTGACTCAGTAAGAAACCGGCCTTCGTGTAACGTGACGTTGGCAATGGAGGCATAGTTGGGCGTCACGCCTTCAGTGTTGCCCCAGCGATAGTTGTGACCCTGGTAGCTAATGTTGTCGTCGAAAGGCCCGCCGTTGTAACCGACGTTAGGCGCAGTCACCGCCAGATCTTCCACGGCGCCGGCCATGGCTCTGATCGCGTCGGCATCGGCAACCGTCAGCGGCTTTCGCAGGCGCTCCGCGCGATCCGTGTTCGTCCGGGGACCGGTGGTGAGGTGAAAGGCGTAGATGTTGTTCGTACCGTACTCTTCGATGATCGCGACGATGCTTTGGCGCATGCCGGTCAGGATCGAGGCAACCACAATCGCGGCCGTGACCCCGATGACGATCCCCAGCACGGTGAGAAAACTGCGAAACTTATTTGAGCGCACGTTGTCCAGCGCCATCGTTAGCGTCTCGCGCAGCAGGATTTTTGGAATCTTGAGTTTCATTTTGTCTCCCAGACCTGTCGTTTGGATCGAAAACTAACTTTTTCCAGCGACCAAGGTCACGCCGCCGGAACCGCGAAACGAACGACTGGAGATCCGGGGCAGTAGCTCGACCGTCAGGGAGGGCTCCATACAGAAGCGGCGTTGAGCCCTCCCTAACGGTCGGGCTACTGCCCCGTGTCGAAAACGATCCGGCTTACGTCGTCTTCGTCAAAGCGATAATCGGATCCAACCGCGCAGCTTTGAATGCCGGATAGATCCCCGCGATCATGCCGATGACGCTCGAGACAATAATCGCCAACAGAATATAGCCAATCGTGATCGTCATGGTGATTCCGGCCAGCGCCGTGATCAGGGTGGTGACTCCGTAAGCCACCAGCAGCCCGATGACCCCTCCGAAGGCGCACAGCATTCCCGATTCGATCAGAAACTGCATCAGAATTTGTTTCCGGGTGGCGCCCACGGCTTTCCGCAAACCTATTTCGAAAGTTCTTTCGGTGACGCTCACCAGCATGATGTTCATGACGACGATGCCGCCGACGATCAGCGTAATCAGCGTGATGGGAACGACGACGGCGGCGATGCTGCCGGTAAATTGATCGATCTGATTGTTGAGATCCTCGACGTTCACCAGCCCGAAATCGTCTTCTTCATTTCCTTTTAGCCGATGCTTAGTGCGCATGGTCATTCGCGCATCCTCGATGGTCGGCTTAAAATTCTCGCGCGTGAACGCCTTGCCGTGAATAGACAAACCATTCCGACCAAAGATCTGCAAGTGTGTGGTCGCTGGAATGTAAACGTGGCGGTCAAGTGAATCGCCAAAAAACGAACCGCGCTTCTCTTCCACGCCGACGATTCGCATGGGCAGACCGCGAACTTTCATCGTTTGTCCAATGGCATCGGAGTTGGGAAAGAACTTATCTTTGATCTCGCCGCCCAGCACACAGACCAGCGCCGAACGCGCCACCTCATCGTTGGAGATAAACCGACCCTCGGCAATCGTCTTGTCCTCGATCTCAGCCATGCTTGCAGTAACGCCTAAGATTACCGCGCCGGGAAACTCAATTCCGTCCTGCTTCAGATCGACCTGGCTGCCAACCTGGGCGCCGACTTCCGAACAGTTATTGCAGTGCTCTTTGACCCATTCGTAGTCGTCCCAGTTCAGCCGCTTATTGCGGCGATTCATGCGCTCGAACTCTTCGTCGGTGCGGCGCCCCTGAAAAGCCATGCGCGCAATCATGAAATGGTTCGCCCCGAGCAACTTGGCCACTTTGTCGGTCACATAGGTATTCAGCCCGCTGACCGACGCGCCCACGACCACTACGGCGGCCACGCCGATGATGATGCCAATCAGCGTGAGGAAGGCGCGCAGCTTGTGCGCCAGAATCGACTGGAGCGCGATCTTTCCAGAGTCTGAATAAAATGAGAAGAGATAACGCATGTTTCTTACCGGTCGAATCGAAGTACGACGAGCCGGCGACAAAAGTTTGGACGTTAGACGAAAAACCGCAGAAGAAGTTCCCCCCTAACAAGACGTGCCGGGCAGATGATTTATTAACGGAAGTTTGTAAGGGCAGATTTTTTGGGACTTATGGATACGAATATTTGTAGAGGTCGACGTTGGTTCGTAGATGCAGGACAGTTCAGTGAGGCAATTCGGTAATAGTGTCTTCTCATTACCCGCAGCTTTGGCCCGGTGATTGGTGGTGGTATTCGGAATGGAAACCGTTTGAAACGGTTTCCGGCGCTGTGTCAGGGACTAAGCTCACCGCGCTAAAGCAACGGTGCTAATGAGACTATGCACCAACACCCGCGATCTTACGTCTGAAGAATCAAACCTCATATCCGTGCGGATGACTCACCAACCAATCCCAGGCAGACTGAATAATGACTCTTAAGTCTTGAAATTCAGGTTGCCAGCCAAGCTCGCTTCTGATCTTCTCGGAATTGGCTATCAGCACAGCCGGGTCACCGGCGCGGCGCGGGGCGACGCTCGTCGGGATGTTACGTCCTGTCACTGCACGTGCGGTGTCGATTACCTTTTGCACGCTGTAACCCTCGCCACCGCAGCCAAGGTTGTAGATTGCGCTGCGTTCATCGAGGATCTGCAGCGCGAGGACATGCGCGCGTGCCAGATCGACAACGTGAATGTAATCGCGGACGCAGGTCCCGTCCCTAGTTGGATAGTCGTCACCGTAAACCGCAAGTTCGCCATGCATACCTGCGGCTGTTTGCAGCACCAGGGGGATCAGATGCGTTTCGGGGTCGTGCCATTCACCGCAGCGTTCGGTTGCGCCCGCAGCGTTGAAATACCGCAAGCTGGCATAGCGGAATCCGTAGGCACGTTCGTACCAACCGAGCGCGCGCTCGAAAGCGAGTTTGGTTTCGCCGTAAGGACTGGTCGGGTTCGTCGGATCGGTTTCGAGGATTGGCTGTTTCTCGGGCTCGCCATAAACCGCCGCCGTGGAAGAGAAGACGATCTTACTGACCCCGCAGTCCAACATCGCATCAAGGAGTCGCAAGCTGCCGATTACGTTGTTGTCATAATACCGGGCGGGGTCTTCAACAGATTCGCCGACCAGCGAACTCGCAGCCAGGTGAATAACTGCCTCGATCTGGTTATCCGTTAGCGCATCCCACAAACCCTCATCATCCTGCAAACCCATGTTGACGAAGGTCGCGCGCGGATCGACAGCGCCCCGATGTCCTTTGCAGAGGCTGTCATAGACAACTGCCTGGTGGCCATCGTTCAGCAACTCTTCCGTTACGACACTGCCGATGTAACCGGCTCCGCCGGTAACCAGAACGTTCATCTATAGAACGAATCCTTTCTTCAAGAGCCATTCATGCACGACGATCTTCTTGTCGCGCTTCAGGCCGTCAACTTCGTAATTCAGCTTACGCATTTCCTCAGTTGAGATCGCGCCGTCGAGTTTTCGCAAAGCCTCCGCCAACGCCGGCTCGCGCGTCAAAGCATCCTGGCGGGTAAGGAACACCGCTTCATAAGGCGGAAAGTAACGGCGATCATCTTGCAGTTGGACCAGATCGAGCGCGGCGATACGTCCGTCGGTCGAGTTACCGGCAATCACATCGACCTGCTTCGAAGCCAACGCCGTGTAAGTTAGATCCAGAGCCATTTCGCGTGGCGTTTCGGCAAAATGCAAACCATAGACGCGCGAGAATCCGGGATAACCATCGGCGCGTGACATGAAGTCATGACCAAAACCCGCGCGCCATTGGGGCGCGTTCCGGGCTGCGTCTGAAATGGTCTTCAGATTCAACCGACGCGCGTCCTCGCCGCGCACCAGGATCGCAAATGTATTGTCGAAACCAAGTGGCGGGCTGACTTCGACTTTGAACTGCTCGACATATGCGCGCTTGACCTGATCGTAAACTGCTTTCGGATCCGTGATCGGAGCGTGATGAAGGATTTGCGTAAAGGACGTTCCGGTATATTCGGGATAGAGATCGATCTGACTTGCGACCAGCGCGCTGTCGCTCAGATTCCCACCCAGATCAAAACGGCGATCGACTTCGAGGTGCTGCGCTTCCAACATCTGGGCGACGATTTCAGCGAGCAGCACCGACTCAGTGAAGTCTTTTGAACCTACCGTAACGTGGCCGCGACTAAGTGATGAGCTCGCCCGGTTCTTTATTCCGCGCCACGTTGCATAGCCCATCAATATAACGGCAAGCAGCAGGACTGCCGCGGCTAAAATCCGCAGCGGGCCGCGGCTTCGCGAGCCGCGTTGAATGTCGGGATCGAAACGCCTTTCGATCAAGCTGAAACCAAAATCGGCAATCAGAGCCATCAGCGCCGACGGGACCGCGCCCGCCAGCAGCAGTCTTGAATCATTCATCCGCAGACCGCGAAAGATGTACTCGCCCAAACCACCGGCGCTGACTTCGGCAGCGATGACGGCCACGCCAATTGTAATCACTGCGGCGACGCGCACGCCGGTGAGGATTACGCTCATCGCGAGCGGCAGCTCGACCTGAAAAAGAACCTGCCGGTCGGTCATGCCCATGGCCACGGCTGCTTCGCGCACATTGCGATCGACGCCCAGAATTCCCGTCACCGTGTTGCGAATGATTGGCAGCAATGCGTAAAAGACGAGCGCGACGATTGCCGTCCGTGGCCCGATGCCGCCGATGAAAGGCAGTGGGATCAGAAAGCCGAACAGCGCCAGGCTGGGAATCGTCTGCATCACATTCGCGATTCCGAGCACCGGGCCGCGCAAACGTTTTCGGCGCGTTATCAAAATACCCAACGGCAAGCCAATGGCAATGGCGATGCCAATCGAGATGGAAACCAGCCAAAGATGCTGCGCGATGTGCGCGAGAATGTCGGACCAGTTTTCTTTGAGAAACTCGAGCATGGGACCAATTAATCTTGCGATCTAGCTTGCTAAAGTCCCGGCAGGGACGAAATGTTTATAGAATCAGCCAACTCTACTGATTCTTTCGCACCTTTAGGTGCGACACCTCGCTCCTAAAGGAGCGAAATTGGTCATGGGTCGATGGTGGCCATAAACATTTCGCGCCTACGGCGCTACTGCAAAATCATTCTTCAGCGTTTCCAGATACGCCTGCGCCAACTCATTCGCTGAACGCACAAAGCCCGCGGGCGTTTCGAGCAAGACAATCCGCCCCGCATCCATCAGCGCAATTCGCGACCCGAGCAGCAGAGCCTCGCGCACGTCGTGCGTCACGAAGATGACCGTCTTACCCAGTCGCTCTTTCAAATCAGCAAACTCTTTCTGCAGAGACGCGCGCGTTAGCGGATCGAGCGCGCCGAACGGCTCGTCCATCAGCAGCAAAGGCGGATCGGCTGCCAGCGCTCGCGCCACACCGATGCGTTGACGTTGCCCGCCGGACAATTCGCGCGGGTAACGATCCGCGAATCTCTCCGCGTCCAGACCAACTAATGAGAGTAGTTCGCGCACGCGTTCGCGCACGCGCGCATCGTCCCAGCCTTCCAGGTTCGGAACCAGTCCGATGTTTTGCTCGACGGTGAAATGCGGAAACAGGCCCGCTTCCTGAATCACGTAGCCAGTGCGGCGGCGCAGACGGATCATGTCCCATTCAGTGGTTGCCTTTTCTTCGACCATGACCTTGCCGGAAGTGGGCGTGAGCAGGCGGTTCACCAGCTTGAGCGTGGTCGTCTTGCCACAGCCGGATTCGCCGAGCAAGACAAATGTCTCGCCGTGCTGAACTTGCAGACTGAGACGATCGATGATCGGCCGGCCGCCGTTGACCGCGAAACTCACTTCGCGGAACTCGACTAGAGATGCGTGACTGTCATTGGAATGCGGCGTTATCATTCGAGATTTAAGAATATGCAGTTTGTAACTGGCGTGCTAAGCTTACGTCATGCTAGTCACAACGGGAAAGGTAGCCGGTGGCGCGATCGAAATTGAAGCGGGCAGTTTGCCGGAAGGCGCCACAGTGACCATCCTCGCAACCGAAGACGGCGAGGTCTTCGAACTCACTTCTTCCGACGAGGCCATGATCCTTGCGGCGATCGCTGAAGCAGAGCGCGGCGAAGTCATAAACGCCTCAGATGTACTTCGACAGATTAGCAACTCTTGAGCGGTCAACTCCCGGTCCATATTGTTGGCAGCGCGGCGCGCGCGATCACAGAAGCAGCGGAGTGGTGGGCGTCTAATCGACCGAAGGCGCCTGCTGCCTTCATCGAAGAACTAGAGCGCGCACTTCAGCTTGTTTCATCGCAGCCTGCCATAGGCGCCCGAGCTCAAAATGCGAGACTCGCTGGAGTTCGACGCATCCGGTTGGCGCGGGTGCGTTATCACCTGTACTACCGCGTTGCTGCGTCACCACCTGGAATAGAAGTCCTCGCTCTCTGGCACACCAGTCGAGGTTCGTCACCGCCAATCTAGCGCAGTCACTTTCGCATCTCTCTTTTTGGGTGCTAAAGTCTCCCGGTTAAGTAGTCGCAACACTTTCATAGATCGGCTGAGGCGTAGATGACCCAAATCGATCACATTCACGCGCGCGAGATTCTTGACTCGCGCGGCAATCCCACGGTTGAAGCCGACGTGACCTTGGTTGGCGGCGGCGTGGGGCGCGCAGCCGTACCATCCGGCGCATCCACCGGCGAGCACGAAGCTGTCGAACTACGCGATGGCGATCCAAAACGTTATGACGGCAAGGGTGTATTAAAGGCGGTCCGCAACGTTAATGACGTCATCGCGCCCCGACTAAAGGGAATGAATGCGCTCGACCAGATCGAGGTTGATCGTGTTTTGATCGATCTCGACGGCACTCCGAATAAATCAAATCTCGGCGCAAATGCAATTCTGGCGGTCTCGCTGGCGACGGCGCGGGCGGCAGCCAATTACCAGAAGCTGCCGCTGTATCGCTATCTTGGCGGAGCCGCTGCGAACACGCTGCCGGTGCCGATGATGAATATCATTAACGGAGGCGCCCATGCAGACAACAACGTCGACTTTCAGGAATTTATGATCGTGCCCGTCGGCGCGGCCAGGTTCAGCGAAGCGCTGCGCATGGGCGCGGAAATTTTTCACACACTGAAATTGGTCCTGAAGAAGAAAGGCTATGCGACCAGTGTCGGCGACGAAGGCGGCTTTGCTCCGAACCTGAAATCAAACGAAGAAGCGATTGAGACTATTATCGAAGCGATTGCGCAGGCGGGTTACCAGGTGGGTGAGAATGTTCTGCTGGCGCTCGATCCGGCGGCCAGCGAGTTTTACGATGGCACGGCGTATGTTTTCAAAAAATCCGATAGTCGCAGATTGTCGAGCGATCAGATGGTCGCGTTCTGGAAAGACTGGGCGGGCAAGTATCCGATTATTTCGATCGAAGACGGCATGGCTGAGAACGATTGGGACGGTTGGAAGGCTTTGACTGACGAGATCGGCCAACGAATTCAGCTTGTCGGCGACGATCTGTTCGTCACGAATACGAAGTTTCTGCAGAAGGGAATCGAGCTGGGGGTCGCGAATTCGATTCTGATCAAGGTCAATCAGATTGGCACCCTAAGCGAGACATTGGAATGTATCGAGCTGGCCAAGTCTAACAATCGGACCGCGGTAATCTCGCATCGTTCGGGTGAAACCGAAGATGCATTTATCGCCGATCTTGCGGTGGCGACAAACGCGGGGCAAATCAAGACTGGTTCGCTTTCCCGCAGCGATCGCATCGCGAAATACAATCAATTGCTGCGCATTGAAGAAGAGCTGGGAGACCGGAGCGTCTATCCGGGCCCCGCTGCGTTTCCAGTGAGGTGAGCACGAATGAATCGTTCAGATCTCAAACATCTATTTGATTACACGGAATGGGCCAATGGCCTGGCGCTCAGTGCTGCGGCGGATCTATCGGCCGAAAATCTGCGGCGTGACTTTAGTATTAGTCACGGTTCGATCTTTGGAACGCTGCTGCACATGGCGGGCGCAGAGTGGATTTGGTTGGAGCGTTGGCACGGGCGATCGCCGGCGAAAGCGGAGGCCTGGTCGCTTTGGACAACTGAATCCTGCGCCGATCTGGCCGCGCTGAACGAGCGCTGGAGAGATGTGATCGATCGACGCTCTCGCTTTCTTGGGGAAGTAGACGAAGCGCGGCTGGCGGCGGAAATGCCGTTCAATCTTCTCAGTGGCGATCCCAGCTCGCTGCCGCTTGCGGATCAGATGCAGCACGTCGCCAATCACGCGACGCTGCATCGCGGGCAGGTAGTCGGAATGATCCGTCAACTGGGGCTGGAGCCGCCCTCGACCGACTTGCTTTTCTATTTGCGGCGCGAGATATCTCCAAACTAAGCGGGGCGGTAGCCCGACCGTCAGGGAGGGCGCACTATCGAGTAACGCCCTCCCTGACGGTCGGGCTACCGCCCCGCTTTTATGAAACCCGTCCGATTCTATGTCTGAAACCTGGCAGAGAGATGAATACTTGATCTCGACTGATCGCTCACGTCTGAATGTCGATCTGATTCACGACTTTCTCTCGCACACCGCATACTGGGCTACTGGTCGCAGCCTGGAAGTGGTAGAGCGATCGATCGAAAACTCCTTGCCCTTTGGCATCTACAAAGGCGACGAACAGGTCGGATTCGCGCGGGTCGTCACCGACTATGCGACCTTCGCCTGGATTGCCGACGTCTTCGTGCTGCCTGAACATCGCGGATGCGGACTCTCAAAGTGGCTGATGGAAGTAATGCTCGCGCACCCACAATTGCAGGGATTTCGCCGCTGGGTCTTGTCAACCAAAGACGCGCACGGATTGTACGAGCGTTTCGGCTTTATCAAGCTGCATCGCCCAGAGCGCTGGATGGAGCGGCCCGATCCGAATATGAAAGAGAGTCCGGATTATTGGAAGAAGTGAGTGGCTATGCCACATAAACAAGGGCCACTCGCGCTCATCATCCTTGACGGCTTTGGTTATCGCGCCGAACGCGAAGGCAATGCGATCGCCCTTGCCCGGATGCCTTACTACCACGAGCTGCTCGAAAAGTATCCGCACACTTTGATTGAAGCGTCGGGAGTGTGCGTCGGTTTACCGCCAGGCGTAATGGGGAATTCGAATGTCGGTCACCTCTGCCTGGGCGCCGGCCGCATAGTGCTCACCGACATCGAACGCATCAACCACGCGATCAAGAGTGGCGAGTTCTTTCATAATCTCGCGCTCAGCGCGGCGATGGAAAACGCGGCGAAGCACGATCGCGCTTTGCATATCATGGGTTTGGTTTCAGACGGCCTGGTGCATTCTTCACAGGAGCACGCCTACGCTCTGTTGCGCATGGCAAAGGATCGTGAGCTACGGCGAGTTTTTGTGCATTGCTTTCTGGATGGGCGCGACACGCCGCCGGCTTCCGCGGAAAAGTACGTCGCCGCGATGCAGGACAAGTGCCGAGAGATCGGCGTAGGCGAGATTGCGACAGTGGTTGGGCGTTATTACGCGATGGATCGCGACAAGCACTGGGAACGAACTGAGCGCGCTTATAAACTCCTGGTGCATGGCGAAGGCCAACGCACTGCGGATCCGCTGGCGGCGATCAGACAATCTTACGAGCGCAATGTCACCGACGAATTTGTTGAGCCGATCGTAGTCACTCGCGCCGGCGGCGATCCGGTGGCCACGATTCAGGATGGCGATTCGGTCATCTTCTTTAACTTTCGCGCGGACCGCGCGCGGCAAATCACAGCCGCTCTCGCGGTCCCCGGCTTCGATGCTTTCCCGGCGCCGCAGCGGCCGCAGGTGCATTTCGTCTGCTTCGCCGTGTACGACAAGAACTATCCTTTGCCGGTGGCTTTCCCGCCCGCGCATCCAGTCAACGTGCTGGCCGAAGTCTTCGCGGGTCTGGGGGTCCGCAACTATCGTCTGGCCGAAACTGAGAAGTACGCGCACGTCACATACTTTTTCAATGGCGGCGTCGAACAGGAGTTTCCGTTTGAGAAGCGTCTGCTGGTGCCGTCACCAAGGGTTGCGACCTATGACCTGATTCCGGAGATGTCCGCGTTCAAGATTACCGACAAAGTTCTGCGCGGGATCGAGGAAGGTGAGACTGACGTGTTCATCGTGAACTTCGCGAACCCTGATATGGTGGGCCACACCGGCATGCTCGATAAGACGATCGAGGCCTGCCAGTACGTTGATACTTGCCTGGGGTGGATCACCAAAGCAATGCGCACCGCGCGCGGCACTACCTTGATCACTGCCGATCACGGCAACGCCGAACAGATGCTGGATCTGAAAACCGGACAACCGCACACTGCGCACACATCGAATCCGGTCCCGTTTCATTTGATTGGCGAGGACTCAATCGGATTAAAATTACGCGAAGGTGGAGCATTGCAAGATGTGGCTCCGACGATGCTGGGGTTATTGGGAATTGAAAAGCCGTCTGAGATGTCGGGAAAAGATTTGCGAGAGACTTAGGGAGTTTTGGAGTGCGGTGACTTGTCACCGCTTTCGGTTGAGTTTGTAAAGAGAAAGCGGCGACGAGTCGCCGCACTCCATAAAAAGATGTCCGCCGTTACTGACATCATTACCGAACAAGCGCGTTCCCGCGCCATCTCGCTGCGCTGGATCATCAGCGCGAGAGAAGACTTGATCTGGTTTGTGGGTTCCGTGGCATCGAGCTACGCGCTGCTGATCCTCTATGTCACCGGAGTTCTGCCGCTGATCCCGATGGTCGTCGGCTGGGCTATTCTGATCGACGCGCCGCACGTCTTTGGCACTCTGTCACGCACCTATTTTGATCGCTCCGAATGGAAAAGCCGCAAGCGTCTCATGCTGGGCTCGCTTCTGTTTTTTGTCATTGGGCCGGCAATGGTCCTGTCTGGTTTTGGCTTCACTTTCTTTTTTCTGGCCGCGCTTTGGGCTTACTACCATCTGGTCAAACAGCACTATGGCTTCATGGTGCTCTACAAGAAAAAGAACAACGACCTGGCGCCGGTCGATAATGCGCTAGATCGTCTGTTGTTGATGTTCGCTTTCAACTATCCCTTCGTGGCGTTCATTGCGAGCGACCCGACTGCGATGGCCCGCGTGCCGCCGCTCCTTCGCAGTGGCGTGAACACCGTTGCGATGTTATTGCTCGCGGGAACTATGGTGGTGGCCGGGTTCTGGTTGCTTCGACAGGTGCAGCGCGCCTGGTTGCGTGAGTCTTTGAATCTGCCGAAGTATCTGCTGCTGGCCGCAGCGATCCCGATGCACTGGGTCGCGTTGTTAACGCCGATGCCTAACAAGCCGATCGCGCTGGTGGCGATTCTCACCATCTATCACAACCTGCAATACCACCGGCTGATCTGGTTTCATAATCAGAAGTATAGTGGCACGGGCGTCCCGCCCGTGAATCATGCGCAGGATGCGCATGCCACGCTCCGAGAGAAATATGGTCCCGCCGCACTCATCAGTCGCCGTCTCGTCTACTACATCGCCTTTGGAATTCTCTTCGGTTTCCTCTACCAGGGCCCGCGCCAAGTCTTGGGCTACCTCGGCTTGAAAGCATCGCACGGTAACGTGACCGCTCAACTTCCCATACCGATTCAGTTAGGTGTGGCGGTCCTCTGGGGCGTCGCCTTTATTCACTACTATCTCGATTCAAAGATCTGGCGCGTGCGCCGAGATCCCTCAGTGGGTAAGGCGCTCAACATGAGCTGACACTAGTCGCTTGAGCGGCAACAGGCGAGGGCTTAACCGCAAAGGACGCAGAAGATTTCGCAGAGGAACGCAAAGGTTCTCCTCGCTGAGTAGTGTCATCAGTGTGGTTTCCTGCTTTGTCCCGCTCCGACAAGAACGATCCACGAAATCACACGAAAACGCACGAACCAAAACCATTTCCACTTCATGTGTCTTCGTGAATCGTTTCCCTTCAAGAGCGGCAAAGTCAAAAGAAGTCATTACCGTAAAGGAGGGAGCGGTTATTTCACGCTTCGCAAATTGCTGCGTTGAACACCTCGCTCCTGAGCTGGCACCTTCGCGTGGGCGAAGTCAGCGACAGCTTCGACGAACTTTTCAGGACACTCAGTTGGCGGCAAGTGTCCGCAGCGGCGAAAGACAATCAGACGCGAGTTGGGAATCGCATCGCGCAGCCTGAAGGCATCACTGACGGGAATGTGTGTATCTGCCTCGCCCCAAACCAGCATCGTGGGTTGACTGATCAAGCTGGCCTCGCGTGAAATTCGATCGGCGTGCCAGCGGCGGATGGTGCGAATCATGGCGCGGTGCGTGTTCGCGGTCTTGAGCAGGTGATGGCGGGCCTCGAGCTTGCGCTCGTCGACCGGATAGCCCAGACGCCGGTACACTTCCTCAGTTCGCTTACGTAATATCCAGCGCGAGCCGAGAAAAAGCGGAGTGGCGATGTCGCCGACAAGTGGCACGCTCGCCAGTCGCAGCAGCAACTTCTTTCTTGGCTGATCATTAGTTACGGCGCCGACCAGGACTAGCCTGGCGACGCGCTCGGGATAATCCAGCGCGATTGTCGCCGCGACCGCGCCACCGTACGAAGCTCCCACGATCGTCGCCTGATCGATTCCCAGCCGATCCATCAAACCCACCACTGCGTAGGCCTGGGCATCGATCGTGTACTGGCCGTCGGAGGGCTTGTCAGAGTAGCCATAGCCGGGCAGATCGAGCGCGATAACGCGAAAACCAGCTTGGGCCAGAGGCAAGAACGTTTCATTCCAAACCAGATTCGAAGAGATGAAGCCGTGGATGAGAATCATCGGCGGTGCGTGCTCGTCGCCAGCTTCCTGGTAGTGAACGCGCACGCCGTTAACGGTAGTGAACCACGAATGTTCCGGGTGATAGATGAGATCAATACTATCGGGCCAACTGACGTCCGTTGGGCGAGTCAGAAGTTTGGCGGCCACCGCTCCCGCGACGACGCCTGATACTCCGGCAAGTAGATAACGTTTCTTCATCACGGCTGGAATCTTAACCCCTACCTTTCACAGATAAAAGAGGCGACGTGTTTACGGCTATGCCGTCTGATGCGCGGAAGTCGATCATGTGGTTGGCCTCGTAGGGGCCTGACGTTTATAGCTCGGAAGCCAATCTTTCAGTTCAAGCTCCTTTAGGAGCGTAATGTCAGACTCCGTATGTTTCGCTCCTAAAGGAGCTGAGATCCATTCGGGACGACGGGTGCTATAAACATCTCGCTCCTAACGGAGTGAAGAAATTTCCGCGCGTCCGTCGGCTGGGAATACGTAAATCGGTTTAGCAAACGATTTGATCGATGATTTGTACCGACCAGTCAATCTCGACTTCGACGACTATGCACTCACGATCACGACTTGTGGATGAACGGTCCCTTTATTCTCATCATACATCCCCACAGCGATCAATCGGCCAGCGGCGTCGCGCAGGCGGACCGTTTGACCATCCGGCCAGGGCGGTGTGTTTGCTTCTTCGATCTGAAGGTCGATGCCCTGACCAACTCGGCGCGCATCATGCGGCGTCAATTCTGCTACCGGCAAATGCGAAAGCGCGGCGTCCGGCGAGACAAGAACTTGATCGAGTGATCCCGACCGCGCCTCTTCGCTCAATCGATCGAGCGTGATCGCATCCGAGATCTTGAACTGCCCGGCCCGCGTTCGGCGCAGTTCAGCCACATGAGCGCCTACGCCGAGTTTCTTCCCGAAATCTTCCGCCAGCGTGCGGATGTAAGTGCCGGCAGAACACACGACCCTCACTTTCAAATCATTCTTGCCGAGGTCGTTTGGCGTCAGCAGGGCGCCATCGTGCCCGAGGGTTTCGAACTCACTGATGTTGACGCGCACAGGCTTTCGCTCAATCTCCTCGCCACGCCGCGCGAGTTCGTAAAGCTTTCGCCCGCCGACCTTCTTGGCCGAGTACATTGGTGGCGTCTGTTCGATCTCACCGCGCAGGGACGCTAACGCAGCTTCGATTTCTTCTCTGTGAATCTCTGTGTGCCTCTGTGTCTCTGTGGTGAAATTTGTTACGCGAGTGCCTGTGATGTCTCCCGTGTCAGTCGCAAACCCGAGACGAATCACAGCTTCGTATTCCTTCTCGGCGCCGCTGAGGAACTGGGCCAGTCGTGTGGCACCGCCGACCAGTGCTACCAGAACCCCCGTCGCAAACGGATCGAGTGTGCCCGTATGCCCGACCCGCCGGTGGCCGGTGATCTTGCGCACCCGGGCGACCACGTCGTGCGAAGTCATCCCCGCGGGCTTATCGATAATCAGCACGCCATCCATACCAACCATTCTAAATTTTTGATTCGCGATTGTCGCTCTGTAACGCAAGTTGTTAACTTGCGATGGCGACGTACGTAAGTTAGCAACTTGCGCTACACCTTCACTGTGGTTAAATCTCTTTACCACAGAGGACCAGAGGTACACGGAGACGAGAAAGAGAAGACAGAGGACGGACGAAGCGGAGCAAGAACCTCTCGATCCCGCGAAAGCTCGCGAGCGCGTGTTTCAGCGAGCCGGCAAGTTGCTGGCAGCCAAACAGCGTTCCGTCGAGGAACTTAGAGAGCGCTTGCTCGAAGGGCGCGGCGCGACGAAGGCAATTGTGGAAGAGGTTATCGAGCGGCTGCGTGAGTATGGCTATCTGGACGACGCGCGGTTTGCGCACAGTTACGCATCATTGCGCGTGCAGCAGAGACCAATCGGAAGGCAAAGACTGGAACGCGACCTTTGGATGAAGAAGATAGATAAGGCGACCGTCGACGCCGCTCTCGATTCAGTGTTTGCGGAAAAACCAGAGGCGGAGTTGATTGATAGCGCGATCGAAAAGCGCATTCGCCTGCGTGGCCGGCCCACGACCCGCGCCGAAGCAAAGAAGCTTTTCGATCATTTGCTGCGACAGGGTTTTGCCTTTGAACAGGTCAGTGAGAAAGTTCGCGCGGTATCAAAAGGTGACCTTGACGACACGGGGCAGTAGCCCGACCGTGAGGGAGGGCGTGCCGCGTGAATCTGCGCCCTCCCTGACGGTCGGGCTACTGCCCCGCAGTACCAAGACGGCGACCGCGGGATTAGTTTTCGATCCAAACGACAGGTCTGGGAGACAGTAGTTCCGGGTTCGCCGTCGACCCGGATGATTTGGGGAAGAACGGTACGAATTCGCCGCTTTCCGTGTCGACCAAAAGCAATGTCGCGGGAACATCTCCTACGATCATCAACCTGGCGGAAGACTTGATCAGCACTTTGGCGGTGCCCGAAAACGTGTGCTCGATGCGCGTTCCCCTTTGTCTCTGCCAATTGGTTGGATTCAGATAAAATAACTCGCTGCGGGTGCTCGTGGCGTCTTCGATGAAGAAAGGCACGCAACTCTGCGCCGCGAAGCCGACGAACCGACAACCGGAACAGGAAGCCGGGGAAGGATCGAGAGTCTTAAGCGGCTCCAGGTTCTTGGCCATCAAAATAGGCTGGGCTTGATCGTGCGGTCGCAGTACCGCAGCGCTTCCTACCTGGCAGATGCTTTCAATCGACCACTTCCTGTCTGTGTCAGACAGTTTTACGGAGTCACTCAGAATTGCCAGTGTCGTGGTGTTCGGCTTAAGCACCTCGCCGCTCTTCCTTTGTTTGGGAAGCGTCCCCAGGAATCGATCAAAGACAAGACGGTCGGGCGCGATCCATTGTGCGCAACCGGAGGAGTTGGCTGCTCTCTCAAGCAGCGAGGGCTGACCCGGCGAGTTGACAGTGCCGGGGTCTGCAAAAAGATCTTCCCATATCAGTTTCGTTTTTCCATCCAGGTCTGAGAAGTAAAGCTTCGCCGGCCCCCCGCCTTCGCTGCCGGGCGCTTTCTCGTTCGCCGGCGGTTGCTGCTTATAGCTAAAACGATTGCCGTCCGGTGACCAGGCAAGACAGTAGTTCTCCCCTTTAACTAATGTTTTGACGGCGCCGCTGCGAAGATCACGCAGCAGAATTCCGTCTTTGGTGGTGTACAAGAGCCGCGTTCGGTCGGGACTTGCCGCGGCTTCAAACACCCCGCTGGTAACGATGGAATAGTTGTAGGTTGAGCCGGCTGCGTTCACTTCAAGTAGATTAGCTCCGCTCGGGTTTTCCCCAGCCAACAGCAGCAGGCGGCCGCTGAACTTCGGCCCGACAGGTTCACTTTGGCGACTGCACGCCGTAATCAGCGCGCACGAAATTATGATGATGCCGATGGTATAGCGTCCGAGTTTGTGCATGATGTTTCCCCTAATGAAGTATCCGTCTTGTATGACAGATCAATCGTATGAGTCAACACTTTTCGAAGAGCAACTGGTTTGAGTTTGCGGCAATCTTTTGATTTGGTTTTTCTTTGCGACTTGAGGAAGTTTCGAACAACTGTGTTCGACGCGTAGCGTCGGTATGAGTTTAGCCCGGCGTTTCAACGCCGGGACAAGGTGGTTAGTCGATCTTGTCGCGTAGCGACAATTGAATTCGCGCAGGTTTCAGGCGTCGCTATGCGACGCGAACACTTCGTTCACCTTTCCCCGGCCTTGAAAGGCCGGGCTAAATTCACATCGACGCTACGCGTCGAAGGTCTTGTTCAAAGAGCTTCCTTTGGTATGTGCTTGGCGCCTTTGCGTGAAATATCACCATCGAAGATGCATTTCTCGCCAAGGCGCAAAGTGTATCGGAAGGCGCAAAGGGAAATTAAGGCCCGACCGAGTTTTTCGGAGCGCTGTTTTTCACGCCGTTGTCCCGCATGCTAAACTCCATTTGATCATGACAGGCAACGAAATTCGCGAAAAGTTTTTGCAGTACTTCGAGCGCCACGGGCATACGCGTGTGCGCTCCAGCCCCCTTCTGCCGGCCAACGATCCTACGCTGCTGTTCACCAACGCGGGCATGAATCAGTTCAAAGACGTCTTTCTCGGGACCGAGAAGCGCGAGTACGTGCGCGCTTGTTCGTCACAGAAGTGCCTGCGCGCGGGCGGCAAACATAACGACCTCGATGAAGTAGGAAAGACCGCGCGGCATCAGACTTTTTTCGAGATGCTCGGGAATTTTTCGTTTGGCGATTACTTTAAGGAAGACGCGATCAAGTTTGCGTGGGACTTTCTGGTGAATGAACTAAAGATGGATTCAAGCCGTCTCTGGTTCACAGTCTTTGGTGGCGACGAAGAAGTTGGGCCTGATGAAGACGCGGAAAAGCTTTGGGAACAGGCCGGCGCGCCGCGCGACAGAATTCTGCGCTTTGGGCGCAAAGACAATTTCTGGCAGATGGGCGAGACCGGCCCGTGCGGCCCTTGCAGCGAGATTCATTACTATCTCGGCGACGATCCGGACGATCCGACAAAGAATCGCATCGATCTGGTCAACGGTCCCGGCGACACCACGATGGAGATTTGGAATCTCGTCTTCATGCAATACAACCGCATCGAAGGTGAGCCAGGTAAGTACAACCTTGAGCCGCTGCCGAAGCCTTCGGTGGATACGGGTCTGGGACTCGAACGCACCGCAGTGATCATGCAGGGCGTGAAGTCGAACTATGAAACGGATCTGCTGAAAGACATTGTTGACTGCACCGCGAAGCTTGCCGGTCGCAAGTACGAAGCTGAAACGCCGGAAGGCTTCGCCATGCGCGTGATCGCCGACCACGCGCGCGCGACTGCTTTTTCGATCGCTGACGGAATTCTGCCAGGCAATGAAGGACGGAATTATGTCCTGCGAAAGATTATGCGGCGGGCCATCTACCAGGGGCGACACACACTTGAGTTTGAAGACCTGTTCTTCTACAAGGTCACGAACTTCGTTGTGGATCAGATGGGCGCGGCTTATCCGGAACTGGAGGCATCGCGCGAGTTCATCGAGAAGATGGTGAAGTTGGAGGAAGAACGGTTTGGTTCGACGATGACGGTTGGGCTGCAGAAGCTGGACGAGCTTTTTGCAAGGACAGCAGAAGGTCAGTTCCCGGAATGGAAAGAACTTGCGAGACTCTACGATACGTTTGGTACACCTCGCGACCTTGTCCGCGTGGCTTACGAGGAGCGTGGTCTCATTACATTAGACGAAGAAACCTTCAATAGCAGGTTTGATCTTGCTCTGCGCGATCTTCAGCAGACGAGTGCGACAGAAAAAGTTGAGGGAAAGGCTACAGCAAAGCTGATTTTGCCAAACGTGGCCGGCAAGACTTCGTTGTTTCGCGGTTACGAGACGACGCGAGTTGATGATGGCAAGGTGCTGGTGCTGCTCGATGGCCTTGAACAAGTTTCAGAGTTGAGCGAGGGACAAGAAGGTGAAGTTGTTCTCGATCAAACGCCATTCTACGCCGAAAGTGGTGGACAAGTCGGTGATGTCGGCAAAATCATTGAACCCTCCCTGACGGTCGGGCTACCGCCCCTCATTGCAACGGTCACCGATACTTACTCCCCGGCTCAGGGCTTGATCGTTCACAAGGTCAAAGTTGAAAAAGGAACGTTGAGAATAGGCGATGTCGTCACGGCGGAAGTTGACGTCGAAAAGCGCGATGCCACGCGACGTAATCACACGGCGACGCACTTGATGCATGCGGCGCTGCGTGAAGTTTTGGGGACGCATGTTAAGCAGGCGGGCTCGGTTGTCGCGCCGAACTACTTGCGCTTCGACTTCAGTCATTATCAACCGTTGACTGCTACCGAGATCGAAGAGATCGAACGCCTGGTGAACTATCACATCCTGCGCAACGAACCGGTGCAGACCGACGAGATGGCGGTGGAAGAGGCTATGCGTTCGGGCGCGATGGCGCTGTTTGGTGAGAAGTATGGCGAGAAGGTCCGCGTGCTTTCGATCAAAGGCGCCGAAGCAATCTTCTCGAAAGAACTGTGCGGCGGGACGCATGTGCGGGCGACTGGCGACATCGGCGTCTTCAAGATCACCAGCGACGAATCGATTGCTTCCGGGGTGCGCCGCATACGCGCCGTCACCGGCGTCGAGGCTTACGAGCGCTTTCGCGAAGACGAAGAAATCATCGGACAGGTCACCAGCAACTTAAGAACGTCGCGCGCTGAATTGCCCGCGATGGTGGGCAAGCTGCAGGACGAATTGAAAAAAGCACGGCGCGAAGCCGACGAGTTGCGTTTGAAAATTGCCACCGGCGCCGCCGGCGCTTCTTCATCAAATGGCGACGACGCTCGCGAAGTCAACGGGATTCGCGTGCTCGCGCGCGAAGCCAGCGGTCTGGATGCCGCGGGGATGCGCCAGCTCTCTGACACTTTGCTGGCCCGCATCAAGTCAGGCGTGGTGGTGGTCGGACGCAGCAACGACGGCAAAGCCTCGCTGATCGTGCGCACCTCAGATGATCTCACCAAGAAGATTCCGGCCGGGCAGGTCATCAAGGAGCTCGCCCCAATTATCGGAGGCAAAGGCGGCGGCAAACCCGACATGGCCGAAGGCGGCGGCAACCAACCTGAAAAACTTACGGAAGCTCTGGAAGCGAGTTACGGCGTGATTGAGCGAATGCTACAGTCGTAGCGTCAATGAGTGAGTTCGCGAAGCGGCTCCGCCGTCTGATGTGCGGAAGGGCTTTGCCTTTCCGGCTCGGCATCAGGCGCTAAGCCGCTGTTGCCCCACCCGCTTTGACCTTTCGTCAAAAGAAAACTAAATTCTCTTCGCAGCGTAATAGCAGAGGAACAGCGAATCTGTGTTTGAGATCCATTGTCTTCCTCAGCCCGAACAGTTTGTCGAATCAGCTAATTCAAAACAGGAGATAGCATGAGCAATTCATTCAAGGCTTTCGTAGCCTGCGCCCTGGTCATGGCGTTTAGTGTCGCGGCCACTTTTGGCCAGGCTTCACATTTCGACGTCACCAACATGGACACGAAAACTGCCGCGTGTGCCGATTTTTATCAGTACGCAAATGGTGGTTGGCTGACGGCGAACCCGATCCCGGCGGCCTATCCCGCCTGGGGGGTCGCAAATATTCTTAACGAGAAGAACCGCGACGTGCTGCACGAGATTCTCGAAGCTGCCGCTAAAAATGCCAACGCGCGTAAAGGCAGCAACGAGCAGAAGGTTGGCGACTACTTCGCCAGTTGTATGGATGAAGCCAAGATTGAGGCGGAAGGCCTGAAGCCGATGCAAGCCGAACTCGACCTGGTTGCCAAGATCAGCGATCAGAAATCGTTGCAGGCCGAAATCGGTCACCTGCACGCGATGGGCTACAACGCGGGTTTTGGTTCCGGCTCAATCCAGGATTTCAAGAACAGCACCGAGGTTATTGCCGTGCTTATCCAGGGCGGTCTGAGTCTTCCCAATCGGGACTATTACTTCAAGACGGACGATCGCTCAAAGTCGACCCGCGATGAGTTCGTCAAGCACGTCGCCAAAATGTTCGAATTAATGGGCGACGATGCGGCCAAAGCTGCCAGCGAAGCTCAGGCCGTCATGACCCTTGAAACCAAACTGGCGGAGTCATCAAAAGCGCCCGTCGAGATGCGCGACACTGAGAAGCTTTATCACCGCATGGCCATGACGGCCGTGAAGGACGTGGCGCCGACCTTCGACTGGGTCAGTTATTTTTCGCGGGTGGGTCTGGTGCAGAAAGCAGACGTTAACGTGGCCACGCCGGAGTTTTTCAAAGCGCTGGACGCGCAATTGACGGCTACGCCGATTGCCGACTGGCAGACCTATTTGCGTTGGTATCTCATTAACCGCGCAGCGTCAGGTCTGTCGGCGAAGTTTGTCGACGAAGACTTTCATTTCAAGGGAACGATTCTTTCCGGCGTCAAAGAGAATCTGCCCCGTTGGAAGCGCTGTGTGGGCGGGACTGACGGCGCGATGGGTGAAGCGCTCGGCGAAGTTTATGTACAGAAAGCCTTCCCGCCGGCGGCCAAGGCCCGCGCTCTAGCCATGGTCCGCAACCTGGAAGCGGCCTTGAAGAGCGACATCACGACGTTGAGCTGGATGGGAGAGGAGACCCGCAAACGGGCGATCGTCAAACTCGACGCGTTCCTGAACAAGATTGGTTATCCCGACAAGTGGCGCGATTATTCGGCGCTGGCGATCGACCGCAGTTCGTATCAGGCCAACCGTTTTCGTGTGGGCTTGTTCAATGAGCGCCGTGACTGGGGCAAAGTAGGCAAGCCCGTGGACCGTATGGAGTGGGTCATGTCACCGCCGACCGTGAACGCTTACTACAATCCGCAAATCAACGAGATCGTTTTTCCGGCGGGCATTCTGCAACCACCCTTCTTTGATCCGGGGGCAGACGATGCGCTCAATTATGGCGGCATGGGTTCGGTGATTGGCCACGAGATGACGCACGGTTTTGACGATCAAGGCGCGAAGTTCGATCCCACCGGCAATCTGGCCAACTGGTGGAGCGAAGCCGACCTGAAGGCTTTTCAGGAGCGTGCGCAATGCGTCATCAATCAGTTCAACGGCTTTGAAGTCGAAAAGGGGCTGAATCAAAACGGCAAATTAGTAGTCGGCGAATCCATTGCCGACCTGGGCGGCCTGGTGGTCGCGTACGCCGCATTCCAGAAATCGATGGAAGGTAAGCCGCGTCCCGCGAATATCGATGGCTTTACTCCGGAGCAGCGCTTTTTTCTCGGGTACGCGCGCGGATGGACCAATAATATTCGCCCTGAATACGCGCGGTTGCTGGTGCTGGGAGATCCGCATCCGTTGCCGAAGTTTCGCGTCAATGGTCCGCTCTCGAACATGCCGCAGTTTGCCGCCGCCTTTCAGTGCAAGGATGGCGACGCGATGGTGCGACCGGAAAAGGATCGTTGCGTGATTTGGTAAGGGGAGCGCTCCCTTCTCCATTTGGGAGAAGGGCCGGGGATGAGGGTTTACCAGGGGAACCTGTTTGTTATTTGTTCCGCCGATGGCGGCGAGTGGCATTCAACTACAACGTATCAATTGGGGCGGTCGCGCCCGTAAGCCCTCACCCCAACCCTCTCCCAGTGGGAGAGGGAGCCAGAGAACTTTGCGTGGGAGAGGGAGCCAGAGAACTTTGCGCCGTTGACCAGGCTAGGAATAAATATCTCGCGAAGGCGCAAAGAAAGATCATGGGTCGAGTCCACGGTGGCTATTTCCTCCCCGCCCTTCGGGCCTTAGTTCAGCGAGGAGCTTTCAAGTCGCTAACAAAGGGCTTCTTTTGCAATGACGGCGGAGGCTGGGTTTGCTTATCCTGCTCAGCAGTAGCCGCGGGCGCTTCCCTCGGACCCTTGTAAATATAGTTGTCGCGGGCGCGCACTGCGACGTCCGTCCGATTAGTCCGCACTTTGATCTGACGCCGTTCACCCGGCTCGCCTTTCTTTTTCGGGTAGTAGCCAATGCCGTATTGACGACCTAACTCATCGGCGATGTTACTGAACGCTGTTTGCAGATCGCGAAGGTCTTTGCTTGCTTCGTAGACCCGCCCGCCGGTTAACGCCGCCAGCTCCTGAAGATAGCGTTCACCTCGATCATAGTCAGCGCGACTGGAACCGGCGCCACCTCCGCTGTTGCTGCCAATCGAAGGCAAGTGAAGTATCTTGCTAAGAATCCCCGGCAGACGCACACCAGACGTGGGGTCAGGAACATTGCCATTGTCAGCGGCCGGATCGTAGGTGTCGTAACGAATTGAGTAAATCAATGCGTCCAGTTCTTCGGCCGTGTGGACCGTGCTCTCGTAAGTTGCATGGTTGCTGGTGGCGTCAACCCCGTCGGTAAAGAGAACTACGGCTTTGCGTCCCTTGATGCGATCGAGGTACTTCTTCATGACTTTGTCCATCGCATCATAGAGATGAGTGCTAAGACCTCGGCTGGCGCCGCCAATGCCTTTGGCGATCTTTTTCCGGTCGCTGGTCGGTTCGCACTCGACCTTTACTCCCATACCGAATGAGATGACCATCACCTGATCGTCGGGTCTTAGTTGCGCCACGAAGGCCTTGGCGGCGTTTTTGATCTGATCCAGCTTTGACCAGGTGGAAGCGCTGGTGTCCAGTACCAGGACAACCGTGAAAGGCTTTTCGCTGGTCGCGAAGTAAGCAATCTCTTGCTCAATGCCGTCTTCAAAAATAATAAAATCTTCCCGCTTCAGATCCGGAATGTAGCGGCCGTTACGATCCAGAACACTTACCGGAACGGTCACCAGGTTTGTATCGACGCGCACAATATCGCCTGGATCCTGTCTATCCGCATTGAACGGTTTGCCGCCAGGGCGAATTTCAGCGCTCACGCTTTCCGATTCTGGCGATGCCGCTGCAGCCGGAGGGAGAGGTGAAGGAGTTGGGCCGGGCGCCTCAACTCGGCGCGGCCGGGTTTGGGCGAAGGTTGCAATCGCGACGGTCAGGGAGAGGAACAGCGCAAAGATTGTGTTTCTCATAGAAGTCCCTCGTGGCATAGGAGCTTACGACTTGCTGGGTCGATTGTCTCGTCTCATTCTCTGATTCGCGTCGGGCACGGTTAATTACTTCTTAAGAATAATGCCGACTGACAGGCGGAAATTGTTCTGCCGTCCCGATCCGAAAAACGTCGGCGTGTAATCAGCCTGGATCAATCTCAAATCAATTCGCTGATTGAGCCGAACATCCAGGCCCCCACCGAATGCCATCGCGACCGAAGTCGCATCGTCAAAGGTATAAACATTCCCCGTCGGCCGCAGGTCCGAAGTAAACCCTCTGAAAAGGGAGGCGCCGAACAACACGTGCGCGAAAGGCCGGATCCCTTTGCCGTGACCCGGCTTAAACTGCAGGCCGCCGAGCAGGAAGTATTGATCCCGCTTGCTGCTGAATGTGCCAACACTCGTGCTGCGAGTATCTCTGTAGAAATGAGCTGAGGCATCAGCGGTAATGCCGACGTGTTTGGTAACGTTTCTCGTGTACTCGAGATTAACGCCGTGCTGGCCTCTGCGGCGCGGGTCCACCGTTAACGTATTGATGTCGGCGCTGTGAAAAGAGTAGCCGGCAAAGAACTCATTCTTAGTTTGCTGGTCAGGCGTCTGCCCCATCAACACAGATGCACTGCACGCGATCAGGAAGGTCGTGACTAATAGTTTTCGCATTGAAGTTTCTCCCATCGTGAACTCAGTTCGGATTAAGAACGGGTCGCCATGGCCGGGAAGAAATCGTGATCAAAGCGAACTCGTAGCTCGGTACATAAGACGGTTTTTTCTTTACAATAGCGCCCGATTTCACAGAACTGGACGACCAGATTCCTAACTCTGGACGTTCTTGACTGCGGTTAACGAGATAACCGGCTTAGGTTGGCGGCCAGGTCGGCAACATAGCCGCCAATCAAAGCGGCCCGGATATCGTCATGTTGTTAGGATAATTCCGGCAAAACTTAGGTTTTGCCGTAGTGGCAGGCGTTTTCTTTTCATCAACCGAAACCTCGTTTGTGACGGACTTAACTAAGTCTGTGACGGATTTAATTAAGTCCGTGACAGACCTAACCTAATCTGTGACGGATTTAACTAAGTCTGTACCAGACTTAACTAAGTTCACGAGAGACTTAACTAGGTTTATGCCGGCCTTAACTAAATCTGTAACGGGCTTAACCTGGTCTATGATCGATTTAATTAAGTCCGTGACAAGCGTAACTAAATCTACGACAAACTTAACTAAGTCTGTGATAGACTTAACTAGGTTTATGACGGACTTAACTAAGTCTGTGACGGACTTAATCTAGTCTGTGGCGGACTTAACCTCGTCCGTGACGGACAAACCCCGTCTGTCGCAAACTAAAACCTCGTCCGTCGCAAACGAAACTTCGTCTGTGACGAACGAAACCTCGTCTGTCACGAACGAAATCTCGGCTGTTGCAAAGAAAGCTTTGTCTGTCGCAGGCAAACCTTCATCTGTGGCAAACGAAGCTTAGTTTGCGTCCAATGATGGTTCGATCGAAGGATCTTCGGTTTCAGGGCTGGCCGGCGCGGCCGCATTCCTGAATTCAGAGGGCGTCATGTTGGTATGTTTCTTGAAAACCGAATTGAAGGACGATTTCGAGTTAAAACCAACCTCCTCGGCAATGCCCAGAACGGACAAGTGTTTCAAAGCAGGGTCGAGCAGTTTCTTCTTGGCTTCTTCGACCCGGTAGGAATTGATGAAATCGGAGAAGGTTTGCCCCAACTGCTCGTTGATGGTCTGTGAAAGATGATGGGCCGGTATCGACAGCCTTTCGGCCAACTTCTGAATTGTCAGATCGCCATCCGTGAAGGGCTTTTCCTTCCTCATGAAGTTAAGCAGTTTGTCGAGGTATCTGTCAGACCTTTCCGGCGTTAATCTGGACTTCTCATACTTCTTAACTGACAGCTCACCCTTGCCGTTGGTCTGAGGCTCGGGCCTTCTCATTTTCAAATAGCCCATCGCATAAATGAGCAGCGACGCACCCAGGGGAACCAAAAGATTGGGCATCGTGGCGATTGCATACCGCAGAACCACCGTGCACCAGAGAACCGCGGTGGCGATGACAAAAAACCGAACCTCAAACAGGACGGCTCGTTCGCGCGGAGATTTCCGTAGCTTAACACTTCGAGAATAGTTAACGATGTTGACAGCGATCAGCACGAGGTAGACGAGTACCTGGGTAATCAACACCGCGGAACGAACGTAATACCACTGTCCAAACGCCGGCTGCACGTATTCTGATACCAGGATCTGGATCTTGGCTGCACCGCTTTGAAGAAAGTATGGAAGCAGATAGATCAAGCAGAGCAGGAACGGGATGAAGTGAAGGAAGTCCTTCCTTTCAAATCTCCGCTCGCGCGCGGTTAATTCCCGGAGGTAGAGAAACAAAAGAGGCGCCGCCAAAAAAACAAAAGGTTGGTGGAGCCGGCTCAGATGCGGGAATGCAAAAACATAGTTTGAAGTAAGCAATACCGCGCCACTGACAGAGATGGAAATCGTCAGGGTCAGCGCGGCCAGCAGTCGATTCGCAGTCCGGCGGCCGGTCTTCGTAGTTACCAGAGCTAAAGCAAGCAGCACCCCCTGCGCTGCACCCAAAAGATTCAAGACAGCCAGGAAGCCAACGTTAGGACCAATAGTAATGTCGGTGCTTTGCATTCTAAACGGATACTCTTAACGGTTGGGAAGGGCATTGGCAATGACGCGTGATGCTCGTCGATCCCGCAAATCCTTCGAAAAGAACTTTTACTGCGGAATCAATCTGAGTGCAACCGAGGCTCTCTCTATCGAAAACAGTGGAGACTCTTATAAAGAAGTGAATCGACGCTGCGATCTCTGCCGTCAACATGTCTGTAAATCTAGTCCTGGGGAATTGTCTGTTGCTCTCAGTCGGGTCGTGATTCGGGGCAGTAGCCCGACCGTGAGGGAGGGCTCAATTATCGAACTTCAGAGCCCTCCCTCACGGTCGGGCTACTGCCCCGGAAATTGGCAACACGCATCTACCCACCACCCTAAATCTTCCGTGCTCAAAGACCTTGATCCCTTCAATGTTTTTGCCCGAGCTCCGACTGTGCGTTTGTAAAAAGTTGTAAATTCTGGTGGAGAAAACCCGCTCCCGTCTTGCGCAGCCTCGAATGGCGATACATAATGCGCCAAATTCAACTACCGAGGAGTGCCAACATGATTTCCCTGAAACGATCTCTCTTTCTTACCTTTGCTGGTTTGTTTGCGATCACAGCCGCGGCTTCGTTTGCGTCCGCACAACAACCGCCGCTGCAAATCAAGCCGCTTCGCCCGAGCCAGAAGGCCAGCGTGATGCAGACCATCGGCGTCACCGACGTCACCATCACCTACAGCCGCCCGCCGGTGAAGGGACGCACAATTTTTGCCGATGCTCCCGCCACGATGGAAGCACGCGCCAAAGGCGAAGCGACTCTGGACAATCAGAACGAGCGCAAGGCAGGTGAGCCCATCGTTCCCTGGGGTCACGTGTGGCGCGCCGGCGCAAATGAAGCGACGATGTTTGTAGTCACGGATGATGTCTTAATCAACGGCCAACCGTTAAAGGCTGGCACCTACAGCTTGCACACAGTACCCGGCAAGGAAGAGTGGACGATCATATTCAACAATGACGCCGGGCAGTGGGGCAGCTTTACATATGACGAGAAGAAAGACGCGCTGCGCGTCAAAACGAAGGCCCAGATGGCAAGTGACAGTCAGGAATGGCTGGAGTACACCTTTGATCCCATTACCGACAGTACGGCGACAGTAAACATTCGCTGGGAGAAAATGCGCGTTCCCTTTACCGTCGAAGTAAAAGACGTCAAGGCGGTCTGGCGCTCTAAGGCGGATGCGCTCATCGCGGCCAATCCAACCAACGAAGTGCTGCCGCTGCAGGTGGCGAACACCTACGCCGGCGACAAAAAATACGATGAAGCGCTGAAGTTTGTCGACCAATCGATCAAGGTCAAAGAGACGTTCCGTAACCTTTCTGCCAAAGCCAACATACTTTGGGCCGCCGGTAAGAAACAGGAAGCGCTGGCGGCTGCTGACGTGGCCATCGCCAAAGGCAAAGCTGACAAAGCCGACACGGCTGGCTTTGAGAAGCGCGTAGCCGGCTGGAAGACGGGCACGATGTAGACCGCGATTGTTAGAAGCGCCTCCTCACCGCTTCTGAATTCTTCTTTGCGCCTTTGCGTGAAACGATCTTGCGACACTAAGTTTCACGCAAAGGCGCAAAGAGAAAACCGGAAGGCGCTAAGGCAAACCGCCTCTCCATCAGACCAAAATGAAAACTAAACAAGTTCGATACGCAGGTTTCATCCTCTGCGTCCTGTCACTTCTTGCGCCGCAATTGACCCTCGCGCAAAGGCCGTCAACGCCATCATCAAAACCCTTCCAGCTTACGGTCGACAGCATCATGCGTGGCCCGCGTCTGGTGGGTTACCCGCCAACCGGAGTCTACTGGTCACAGGACAGCCGGCGCATTTATTTCCGTTGGAAGCAGGCGGACGAGCCGCGTTTGAAGGAGATGAGCCTCTACGTCGTCAATCGCGACGGCACGGGCCTGCGCCGCTTGACGGATGATGAAGTGAAACAGGCGCCGCCGGCGAACGGCGAGTTGTCGAAAGATAAAACGATGACCGTCTTTGCCGACGAAGGTGACATCTTCATCTACGATCATGCGAAAGGCGCCCGCCGGCAAATCACCCGCACCGTCGATGCCGAGACTAACCCGCACTTCACTTTCGATCAGAAACGCGTCTACTTCACGCGGCAGAGCAATCTTTATGTGATGTCACTTGATGGCGGCTCTCTCGATCAACTAACGGATATTCGACCCGGTGGCGGCGCTGGGGGTGGAACTACGCCACCGAAAGGCACCGACAGCCAGGAGTCCTTGAAGAAAGAAGAGCGGGGATTGCTTGACGCGGTGCGCGAGCGCGCTGAGCAACGCGAAGAGCAGGAGAAGAAACGCAAAGAACGCGAAAAGCGTAAGACTCTTAATCTCCCCGCCGGGCAGAACGCGGTCGCGCTGACGCTGTCACCTGACGGTAAGTATGTTATCGCTACGATCAGCGAACCCGGCGCCGGCGCGAAAAACACAATCGTGCCGAACTACGTCACTGAATCCGCCTATACCGAAGACATTCCCGGACGCACGAAGGTTGGCGACACCCAGGGCCGCACGCGGATCGTTGTTATCGACGTGGAAACCGGTGAGTCGAAGAACGTCGATCACGGGCAGCGTCTGCCGGCGACGCCTTCGGTTCAGCGTACTGAACTGAATGCGACTGAGGCGGCCACACGTGGCGAGTCAAGGGCCGCCGCGGAATCGCAGCAGAGCCAGCCAAAACCGCAGCCGGCTCAACCTAAGGATCGCGACGTGCAGTTGGCTCTGCTTCGTTGGTCTGATGACGGCAAGAACGCCGTGTTGATGGCGCGTTCGGTGGACAACAAAGATCGCTGGGTGATGCTACTGGATGCAGTCACCGGCAAAACCAGGGTTCTGGCCAGCATGCACGACGATGCCTGGATAGACGGGCCGGGCGCGGGCACGCTGGGCTGGTTGCCGGATAACGCGCACGTTTATTTCGAATCGGAGCGTGACGGGTTTGCGCATCTTTACAGTGTGGCGATTACCGGCGGCGAGCCGGTGCAACTGACTTCCGGCCAATTCGAAGTTTCAGATGTGCAACTGTCACCGGACAAAACGAAGTTCTATTTCACGTCGAGCGAAGGAAGTCCGTTCCAACGGCATTTGTATTCAATGGCGCTCGGCGGCGGCCCGCGCACTCGCATCACCGGCATGCCGGGTCAAAATCAGGTCGATGTCTCGCCCGACGAAACGATGCTGGCGGACGTGCGTTCTTACAGCAACCTGCCTCCGGAGTTGTACCTTCTTCCCAACCAGCCGATGGAGGAGAAGATGGCCGCGGCGATCAAGCCGGTCACGACATCTCCTGTTCCAGAGTTCTTCACCAACGATTGGATCGACCCGCGCCTCGTCAGCTTCAAAGCGCGCGACGGCGCCACCGTCTGGGGACGCATGTACATGCCGGCGAATTATAAAGGCGGCGGCCCGGCGGTGCTGTTCGTCCACGGCGCCGGTTATTTGCAAAACGTTCATCGCTGGTGGAGTTCCTATTATCGCGAGTACATGTTTAATCACCTCCTGATGGAAATGGGTTTCGTCGTACTCGATATTGACTATCGCGGATCGGCCGGCTATGGCCGCGACTGGCGCACCGGAATCTATCGCCAAATGGGTGGCAAGGATTTAACCGATCATGTCGACGCAGTGAATTACCTGGTGAAGGAGCACGGTGTGGATCCGAAGCGCATCGGCCTCTATGGCGGTAGTTACGGTGGGTTCATCACGCTGATGGCGATGTTCAAGCAGCCGGATGTTTTCTCCGCGGGAGCCGCGTTGCGCCCGGTGACTGATTGGGCACACTACAACAATGGCTATACTGCGAACATTCTCAACCTGCCGCAGAACGACGCCGAAAGCTACAAGCAAAGCTCGCCAATTTATTTTGCGAGTGGATTGAAGGGCGCGCTGCTGATCTGTCACGGCATGGTGGACGTGAACGTAAATTTCCAGGACACGGTGCGGCTGGTCGAGAAACTGATCGAGCTGAGAAAAGAGAATTGGGAAGTCGCGCCATATCCGGTCGAGGATCACAGCTTTGAACGCGAGGAGAGTTGGGCGGATGAGTACAAGCGGATTCTGAAGCTGTTTGTGACGAACCTGAAGCCCGAGGTGCGTGTGCCGGCGGTGAAGAGTAATCGCGCGAGTTCGAAATAGCGAGATTGCGGCTTTGCCGCAGCACATGGCGGTAAGCCTCCGGCTTACCGTGACGTCTCAAAGAAACCAAGGAGGCTATGCCTCCGCGAACACCAGAAGCGAGGCGCAGCCTCGACTAAAAAATGATCACCACGCTAAGGCAGAGCCTTACCGCCCATGTGCGGCGGCTGAGCCGCAAGAGATTTCAGCCGGTTCCTGGATTTGTGACATGCACCGAGTATTTCTCAGCTTGATCATTCTCGCGACGCTCGTCTCTGGTCAGCAACAGATCCCGCGCGACCCGCGTTACCCAGCCCACTGGTGGACACCGGTCATTGATCCAAAAAAACCTGACTGGGAGATCCTGCCTCAGGAAGCAGGCCCGGGCGAAGTTATTCTTTCGAAGCGGAACGAACTCGGTTTGCTTTCGAACTTTGCGCCGACGCCGTTTGTCTTTCGCGGTAAACGCTACGCGAGTTTGGAAGGCCTCTGGCAGATGATGAAATCTGCGGCGCCGGATTTCTGAAGAATGCGATCATGATCCGCGCAAACTAATCACTTACTACAAACAGTTACAGCTACGGCATAAAGAGCGCCTGCTACGGCCAGAAGAAAGTAAGGAAGAAGTTGCCGATGACCTCGTTAAGGCGTGATTAAGGCAGCCTGACTGGCTATGGTTAAATGCTGGGCCTCAATAATCGGTGGTTGTAGCACCAAGCTGTCGAGAGAGCACTATGTATCCCAAGGTCTGTGGGCGGGTCAAAAGCTAATAGTCGTTAGTGGCTTTGAGTGGTTGAAAGGCGAAGAGAAGACAATTCCGCTCAAAGAACTGACAGCCAATATCCTTTGTACCAATCACAATACGTTACTTTCACCCTTGGACAGCGAAGCAGTAAGATTCGTCAAGACATTGGTTGAACTGGAGCGTGTTTTGACCGCGCGCTGGAAATCGAGGCAAAAGAGCTTTCTGAATATTAGAAGGGCTGATGTCAACGGAACACTCTTCGAGAGATGGGCCGTCAAGACGATTATCGGATGTTCGTGCGTCGATCATAAGCATAAACGTTGGCATCAAACCCAAAAGACCATACGCGACCCGCCGGGTGAAATCGTAAGAGCTGTGTATGGATTAAGCGGTTTTCGAGAACCTATGGGACTGTATTTCGCTCACGATCAAGAGGACCGGAATTTTTTCCGAAATGGGATTAGCGTCGAAACGTTGTTTCATCCGGAAGGCGGATTGGTCGGCGCTCTTCTAAGGTTCAGAGGCTTTAGGTTTTTGGTGTGGTTAACTAAGGAGTCTCCTGAGTCTCTTGATATCCGAGACTCCGAAGGCACGCCTTTCGATTTACAGCCCTTCCAGCCGAAAGGTACTTTTCGTCCTCATAGCTATCATTTTCGCTTCGGAAAAGCGTTATCGCATGTGCTCAAGTTTGAATGGTAGTGTTGCCGATTCTCGGAGCGATGCCTCCTACTCCCGCCGATAAACCACCCCATTCTTCATCACAAACACAACCTTCTCCATCGCATGAATATCTTTCAAAGGATCGCCTGAGACGGCGACGATGTCGGCCCATTTGCCGGGGCTGAGTGAGCCGAGGTTCTTGTCCCAGCCGAGCAGCTTCGCGCCGTTCAGCGTGCCGGCGATGATTGATTCCATCGGGCTCAGGCCGCCCCATTCGCACATCAGGAAGAATTCGCGCGCGTTCGTGCCGTGCACAATCACGCCTGCGTCAGTTCCTAAAGCAATCTGAACTTTGTTAGCGACGGCGAGCTTTATTCCCCGGCGCGCAGCCGCCGCGGCGGCCAGAGCTTTTTCGGCGCGCAGGCCTTTCAGCACGCCGTTCTTCGCTGCTTTCTCCACCGCTTCGGCCGCTGAAAGTGTCGGCACCAGAAATGTTCCGCGCTCAAACATCATGCGCGCTCCTTCTTCATCCAGAAACGATCCGTGCTCGATTGAAGAGACGCCGGCGCGCACGGCGAGCTTGATTCCTTCGGTGCCGTGCGCGTGTGCGGCGACTTTGCGTTCCAGTTTGTTTGCCTCGTCGACGAGGGCCTTTAGTTCTTCAAAGCTGTATTGCGTCGCCCCGACCGCGTCGCCTTCCGACAGTACCCCGCCGGTGGCGCACGTCTTGATCACATCGGCGCCGTACTTGATTTGATATCGCACCGCGGCGCGAATTTCTTCCGGCCCGTTGGCCACACCGTCCATGGGACCAAGTTGCAGGATGCCCGGCCGGAATCCGTTTTCGTCGCAGTGGCCGCCGGTGATTCCAATCGCGTGACCGGCGGTTTCCATGCGCGGCCCCGGCGTCCAGCCTTCGTTGATCGCTTTGCGCAGAGCCATATCGTCAAACTGTCCCGACGCGCCGACGTTGCGCACGCTGGTGAATCCGGCCATCAAAGTGTCACGCGCGTGCAGCACGCCGAGAATGGCGCCGAACGAGTCATAGTCTTTAACTGCGGCCATGTCTCCGTCCGGATCGCCAAGCACCCGGCCGATCAGATGTGTATGCGCGTCGATGAAACCGGGTAGCAACGTGACATCGCCGAGATCGATCACCTTCACTCCCGAAGGGATGCGCACCGACGTCGCATCGCCTACAACCGAAATCCTGTTGTTGGCGACGATGATGATGGCGTTCTTAAGTGGCGGTGCGCCGGTGCCGTCAATCAGATGCGCGGCCTTCAGAGCTACAACACCTTTACCTTCGGGCGGCTCGGGCCGAATTCCTAACGGTGCAGGATTCTGCGGCAGCCCGGAAACAGAAAGACAAGAAAGTAGTATCAGAGCGGTTAGAAGTAGTCTGTAGATACTCACTGTGGGTCCTCTTTGATTCGAAGTTAAGCATCAATGCCAACGCATTCTAGTTGAGTTTTTGTTCGCCGGAAAGGGGAGAGGGAACCTCTGTGGTTTGCATCTCACAGGTGCCAAGGCGTTAGGTGTGGATCTGGGGCGCGGACATCCTGTCCGCCTGAGCGGAACGCGAACAGATCTCTTGGACGAGTCTTTCGCATAGTCTGAGCGGGCTTCGCACGCTGGCGGACAGGATGTCCGCGCTCCGCGGTACAACCGAGCTTTGCGATCAATCGAAAAGCTCGCTAATCACTTGATCTTGATACGTGCCTGGTTGCTGGTTTGCGTGTGATAAGTCACGCTCACCAAAACATCCTGGCCGGCCGGCAAGTCACCGGGCAATATCACGATCACCTCGGTCAGCCACGCGAACCCGGGAACTTTTCCCACGTATTCAACCGGCAGCGGATGAAGCATCATCTGCGCATCCTGGGCCCGGGCCGTCACGGTCGAGGCGTCTTCGCCGGCGAGCAAATCCAGGTTGATCGCGAATAGCATGATCCTCGTGCGGTTGTCTGAACTAAAGTTAAGGATGTTAGTGAGTGGAAAGGGATCGCGCAGCATCGTGACAGAGTCGAAAGCGATCGCATGGTCGGTATTTTCTTCGGTCTGAAGGATCGGCGGAGGTGACTTCACCGTCAGCGTACCTTCGTTGCTGGTCGCCGTGCCGAAGCTGTTCGATACGACGCAACGAAACTTTGCGCTGTTGTCCGCGAGGGCCGTTGATGAAATTGTGTAGCTCAGTGAGTTTGCGCCAGAGATGTTCACGGTATTTCGCTGCCATTGATAACTCAGCGGCGCCGTCCCGACGGCACTGACATTGAATGTTACCGGTTGTCCCACTGTCACTGTCTGATCCGAAGGTTGGCCGGTGATGTTGGGCGGGGCGTTAACAGTCAACGTGGCCTCGTTGCTGGTCGCCGTGCCCGAACCATTCGACACGACACAACGAAACTTCGCGCCATTGTCAGCTTCGACCGTCGACGGCGTCGCGTAGCTGGCTGAATTCGCGCCCGAGATGTTCAGGGAATTCTTTTGCCATTGATAACTGAGTGGTGCAGCTCCGCTGGCACTAACATTGAATGTTGCCGTTTGTCCCAGCGTTACCGTCTGGTTCGAAGGGTGCGTCGTGATGACCGGCGTCGAATACTGGATTCTGAAAACCGAGCTCGAACCTATGGCCAGATAATAAAGACTGCCATCCGAGGCAACTTTCAAATCTACCGGGCTGGAGATCCCGCTGGCGAAGTTCACGGCAGTATTGTTCGTGGGGTCGAGCAGCCGAATCCATCCGGTGCATAGATCGGCAAAGAAATATTTACCGACATAGCTGTTTGGAAATTGGACCGTCGCAGGATTGTAAAAAGTCCCTCCAGTGATAGCGCAGCCAGTGGTGCTGGTTGAACCGTGCCCATATACGAAGAGTGGCGAGCGAAACCTCGGGTCCGTCGTCACTCCTTCGGTGATCGGCCATCCGTAATTAGATCCGGCGATACCGTCATTGATCTCTTCCCACGTGGTTTCACCAACGTCGTTAATGAACATTCGCGTGGTGCCGGGTTGGAACGCGAAGGTGAAGGGATTACGCAGCCCCAGGGCCCAGATCTCTTTGCGGGCGCCGGCGGTGTTGAAGAAGGGATTGTCTGTGGGAATCGTTCCGTCGGCATTGATGCGCAAGACTTTTCCCAGAAGATTTGCGAGCGTCTGCGAATTCGATCCATTGGCGTTCTCGCCCACAGCTATATACAACCTGCCGTCCGGGCCAAAATGAATAGCCCCGCCATTGTGATTGCCGGCGCCGCTGAGATTGTCGAGCTCGAGCAGGTTCGTTTGGCTGCCGGCCACGGCTACATCGCCATTTGCGGTAAAGCGGCTGACGCGATTGTGCGCGGGTGAACCCGGCACCGTGTAATAGACATAGACAAAGTTGTTGGTGGCGAAGTTAGGATCAAAGGCAATCCCGAGCAGGCCACGCTCACCTGCTGAATCAACGGTCAAGGTCAGAAACGGCGTTGGTAACAGCACGCCATTCTTGATCACGCGCAGGTTTCCTCCCTGCAGACAGACAAATAGCCGGCCATCGGGAGCAAAGTCCATTGCCGTGGGACTAGAGAGTCCGCTAATCTGCGTCTCAACAAAACCTGAAGGAAGAGTGGCCGCGGTAAGCGCAGTGAAAGCACCTGACAGGAATAGCAGCGTCGCAACGACAAACGAAAAACGCAGTCTAAATAGCCGTTTGCATTTGCGCGGGCCATGCGGTCGATTGGACAGAGCATTTTTGCAGCGACGATTGATCATAAACTCTTCCCAGACCATGAACTTTAAAAGCATGGATCCAGCGAGCTTGCTCGAATGGCTTAACGCCCTCCTTAGCTCTGAAGCCGCAAAGCAGATCTACACATCGCTTCTACGGCCGGGGCAAACGGGGGAATCTCGAGACTGTGCTAATTGGAAGGCAACCCCAGGGGGCTTGGGAGTGGAGGTTGCACTTACCGATTTCTGGGGCGAGGTGGATTATACTACTTGGCCGGGGCGTCTTCCACATAGTTTTTCGACAAGGTAGTGGATTCAGTTTGATGGTGACACGCGCACCTTGCGCGTGATTCACGGGCGCCCGTGCGGCTAGTATAAAAGGCTGGGACAGGAGATTGATGGGTTCAGGAAACCGCATTCCGTTGGTGTTGGTTATGGCGATTGGATCGTTCCTCGTGGCGGCGTCGCTTGTGTCCTCGGGCCGGGCTAACAAAGAGAATGGCAACCAATCCGCGCGGTCGTTGGCCTCGATCTCAGGACCCACGCCGCCCGTGACGCGGCCGCGTACGGTAACACCCGAGACTGCGCCACTGCCCAGCCTCGGGCCGGGCGCCAGTCTTCACGGCAAGCACCTCTTCCCGGTGGACAATCCGTGGAACCAGGACATTTCGAATTCGCCGGTGGATCCGAACTCGACGAATTTGATCAAGAGCATTGGCCTTGATGACAGGCTGCATCCGGACTTTGGCACGGTCTGGAACGGGGCGCCGAACGGAATTCCTTATGTCGTGGTTGCCGGCACCCAACTGTTGGTGCCGGTCAGTTTTCGATCCTATGGCGGAGAGAGTGACCCCGGCCCTTACCCGTTGCCGCGCGACGCGCCCATTGAAGGCGGACTAAATGGGACCGGCGATCGGCACGTGCTGGTAATCGATCGCGATCGATGGAAGTTGTACGAAATATTTTCTGCGTCTCCGGTGAACAACGGCGCGAGCTGGATCGCCGGCAGCGGAGCAGTCTTTGATCTGAATTCGAATGCGCTGCGGCCGGAGGGCTGGACTTCGGCGGATGCGGCCGGGCTGCCAATTTTTCCGGGACTGGTACGCTACGATGAAGTCTTCGAGCAACGCGAAATCAAGCATGCGTTGCGCTTCACCGTGGGGCGTTCGCGGCGGGCTTACGTTTATCCCGCGCGACACTTTGCCAGCGGCGACCCGGACCCCAATCTGCCGCCGATGGGCATGCGCGTGCGCTTGAAGGCATCGTTTGATATTTCCAGTTATTCAGCGGCGAACCAGGTGATTCTCCGGGCGCTGAAGAAGTATGGAATGTTCGTCGCCGACAATGGTTCCGGTTGGTTTTTGAGCGGCGCGCCCGATCCCCGCTGGAGTAATGATGACCTGGGCCTGCTGAAAAGCATCAAAGGCTTTAACTTTGAAGTTGTGCGAATGGGTCCGATCATGACGAGGTGAAGGGTTAGAGTCCCGCCTTTAGGCGGAATATCCCGGGGGCAAGAAGACGCTGCCGCCTGCAGGCGGTACTCCAAACGGATCTCGCAGCAGACTTCACTTAATGTCCGGCAATTTGTCGCTAAGACCCTTCATCAAATCCTCGAGGAACTTGTCGAGCGCGATCTTCCATTCTCCATTTTCTTTAACGAACGGCAGCGTGTCCCACTTGTCGGTCTTGTCGTTCTTGACCTCGAGCGTGGCCGTATCACCATTTATCTTCTCATTGCGCGTCTCTGGCATTTTCTGATTCTTGTCTTCCTTATCGAAGCTCTTCAGCAAGTCATCGGTCGACTTGTTTTGTTCTTTTGCCAGTTTGTCGAACATGTCCAACGAGCCCTTTGACAGCGCTTTCTTCATGCCCGGGACGTCCTTTTTGTTTGAGGCTTCATAAAACGCTTTGAAGGTGGCGGTGGGTGTTGAGCGGTTCAGCAGACTACAGGCCGAGGCCGCCAGGACGATGGCCAACGCGGCACACAAAGTGTCAATCCTACGGGTTTTCATCTGGGGTCTCCTTCTTTTCTCCGGCATGTTCACAGCTTTCGGGCCGCGCTAATATACCTTTATTTACTTCGGCGCGCACTTGATGATGGCGGGTTGGTAATGTTCCTGGTCGAGCATTCATAGACTCTACTAGGACTTATCGGACCTATTACCAGATGTCGTCGCCGTCTTTGTCGTTTTCAGAAGCTACAGCTAAAGTTAAGGTGCTTTCAGCCATGGGTGTCGCAAAGTTAACAGACCTGAACACGATTGTCCCGGACAGCAAGTACGCGCGCGTTGAACGCGAGCGGCGGTATCTGTTGCCGGACCTGCCGGAAGGATTGACGCGCGCGGATCAGCACCTTCAGATCACTGACAACTACATTACGGGCACACGGCTGCGCATACGCAAAGTGCGCGATCCACGGACCAACAAATGGGTGGTGAAGTTCACGCAGAAGTTCGCCCCTAATCCTGAAGATCTTTCACGGACAATGATCACGAACACCTATCTCAACGCGATTGAAGCCGAGACACTCGCGGTGTTTGAAGCCAACGAGATTCGCAAGAACCGTTATCCTTTCGAGTTTGCCGGCCGAAACTTTTCCGTCGATATGTTTCTCGGCGATCTGTTCGGATTGGTACTGGCCGAAACCAGTTTTGAAACGGACGAAGAACTGGACAGCTTTCCGAAACCACCGTTCGCGCTTGCGGATGTCACCAACAATAAGATATTCACTGGCGGCAGGTTAACCGAGCTGAAATTTGCGGACATTCGGAACGAAATTCAGCGAAGCGGACTGGTTACTCCAGCGTCTCGAAAGTAGGTTTGCAACACAAAGCAGATGGGGCCAGGGAGGATGATCTTTGTATTCGTGTGATTTCGTGTGACTTCGTGGATCGTCCCTTGGCAGTCAAAAAACTCGATCCACGAAATCACACGAAATCACACGAAGAGAAGCTCGTGTAAGTCAAAGCCGGCTGGAAAATCGTTTGAAACCCACGACGATAGATCGTGATAATCCATAGACCGAAGGACTGATTCCAGAATGCGAAAACCTAAGAGCTTTTTACTTCTTTTGCCAATCATTGCCCTTATCAGTTTGGGTTCGTGTCGAAAACAGACGAGTACTCAGCCAACAACTAACAGCAATGACGCGGCCGTGCATGAGGCGCCTGTGGGCGGCACCGCCCCGGCCGGTGAAAAGTTTTATTATCGGGGAACGATCGCCAACAATCTCTCGATTGAGATGATCCTCACGCGTGACGGCGATCGTTTGACCGGAACTTATTTCTATCCAAAGGTCGCCAAGAACATCAACCTCGGTGGCACAGTTGATAAAGACGGCAACGTCGAGTTGAAAGAGTCAGACGAGAGCGGCAAGGACGCCGGCATTTTCAAAGGCAAGTGGAAATCGGCGATTGATTCGCCGGATCCCGGCCTGAACGAGATCGAAGGCAAGTGGTCGAAACCTGACGGCTCGAAAGAAACCCCGTTCCAGGTTGTGCAGCAACCCATCGAGTTCAGCGCGGCCGTGCGTGTTGTTCCTAAAGTCATCAAGGAAGCGAACAAAGCAAAGCACTACACGGTCGATGCCGAGTATCCACAGATCGAAGGCGATGCGCGCTTTGACAGTTTCAATCGAGAGGCCCGGAGCCTGATTACCAAAGATGTCGCCGCCTTTAAGACCGCTGAGAGTTCTGAGGAAGTTGATACCGGCAGCGAGACTCCGGCCGAGACACTGGACTCGACCCTGGACATCCGATATGAGATTCGACGCGCGACTGACGACCTGATTAGTGTCGAGTTCACCGAAGGGTCATACGAGCGCGGCGCGGCGCATGGCAATAGCAACACGACCGTCGTGAATTACGACGTCAAGAACGGGAAGAAGCTCGCGCTCGCCGATCTCTTCAATCCGAAATCAAACTTTCTCAACGTCATCTCGGCGTATTGCATCAAGGATTTGAGGGATCGGGCGAAGAAAGACAAAGACACGATGCTCGACGAAGAGATGATGAAATCGGGCGCGTCGCCGCGGGCCGACAACTACCGGGCCTGGGCGATTACCAAGAGAGGATTGTGGATCACTTTCGATCCGTACCAGGTGGCAGCGTTTGCCGCCGGCCCGCAGTTCGTGCTGGTGCCTTACTCGGCTTTGAAGGACATCATCAAACCGGATGGACCGCTGGCGTTCGCGAAGTAGATCGACAAACTGAAAAGTTTGTCGGACACAAAGATGAATCGTTATATCGGATTATTAGTTATCGTCGGCGGGCTTTGCCTGGTATTCGCAGGCTTGCTGATTTACACCGGATGGCTTTCATGGTTCGGCCGTCTGCCCGGTGATATTCGCTATGAAAGCGATCACGTCCAGGTTTATGTGCCGATTGTCTCAATGCTGATCGTGTCGGTGGTGCTGAGCGCGCTCTTCTATTTATTGCGGCGATTTCTTTGAGCCACTAACAGGCGATAGGCCTGGGCCCGTTTCAATCCCAGTTCGCGAGCCGCCTTCTTCAGCGCGGCTTTTGCTTCCAGACCTTCCCGCTCGAGTTCGCTCACGCGTTCGATCAACCTTCGTGATGCAGGTTCGGTTTCGCCAGTGGTTGCTGCTTCATCAACCGCGGCGCCGCTAATCACAAGAACTATTTCGCCGCGCGCCGCTAATGAGCCTGTGCTGAATCGCTGACTCAACTCGCGCAAATTACCGCGCGCAATCTCTTCGTGGATCTTTGTCAGTTCGCGCGCGACTGCGGCCGGGCGATTGCCGAGCACCTCAAGCGCATCTTCGAGTGTGGCAGCGATTCGGTGTGGGGCCTCGTAGAAAACGAGCGTCGCCGGAATCGCAATCAACTCCGCCAGTTTTGCGCGCCGGGCGTTGGCGCGCGCCGGGAGAAAGCCGGCAAAGAAGAATTGTTCGGAGGGCAGCCCCGAAGCGACCAGCGCACTCACGAACGCCGTGGGCCCGGGAATCGGGACGACCGCCAGATTCAGTTCTATGGCAGCCTTGGTTAAGCGAAACCCCGGATCGTTAATCAGCGGCGTGCCCGCATCTGAAACCAGCGCGACGTTCTTTCCGGATAACAGCAGTTTGCATAACTGCTCAGCGCGTTCGCGCTCGTTGTGTTCGTGATAACTGATCGTCTTCGTCTTGATGCCGAAGTGATTCAGTAGCACGCGCGTCCGCCGCGTATCTTCGCAGGCCACCACGTCGACTTCGCCCAGCACGCGCAGCGCGCGTTGCGTGATGTCTTCGAGGTTGCCGATGGGCGTGGCGACGATGTAGAGAGTGCCCGTCATGTTCCGGGCATTGTGGCATTGCCGGCAGGACGAACAAAAGCCCCGCACACCCAGGAGGAAGTGGCGGGGCCTGTCGAACGCGTAATTACCGACATGTCCTAAGGCTTTCGTTTAGACGCGGGACTTGTCCCGCTTTAGGAAGCGGACAAGTCCGCCTTCTAAACGGCAGGCTGAAAGGATAAGCTCAGCCTTCTAAACGACAGTTTCAAAGAACCATCGGCGGCCTGACTTAATAGGGCACAGTCAAGCCGTACGCATCGGCGAGTGTATGAAGATTAGACCTGAGTTCACTTAGGTCTTCGTCCACTCTCGAGCTGCCTGTACGCAACCGCAGATAACGATCGAGCTGCGCACCGCGATTTAGAACCATCTGCGCCTCGTCGACGCTGCGATTCAGCGCGCGCCCATTACCCGAACTATTCCTTAGCATTGCGACGGCACGCCGAAACTCTCGTACTTGCTCGACCGCGTTGCTGTCGGTGGTCCTAAGCTGGAAAATTCCCAGGACTCTCCGTCCCGGCGTGTAGTTCAAGTCATTTTCCAAACGCACGCTCGAACTGTCGAGACGATTGATCG
>DATHHW010000042.1:0-51048 GCA_035317005.1 Pyrinomonadaceae bacterium | reverse complement strand
GCGACGGCTTCCTTTTCTTTCTCGCCCATTTGATGTGGGTCGTCGAGCTGCTTAAAAAACTTCGTCGGGTCTTTAACTCGATAGACGCGAAAATCCAGATAGTCGACATTCTGGTAGCTGGCCCACATGCGCGTCGTTTCGTTCGGCGAATAACTGCGGTTGGTGGTCAACGAGAAATACGGTTTGCTGCTGACAATCGTGGGTCCTGGCGGCGGCGGGGCCTCTGCCGACGGTCGCGCAGCGCGCGAGCGAATCACGTTGAAGCCAAATGCCGAGGCCACGACTGCCAAGTAGATTGCTGCAGTTGCCAGATAACGGGGAAGACGCGATTTAGTTTCAGACACCTTCGGTTGCCTCCAGCAGGAGAACGAATCCAGAACGCGGCTTTGCCGCTTGATGTGCGGAAAGGCTCAGCCTTTCCGCAAGTTGATATTCGGAACCAGCGAGGCTGCGCCTCGCGAGGCCCAAATGAGGCATAGCCTCCAAATAGAAATGAAGAGCGTTTCGGAAAGGCAGAGCCTTTCCGCACATCAGGCGGCGGAGCCGCGACGAACCAGTCTCACAAGCTTGCGAAAAGTACTTCATTGAAGAATCTTCAATCGATAGAATCCCAAAAAGTTCTTATTGCTCTCCACTGGCCGCCAACGCGGATCAGGGTGATGCTCAAGGACTGAAAGCTGAACCTTCTTTACTGTCCCCTGATCGGTCGGCGACGAGCCCGTGTGATAGACGACCCAGTCCTGGGCGCCATTCGGCGCGATGTGCGGCGAGCCGAGCAACACCATCACGTGATAGGGAAATTTCTGGACCCATGGTTGATAGAAAAAAAGCAGATCGCCTGGTTGGGCCTCGCGCCGATCACGACTAATAAATGTGCTGTTGAAATTCTTCAGCGAGCGGCCGTCGGCAAACTCGGAAAACCTGCCATTGCGCAGATCACTTTCATGGAAGGAACCAAAGTCCGTGCGAAAAATTTTCTCGCCGAGCGGGTTCTGGTCGAGATCAAACCCGGCCACATCCGGCGCTACGGTTTCATAGCCTGGCCCCATTTTCTGAAACCAGATCCGATCGTGACGCCGCAGCGCTTCACGAATCGCGAACCGCACCAGCCCGGCGCAATCGCGTTGTTCGGCGTTCCATTGATCGCTCAATTGATAGAACTGGGTTTCGGCGATCGCGGTGAACCAGCGCCGAAAGTTGTCGCGATCCTGAAACGTGCGCAACTCGGCCGGGTCCGGAATGCCGTCGTTGTCTGAGTCGATCAGTTTCGCGGCGACGGACGTCGGGCTCGCAGGATTGATGGCGCCGGTTTCTTTTGCTGCCTTCTGTTTACTGCCTCCTGGCTTCTCGCTGGCTGAGGCAGGCACCCCTTCGAAACCGCGCGCACGCGGCAGCAAACGACTGAAGCCCCACGCCAACGACGCGAGCAGAATCAGGAGGATGCTCGCCGTCGTCACCGAGCGCTTCGAAGGGGCATGCATTTGATTGGAGGTCAGCATTGCTGATAACTAATACGACGGATTTGGCTCAAACGGAATGCGGATGCTATCACGTATCCGACGGGCCAACCACTGTAATATTCCGGCGCGTACGTCGCGAGCGAGTGTGGATTCCCTCAGTCGCGCATCGCGTGCTAAGCTGCGCTCAATCGCCGGGACGGCGGCTTTTCGAAAGCGTCTCGGCCAGAACCAGTTCATAGACACATGCCAAAAGAGAACCTCAATCCCGATGCCATTCTTGAAGCCATCAAGAAGATCGAGATCGTATCTGAACTGCTCGAGGACAAAAACAAAAACAATCTGAAAATGATTGCCGAAGGCAAAGTGTCGGGTGGCAAGCAAATCGGTCCGTATGGACGGCTGCTTATTTACGCTCCGGGCGAGACGATTATGAGCCAGGGCGAGTGGGGCGGAAACACTTTTTATTTTTCCGTGGACGGAGAGTTGAACGTCTTTGTCGCGGACGAGTCGGGTGAGAAAGGGAAGGTTGGCACAATTGGGCCGGGGACTTGCTTTGGCGAAATGTCGATTCTGGCCGGCGTCCCGCGCAACGCCACCATAGTCGCCGCTGCTGCCGGCGGCGAGGTGACGGTTCTGGAAATGGTCCGGCCGGCGCTGAGGCTCTTGAGGTCGTTAAAGAAATTCGCCGAGAAAATTGATGCCAGCTATCGCCTGCACGGCCTGGGAAACACGATTGCCACGATTAGGGAAGAGGCCGGCGAAGCGTTGAGCGCAGTCGACCTGGTAGCACTCGGCAATTTGGCCAAGTTCATGGCTTATGGCAAGCATCACGTGCTGATCGAAGAAGGTAAGCCGATTAACAAATTGTTCCTGATTCGCAACGGCTGGGTGCGACGCGTGCGCGGCGTTCCGATCTATCACGACGTTACCGAAAGCCAGGGACCGATCGTGCTGGTCCCAGAGGATTTTTTGGGCGCCGGCAACTGCCTTGGATTGGAAGCACTCAGCGGCCAGGCAACGTGGCAATACTCGGCAGACCTGATGGCGCGAAGTGAGGTCTTGGAGATCCCGTTGGTGGACTTGCGAGCCGACCGGGGACTCTGCGAGCGAGTTCTAAAAGCTTTCGCTGACTTTTCCGTCGCTGATGATGACACGAGTCTAAAGGCGCGCGCCGACACCAGAACTCTGGCCGCAGCGGAAAAAGAGATCGCGACCGGTATCGTCGATGCGGTCAATCTCCTGGTGATGGACATGGACTTGTGCGTGCGCTGCGGCAACTGCTCGCTCGCCTGTCATAAGGTCCACGGGCAATCGCGCCTCTTGCGTCGCGGCATACACATCGAACGACCTCACCGGATCGGAACGGACGCTACGCAACACGTGCTGGCTCCTTCAGTGTGCATGCATTGTAAGGATCCAGAGTGCTTGACTGGTTGTCCCACCGGCGCGATCTTCCGCGATCCCAAAGGACAGGTGGACATCAATGCCCATACCTGCATCGGCTGTTTCGATTGTGCGACCCAATGTCCTTACAACGCGATCACGATGGTCCCGCGCGAGAAATCGGCGACCGTGCCGCTGGATTTGAAGACCCAATTAAGCACTCTGTTCAGCTTCAATGTTCAGAAGCCGGCTGCCGCGGTTGAGAGCGACGACATGTTGGCCATCAAGTGCAATCTTTGCGAAAGCACGCCCTTGAATCCGAGCGGTGCTTCGCGTCCGGCTTATTCATGTGAAGAGAACTGCCCCACCGGAGCTCTGGTTCGCGTCAATCCGCAGGAGTATTTCGGCGAGATTGAAAAGACGCTCGGTCTTGTCTTCCGCGATCAGACGCACGCCATCGGCCGTAACATTCATAAAAGCGATCCCATCGCCAGGTTGTGGCACATCGGCGGCGCCCTGATGACAATCGCAATCGCCAGTCTGATTGGCTGGGCGGCTTTGCATTACGGATTCAACCAGCACCTGCGCGGCACCTGGCTGACAATGCGTTGGGTGACCGGACTCTCTGGTCTGGTGGGCATCGCGGGAGTGATGACTTATCCGGTTCGCAAGCCAATTTATCGCAAGCGTGCAGGGGCTTTGCGTTACTGGCTGCTGGCGCACATTTATTTTGGGGCTCTCGCGGGCATAGTCCTCCTGATACACGGTGGCAGTCACGGCGGCGGCTTGCTGACCTCGGCGCTGATGCTCTGGTTTGACGCGGTGATCGTGACCGGCGTGTTCGGTCTGTTTTGTTACCTGGTGGTGCCGCGCATCATGACCAGTATCGAGGGAGATCCGCTTCTGATCGAAGATCTGGAAGGACGGCGAGCTGAACTACGCGGGGAGCTGGCCACGATCGAAAGCAAGTGTGACGAGCAAACCCGCGAATTGATTAAACGAAAAGTACGCCCACACTTCTTCTCGTTGGCTTATCTCATAAGGCAGTACCTGAAGCGCGAAGAGTTGACCGCATCGTTGGCAAAGAGCCGCTTGCTGTTCAAGAACGTCATGGCGGCCGTCGATGACCGGGAGCAGCGCAACTTACTTTTGAAAGCAATTGAGCGGGCGGCGACCCTGCGTCGAGTCGAGTCTCTGATCTATTTGCATCGGTTGCTAAAGGCCTGGCTGGCGCCGCACGTCATATCAACGTCGGTGATGTTGGCCCTTCTGGCGGTGCATATTGTGCAGGTAGTTTTTTTCAAAGTGAGGTAGGGATCATTTTCCATTTATCATTTGACATTTTTCATCTGCCATTGGTCGGTTCTTACTCGTGTTCGTTCATGTGATTTCGCGGATCGCTTGCTTGGCTGAGAAATGAAGAACGATCCACGAAATGACACGAACGAATACGAAACAAAAACTTCGCGAATGACCAATGAAAAATCGAAAATGAAAAATGAGAAATGGAAAATGACCAGTTCCTAAACCCTAATCCCGATTCTTCTGGCAATGGAAGCAACCTTCCTAATCATCCGCGAAGACTTACAAGTTGATCCGGTGACGATCGTTGCCGAGGGTCTGCTGGTTGGTCGTCTGCCTACCTGTGAACTGCTGCTGAACCACCCCTCAGTTTCGCGTCTGCACGCGGGTATCACCAACGCCGAAGGTGAGTATTACATTCGTAATCTTCGGCCCGGCAATCCGATCATGCTCAATGACGCGCGGCTTGAGGAATACGAAGCGCTGGCTGACGGCGACGTCATTGGGATTGGTCCCTTTGCGCTCAATATCCACTTTCTGCAAGGCAATCTGGTCATCAAAGTGTCGCTGCAAATCGCGGCGACGCAGGTCGATGCGATCACCCGCCGGGAAACATCCGGGCTGTGGGAACTGCCCACGACGATGGGACTGGAGTTGCCGAGTACGCCGGCGGAAGGCGGGCCGGCCGCGCCTAAAAAGCCGCCGGCACGAAAAGCAAAGCCCGCGGCTTCCAGCTCCAAAGCTCTCGATGTTTTTTGGGGGAAGCGTATTACCGCGGCCACCAAGACGATCAAACCCTCGCCGCTTTTTCCACTCACCGGCCGGCCCAGCGGTAAAGCACAGTCTCTTTGGGCCCCGACTACCGATCTCAGGCGGCGCTGGCCGGCCTCGATGATGCTGTGGGGCGCGGTTCCGATCGCTTTGCTATCAGTGGCGGGTGCGCTTTTTTATGCGTCCGCATTCGCTCCGGCTCCAATCTCTGATGCGCACACCAGGGCGACCATGATTCTATCGCCGGCGGTGGCCAATCATGCGAACGCCGGCGCGTGCACTTCCTGTCACGCGCTGAGAGAAAGCATGGAAGCGAAGTGCGCGTCATGCCACGCGACCGATGCTTTCGTCGCAACGGTGATCCAGCCACACCTGAACGCCGGAATCGGTTGCGTCGCTTGTCACAGCGAACATCGCGGGGTTGAGTTCAGCGCCGTCGCTGGAGCGCTGCTATCGTGTGCCGAATGCCATAACGACAAGAACAAGTCCGTCTACAACGGCAAGACGGTTAGCACTCCACACGGCGGAACCTTTGGCTATCCGGTGATCAATGGTGAATGGAAGTGGACCGGACTTGATACTGAGGAGTTACTCCAAAGAAAGACCACGCTGAAGCTGGAGCGTCTGCCGAGCGACAACGAAGGTCAATGGCGCAGCAAACAGTTTCATGCAGTTCATATGTATCGGGTGAAAGCTGTAGGCGGGCTTCCGGGTAATAAAGAGGGCGAATTGAGTTGCTCAAGCTGTCACAATTCCTTCAGTCCGCCCGACCTGGTTACTCCTAAAACGACATGCGCCAAATGCCACAATGGCCAGACTGACCCCCGGGCCGGACGTCAGGTGATCGCCGTCGACAAACCCAATTGCACCTCATGCCATATTCAGCACCGTCTGGACAAACGTCATTGGAATCCGAGTTTGCTGGTGAAGCGCTGATTTGGAGTTTGCCGGCAGAGCGAAGCGGCGACGACGCTTTGGATGTCCGACAAACTTCAGTTTGTCGCTTTAAGTTGAGCAAAGTGATAGTAAACGACAAACTGAAGGAAGCTCTGAACAAGTACTTTCGACGCGTAGCGTCGATGTGAATTTAGCCCGGCCTCTTCAAGGCCAGGGAAAGGCGAACGACGTATTCCCGTCGCGTAGCGACGACTGAAAACGGGTGCGAATTCAATTGTCGCTACGCGACAAGATCGGCTAACCACCTGATCCCGGCGTTGAAACGCCGGGCTAAATTCACACCGACGCTACGCGTCGAGGACACTTGTTCAGAGGCTCCTGAAGTTTGGCGGACTACACAGCTCACTTCGCCGAGTGGCATTTGTTACAGCCCTTTGGATCAGAGCCTGAGATTTTCGTAGCCAGATCGGGCCGCGCTTTGATGGCGGCGTCGTGACACGCAAAACAATTCGTGTGATAGGCGACTTCGTTGTCGAGCTTCACTTGCTTGTTGTCTTTGGTGATGACTGGAAGTGGTTTGGTATCGTCACCCGCTTGCAAGTGACATGAGCGACAACCTTTGACCGGCGCCGCCGCGGCATCTTTCAACACGTCAGCGGTGAGCACGACATTTCTTTCCGAGGTAACCAGTGGCGGCGTCAGTTTTTCTTTCGGCTGATCGGTATGATGACATTCGACGCAGGTGCCGGCCGTCTTGCCGTCGGGGCTGTAGTTCTTAATCGTGTGGTTCTCATGATCGAATGCAATCTCGCCCCACTTGTCGTCGAGACTGTCAGTGCCCAACTTTAATTTCTTAGGCTGCTCTTTGCTCTCCTTAGGAATTTGCTGGCCTATTGAGGCCGAAGTTCGTGCCGCATTTCCAACGACCAGCATTGCTCCCGCAGACAATACGACGATTAAGGCAGTCAATACTCGCTTCATCTTCCTTGTCCTCCGTGTCTTGCGGTCCCGGTCATCATTTGAGTCGCAATGTTATGAATGAGCTCTCAAGGTTGTCAAACCGATCGCGTTCGATGCCGTAATTCAATTACTAACCACAGAGGGCGCTGAGGATTTCGCAGAGGCCGCAGAGAGGAGTTTACCTTGGCCATCCTCTGCGATCTTTTCGCTTTAGATCCGCTCGCGCTATGGGCAATCGTCGCTAACCTCAATTTCCAATCCGGAAGCTCTGGCCCGTGTGACATCGCCGGCAGCTTTTGAAATCCAGATCGCCGCCGAACGATCGCTTGCCATTATGACAAGTCGCGCAGGTGTTGTTGCCGTTAGGGAAATGTTCGAGCGCCCGAGGGGAGCTGACCTGGCGTCTTTGCGGCAGTCCCGCAGCGTAGTTATGACAATCGGCGCAACCGATGCGTTGGCGCGCACTGTGTTGCGCGTGACTGAAGCCGACGCGGAATGCAGCCGCGTCAGTTGAAGTTCTGCCATAAGGCTTCTGATTGTGACAGACTCCGCACGATGCGAGGTCGCGTCCGTTGGCTTGCGAGCTGGGAGTATGACAGGTGTAGCACTGGTCGTGCGCCGCCAGGTTCGCCGGAATTGACAACCCCACCCCACGCCGCAGCGGTGAGACATGACACGAGGTGCAACCATTCTTTGGGCGGGCCGCGCCGGTCATATGCTGAGCATGATCGAACTTCAGGTTGAAACTTTCTTTGAACTTGTCGGGGAAAGCCTTCAGCGGCGGATTGCTGCCATTCACGTTCGCATGGCAGATCGAGCACATGGGAACATTCGGAGTGGTGAACTGAGACAGATGACACCCCGTGCAATCCTTGTGGCCGGGAAAGCTGGGCCGCGCGGAATTATCATTTCGATGATGACAATTCGAGCACGCGGCCGATGCGTGACGTTGACTGGTGTGCAGGAACTTCGAATAGTCGAGATCGTTTCCCTGCGAATAAACCAGGGCAAAAGGTAAAAGTAAAAAGGCAAAAGTAAAAAGGAAAAGACAAAGCAAAAAACCCTTTATGCGCAGAATCTTCAACATCTTCACTTTTGCCTTTTTACTTTTACTTTTGCCCTACCCTACTGGGCCGCAGCTTCGTGACTCGCCGGCGGCTTCTTCGTACCCACTTCCGCCGTGTGGCAATACGTGCATTTGCCTGTCTTCTGAAACTGCGCCAGTTCGTCCTGAATCGTCGTGATCTTCGCGTAGGTTATTTTCTTGTTGTCCGTGTGGCACGTCGCGCAACTGGCAATCGGCACATCGGGAGTCAGACCGCGCAGGGTGCCGGCTCGCGTAATATTAATGTGGCAAGAGGTGCACTCGATCACATGATTCCCCTTGCCGCCTTCGTGGCTGAACATCGCTGACTTCCGCACCGGCAAATCGATCGCCACGAACGCGGCGGCTGGCTTATGGCAACCGGCGCAGTCATCGCCAGCCGGTTTCTGATTTTTCCAATGGCAGTTAAAGCAGGCGTCGTGCGAGTGAGGCATCGTCTTGAAGAACCTGTTCGAGCCTGCGTCGGCTGGGGGAGTGAGCGGCGCGATGTTCTTTTGATCGTTCGGCTGGTGACAGATTGAGCAGTTGTTGTAATCAGGCTGCTTTTGATCGTCGCCTTGTGATTTGAAAAACGAAGCGCGCACAAAGCCCATTGCTTTGTCCGGACCGCTACCAGAGCCAACAAAGGCGATCACGTTTTGATGTTTGTCGTGCGGAAACTCAATCGTGAATTGCCGCTCATCTTTTGGTTTCGTAGTTTGGCCGGCGCCGTTCGGTTTACCGAAAACGAAGCGCCCCTCCTCACGCGGGGCGGCGCGCACATGGCAGACCGTGCAAATAGCCGGACCGGCGCCCACCAACGCCTGTCGCGTGAAAAACTGCTGTCGATGACAACGGACGCAGGCGTCGTGATTTGGAAAGTCGGCAACGTCAGGAAAGTCACGCTTTGCCGTCCAGGATGTCGGCACTTTGTGACAAGCGTTGCAGGCCAGAGTCTTGTGTTTGTCGGATGAGTGCTGGAATGCGGAGTACTTCGTTGCCGATCCTTTGGCTGCAGGTTGAGTTGCAGGTTTTGAGACAGGCTTCCGCCGCCGAGTCTGAGCCGCCGCTCCGATGGCCATGACGAACATGAGAACAAGAATGAACCGGCGTTTCATAAAAAGCTTCGAACGCAAAGGTACGCAAAGGTATTCGCGAAGTGCGCAAAGAGGAACCTTTGCGTTCCTTCGCGGCTACCTTTGCGACCTTTGCGTTTAGATTGACCGTTCGACATCACTCACAGTTATCGCTTCGCAGTCTTCTCGCAAACCGGCAATGGCCGTTCGACGAACTCGCACTTGACCTTTGGATCTTTCTCGTTCGACAAAGTAAAAGGCCGGCGCATCGCGATCAAATCAACTGCCTTAACTTCTTTCTCGCAGGCCCACAGAATGCTGGTCTTTCCGCTTTCACTGCCGACGAGATTCGAGATCGTGTACGTTGCGGGTTCGATGTCGGTGAGATAGGCCGTGCCCTTCCGATCAGTCATCACCGACATGACCTTCGTCTTCGACGCTTCTTCCGACTGCCTTACCAGTGCATCTATAACTTCCTGCTTCTGTTGGTAGAAACCATCACGAATGTCCGCCGGCAGATTCACCGTCAGCCAATGCCGCGCCAGTCCCGGCGTTTTGAATTCACGTAACCCCTGATTGTAGGCTGCCTGGAATTCCGGCACGGCGTCACTGCCGCTCAAATACTTTTCTTCAATCTCGCGGCAGTAGACTGAGTCGCAATCATTTTCGTTCAGCCACTTAATCAAAGCTTCGCTGGCGCCCTTGCCGCGGTAATAGCACTCGCGTGACATAACCGCGCTCTGCTTGATCTTGTCGATCAGCGTCCGGTTGTCATCGAGATTGCCTTTGATTAGAAAGAAGCGTTTACGCGGCAACTCTTTCGTCTTAAATTTGACTTTGAGACGGATGACGCCACGCGAGGCTGGCGGAGTTTGAGTGTGGGCAGGCTCAAGCAAAAAGTAAAAAGTAAAAAGTAAAAAGGTAAAAAGCAGGATTGCGCGGCTGACCATATTGCGGTTGGGCCTTAGCAAGAAAGCGACTTTGTTTGAAGCGGAGAACGCTGTCTTCACTTTTTACCTTTACCTTTTTACTTTGCCTTCTCTAAAGGTTCGGGCTGCGCGGAAACTTCAAGAAAGGCAAACGCACACCGCGCACGAACACCTGATCCGAACGCATCGCCGGCGGTGGAGCGTAGCTGGCGCTGCCGGCCCCGGCGATGAGATCGTCCTGGTCCACGCCGTCACCGCTGATTCCGATTGCGCCTACCAGCACTCCGTTCTTGTAGAGCGGCGCGCTGCCCGGAAATATCTGAATGCCGTTTGGCAAACCAGGCACGGAAGTGCAGGGGACTGTGAAGCCGCTGAGCGTGGCTTCCAGATTGGCCTTAATCAGATCGACCTGGAGCCCCAGATTGAAGACACTCCATTCGTTGAGTTGGCGGCTGAAGGGACCAGCCGCGGTGTTGTTGATGCCATCCGGGAAAAAAGGCCGGTGCAGAAAACCGCCGGCGCGATCCGTGAAGGCCACCGAACCGTCCAGTTTGAGTCCGTCGGCGGCGGCCCGATCGACGTACGAGCCAAAACCTGCGACGCGCAAAGAAGCACCAGCTCCCGCGCCGGAATAAAACGCCGCGGTGCGAGCTTTCTGGACCGACACATCAAAACCAAACACCGGCGCATCCGTCTGGCGGAACACGCCGAGCACGACGCCGTTCGTATCAACCACGGCTATTGACACACGCGCATTACTTCCCAACGGTTGTCGAATGGCCGCGCGCGTGATGTTCGCCTGCTGTGCGGCGTGCGCGATGATCGTGCCCACATCGGCAGCAGACAGCGAGTTTGGGCTGACCGTAGGACTGCCGGCGAAGGGAAAGAAACGGGTGTCGACTTCACCGGCTATACCACCAACCATTGCCGCGGTGAATGCTGATGGCTGCGCGCCGCGAATCGGGTACAAAAGATCTACGGCGCCCGGCAAACTTCCAAACGCGAGCGTTGCAGGATTCGGCGCGTTGCCGACGTTGAGATAGGCGAGTCGAATGCCATCGACTAGAATGTTGTCGCCACGAATCAACGATGGAGCTTCGAAACCCCGCGCGGCGGCCACGGCGATTACTTCTTCAAACGGCTGATCGAAATCCGACGGATCGCGATCGACCGTGTAAACACCGTCGCCTTCAATCCCAACGCCGCCCACCGCTTCGCCATTCTTATAAATCGGCACACTACCTGGGTCGCCACTCAGGCCGAGTGGCAAGCCTGGGATCTTGATGTCCGAACAGGGAAGGGAAGAAAACTGCACGCCGTAGAGCGGACCACCGGAACGAAAATCAACCCCCGGCGGAAAATGTTCCTGGATGATGAAGCCGGCGGTGCGCGTGGTGAACGCGTTACCGCGCGTGCTGAACAAAGACGCCGTACCCGCTTTCGAGATCGCGGCCAGCTTTGCCGGCACCACAGTTCCATCGAGGCCGACGGGAACGAATCCAGTAAGCGGACTGGGAACTTGCGAAGGCCCGGGCCCTCCGCCTCGGAGTTGAGTTGAGGTGGGCGCGCCGTTCATCTTAAACACGCCCAGGACATTTCCTTCTCGATCCGTCACGGCAACGGTGACCGGACGGTTCAACTGAGCCGCTGTCGAAACCGCCTGCGCAATGATCGTCTGTACCTCTGAAGTACTGAGCGTGCCCGCTGTGCCTGGGAGTGCGACAGGCGGCGTGGTTGTTCCTGGCGTCGGAACCGACCCGGTGTCGTCAGGTGGACCATCACCGACGTGACCAATGCCAACCCGCACGCGATTGCTGACCTTCCCCTGGTAACTAATTCCGATGAGAACGTCACCGATGTCGCCCATCTGATCGTCGAGCCTGAGGATGATCGAGCTGATCCAATCCTGCTCAGGCACGGGCCCGACGTATTCGACTGTCAGGTGATGGATTTGGTGCGCGCCGTCTTCCGCGTCGGCGGTAACCGCCGCTGCCCCTTCGCCCGGCAGCAGACTCAAGCCCATCGCAAAGACCATGATGCGAGTGCGGCTATCGGATCCCCACTGGACTTCCGAAGTGGCAGAGAAGGGCCCGTGTTTTTGCGTTACTGAATCAACGGCCACCGCGCGCGTCGAGCTCTCTTCGCTGATCAGAATTAGCTTTTTGTCTTGTGAGTGGGCGTCAGGAGGAAGGCTTTGAAAGCCGACGGCCAGAAGCACGCCGACAAATGATGGAAGCAGGAAGCGGGTGCGTTTTCCGAAGAACTTAGGTCTCATCAAACGTGCCAGTAGTGCGAAGTGCCATGCGGCCAGATGCGTTACCGGGGGTCTTTGGCAATCTATCACTAAACGATTGTGAGTCAAACGTTTTTCTCAGAGCGCATCGCATCGCGCGCGATTTTTATTGCCGGGTCACAACTCCTATGCTACAAAACGATCAATCTTGGCGCGGCTAATAATACTGTTGGCTTTTATATCGGCTCTGGCAATGTCTGCGTTCGGACAAAGACCTGGCACCGTTGCTGGAGTCGTCAAGTCGGCTGCTAATCCGTCCGCCATTACCGTCCTCGCCACAAATCAGGTTACCAGCAAAGTTACTCGGACCACTGTCGCCGGCGATGGGCGTTATTCTTTCAAACTCCGGCCGGGCGCATATCGTCTTAGCGTCGATCTTCCTTACACCGCGAAGTTTGATAAAGCGAAGAACTACGGTGAGCACGCTTTGATTCGCGAAGACTCTTTAGAGAACGTCATCGTCAGCGACGGCAGGGAGACGACGATCGACTTTGCGATTGAGAAACAAGCAGAGATCACACCAGTCAACCTTCCCCAACGTAAACCGCTGGGTGCTGCAGGTTCTGGGAGCGTTGCATCGGAACCACCAACGCAAACGGATCGTCGTCCGGTACGCGATCGCTGGCGCATCGGGTTTCCCGAATACGATCGTTACGGCGACAAGGGCGGGCGCGGCCGCGATATTTCCTTCAAGAAGGGCCGCTGGTACGACCCATACAATCAAAGTTGGATCAAAGGCGACTATCCGATCATCGGTAACAAGACCTTCATGATCGTCTCCGCGGTGAGTTCGACCACCGTTGACTTGAGCCGCACACCGAAGCCGTCGGACGTCAGTAGTGCTCGCCCCGGCAGTGGTGAGTTCTTTGGCCAGCCCGAGCAACTCGCGGTGAATCAGATTTTCCAGTTTACGTTCGAGATGTTTCATGGCGACTCGACCTTTAAGCCGCGCGACTGGGCGATCAAGATTTCGCCCACCTTTAGTCTTCCCAATTATCTCAACGCGCGCGAAAACGGTGTCGTCAACATCGACGTGCGGCGCGGCACAAATCGAACGGACACGCACTTCTCGCTGGAAGAAGCCTTTGCGGAAGTGAAGCTCAAGGACGTCAACGAGAACTTTGATTTCGTCTCGGCACGCGTCGGCATTCAGCCTTTTGTTTCAGACTTTCGCGGCTTTATCTTTTCAGATAACAATCTGGGCGCGCGGGTTTTCGGGGCGTTTGATAATAATCGTTACCAGTACAATCTCGCTTACTTCGCCCAGCTCGAGAAAGACACGAACAGCGGCCTTAACCGGTTTGATCGTCGCCATCAGAATGTTTACATCGCGAATATTTTTCGGCAGGACTTTGTTAAGAAAGGTTACACAATTCAGGCGAGCGCGCTTTACAACGACGATCGGGCCAGCCGCAAATTCGATCGCAATGGGTTTTTGGTGCGACCCGCTTTGATCGGCGACGTGCGGCCGCACTCGATCAAGGTTGGTTACTTGGGCATTAACGGGGATGGACACCTGGGACGGCTGAACCTGACGAACTCTTATTACTATGCTTTCGGCCGCGACGATCGTAATCCGATCGCCGGGCGCGCTGTGCATATCAGTTCGCAAATGGCGGCCGTGGAAGCGTCCGTCGATAAAGACTATTTTCGTTTTCGCGGTTCGTTCTTCTGGGCACAGGGCGATAAGAATCCCACGGATGGAAGGGCGACGGGTTTCGACGCCATCTTCGACGATCCGAATTTCGTCGGCGGGCAATTTTCGTTTTGGAATCGCAACGGCATCCGCTTGACGCAAACCGGCGTTGGCCTGGTGCAGCCAAACAGCATCCTGCCTTCATTGCGCAGCAGCAAGATCGAAGGCCAGGCTAACTTCGTTAACCCGGGAATTTTTATTTACAACGCGGGTGTTGATGTTGAGATTACCCAAAGGCTGAAAGCGATCTTCAACGCGAATTATTTGCGCTTTCATCGTACTGAGTCGCTGGAATACATTCTGTTTCAGCCGGGCATCCGGCACGAAATCGGTTGGGACTACAGCGTCGGCGTCGCGTACCGGCCTCTGCTAATCAATAATGTGACGCTCACCTTTGGGGCAGCGACGCTGAAACCGGGACGCGGCTTTCGCGACATCTACACCAACGCGACGAGCGATTGTCCGGCGAATGTAAGAGAGTTTTGCACCGCCGACAATACAGTTATCAATCCGAGCAAGCCGTTGTTTAGTTTATTCGCGCAAGTGAAGTTTGTTTTCTAATCAAAATGGCTAACGAAATATCCTTTACGCGCTTCGCGCATCCAGACACTAATATCATTAGCATTGTTTGCAAGGATCTTGGTCTATGGCGACCCTTAGACGATTTCTTGCGGGCCAATGATCTATGTCTGGGAATCTCTGGTGCTCAAGTCGCGGAGCTCTCTGACGCGAAACACCTCCATGAATCATTGAACGTTTTGTTAACGGCGGTTCCCTCTGTAATTATCAAGACCGCCGATACGGTTCTTGGTGAAGAGGTCCGTTCTCACCCCGAGAGACGGAAGGACACACTCCTTAGCTATCCCCTAAACGCATTACTGGGCACTTCGAGTTTTGGCGATTATCTCTCAACTCCCGCGCTGGGCAAGGCTAGAGCAGAACAACGATTAGCGGCTCAGCAATGGATTCAAAGGTTGGAGAATCTGCGGTCGAATTTCCCGCCGACGAAATCCGGCGAGTACACCAAGGAACAAGCGGATGAATTTGCATGGCTGCTTACCGTTCAGGAACTGGCAGCAAGCCATCTGGAATTCTTGAAGGGTTTCAAAGATGACGTATCGAATCTGAAAGCCAAGGTCTTCCTGTCCCAACGAATTATGGGCTATGCGAATTATGGGCTATGTAGTCTTTTACAAATATTACATCGGCAAGCAAAAGCCCAAGCCGAATGACTTCGGAGATATGTTTCAACTCTATGACCTTCCTTACTGCAAGCTGGCAATAATGGAACGGAACATGTGTGACTTTCTGAGACAAATCAAGAGGAATCACGATGTGCTTGATGGGGTCACAATAATGAATAAAGATCTCCTTCTTGATTGGAACTGGCCAGAAGAGAAGTCAGAAGTTAGCGGTCTTAGTATCCTTTAAGGTTTTTTTTCCGGAAGGGCTGGCCACTGTTCACCACAGAGACACAGAGAACACAGAGGTTGCACAGAGAAGACTAATGCGAGGTGACGCGATGACAACTCCCATCAATCAGTTGACGCACGAAGTAATCGGAGCGGCAATAGAGGTTCATAGAAAACTTGGGCCGGGGCTGCTTGAGTCAGCTTATAAGGAATGTTTGTGTCGCGAATTGGTGTTGCGGGGCGTCGCGTTTGAGCGCGAGCGGCCCCTCCCGCTCGAGTACAAAGGTATTCGGTTAGAATGCGGGTATCGAGTGGACATTCTCGTGGGCGGAATTGTCGTAGTGGAAATCAAAGCTGTTGAAGCGTTGGCGCCGATTCACGATGCTCAGCTACTGACCTATCTTCGGCTCGGTGGATGGCGGGTTGGATTACTGATTAACTTTAATGTCGTTGTCTTGAAAGATGGAATCCACAGGAGAATCATCGGATATGACACTTAGTCTCTGTGCAACCTCCGTGTCCTCTGTGTCTCAGTGGTGGATCATCCGTCAAACTAGCGCGCGTAAACCATGACGAAATCCGGTCCTCTAAGGTCGGGCAGAAGTAAGAGTCACAGCATTGCGGCTCTGCTGGTCCTCTTGTTTTCGATTACCGCTTTGTTTTTAAATCTCGGTAACCAGGCGCGGAACAACGAGGCCTCTAACCCTCAACCGAGTTCAAAGAGTACTGAAGTTTTGGTCTTTCTGCAGAGCTCATCTCGCACCGAAACCCTCGAAGGCTGTCTGAAGTGTCACGACAAGATCGAACCGATGCACAGATTTGGTCCGACGGCGACGCTGGATAAGCTCGATCGCGGCAAAGACGCTCTGGGGCTTACTTGCACAGCGTGCCACGGCGGCAATCCGGTCGCGACCGACAAAGATTCGGCGCACGTGCAGCCGCGTTTTCCGCACGAGTGGCAGCAAGACGGCAAGTTCAAGAGACCTGAGCGCTCGGGACCGTTGCTGTCCAGAGAGAGTCTCGAGTTCGTGCGCTTCATCAACCCCGGCGACTTGCGCGTCGCGCCCAGGACCTGTGGCAGCTCAGAGTGTCACAGCACTGAGAGCAGCGCGGCGTCCAACAGCATGATGCGGCACGGAGCGATGTTGTGGGGCGCGGCGCTCTACAACAATGGCGGGTTCCCCATCAAAGACACGAACTTCGGCGAGAGTTATAGCGAAGACGGTGCGCCGCAAAGGCTAATACAGATTCCGCAACCAACCGCGGAACAGCGAAGGTGGAAAGGGGTGCTATCGTTTCTGGATCCGATTCCGCGTTGGGAAATCTCGCAGCCAGGCAATGTCCTGCGGGTCTTTGAACGCGGCGGAAAGCGTCGTCTGGAAGTTGGTCTGCCCGACAAGGACGAAGATCCCGGCAAACCCGACAAGGGACTAAGCGCCCGTGGTTTGGGCACGGCCCAGCGCACCGATCCGGTCTATCTGGGTTTGCAGAAGACGCGTTTGCATGATCCGACGCTCAACTTTCTCGGCACGAACGATCATCCCGGCGATTATCGTTCATCGGGATGCACTGCCTGTCACGTCATCTATGCCAACGATCGTGATCCGAGACACTCGGCGTTCTATAGCAGTTCGGGCAATCTGGGTACGTCACAGTCTCTGGATGCGAGCATTCCGAAAAACGAATCAGGCCACCCGATCAAACATCAGTTGACCAGTCGCATTCCCACCTCGCAGTGCATGGTCTGCCACATGCATCCGGGCGAAAACATGGTCGCGTCCTATCTGGGTTTGATCTGGTGGGACAACGAAACTGACGGCGACAAAATGTATCCGGCACAGCAGCACGGTCCTTCGCAGACTGAAGAGCAGAGAAAGCTCAACAGCAATCCCGAGGCGTCGAGCCTGCGCGGTTTGTGGTCGGAACCGGATTTTCTGCAAAAGACCGGCACCGCGGAATTCAACAACCAACTCAAGCGCACGCAGTTTGCCGACTTTCACGGGCACGGCTGGATCTTTCGCCAGGTCTTCAAGAGAGATCGGGAAGGGAATCTGCTCGACGCGAAGAACTCGATTGTTTCGGCTGACGATCCGGATCGATTTAAGAAGGCGGTCCACCTCAACGATATTCATCTTGAAAAGGGCATGCAGTGTGTCGATTGCCATTTTCGCCAGGACGCGCACGGTAATGGAATTCTCTATAACGAACCGCGCGCCGCTATCGAGATCGGCTGTATCGATTGTCATGGAACGATTCGCGAACGGGCAACCCTGCTTACTTCCGGTTTTGCCGCGGGCACGAGCGTCAAAGACGGCAAGTTCGCAGAGGGCCCTAAACGTAATCTCGCAACAATTCGCTTTCGTACTCCGGAAGGTGGGCGACAGTTTTTGTTTCAGCCCATTAAGACTGACAGCAAGCGGAAGGACGAGAACGGTAACGAGATCGCTTTGAAAGCCGGTGACATCGTTCAGAATTCGATGGTCGTACCGGGTCGTTGGTGGCGTGTCAAACAGACTTCTGACACCATCAATCCGAATGCGCCACACGCGGAGGACTACAGTGTGAAGTCGCGTTATGCGAAGACCATGCGCACAGATAACGCGACCTGGGGCGACGTGCCGGCCGACGATAAGCAGCTCGCGCATCGCGATTCCAACATGACGTGCTTCGCGTGCCACTCGTCATGGGTGACCAGTTGTTTTGGCTGTCATCTCTCGATGCAGGCCAATCGCAAGATGCCCAACCGGCACAGTGAAGGTGGCGACAGCCGCAACTTCACCACCTATAACTATCAAGTCATACGCGACGACGTGTTTATGCTCGGCCGCGACGGGACTGTCACGGGCAATCGCGTCGCGCCCGTGCGCTCCTCGAGCGCGGTTTTAGTCAGTTCGCAGAATCAAAATCGCGAGTGGATCTATTCACAGCAACAGACCGTTTCGGCGGAAGGCTTCTCGGGCCAGACTTTCAATACACACGTGCCGCACACGGTCCGCGCGACCGAGACCAAAGGCTGCTCCGACTGTCACGTCTCAAGCAAAAACGACAACAATGCGTGGATGGCGCAGACGCTTTTGCTGGGCACTAACTTCGTCAATTTTATGGGGCGATATGTGTACGTCGCGGCCGACGACACGCTGGAAGCAGTGGTCGCTACTGAACGTACCGAGCCGCAGGCAGTTATCGGCAGCACGCTGCATAAGATTGCTTATCCGGATAACTATCGGAAATTTGTGAACGGTGGGAGCAGGCTGGGCGAGGCCCATGAGCACAAAGGTAATCCGCGCGTTCTGCAGGTCCAACTGCGTGGCGAATATGCCTATGTGGCGGCGGGTGAAGGCGGCCTGCGCGTCTATGACGTGGCGCAGATTGATCAGAAGGGATTCTCTGAGCGCATCACGACGGCGCCGGTTTCGAAGTTCGGACAGAAGTTTTATGTCGACACAAAGTACGCGACGGCGGTGGCCGCGCCGTCGACTCTGGCTGTCGATCCAGCGCGCTGGCGCATGACTACCGACGGACAGATGGTTGACCCGGAGCGCGCGCGACAACTGCCCGCAGAGAAACTCCTTAATGAAGAGCAACCGATTCACCCGCTCTACGCTTATCTTTATGTTGTCGACAAGTTCGAAGGATTGATTCTGGTGAATGCGGCCACTTTGCTGGATGGCGATCCGCTAAATAATTATTTGAAACGCCAACTCGATCCGAGCAGGTATGCAAACGGTGCGTTCAATCCTGACGGCGCACTAACCGGCGCTAACAACATCGTCCTTGCGGGAACTTATGCTTACATTACGACTGACCGCGAACTGGTAATAGTGAACATCGATGACCCGTTGAATCCGAAGATCGTCGGCCGTGTGGTGCTTAAGCATCCGCGCGCCGTTGCTATTCAATTCAGATACGGTTTTGTAGTCGACGATGAAGGCCTGAGGGTCATCGGTCTAACTGAGCCTGAGCGGCCGCGGATGGTTGACGGAGCGCTGGTGCCGCTGGCTGACGCACGCGACGTGTATGTAGCACGCACTTACGCATACGTGGCCGACGGCAAGGACGGGGTGGCGATAATCGATGTGAAGCTGCCTGAGAAACCTCGTCTCGATCAGATGTATCGGGCGGAAGGGAAGCTCAACGATGCGCGGCAGGTGAAGGTCGCAATGACCAACGCCAGCTTGTTTGCCTATGTTGCCGATGGCCGCAACGGCTTGCGTATCCTGCAGCTCACTTCGCCTGAGACGATGGCCACGTATGCCGGCTTCAGTCCGCGGCCCGAGCCGCAACTGATCGCCACCTTCAGGACCAAAGGCGAGGCGCTGGCTGTTTCCAAAGCCCTGGATCGTGATCGGGCCGTGGATGAGAGCGGCAACCAGATCGCCGTATTTGGCCGGCGCGGCGCCCGCCCGTTTAGCTTTGCCGAAGTACAACGGATGTTGCGGACCGATGAAGGGCGCGGTGATTTCTTTGGCGTTACTGACGAGCCGACTACCGCACCGGGCAACTCGCACGCGGCAAGTTCCGAGAGCGAATCCGGGTTGATTGCGCGAACCTCAACCACGAATAATGAGAATGCAGTGGCGGCGTTGGCTATCGTCACCGGTTTGTTAGGTGTGTTTTTGATCGTGGGCCGGCGCCGCTTAAGACGAAAGGTGATTTCTTGAACCGCCCAACGCTTTGCACTAATCACTTTGAAGTGTGGCTCCGATTAATGCTGGCAACGCGGACGTCCCGTCGGCATCGCGCCGCAGCCGCGAGTCGTGCCCCACCTCGGGGAAAACCGTGCCAATTGATTCGTTCGCGCTGCGCGCTCAATGCTGACGGGACGTCCGCGCTCCCAGCTAAATCGGGGCTCTGGATTTAAACTGAACCGATATCTCAAATTTCGAATGAAAGATTTGCGCTTTCGTTTTGGCAATAAGAATGCTATTGCAAAATCAGCGAGGCTAAGGTTAGATTGACGGCGTAGTAATAAAAGGTCTTAAATTATCAACCGCGTGCCGTCACGCAAGTATTCGAAATCTTCACTGGAGGTAGCCGAAGTGCCGACCGGAACGTGTCCTGAATGCGATGCCGACGTCCACGTCGATCTCGACGTGGACAAAGGTGAGACGGTGGATTGTGAAGAGTGTGGAGTTTCTCTCGAAGTCGTCGGTCTGGATCCCGTTGAGCTGGACATGGTCGAGGAAGAATCGCTCGACGATGACGACGATGAGGATGAATTCTGAGAAGTGAGCCTTGATCCAGCGGCAGAAAGGGATCATTTTCCATTTGTCATTTGAGGTTTATCATCTGCCATTGTTGATCCGTGATTGCAAGGAACAACTTAATTCGATCCGGATTGTGGCCTGCAAAATGGCAAATGAGAAATATCAAATGACAAATGGAAAATGGTCTTTGCTCGTCGGTCTTAGATTCAATTCTTCTTTCCAGCCTGGTATCCCGGCCTGCTTTGCCGCAAGGTCACCCCAGGCGGGCCTTCGACTCTAATCGTGTGAAACTTGCCATCCGACCGTATCTCTGGGGGCGGATAAAATCCCAGCACATAAGCAGCGGCCACCTCTTCGGCAATTGCCCGAAATAAAGGTCCTAAATCCTGCTGATTCGCGTACACACTGCGGCCACCGGTCTTCTCTACCAGGCCGCTAACGTCCAAGGGTGTCGGCAGCGGAGTCATCTGTGCGGACGCCAGCAGGTGTGTGAACGAAGGCATCGTGACCACGTAGACGCTGGTATCTGAAGCGTTGGCGCGCTCGATTACAGTATCAGGCGAAACCGTGTCGCCCACCGGAAAGCCGTCGGTGATGACGACGACGGCGCGCTTCATCATCTGATGCCCGCGCGTGAGCGGCGCATGACGAACCAGCATCCGCACTGCATCATCAACTGCGTCATAAGTGTGAGTAGACATTCCGTTTGGCTCGCGCCCCAGCCGGTCGAATGCTCGATCGAGTTTCTCGCGATCGTTGGTGAAGGTCTGAAGTGTCTTTACGCGCATGCCGAAAGTCATGACCGCGAAGACCGCCGGGTGTTCGGCCAAACGTTTGGAAAACTCGCGCATGGCATCGGTGACCCGCGCCACCTCTTCGGGTGTCATACTGCCAGAGAGATCAAGCGCGAACACGATCGAGACCGGACGCGGCGAGCCTTCGATTTTTTCGACATTGAAGGAGGCGATAGGCCGCTCGGCGCCGTCTTCGTAAATCTTGAAGTCCTCTTTTTTCAGGTTGCGCACCAGCCTGCCCTTCGCATCCAGGACGGTGACGTCCACCGGGACGAGATCAGTTTCAATTTTGATAATGTCCTGGGGCTCGTCTGCAGTTGGCAGGACCCGGCGCGGGCGCTCTTTGTTGGACTCATCCTGGGCGGCCGCGGAAGTAAACACCGAAGCGATTAGAGTCATAGCCAGGGCGAAGAGAAAGACTTGCTGCCGCAATCGAGATGAGCCCGTTGACATGATTAGGAGCGATTATACGCCGCGAGATTTGGCCGCGCCATGCCTCGCGCAGGCAACGCGATCTGCTGTCAGAGGCTTCTTAGCCTTCCGAGTTCAGAGTTCGATCTTAGGAATACCTGATCAAGTAGCTCGACGCGTAGCGTCGAAAGTACTTGTTCAGAGTTCTTTTAGATTGCTAATCACGGGCGCAAGCTCGAGTATGAACTCTGAACCAGGCCGCTGGTTCCCGGCCGCCGGTCCGTGGTAACTTGAAACATCAAAGAGGAACTACCATGACACTCATGAAGACGACTTGCGCGACGGCCTTACTGCTCCTGCTTTCGTTAGTAAGTCTGGCACAGGACAAAGCCACTGCGACGATCAAAGGCAAGGTGCGAGTGGAGCAGGGATCGCCCGGCGGCGTGTCCGTCATCCTGCTTCAGGCGGATCGGGAGGTGACGCGCGCGGCGACCGACAAGAAGGGCGACTTTACGGTCGCTCGTATTACTCCCGGCCTTTACACACTCACCTTTCGCAAGGCCGGGCTGGCGGTCGGTTCGATTCCCGACCTGGACCTGAAGGCCGGCAAGACTCGTGTCCTGCATGATCTGGTTCTCGGGATAGACGATGGCTCGATCGCTTTCCTTCGCGGCAGCGTGTTCACCGAATCCGGACGCAGTGTTCCCGGCGTGCGGGTAGAGCTGGCCAGAATCGTTAATGAAAACTCTGTGCAGAAGATCGATGCCCGCGTTACGGGCGAAACCGGTGAGTTTGTATTTCGGCTGTCTCCCGAGACGGCCCGGTATCGCGTCACAGTGAAAGCAGACGGCGCCCAACCCGCTTCGAAAGATGTCGAAGTCGATAGCGCGGCCGTCTATCGCGTGGCGCTGACGCTGAAACCCGTGCCGAAATGAGTGTGAGCTCTGAAATCTCACATCTGAGATTTCAAGTTCTAAATCCTGGTTTCAGATCTCGAATTGTCCCAACCGCAATGCCGGCTCGGCTCACAAGCCTCAGAAAAAACAGAATATCAGTTGGATAGAGATCATCTTTGCGTTACGATAACGCATCGCCACAAATCAATTGCGGAAAGTAGTCTTTGCGACTTGCTTTTTGAGAGCTAAGAATTGTGTCTGACAGGGAAGAGTTTCTAACCGCCCGACAGCTCGCCGAAGTTTTACAGGTGAGCGAATCCACAGTGCGCCGCCTCGCCGCCAAGCGCCGCATCCCTTCGGTGCGGCTTACGCCACGTATCATTCGATTTCATCTGGACGCGGTGCGCGAAGCGTTGGACGTGCCGCGCATTTCCGGTCCGCGGAACCTGCAAACCGACGATGCGCAGTTGTCGTTTGAGGATTTGCTGTTGAGTTGATTCAAATCTCTAATTTCAAATCTGAAATCTCTTTAACCACTCACTTTGACTTTCCTGTTCGCCGCTTGCCTAGCGGAATCTCAACCCATTTACCATTCTGTTGCACGAAAGCTCTGGTTCGTTTGATCGGGAACTTGCGCGCAAAGCCGGGATTGCTTTTTAGAAAGCGATCGATGGTTGCGCGATCCCCGGTGGCCACACGCCAGCTTCCATCCTCGCGCACCAGATACTGTTGCACAACTAACTTGCCATCGGCATTGAACGGCTGTTGGATGTGCGCATACATTGTGGTGTCGATGACAGCCAGGTTTCCTGACACGCGCGGCGTGCCAATTTCGATCCGCTGAAGTTCGTACACGTTGCGAGAGCCCTGCAGCCCCTTAACGAAACGATCGCGCGTCACGCGTGATCGCGTTGATGAGGGCAGCGAGTCGTAGAGGACTTCGTATTGACCGGCTTTCAATTGATCAAAGATTCGTTGGACGGCGCTACGCACTTCAGATTCATCGGACGGAGCCGCGCTGACTGCCGCGCCAGTCGCGGTGCAGTTTAAGAACAGTAGGGCAAAAATAATCAGCTTACTTTTCATTGGCGTCTTCAGGGCGTTCCACCTCTTCGATTTCGGCTTCAGTCGCCGCCAGTCTTGCTCTTATCTGACCGCGATAGCTCAAGAACCATGCTACAGCGCCCAGAGTTGCGGTAACGAAAGCTGCCGACATATTGTTCCACCACACGAACGCTCCCGCTACGGTTACCATAACCGCCGCCACAATGATCCAGATACGTTCGGTAGTCATTTCACGGTCACCGAGATTGTTGAGTTCAGTGTCGCCGGCGGATAACACTTTTCTTCATCACAAGCCTGCACCCTCAGAGTGAGCGGCAACGATCTGGGCCCGGCGGCGGCATTCTTTTCCGCGCGCAAATTTAGCTTAATCGGCACCTCACCTTCGTAGACCGCGAGCGGCTGTTCCGCAAACTGAAATTTCTTTTTTACCGCGGCCGGATAATTTGGCGCTCCGACTGTGATGCCTTCCACTTTACCCGTGGTCACTTCCGTGGCAATCAGATACGAAAAGGTGGCCGGGTTCGCATTGACGTGGAACCCTGGAGAGATGGACAGCAGGACTTTCGCATCAATATTTCCGCCAGGAAGTGAAATGGCCTCTGTGCGGAGCCTCACAACATCTAATGATGACGAGACCGGACTGGGAGACGTTGCAGGAGCTCCGCCCGTTTTCGAATCAGTGCCCCGGTTGCATCCCTGCAGAGCGAAGACGAGCAGAAACATTAACGGCACCGAACCAGCCTTGAAGGCGGATACCTGGATAATTAATCGTTTCATGTGTGTCGATCTTACGAACTTGCTGGACGACAATTACTCTTCGGTTGGTTCCTTTTCCTCCTTTGAGTCGCCCCTTTTGATCCCAAACTTCTCCAAACGATACTGCAACGTGCGAAAAGTTAGGCCGAGCAGCTTCGCCGCCTTGGTGATGTTGTAATCAGTCTGATCCATCGCCTGGAGGATCAAGTTCTTTTCGACTTCTTCAAACGAAATTCCCTCGGCTGGTAGTTTGAAGCCGCCGGTGGCCGCAGTTTGTGATTCCTGCCTAACTTCAGTGGGCAGATCGTCGGGGATGATCATGTCACCTTCACAAAGCAGGATCGCGCGTTCAATGGCGGACTCAAGCTGCCGCACATTTCCCGGCCAACCATAGTCCATCAGGATGCGTCTGGTTTCGGTAGTCAGCCCCTTAACCAAACGCGAAGTGTTGCGCGTGTGCTTTTTCAGGAAGTATTCGATCAGTACCGGAATGTCTTCGCGTCGTTCGCGCAGCGGCGGTACATCGACCGAAAGCACATTGAGGCGATAGTAAAGGTCGTCGCGAAAACGGCCGTCGCCAACCATGGCTCGCAAATCACGATTGGTGGCGGCAATGACCCGCACGTCGACCGGAATTTCATAGGTGCCACCCACCCGGCGCACCCTCCGTTCCTGCAAAGCCCGCAGGAGTTTTGCCTGCATGCTGACGTCAAGTTCGGCAATCTCGTCGAGAAAGAGCGTGCCGCGATCGGCAACTTCGAACAGCCCTTTCTTGTCCACGTGCGCTCCCGTGAACGAGCCCTTCTCATGGCCGAACAGTTCCGACTCGAGCAGATTCTCGTTGATCGCAGCGCAGTTAACGGCCTGGAACATTTCCGAAGAGCGCGGAGATTGGTTGTGAATCGCGCGCGCGATCAACTCCTTGCCCGTGCCGGATTCACCGCGCACCAACACCGTTGAGTTCGATCGCGCGACCTTCAGGATCATCTTCTTGACCGCTTCCATTTTTGGAGACGCGGAAATGATCTCAACATCGATCTTGTCGAGGTTTCCCAGCGCGCGTTTGATTGTTCCCAGCAGTACGTCGCGTTCGAAAGGCTTTTGCAGGTAATCGAAGGCGCCGCGCCGTAACGCGTCTTTCGCGGAATCAATGGTGCCGTGCGCGGTCAGAAGTATGACGATGATGGAAGAGTCGAGCGCCAGCAGTTGCTGCAAGAGCTCGATACCGTCCATCCCGGTCATCTTCAGATCGGTCAGCGCCAGATCGAAGCTGCGTTCTTTGGCGAACTTGAGCGCCGCCTCGCCAGAGGCCGCTGAAGTTACATCGTACCCGGCGCTGGTCAGGATCTCCTGGAGAATGTCGCGTTGCGGTTTTTCGTCGTCTACAACAAGTATCGTTTTGCGTGCCATGATTGAATTTGGAGTGCGGTGACTTGTCACCGCCTGTTCTTTCGTCGATATCGGCGGGCAGTAGCCCGCCGCTAAACATTGGACCGGGGTTCTGCCGGGAGCGTGATCGTGAACGTAGTACCTTCGCCCACTTTTGATCTTACCGAGATCGTGCCCTCATGATCGTCGACAGCTTTCTTGACGATCGCCAACCCGAGACCGGTTCCCGTCTCTTTGGTTGAATAGTAAGGCTCGAACAATTTCGAAATGTCTTCGGGGGCAATCCCACGACCGCTGTCGATAACGTCGATGCGCGCCCGGCGGCCACCGTCTTCGCTCGACAAGACCACGGACAGCTTACCACCGCTGCCGTCCATCGCCTGAAACCCGTTGATAATAAGATTCGTTAACGCTGACCGCAACGATTCGGGATCAGCCATTACCCGCGGAACCTCGCCATGTTTGTCCACGGTGGTCTCGACATTGCTTTCAGCTGCCTGGACCTCAAAGATGCGCATCGCGTCACTGGCGGCGGCGAACAAGTCGAGCGGCTGCGGGTCGAGTTTTGCCGGACGAGAGTAGTTAAGAAATTCCGTGATCCGGCTATTGATGCGCGCAACTTCCAACTTTAGTTGTTTAGTCAGGCCGTCGAACTTCTCCTGCTTTTCCGGATCGCTCGGAGCGAAGGTCGCGCGCAAGTGATCGAGAGTCAGATTGATGTAGTTCAGCGGATTCCTGATCTCGTGCGCGATGGCCGATGCTAGTCGGCCTACCACGACGGCTTTCTCAGCATTATAAAGTTGCGCCTCGAGTTCCCGCGTACGACCGAGCCTGACGGTCATATCATTGAACAGCTCGGTGAGTTCGCCCATTTCGTCGTGGCGGCCGCTGGTAGGGACCCGAAAGGCAAAGTCGCCGCCCGCAACGCGACGGGCCCCGATTGACAAAAATCTAATAGGCCGCGTAAAACGCCAGACGACGATCGCCGTCAAGCAAGTAGTCACCAGCAAAACCGCCAGCGTATACAGAAGTGATTGCCGCGCCTGGCGTCTCAGAATAGTCATAAGACTATTTTCAGAGCCGAGCACGACGATTACATAGCGACGGCCTTTGTCGGTCTCCACGGGAATATAGAATGCCAGGGCCGTTGACTGACGTCCGATCGTCATGCCTTCCGGCAGCGGCGTATTTTCCGAGGGGAGTTCAATCGCGCTCTTCAATGGTGGCAGGAAAATGTCCTTAACCTTTAGAAAATGAATGGATTTGTCGGGGCTCTGCTGTGGGATCTGATTCTTATCCAGGCTGTCCTTGATATCGCCCTGGTCGTCGACTATCAGGACGTTCTTAACACGGTCAGCCTGTTCGCCAAGTAGTGGCTGCTGTGCCTGGTCGCGCATCTGGTCCAGATACAAGCCGCTGGAAAGACTGTTCACTCCCAGAGCGACCCCAGCCATGATTGCTCGTTGTTGCTCGATGATGAATTGGGTATTGCTTCGTACTGAACGCAGATTGACGTAATACTGAACGCTCAGAGTAAGCATCAAGAGCGCCGCCAGCAGAAGCAACAAACGAACGCGGAAGCTGTTTAGAAATCTCGACAAGTCCTTGTGCTGCAAGCAAAATGCGCGCCAACCCTGCAAAACCGAGTTGCACACGAGCCTCAAATTCGGGTTGCCGTTTCCTTACGCTGATGTTATAGTTGGCCCGGCCTCAAAGCAACCCTCCCCAGAGGCTGCCCGCGGGAGCAGATCCCGCCTCACTTTGACGGCTGACGGCGGAAATAGAACTTGGGAGTTTGGTTGCAGGAATTTGAGCGCCCTTGACGGTTTCTAAAGCTTACTAGGACGAACACGCACGTCGCCCCTCGACGCGCAAAATCAAAGCAGCGAGAGTTTCATTTAGTTCCGCTTCACTGTACTTGCGATAGTATTTTCTTAACGAGGGAGATGCCGATGAAATTTAAAAGTTCCCCCAGGGTCGCACGTGTCGTATTTAGCCTCTTTATCCTCTTCACACTAATTGGTTCGGTTACAGTCGAAACAGCTGCACGCGGAAAGCATCCGCGAGGCCGCGCTGCACGCAAATCGGTAGCGCGTGGCGGCAAATTATCCAGGCGGGAGCGGCGTCAACTGGCGCGCACCAGCCGCCGCGGCGGGCGAGTGCATTTATCGAAACGAGAAATACGCGCCGAACGTCAGCGAGACGCGCGCGAACAGGTTGCGTATCTCGCCAAACTTGAAAAACGGGCCGGCCACAAGCTCAGCAAGCGCGAGCGCGCTGCCGAGATGCGCCGGTTTGGATCCAAGCACCGGCGCGAAATGGAAGAAGCACGGCGACGCGCGGAAGCCGCGCGACAGGCCGCGATTGCCAGACAACGCGCCATCGAAGAAGCATTGCGCAACGAAGTCGAGGCGAACATCGCCAAGGACAATACCGTGGGTGAGGATCTGGAAGTGCGCCAGGCTGCGATCGCGGCCCTGGGTCATCATGCCGGCACAGTCGTCGTGATGGATCCCAAGACGGGACGCGTTTACACGGTGGTGAATCAGGAATGGGGACTTCGACGCGGATTCAAGCCCTGCTCTACCATCAAGCTGGTGACAGGTGTTGCCGGGCTGTGCGAGAAGGTGATTCAGCCCATCGAAACTGTCAGCGACGGCGGTAATTATCGTATCGATCTGACGGATGCACTGGCTTATTCAAACAACTCTTATTTCCAACACGTAGGCGGCCAGGTCGGTTTCGACAAGATGGTCACTTACGCGCGCGAGTTGGGCCTGGGTGAAAAAACCGGAATTAATTATGTGAACGAGTCTCCGGGGAGAGTGCCGCTGTTCAAATCGGGATACGCGGTAAACCATATGAGTTCCCATGGAGACGATTTCGAAGTAACCGCTATTCAATTGGCGGCCCTCGTCTCAGCTATGTCGAATGGCGGCAAGTTGCTCATGCCGCACGTACCACGAACGGTCGAGGAGAACACGCAGTTCAAGACCGAGGTGCGCCGCAAGATCAACATCGAAAATGAAGCGTGGAAACGAATGGTTCCCGGAATGATCGGCGCAGTGAATTACGGCTCTGGAAAGAAAGCCTACCGGCCCGAACAAACGGTTGCCGGAAAGACCGGCACTTGCATTGGCCAGGGATCCTGGTTGGGTCTGTTTACTTCCTACGCCCCGGTCGTCAATCCGCGTCTGGCGGTGGTGGTTATCACGCGTGGTGCGGATGCCCACGGACACCTGCCCGCCGCCGTGGCCGGTAACATCTATCGCGCCCTGAGTCCACGCTTCGGCACGCAGATCAATTTCCAAATCGCCGAAGGACCGGATGATGAAACGACGCCTAACGGCGCGCGCGACAAGAAGGCTGCGGCGCTGAATGAAGAGGCAAAGGAAACGAAGGCCGCCGCCGAAGCCGAGGAAAAGAGCGACGACGCTGCGACGACAGCCAACACAGAAAACGCCAATTCTAACGTCAATGGTGCGCCGGCGACTGAGAAGAGTAAGGTGAAGGCTACTTCGATGCCGATCGAAAACAAGCCCAAGGCTCCGGCCAAAGCTCCGGCCAAGAGCGATGCGAAGGACGCTAACGACGGCCGTCCGCGGCGTATTCAACCAAACCAGCAGTGACCTGCAGTAACGGTTTAACGGCCGGTTTCGCGACAATTTAAGCAATGCCGAACTCTCGTGGTTTCTTGCGAGAGTTCGGCTTTTTTGATGCGATGTTGCGGCAACCGTCGTCCGAGTGCATTAATGCTTGACACATGACGGCTGTTGCCCGATTATTGCCGTTTCGTTTGTGGCAATGAACTCGTAGCGCGCGTGGAAGACGGCGGCGCGGTCTCGATGCTACAACGAGCGGCGCGCCAATTGCATCTTAAGCTGGCGGCGTTTGGAACAACTCCCGACAAGTGGCGTCAAAGCGTTAGCAGAAGGAACCGATCGGAGGCTTGTAGCTAAACAATGAAACGAACAATCATATTACTCGTGGCTGCCGTCATGATGGCAGCGTTCGCGGCGCCGGCCGGGGCGCAAACAAAAGAATGTAATGACGAGAACAAAGCCGCTTGGTACGACACCTTTCTGAAGAACTATAAGGGTGAGCCCCCGCAACAAAAGATTGCGTACGATGCAGCCAAACTTTATTTGTCTTCCTGTCCAGAAGATCCGGCTGACAAGATTGCCGAGTTCATGAAGGTAAAATTTGTTGGCCCGTATGAAGCGATGATGAAGGGATCGGACACGAAGAAGCAGTTCGAAGAGGCCGTCAAGCAAAAGAAGTATGCGGACCAGGTTACACTGGGCAAGCAGATAGTGGCGGCGGAACCGGACAGTCCGGCTGTGTACATCGTAATGGGTCTGGCGGGCTTGGGTGAACCATCCTTGTTGAACGAATCTGCCCAATACGCGAAGAAGGCAATCGAGATGATCGAAGCGGGAAAGCCATTCGCGCCTTATGCCACTAAGGATCAACCCCTGGCGTACCTGAATTATGTCATTGGCAAAGCCAACCTCAAGAGCGCGCCGGATGAGGCGATTCGTTCCTTTTTGAAGGCTGCCCACTTTGACAGCGACCTGAAGAAGGATTGGCGACTCTATTACGACCTCGCTGATGCATACGGTGAAGGTCCGCGCGCGAAGCTAACCAACGATTACAAACCATTTGTCGGCCAAACCGAGACGCCGGAAAGCAAACTCATACTGGCAAATCTAAATCAGATCATCGATCGGCAGATTGATGCGCTGGCGCGCGCCGCGGCCCTGGCGGACGCGACGAACAAAAAAGGGATCATGGATGAGTTGACGGATCTCTACAAATATCGCAACAAGTCAGAAACCGGCCTGAACGAGTTGGTGGCCAGCGTGCTCTCGAAGCCATTGCCGGATATGCCGACCCCGCTGACTTCACTGCCGAGTACGTCATCGTCGACTCCGGCTGCTGACTCAACTGGAGCAACGGGGAGCGCACAGCCTGGCACGACCGGAGGAACAAAGGCCGCTGGAAACGGCGCCACCTCGACCGGTGTTCAGAACAAAACAACGACTACATCGACGACAGGCAATCCAACGGGAAGCGCCAAGCCCGCCGCTACTCCGACGCCGATCAAGAAGCCGCGTTCGAATCATCGCCGCGGATAATTCGAACTGAATGGTCGTGATCTTTAATGCCGAATGCATCGTCGCTTCGACGCTGCGTTCGGCGTTTTGCTAAAATCATCTTTCGTGAAAGATTCCGAACTGCAACCGCCGGACGAACTCGAGGCAATCCTTGGCTATCAATTCCACAATAGTGGTTTGCTGGCACAGGCGATGACCCATCGCTCGTGGGCGCACGAACAAGTCGCGCCCCGTGCCCAACACGACGCGCGCAATCTGCACAACGAGGCGCTGGAATTCCTCGGCGACTCCATCCTCGGCCTGATCGTCGCCGACTATCTTTTCAAGGCTTATCCCGGCGCCAGCGAAGGGGAGTTGTCGCGCATGAAGCACCGGCTGGTCAGCGAGCCCACGCTGGCACAGGCGTCGACTGATTTGCGGCTGGGCGAATTCGTGCGGTTTGGGCGCGGGGAAGAGAAGAGCGGAGGGCGGCGTAAGCACGCTTTGCTGGCTGATGTCTTCGAGGCTGTAACCGGGGCGATTTTTTTGGATGGGGGGCTGGAGGCGGCGAAAAACTTTGTCGAACTGGCGCTCGGCCCCGAATTGCGCGCGGCTGATCCGATCGCCGCGGCCGCGGCCGATCCCAAAACTACTTTGCAGGAAAAGTTACAAGCGACGCGTCAGCCGGGACCGCAGTACACCGTCATCGAAACGCTGGGTCCACCGCACCGGCGCATGTTCCATGTCGAGCTAAAGTGGAACGGCGGCGCTTCGCGTGGTGAGGGCCCAACGATCAAAGCCGCCGAAGCGGCTGCCGCGCAAGCGGCATTGAAACAAATGGAGAGCGAGTGAACAGGATTCCGGCGTAAGCAGCTCAGTTCAGAGTTCAACCTTTAGGTTGCTGATCGCGGGCAAGCTAAAGCTTGAACTCTAAACAGAGCGACTAACCGATCCAAAGTTGGCTTGACCACAAAGCTTGCCAACCTCTACGATGTCCGCAATGAACGAACCAGCCATCGCGACTGAAGAAAAACCAACTGAGAAGCCGAGTGCGTTTACTTCTCGGGCGGTTCGATCCAATGGCCGTGAGCGTGACGTGACGGTCGAGGCCGAACCAGCCGGACCACCCCGAAGTGTGATCCGCGAATACTTCGAGTCCGCGGTAGTCACCGTCATCATGGCTTTATTCGGGATGACGTTCATCGTGCAAGCCGTCAAAGTTCCCACGGCTTCAATGGAGAACACGATCACGGTCGGCGATCATCTCCTGGTGAACAAGTTCATTTTTGCGCCAGGCCCGCGGCTGCCGGTGCTGCCCCAGCGCGAAATCAACCGCGGCGACATTATTGTTTTCAAATACCCCGGCAATCCTTTCAATCCGGATCGCGACCGGGACGAAGATAACATTCCTTACAAAGTGAATTACGTAAAGCGAGTGATTGGCTTGCCTGGTGACCTGGTGGAAGTGAAAGGACTGCGCGTGCTCGTCAATGGCCAGCCGTTGCCGGAACACATAATAGTTGTCCCGCGCAGCCTCAACGACAAGGCGCCGCTGGAAATCGTGGAGAACACTCCGCGGCAGGGAAACGAATTGTACGATGTCTATTACTTCACGGAAACAGTTGCGGCTGCGCGTCAGGGCCATGAGGGCAACCCCAGTTCCGATTTCCACTATGCGGTCAACGGCAAGCCCGCGAAGGTCCCCGCTAACTCTTACTTTGTCATGGGGGATGATCGCGACAACAGTCTGGATAGCCGGGCGTGGGGTTTTGTGCCGCGCGAACTGGTCATCGGCCGCGCTATGTTTGTTTACTGGTCTTACGATGAAACCAAACAATTCAACGGTCCCCTCGATTTCTTCACCAACACGCGCTGGCGCCGCACGGGCACGATGGTGAAGTAGCCTGGCGCGGAACACCCGCGTGTCCAGATGATTCTTCGCAAAAGACTTTCTCTGGCGAGTGTGTGGGCACGAGCTAGAAAGATGAAATCTTCGGCCGCGCCCCGCAGATGTCTTGCTACTTCCTCCTCGCGCTCTTTGCGCTGCTGCTGTTCCTCTCTTAGTTGGCCTCCCGGTTCAAGATCGATGCATTCATTTCGTTCTCTTTTGATTCAAACCGAAACTCGTCTGCTTATGAAAACCCAGAGCGCCTCGCTGGCACGAGCCTTGCTCCTTACCGTCATGAAACGCACTAGTGTTCTAAGAAAGGACGGTTGAAATACATGCTTTGGACAATTCTGATGGTATTGCTGATTTTGTGGCTGCTGGGTTTGATCGGTGGAATTGGCGGCAGCTTAATCCACTTGTTATTACTGGTGGCTTTGGTGGTGCTAATCCTTCAACTGGTCACGGGCCGGCGCGCCGCTGTTTAGTTTTACAAGACTTGTTGTTTCGCGATGGAGCGCGCGTGACATTCAAGAGGGCGAACAAGAGGGGGTTGTAATGCGGTACGAAGATGAAGTCAAAGGTAAAGGCAAACAGGTCGTCGGCACGACAAAAGAACATCTTGGTAAGTTAGCCGGCGATCCCGAGTTGGAAGACCGTGGCAAGCAGGAGCGGTTCGAAGGAAAAGTGCAAGAGAAAGTCGGCAAGGTCCGGAGAAAAGTCGGCGAGGCTGTTGAGGATCTCGGCGACAGAATCGCAAGCTAGAAAGAATCGCCGGCTAACGGTGAGGCTGGCGATTCACTTTTCGGTTGTTGCCGGGCGCGGAAAGAAGGTGGAGCGATGGGAACGAGACTGTTACTGTTAACGGCGATCGCGGTTTTGACGTTGAGTTTCGTCGCTTGTAACGACACAGCGACAAACTCAAACGCGAACACTAATAGTAATATCGCCGGGACCCGGACCGCGGTGACTCCCGCACCACCCGCACCAACTGCCACGCCCAAGTACACGGAAGAACAGGCCCGAGAAGAGCGGGCCCGCGCTAAAGAAAACAAGGAGACGATTGGCCAGTCGCTGGATGACGCGTGGATTCATACCAAGATCGTGGCCAAGCTGATCGGAGACACTCAAACACCCGAGAGAAAGATCAACGTCGATGTGGTTAATGGCGAGGTCACCCTTCGCGGCGCCGTCGATACGGCCCAGGCGAAAACCGAGGCTGAACGCGTCGCTAAAGAAACAGATGGCGTGAAGAAGGTCGTTAACCAACTGAAAGTCAGCCCGGCGAAACCGGCCAACACAAACAAGGCGGCCAACACGAATAAGGCCAAGACGAATTGATGCGTCCTTTGATTTGACCGAAGGCGAGAGCGGCCCGCGAGTGGCCGCTCTTTCTCATTGAAGCCGACCCGCATTCTGCCGCAAGCGGAGTTTACTGAGTTGAGCGACCATGAGTAAGAAGAGTCATGACCTGCACGGGAACGCGCCCGATAACTCGACGGTGGCGTTGCTGCTGATAGATGTGATCAACGATCTGGAGTTCGAGGGCGGTGAAGTGTTGGCGCAGTACGCTTTGCCGGCCGCGAAAAAGATCGCCCGATTGAAAGAACGAGCCAAGCTCGTCGGCATTCCTTCCATCTATGTCAACGATAATTTTGGTAAATGGCGATCGGATTTCAAGAAGCTTGTGGCCCACGTCATTGACGACCAAACGCGTGGTAGACCGATCGCCGAATTGCTACGTCCTCAGGCTGAGGATTATTTTGTTTTGAAGCCGAAACACTCGGGCTTCTTTTCAACCAGTCTCGACCTGCTCTTGAAACACCTGGGCGCCGAAACCTTGATCCTCGTGGGTTGGGCGAGCGACATCTGCATCCTCTTTACCGCCAGCGATGCACACGTGCGTGAGTATGATCTGGTGATACCCGGCGACTGTGTGGCGTCAGAAGACCCTGAAGAGAACGAACACGTGCTCGAGCTGATGCAAAGAGTGCAGGAAGCCAATATCTCACCCTCGCCCGATCTGGATCTAGAGAATCTCGCGGGTACTGAGTGAGTTGGTCTTGCTGGCGGACCGCGGACATCCTGTCGGCCAGCGGGCAACGCCCGCTTATATCTCGAAATAGAATCGCCCTGGAATATGTTCGCGCTTCGCGCTCAGGCGGACGGGATGTCCGCGCTCCATCACCCTGCCGTAGTTTCACCACCAAGCAAAGTCAGCACTTCGCCGGTGACGTAGCTGGAATCAATCTCCGAAGCAAAATAGACAAACGCCGGTGCGATTTCTTCCGGTTGGGCCGGGCGCTTCATTGGAGTGTCGGCGCCGAACTTGGCTACGTCCTTCGCGGGTTTGTCTGAAGGATTCAGCGGCGTCCAGACCGGTCCCGGGCTAACACAGTTAACCCTGATTCCGCGTTCGACCAGGTTCTGCGCCAGCGATTTGGTGAAGGCGTGAATGGCGCCCTTGGTCGCCGAATAATCCAGCAACTCTTTGCTGCCTTCCAGGCCCGTGATGGATCCGGTGTTCACGATTGCGCAACCTTTACTCAGGTGGGGCAGAGCCGCGCGCGTCATGTAGAAGTAGCCATAGATGTTGGTCCTGAAGGTGCGGTCCCACTGCTCGTCAGAAATATCTTCCAAATCTTCCTGATGTTGTTGGAACGCAGCATTGTTGACCAGCAAATCAAGCTTATCGAATTCGGCCAGGGTGGCTGCGACGGCGTGACGGCAAAACTCGGATTCGCGCACGTCGCCAGGGATTAACAAAGCCCGGCGTCCTTCCTTCTCGATTGCACGTTGAGTCTCTTCAGCGTCGCTTTGCTCTTCAGGCAAGTAAACGATCGCCACGTCGGCGCCCTCGCGAGCGAAGAGCACGGCGACGGCCCGGCCGATACCGGAATCACCTCCAGTAATCAGAGCGACCTTGTTTGCGAGTTTGTCCGCGCCTTTGTAATGCCGCGCCTGGTAACGCGGGCGTGGAGTCATCTTTGATTCGAGGCCGGGCTTCTGCTGATGTTGCGCCGGCATTGGTGACTTTGGCTCGCGCAGTTTAGTTACTTCTTCTTTAGTTTTCCGCGCACGCCTGGTGTCACTGGATCGAACCCGCGTGCGTTTGGTACGGCGCGGGGCCGAGGCGCGAGTAGTTTCCCTCGCCCCGGCCCGCTTACTTTGTTTAGCCATACTCACCTCGGTTCAAGCCAAGCAGATGAAATAGCGGTTTGTTACTTTCTGCTTTTCTTGCCGCCTTTCTTACTGCTCTTCTTCGCGCCTTTCTTGCCACCCTTCTTTCCGCCCTTGCGTGACGAGGCGTGACTCTCTTTCTTGCCGCGGCCGGATCCGCTTTTCTTGCCACCGCCTGATTCCTTATTGACCGTGGCCCAAGCGCGAGCTTCGGCTTCTTTTTTCGAGACGCCGCGGTCCTCGTAGCCTTCCTCAATATGTTCAGCCTTGCGCTTCTGCTTGTCGGTGTATGCGCCTTTGTCTCCTCTTGGCATTTGTCTATCCCCTTTTGCGATGTACCGGTTCAATTAAAGCATCTGGGCCCGAGCTTGTTCTGCACGCGCCGCGCCAATAGCGGTTTTCACTTCCTTTACTTCTTCTGGCGGAGGCAGCACCGCGGGCATTCCCAGCGATTCGATCCATAGTTCGCGAGTCCAGCCCGTCGTGTGATAGACGTGTTCGTCCTCTTCATCTTCCACTTCGTCATGAGCCGCCTTCAACGCTTTGGCAACATCGCCGGAAGCTTTTTTGGCTGCTTCACCGATCAGATGCCAGTTCAAATGGTCTTTGGTCTCAGCCAACGTTACCGACTCTGAAGCGACCAGTTGCGCGGCGGCCTTTTCGCCTGATTCCAGCGCCATCTCCATCGCCTTTACCAAAGACTCGCCGATGTGCCGCACTACCAAACGTCCGGGAGTTTCGACCTCTGGGTCCAAACCTATCTGCTCCATTGTGTCCTGAACAATTTGCACGTGGTTCTTTGTCTGCTCGAGATATTTTTCCCACTCTTCTTTCAGATCCTCGTTAACCACGCAACGCAGCGCGGTGGTGTATATCTGCACGCCGCCTAACTCCGTTTCCAGCGCCTGATACAAAAGTTCGTTCAATTGGTCCTTTTTCATAGCCCCTCCTCGATTGTGTGAGTTCTTCTGCACGCGAAGTACATGCACGAACAGTGCCCTTCGCGAAATGAGCAGGGCGAGCGAAATCAATCAACGTTCAATCTCTGAATTAAGAATAAATTCTGACAGTGAGAGACCGTGGCATCGCTGTTGCCATATCCGGCAAACAGAATCAAATTGCTTTTCGGCGGTTTGAAATTGGACAGAGCCGGGTGCGAGATGTATCGGACAGGTACAGCTTTCATCACGGCGAAATTGCCAGGGAGGAAAGTGGGTCTCAATCGTCAGGTGTTTAGAGTACCGACTTTAGTCGGGTCTTTTCACAGTCGTAGAGCCCGACTAAAGTCGGTACTCTGAACGCCTGTTTCCAAACTAAGAGATCACTTGGAGGGAATATTATGGAAGGTCCTTTACGCGGATGTCTGGCCGGCGTGGCGGCGTGGAAGTGGGGCGGCGGTTGTCTCTCGACGATTGTCATTTTCATCATCGTCTACTTGCTCCTGGGTCATGTGAAGTGTTGAAGCAAGCTTCAGACTGATAATCCATCGGATGTTTTATTAAAATTCTGATTCCCAAATCGACCGGTTTTCGTGTAGGCTAATAACCCGCGCATGACCGAAAAGATTAGAAAGGTCCTCTCGTTTCCGTCCCCGGTTCCCGCCAAGGCGGATTATCAACGCGTCAAATCCAGTTACTCGGGTCGCGAAATCAAACAACTCTTTGGGCTAAGCGACCGCACGGTGCGGCGCTGGACCGAAGCCGGAATTATTCACGGCACACCGGCCGGCGACAGCGGCGACTTTACCTACGATTTTCAGGCGCTCACTCTGTTCCGGCGCGTGCGTGAAATGCGCACGCAAGGTCTGACGATCAAACAGATCGAAGCTGAGTTGCAGGGCCAGTTGAGTTTGTTCCGCGCCGAGGTGAGGCAGGTTCAGGTCGCCCGTTTGCTGACGCCGTTTGAGGAGGCCCTCCTGCTGCACGAGCAAGGCGATGAGAAAGCAAGTGAGTTTTACGTCGAGGCGATCAGCTCAGGCGACAACGTAGCGGAAGCCTATTGCAACCTGGGAATCATCGAACTCGACCGAGGTAACATGATTGGCGCGCTCGAGAATTTCACCCAGTCCTTGAAAAACGATCCGCGCCACGTCGAGGCGCATTACAATCTGGCCAATCTCTATTACGACGCCGGCGACTTTCCGCTGGCGCGCCTGCATTACGAAGCAGCTACCCAGATCGAGCCGAACTTTTCACTCGTCTATTACAACCTCGCCCTGGTGTATCACCGGTTGAACAACGTCCAGGCGGCCACGCAGTCCCTGAATCGTTACAAGGAGCTGGAGCCCAGCGATGAAGAGATTGAGCTGGTCGATCAACTTTTGAAGGCCATGGAAACCGGCCGGCCCGGTAGCTGATAGTTTGCCTTGTCGGATCGTTCAATCCTACAGATCGATTTTCCTAGACTAGTTGAAAGGGTTTCTACGCGCGAATGTACTGGCGAGGAAGTCGCATTGCGAGGCTAGGGGACGAAGATAGCGCCGCTTATCCTTCGCCCATCTCGTCATTAATGGACTTCAAGGCGCTCTCGAGCATAGTCCGATGGGCAGGATTAGTGGCCCGGCTCAGTTGGCCCATGATCTTTGAGCGAGAGAGTCGTAGTGTTTCGAATCTTGCGCTGCGCGCCCGTTCCTCGACGGTTGAAGTGCCCCGGTGTGCCCGGGCGTCGGCCGCCGCCTGTTGCCGTTCAAAGACTTCTTCTGCCTGTCCGGCCAAGTCATCGCCATCCCATGCCATCAGTCCACCTCCTGAAAATCGTGCTTCATCGTACCACCTATTTCATTAATCGCGCACTGCTGGCTTGCTCTTTGGGTGTTCTGTTGAGACGATTGGTTCATTCTCATTAGCGCCGCGCTCTAAAGAGGTGATCGCCGAGGATGATCTCCTTGATTGACCTGGCAAAGGTTTTCGCGTCCGGTTGCGTGGCTGCTGAGGGAATTCGAGCCTGATTTACCGATATCACTTCGTGAGTCAAATTTGAGCCGGCGCTCAATAAACATTGGAGACCAGACCCCGCGCGGTAATAGGTGATACGTGCAGGAGATGAACGACTATGGCCGAGGACAGACTCAAAGCGTTGCTCGCAATAGCCGAAGCGCAGCCCGAAGAGGTGATGATCTGTTACGGGTTGGCGAACGAATATGCCAAGCTCGAACGTTGGCAGGAGGCAGTGGACGCATTGCGCCGCACCCTGGCGCTCAACCCGGATTACACTTCCGCGTATCAAATGCTCGGAACCGCGTTGATGAATCTGGACCAGCGCGAAGAAGCGCGAGTGGCCTGGACCCAGGGCGTCGAGGTCGCCGGGCGCGCAGGGGCCTGGAAGGCGCGCCAGCATATGGCACGTTTGCTGTCGGACACGGCAGGTGAGGGAAGCGGGCTGTGCGTGGAGTAAGAAGCTACTCGATTAACTATGAGCACGACGATCATTAAGAAAGAGAAAAAACGGATCAATCCAAAGGAGGCCTGGCGTGACGCCCGCGATCTGATTTGGGTGCATCGCTATCGCTTGTCGTTGGGAATGCTCTTGATGCTGGTAAATCGTCTGGTCGGTTTGGTTCTGCCGGCGAGCTCTAAATACCTAATCGATGATGTCATTCTCAAGCGCCGCAGCGAACTGTTGGTCCCTTTGGCCCTGGCCGTTGCCGGGGCGACACTCATTCAGGCACTTAGTTCCTTCACCCTGTCGCAACTGCTGGGCGTTGCGGCGCAGCGGGCCATTACCGAGATGCGCAAGAGCGTGCAGGAACACGTGGCGCGGCTGCCCATTAAATACTTCGATTCGACGCAGACCGGCGTACTCATCTCGCGCATCATGTCTGACGCAGAGGGCATTCGAAATCTGGTTGGCACCGGACTGGTGCAACTGGTTGGCGGTCTGGTGACGGCATTGGTCGCGCTCACATGGCTGTTCTATTTGAACTGGCGGCTAACCTCGATCACTCTGCTGGCTCTCGCCGCATTTGGCGGCGTGATGACGCTGGCTTTCAAGAAGCTGCGACCACTCTTTCGTGAACGCGGCCAGATCAATGCTGAGGTGACCGGCCGCCTGACTGAGTCGCTGGGCGGCATCCGCATCGTCAAAGCCTATGCCGCAGAGAAGCGCGAGGAACTGGTCTTTGCGCGCGGCGCGCATCGTCTCTTTCGCAACGTCGCCCGGTCAATGACGGGAACCTCTGCCGTAATGGCTTTTGCCACGACCATTGTCGGTGTGATCGGTTTGATTCTTATGCTGGTGGGCGGACGCGCTGTCGTCTCCGGTCAAATGACTCTTGGTGATTTCTTCTTTTACGCTGCCCTTACGGCGATGGTCACGGTGCCGCTGATTGAGATCGCTTCCATCGGAACGCAGATTACCGAAGCTTTCGCCGGTCTCGATCGCATACGCGAAATCAAACGAATGACGACTGAAGACCAGGACGAGAGCGATCGCGAACGGTGTCCCGAGATTATTGGTGAGATTGCTTTCGACGATGTCAGCTTTGAATACAACGAAGGTGTACCGGTTCTAAAGCACGTTTCATTCAAATCGCCGGCAGGGTCTACCACGGCGCTGGTCGGTTCGAGCGGATCGGGCAAGAGCACCCTGATTAGTTTAGTGATGGCCTTTAATCGCCCGCTTGAAGGTACGGTGATTGTGGACGACCGTGATCTGGCCTCGATTCGCTTGAAGGATTATCGCAATCAACTCGGCGTAGTGCTGCAGGACAACTTTCTTTTCGACGGCACGATCGCAGAGAACATCAGCTTTGCTCATCCGCACGCCACGCGCGAGCAGATCGTCGAAGCCAGCGCTGTCGCGCACTGCGAAGAATTTGTCAACGGGTTTGAGGATGGCTATGACACTATCGTGGGTGAACGCGGCGTGAAGTTGTCCGGCGGCCAGCGGCAACGCGTGGCCATCGCCCGCGCGATTCTCGCCGAGCCGAAGATCCTGATTCTGGATGAAGCCACGTCAAGCCTGGACAGCGAAAGTGAAGCGCTGATCCAGGATGGGCTGCAATCCCTGCGTCGCGGCCGCACTACCTTCGTCATCGCTCACCGCCTGTCGACGATTCGCAGCGCCGACCAGATTCTGGTGTTGGAAGGCGGCGAGATTGTCGAGCGCGGAACGCATGAAGAACTGCTCGCGGCCGGCGGTCGCTATAAGCAGTTGTACGACAAGCAGTATCGGTTTGAACGAAACCAATTCATCAATCCCGGTGAGGACTTCACGCCTGAACCTGAGAAGCCCTTGGCGGTTGGTAGGGGCGTCTCGGGTTCACTGCTGCCCACGAACTTGTGAAGCCGTGAAGAGCCTTTGAGAAGGTCCGTGACGATCAATCGTGGAGCGTCTGAACGTTGAGCCTTGACTCGACTGAGAAGAGTCGGCTTTGCCGCTTGATATGCCGAAAGGCTATGCCTTTCCGAGAGGGATGCTCCTGTTTCGGGCTACGCCCGCGCCGCTCGACTCGCGAGGGTGATACCAAAATCTGGGCGTAGCCCCAGAAAACGTTCGTCGATCCCGGAAGGTCAAAGACCTTCCGCACATCAGGCGGCAAAGCCGCGCACCAGGGTCCTCCCTTGAGAAAACAAAGAGGAGATAAACATGGCAACCACACCGCAGACCTTTTCAAATCACACGCGCTGGCAGCCGCCGCTTCATTTTTTTGTCTTGCCGGTAATGCTGATTAATGTCTTCTGGGCCGTAGTCGTTTTCGTCAAAGATCCTAATTGGAATTCGGGTTGGTGGATCATTGTTTCGCTGGCCCTGCTGGTGCTGGTGTTCTTTGTGCGGCTGAATCCACTCAAGGCGCAGGATCGAATTATCCGGCTCGAAGAAAGACTTCGTTACCAGCAATTGCTTTCCCCGTCCCTGCTCCAACAGACGAGCGCGCTCAAGCCGGGACAGATAATCGCCCTTCGCTTTGCCGGCGACGACGAATTGGAAGAGCTCGTGAGCGCGGTGCTGGCGGGTAGATTTGCGAAGAACAGTGAAATCAAACGGGCGATCAAACATTGGCGCGCCGATACGTTCCGCGTTTGAAAGCTAATAAGAAGCAGATGGGTCTCCGTCCGAGTAGTGCTAACAATTACGAATTAACCGAAGGAGAACTAGTGAGCCAAAAAGAAGCTTTGCAAAGCGCGGCTGATGAAGCACGAAAAGCGGCCCGGGCCGCGCGAGAATTTGCCGGGATCTTAGACGAGTATGCAAAACTCATCACTCAGCCCAACGTGCGTCAACGCGCTGACGATATACATCTTTCGGCGATGAACAAACTGAAAGTAATAAACGACGGGTTGGCGGTTTGCCGGAAATGGGGAGACGAAGGCCGTGGCGCCGCAGTGGTCCCGATTGCTGAGATTCCAAAGCCGAACGCCAACCACGAAGCCCGAGGCAATCGCGAGCCGGCAGCCAAAGCCCCGCCACGTTCTGTCCGCGTCCATAAGAGAAACAATAACCGGTGAGCGACCATCCGTAATGAAGTCATGGGAAGCAGCGTCGTTGCACCGCGGCCCGGTTATTCACTCTGACTCAGATCCAGTGGTCCGCACTGGATTCGTCACGCTCACCGGCTCCCGAGACGTCGATCGCGAAACGGCCCGTCATCTGTTTGAGCAGTATCTCTCGTCACTTTTGCATCAAGGCCGGACCTGGCTGGTTGGAAGCGCGCGCGGCATCGATCAGTGGGCCATGGAATGGTTGCGTGAGCAGAATGAAATCTGTTGGGCTGTGATTCCCTATACCTTGCGCGACCAGCCGCAGTGGGTTCAGGCATCATTAGAGGAGATTGATCGCGTCGTGGAACTGCAACTTCCCAGACGCAAGAACGCCAGCGCTTTCCGAGATCGTTATATGGTTGATCTGTCGCAAATCGTATTTGGCTTCTGGTCCGGCAAGGGCGGTGGCACCATTAAGACGCTCCGACATGCTTTGCGAAAGCGAAAACAAGTGCACGGCATTCCCGTGCCGGGTCCGGAGTAGCGAGGTCAATACCACCTGCGTGAGCGGGTGGGTGGTTCACTCAACGCGCGAGTTGGAGGATGGATCCACCCGCTTACGCAGGTGGTACTGACTCCTTTCTGTTACTTGAGTTGGAATCCACAACAATTTGATCACTTCGAAGGAGTAAATCGTGACGCCTAACATTCTGCGACTGTTTGGATTACTTTTCATGGTCGGCGCCGCAGTAGTTGCGGTTCTCAATCTGCATCGAGTGGCCAATCTCGGACTGACCTGGTTAACGTTTCTGCTTTTTGCATTTGGTTTGGCTTGCATGGGATTTTCGACTCGGCTGGCACGTTCAAGACGATAGCGCCTGTTTCCAAACTTCGGTGTCTCGTTTGCAAGTGACCGGATCAGATCGTGATGTAGTAGTCATCGGCGGCGGCGCTGCCGGTTTGTTTTGTGCGATTGAAGCGGGCAAACGCGGACGCAGGGTTTTAGTCTTAGAGCATTCGAACCGCGTGGGTAAGAAGATTGCGATCTCTGGCGGCGGCCGCTGCAACTTCACCAACATCTATACCAGGCCCGATAACTTTGTTTCCGCGAATTCCCACTTCTGCAAATCCGCGTTGGCTCGCTACACGCCCGCTGACTTCATTGCGCTTGTCGAAAAGCACGGCATCAAATATCACGAGAAGAAGCTGGGGCAACTTTTCTGTGACGAAAGCTCGCAACAGATTATTGACATGCTGCTGCACGAATGCGCTGACGCCGGTGTTGAGATCCGTTGCGGATGTCAGGTGCGCAGCGTAAGCAGAGAAAATGGTTTCACAATAGAAACCAATCAGGGATGTTTCGTCTCGTCGTCACTCGTCATCGCGACCGGCGGCTTGTCCATCGCACCATTGGGCGCGACGGACTTTGGTTACAGTCTCGCGCGGCAATTTGGTCTGAAGATCGAACCACCCAGACCGGCGCTCGTGCCTTTCACGCTGAGTGCGACAGTGCAAAGGCAACTCAGTTCGCTAAGCGGGATTTCGCTCCCGGCTCTAGTCAATTGTGCAGACGTTGAGTTCCGCGAGAACATCCTGATTACCCATCGCGGCTTGAGCGGTCCCGCGATTCTACAAATCTCATTGTACTGGAAGATGGGCACACCGATCTCTATCAACCTGCTGCCTGACGAAGAGATTCTGGAACTCCTGAAAGCCAAACAGAGTTCCGATATCGAGTTGGCGAATTTGCTCGCGCAGCACTTGCCGCGACGGTTTGCCCAGGCGTGGTGCAATCTTTATGTTCCTTCACGTCCGCTGAAACAATTCAACGTCTCTCAGCTTTCCGACATTGCGCGAAAGCTGCAACGGTTTCAAATCACACCTGCGGGCACGGAAGGTTTCAAGAAAGCTGAAGTGACCGCCGGCGGCGTTGCTACCTCTGAACTGTCTTCACAGACGATGGAAGCAAAGCGGGTTCCGGGGCTCTATTTCATCGGCGAGGTCGTCGACGTAACCGGCCAACTGGGCGGCTACAATTTTCAGTGGGCCTGGGCGTCGGGTTACGCCGCGGGACAGGCGGCTTAGATCGGGTGAGCCTCGTTTCTGCTTCCGACCGTGAAGGGCAGGTTCCGTATGCAGCGCCGGTTGAGTTAAGCGCCAACGACGCGCAATGCAGAAGCCTGGGGGCAACGCCCCAGGTCAGCCGTAAGAAACTGCTGGGCAAAGCTGGGCGGATCTGGTCGAGCATATGATTGAGAGATGACTGGCGCGTGGTGGCACGGGCCTCCCGCCCGTGAGATCACGCGCAAGATGCGCGTGCCACATCAAAATGCACCAGCATCAAGTTTCAGGCGCTGATAGCTCTTGAATTCTTCTCGACGTATAATCCGCGCGGCGTTCCATTGATGCTCATGAGAAAAGCTCGTATCGACAAAATCATAATTCGCGTTTTGCTGCTGATGATTATCGTTGTCGCTACGCTCGTGGCGCCGCCGCCTCGGCGTTCCACCGCGATTACGGCGCAGCAAACCACGACGGCCCCAAAACCCCCAACCCGCGCCAACGTTCTCCGCGGCGAGTATGGTCGATACCGCGCCAACAACGATCTGCTTTCCTATGACCTCAACATTCGCGTGGATCCCGAAAAGAAGTTTGTCAGTGGCAAGAACACGATCCGTTTCAAGATGCTCAAGGATGACACGCGGATTCAACTCGACCTTTACGACAATTTGAAGGTTGATAAGATTCTGTTCCAGAGATCAGAGGTCAGGGGTCAGAGGTCGGACAGTAACTCGACGGAGCTCAAATACGAACGCGACTCCGGTGCAGTCTTCGTGGACTTTCCTGAAACGCTGAAAGCCGGTCGCACCTACTCAATCGACTTCTACTACTCCGGCTCGCCGCAGACTACGGGTCGCTTCGGGGGATTCACTTTCGGCAGGGACCCGGCTGGGCGGCCGTGGATCTTTACCGCTTGCGAGGGAGAGGGCGCCAGCATCTGGTGGCCGAACAAGGATCAGTGGAAGGACGAAGTCGAGTCGATGAAGATCAGCGTGGCGATACCTAATAGTCTCACTGATGTTTCGAACGGCAGGTTCATCGGCAAGACCGACCTCGGCGATGGGTACACGCGTTGGGATTGGCTGGTCCAATATCCCATCAATAACTACGACGTCTCGCTGAACATCGGTAACTATGTGCACTTCGACGATCGGTTGGGCGATCTGTCGCTGGACTTCTACGTCCTGCCGGAAGATTTGGACAAGGCGAAAACCCAATTTGCTCAGGCCACGGGAATGCTCGAAGCTTTTCAGCATTACTTCGGCGAATACCCTTTCAAGAAGGATGGTTACAAGCTGATCCAGGCGCCATACGCAGGCATGGAACATCAGTCTGCAGTCACTTACGGCAACCATTTCAAGAACGGCTATCTCGAACGCGACTGGACCGGCATCGGCATTTCCCCGCGGTTCGACTTCATCATCATTCACGAAAGCGGGCACGAATGGTTCGGCAACAGCGTCACCGCCGCCGACCGATCCGACATGTGGATTCACGAAGGATGGACGACGTACCTCGAGTGTCTCTACGTCGAATACATGTACGGGAAAGACGACGGTTTGAAGTACACGAACGCCTACAAGTCGAAGGTGCGCAATCAACAACCAATCATCGCGCCGCGCGGCGTCAATGCGACGCCGCCGCAGGACCAGTACTTCAAGGGCGCGCTCTTCATCAACACGCTGCGCAGCATTGTGAACGACGACAAGCGTTGGTGGACGCTGCTTCACGATTTCTATCAGCACTTTAAGTATCAAACGATCATGACTGAGGACATCGTCTCGTACTTCAATCAACAGACGAAAATGAACCTGACACCGGTTTTCGATCAGTACCTCCGTCACACGGCTTTGCCGGTCCTCGAACTAAAATTCGACGGGCCAGGTGACGTGGTTAATTACCGTTGGAAGACGGACGAACCAGGTTTTGCGATGCCGGTGCGCGTCGGAACAAAGGACCACTGGCAAATCATTCAACCGACAACCGAATGGCGGTCTCTAAAGTCGGGACTAAAGAAAGAAGATTTCCAGGTGGCGACGGATCTCTACTATGTTGAGGTCAAGAAGTTGTAGCTCGTTTCCGTGGTTGGTCCTTAGGTTTGATAGTCTAAATGGCTGTTACAGAACCGACAGCGGTAAAGACCGGATGCTACATTCAACTATATTGGAATTCTAACAAAGCAACTTGGTAGAAAAGTAGGTTGCGTTCAGCATCCGGTCGCTACCGCTTCCGGTTCTGTAACTGCGATCCACCAACTCACACGGGTGAGACAAAACATGACAACGATCAGAAGTTTCTATTTTCCCCTGGTCCTGGCCGTGGGCGGTATGCTCTTTTATCATCTGGGGCAGAAGTCCATCCCCAAAGCAATCAATCCGTTCTACGCGACGATTATCGCCTACGTGGTGGGAATCCTTGTCCTGGCCGTGTGCGCATTAATGCTTCCGGGTAACAAGTCTCTGGTCACCGCCTTCAAGGAATCCAATTGGGCCGTTTTTGTCGTCGGAGCTGCCGCCGCTTGCATCGAGGTAGGTTTTCTTTTGGCTTATAGATCGGGCTGGCGAATCAGCGTGGCCGCGGTTGCTACCAACGTCGCCGTAACGCTGATGCTGGTCCCGATCGGCATTGTTATCTTCAAGGATCACCTTTCCCTGCGAAACGTTCTCGGTTTGGTGTTCTGTGTTTTGGGATTAATCCTGGTAGTACGTGATTAGATTTCAGCATACGGGGCAGTAGCCCGACCGTCAGGGAGGGCGTCAGAGCCTTCAGCAAAACGCCCTCCCTCACGGTCGAGCTACTGCCCCGTTTGGACAACGCGCAGCAAATCACGAAAGACTTCAAAACAAAGAATGTCCATGACCCACAATACGCGAACTCTGAAAGTCATCGCGATCCCGATGGTTTTCGCGGCGATCCTGAGCCTCGCGAGCGCGTTAAGATCCGGTGCCGCTCATTGGCACTGACACGGTCGGCGTGATTGGGTCGTTGCTGGTGAGTTGGAACACAGCAAAGGCATCGCCCGTCGCCGCGGGCTGAAACTTAAGGGTTGTGTCCACCTCAACGCCCGGCGCGATGTTTATCGGTATCGTGACTCCGGGAGCAGTGAACGCGTTGCTGCCCGAAAGATGAGCAAAGTTAGTAACGGTTAGCGGCGCCGAGCCGACATTCAATACCTTCGGGGTAATTGATGCCGAAGAACCACGGTGACGTGGCCGAAAGCCAGGTTAAATCACCGCAACTCTGGCCGCCGGCGTTGTGGTCAGCTCAAGCTCATCGGTCGATGCCAACCTTGGAACGACAATTATTGCCGGCGCTCGCAACCAGATCGATTACCTTGACGGTCCTGTAATTGTGATTAGGGGGCCACAACCGATCTTCTGCCATTGGTCGTGATCTTAGGCGCCTGCGTGTCTCTGACTGTTACTTTAAAGCTGCAAGCCGGACCAACCGAGCTGGTGCAGGTGACTATCGTCTCTCCCACCGGGAAGAAAGATCCCGAAGGGTGGTCACACGTAATCCTGCCGCAGTCAGTTCCCGAAGGTTTCTCGAAGTTGACGACCGCGCCCCTCTTACCGCGGTCATTGGGCACGCTAATGTTGATTGAACAGCAGAGGTTGCAACTACGTGCCGCTTCAAAGGCGCCGATGTCGGTAGCGTCGCTGGTCAGAGCATTGGCGACGCCAGGGTCGTCGACGGTGCGCGACAGGCCGCGCTGATCGGTTGTGGCGCCAGCCGCCACGCCGATAAACTCGAAGACGCGCTTTGGGTGTTCGTTAGAAATGCACCGACCAAAACGACAAGCGTTAATAGCGACCAGGTGACTTTTCTTTTCATTGTCATGCTCCAACCTAATTAGTTTGGCCGGTTGCTTGCCGAAAGGCTCGGCGCAAGCCACTTCAATACACTTCAATACTTGGACAGCCTTAATATGCCAACTGACGATTGAAGTCAATCGGTTTTTCGGCGGAGCCGTCGTTCGCTCCAAACACGGCACTAATGAAGAAATCAGCGCCGTCGCAATACCGTTACGAATGATGCTTCGGCAGCTTTGGCGCTAGTGCAAAGTGGTTGATAGGATTGAAATGTCTGCATCTATCAGAAGGCGGTCGAGCCGGACGAAGCCATAGTTGCAGCAAGTCTCTAACAGGGCGTCGCGTCTATTTGGCCCTATCTGTCAATTTCTATGTCAATGGTTTCGACGCGGCCCGATTCATACCAGATGTGTCCTTTCAAAACGTATAGAGATCTCCCTTGCCGGTCGATGACCTTGAGATAGAGATCGGGTTTACGCTCAATCAGATCGCGAAAGTCCTCAGTGCGATAAGTAAGAGTGTAATTCCCATTCGCATCAGTCTCTGACTGGCCGAGCCTGTCGTCGAAAAATAAATCCTTGTCATAGACGCTGACAAAGAGTCCGCCGAGGCCCTTGCCCCGCTTGTCGGCCACACGCCCGCGCACGACCCAATAATCGCGCGGCGGCAAATTCTCAGTTCGAGTTTCGGTGGGAGGCGGCGGAAGCGAGATCGTAGGCGGCAACACGGTCGGTGGATCGATCGGGTCCGGGGGCGGAATGCAAGCTGCTTCTTCGCCCGACAAAATGATCTCTCGATAATCGATCGCGCCGAGTGTGGGACGGAAAGCATTGCTGTCGGCGTAGAGGAACGCACCGTCTTTGGACAACACGCGGATGTAGGCCGGGCTTGCGGCGCTGGCGCTCTTGCCCGCGATCCTGAAGTAACCGTTGCTGTCGGTGCAACCATGGTTGACTTCGTTAAGACGACCGCCACTCTGATCGTAAAGGGCCACCGTCAGGTTCGACACGCCTTTGAGGTCCTGGTCGCGGACGTAGCCGTGCAATACCCAGGTATTCTGGTCCACCTGCGGAATTTCTGTGCGGGCACGCGCCGATTCGAGTTTAAGGTCGCGCATCATCGCGGCGTTTACGGTCAAACGGTCCACTATCTCGGTCACGTGCGGGTGCGTTGGTCCCAGCTTTTGCGCCAGGCGCGCCTGTTCGCGCCAGAGCCGCTGGTCCTTTACGGTGCGCACGGCAGTCAGTCCGTCGAGTCTGTCAGCCCGAAACGTGTCGGCCCCAGCCATCCCTTTATCGAGTTCTCTTGAGATCTCTTCAAACGAAACTTCTTTCTGCGTAGCCATCTAACGATACCTCCTTGAGTCAAAACGCTTAGTCACGATTCTATCTGCCAACAACGGTCCGAGAAACCGCTACCTGCCCGGAACTTTGCGCCCGAAGCATTCTGTCTTGTGGACCAACAATTCACAGCACGCCGTAGGATTAGTAATCATGTTCAGACTGACGTTCGAGTGGTCCACCGTTAAGTTTGGATGGCCCATTATCCAGAGGCAATGCGTAGACTGGTTGTCCGTAGTGGTATTGAACAAGCCAACCGTGATCGCCGAGAAGGGCAGACCCACAGTCTTCTGCTGTTTGGGTAAGAGCGAACTCTCTTTGAAGCGGTTGTCACTCGCGCGCACCGAGATGCCGGCCAGAATCGCGTGCGCAATCACGAAGTCATCGAGCAAATTGCACTCGCATTGATTATTCTGGAAACCGATGTCGTCGAGACTGAGAATCAAAATAGACGAGATCGAGAAGCTAAGCCCCGTCTCCATGAGATCAAGGGAGACCTGGTTGTCGTTGAAGAGGACATTGCCATTAGTGAGCGACATCCCCAGTCCTTCGTCGTCCAGGCCCGGCCGCCCCCCTCCCACCGCTTTCACGTTTGCATCCTTGAGCAATGCGAACGTGAACAGTTGCAGGTAGAACTCGTTCGATATGCCGAGGTTGAGGATTTCCACGGTTGACGCAAGGAAAGTCGGAATATTCTTTAAGCTCATGCCGCGGCTGGTGAACTGGTTGCTCAAAATTGAGACTGGCCCCAGCGCGGTTACGGCCAGCGCCTGGCCCAGCGGAACGCTGACGACGTTGTCATGCACTTTCAGCGCGGGAAAACCGCCGTGCACCGGCACCGTCTGCCCAAATATATTGATAGGAACGGTGGGCGCCAGCGCGAAGACTATGTTGATGCCGCCGCGCCGGCCGCGTTTCACACTCTCAAATGTTTCCTTCGAGCTTAAGGGTTTCGCGCCGTTGTTGAGGATGTGGTTGCGCGAGATCTCTATCCCCTCGCCATGCAACACAAAAATGCCGCAGATCGGCTCGCGGAAGTCGGGGCCGTTATCGGTGATGAAGTTGTCGCGGATGATCAGGTCCTCCACATCCGCCAGCGCGATACCACCATAGCCCATCGCATCGCGCATCGGCTGGGCGATGTCTTCCAACTGCCGCCCCAGACAGCGCCGAATCTGGTTCCCCTCAATCACGAGGCTGTGTACGCTGATGAACTCATCGATCTCTCCAAGTGGAAAGAAGCCGACCACGCTGATGCCGTTGAGGCCCATATTGAAGATGCGATTGCGTTCGATCAGGATGTCGTAGAGGTCGCCCGCCGAGACGATGGTTGTGGTCGTATCGTCAGGCGGGTGCGTGGTGGTGTCGCCTTTCTTGCACGGATTGCACCAATCGAATTTCGGTTCAGGCTGCTTAGCCACGGGTTGCTGGTTGGCCTTGGTGATGACCAGGAGGCTGCCGAGGGTGATCCCGT
>DATHHW010000041.1:0-39444 GCA_035317005.1 Pyrinomonadaceae bacterium | reverse complement strand
TGCGAAGGGAGTGATGGCGCTGATGCGGCCGGCGCTTAAATGAATTGACGCCGGGACCAACGCATCTGGTAACACGACCCGGCGTCCACGAATGACAAGATCGGACTGAGGCATTCTCTAAGCGGCCCAATTCGCCGGCGGCGGTGGCGGCGATGCGAAGTTTTGCGAGATTTCTGGAAAGACGCGACGATATGCTATTGCATGTGCTGCCAGCGAAATTGGCATTATGAAGAACACCCCAACGTAACAGGCCAGGACGCCGAGAAACCCCAGGCCGGCATTGACCAGAAGCAGACTAAGGATCCCGCCAAAGTTTGCCTTCCCCGCCTTAATACTGAGCTTGACCGCGTCGAGGCCGGAAAGACCACGATCGGCAATCAACGGGAAGGCGAACATGAAAAATATGTTGACTACAATAGCGACAGCCACGATGACCAGCACAAACACCAGCTCGAGGCCAAAGAACGTAAACATGAACCTGGTCGATTCATCCGGATCCATACGGCCGCCGCCGCGCGGCATTGACGTCATCATCAGGACAAACATGATTACGTAGAACGGCACGATTATGATTACCATCGGAGTCATCTGAATCAGCGCGGCAATCAGGCTTTGCGCGAAGTAGTCGAAGCCCTTGAACAGGTTGCCAAACTCTACCGGCTCCCCGCGCATCCGGCGAAACAAGCACAGGTAAATACCCACCATCATCGGGCCGATCAGAACGATCGGAACCGCGCCCCCGACGAATATGCCGACAAAGACAATTCCCAGAAACAGCCAGTACTGATCTTTGATCAGCGCCCAACCCTCTTTTATGCATTCGACCGGCTTAATCACGCCGGTGCGAAACTGAATGTTGTCTGGTGTCATTACGGTTCTCCTCTTAGTTTTGGGTGTGTCAGAAGCCCGACCGTCAGGGAGGGCATCATTCTTTTGCTAGCCCTCCCTGACGGTCGGGCTTCTGACATGAACTTATCGAACCTTGCCCGGAGCAACGATCAATCCTGTATCTCTAAGCCATCCGGGTCCATCGATCAGTAATTTCAGTTGCCTGCTGATCGCTTCGTAGTACAACAACGCGCCTCCCCGGTTCGGATGTCCAATCGCAGCGAGCCGGCACTGCAATAGCCGGGCTTCTCTCGCTTTCTTTTGCGCCCTGGTCTCGGGGGCCGCGGGTCGTATGGCTTGCTTACAACTGGTGCCCCGTTGGTTTCTCCGTTCATCATTCGTCTTCAACGTCACTCTTCCCAGAGTCAGAATAACCAGAAGCTTTCTAATTGCCGAAGCATCGAAACCCCACAAGCGCGAATGGGGAGCGGCGAATGAATGCTCCGGCAGGAAAACGATTTCAGCAAATGCAGCTCGCTGTCGGGATCCCTTCGCGGCCAACTCTGCGTCGACCTTTTCGGTTGCTGCGGCCAACATCCGATTTGAAGCCTGATACCACACCCGGGAAATTTCGATTAGCCTGGCGCGCAACTGCTTATCGTTCATGGATTCGGATCCGGTGTAGAGTCTCTTAGCCAGCGCCCTCATGAAAAAGTCATTCGCGGTCTGCTCTGAAAGTATCGGATAGTAACCCGTGATAATTATGTGCGCATTCGGAAAAGAAGCGGCAATCCTGGTGAGCAGGGCTTCGACCGGCGGGCCGCATTTCTGTTGCGCCAACTCAACTATTCCAGCCGGAGCATTGGCCGCATTCAGCAGCCGCCGCGCATCCAGGTCGTTTATGCAACCGTCCACGAGCACCAAATCAACGTTGGTGGGATCCGCGTAACTTCGCAGCGCGTTGTCGATCTGGCCGTTGACACTCGGCACCCCGCGACTAACTTCGCCATCAAGAGTGACGAGAGGAACCGCACCCGAGTCTCCGACTGAGCCAATCACGGCCCCGGAGTGCGCCTCAATCCGCTCGCTCACTTTGCGGCCGACAGTCGTTTCCACCCACGTCTTTACCTGGTACCAAGCCTTGTGCTCGTCCCGCAGGCCCTGACCCCAGGAGATGGAATCGCCGAGCACCAGCAGGTTGAACTGCCCGTCGCCAGCGGGCCGGATATTCTGTCCATAAGCAGGCAGGGAGAAAATGCAGATGACCGTCGCGAGGGCGGCGAGGAGAAAACTTTTCGCTGAGTAAGAAACTACCTTCATGCAGGGGCTCGAGGCAGATTCTAACGCATGCCCGGTTGCAGGTCACGAAAGATGATGTCCGGGTGAAGTATTAATTTGCCTTGGGGGCTATGGAGTAACACCCAGCCGTTGTCGATGGCGTTGAGTTATGAGCTCCATACCGTGAGCCGTACTGACCTCATCATCGTCGAGTCTAATGAGATCGGACAGCTCAGCGAGCCTGGGAAAGCCTCAGCACAAAATCTTCCAGCAGGTTGAGCGACACCCGGAGCCGGTAATCCCTTGTCGATCGCAGATCGTCTATCGGAGCAATCTCGTTCGTGAAGGCGGCCTTCGCGGCTGCCAGGGTCTCGAGGTTAATTGCCTTGTCTCTGAGAGAGTTTTCCGTCTGGACGCAACGAATCGGGATGGGCGCGACGCTGCCCAGCGCGATGCGAACATCGGCGATCTGATCGGCATTCATCCGGGCCACACCGGCGAAACAAACTTTCGAAATGGCCTGGGCCTTGCGCGTGCCGACCTTGCGATAATAATGCGTCAACTCTTTAGTCACACGTGGCAGACGAATCGCGCGCAGCAGCTCTTCGGGGCGAATGTCCATCTGCTTATAGCCTGTGTGAAAGGAATGATATGGAATCGCGCGCGACCCTTTGGCTGAGACCAGTTCAAGCTCAGCGTCGTAGGCCAGCAATGCCGGTGGTGAATCGGCGGCCGGTGAAGCGTTGACGATGTTGCCGCCCAGCGTCCCGCGATTCTGAATTGCGAGTCCGCCGGTTTCGCTCGCCGCCTGACAGAGCATCGGAAACTCTGCACGCAACGTTTCGTGGTCCTGGACCTCTGTGTAAGTGGTCAACGCTCCGAGCGTAACCTGACTGTCGGTTACTTCAATGCCACGCAGTTCCGGCAAATTCCAGATGTTGAGGTAATTCTTGTGCGGCAGCTTGCCGGCTTCCAGCAGCACCATCAAATCAGTGCCGCCCGCGAAGGGCTGCCATACGCCGTTATCCAGCGCGAGAACGTCAAGAGCCTCGTTAAGGGAAGCGGGTGAAACCAGTTGGTAAGAAGGAACGTAGGCTCTCATTTTGATTCTTTTTGAGGCTTATGTTGGCCCTTCTTCTTCACGTTCTTGGGCCTGGCCAGAGGCGGCGGATCAACCTTTGCAGTTCCCAGCGAGAGACAGAGCCGTCGTAGTTGAGATACAAGTTTGAGTCGAGCCGTAACCGCGGCGGCTGACATATCAATTTGAGACATCGTGAGCGTCCTCCAACAACGCGCTAATGTCGGCCAGGTCCTGTGGCCTTCCGCTCAACTTCTTTAAAGCAATCAACCCCTCTCGTGACACGACTGATAGTTTCCCGCCTTCCCAATTGGCCCGCACGCGCGAATCCCATATCTGTTGAATCTTTGGCGTAACAAGCAGCAGATCAAGTGACAGGACAAACCCGGTCTCTTGATCGATTTTCGAAACCCGCCGGATTTCGATCGTGTCATTCGCAAAGGTCATGTCCAGACCACGAACCTTGTATTCAAGCGCTTTGGCAACTTCGACCACCTCATCTAACGAATCTGCCGCAATCAAGAGGTCGATATCTACTGTCGCGCGAGGACGATCGTATATTGCCAGAGCGATTCCCCCGCAAAGCGCGTAATCGATCTCATTCTGATCAAGTGCCGCGATTACACTCCGAAGCTCTTCGTAGAGATCCAACATAATTTAACCACATTACTTCCGGCATGCCTGCACCACCGATTCGAAAATCTTCATATAGCCGGTGCAGCGGCAAAGGTTTCCGGCCAGGCCCGTACGAATGTCGGCCTCGCTCGGATTCGGATTACGGGTTAGCAAGTCGACCGCGGCCAGAACCATTCCCGGTGTGCAGATTCCGCATTGCGCCCCGCCGCATTCAATGAAGGCCTGCTGCACGGCGTGCAATTGATCGTCGGTAGCAATCCCTTCGATGGTTTGAATCGACGACCCGGCAACCTGCGAGACCGGCACCAGACAACTATTGACGACCTGGCCATCAATCATCACGGAGCACGCGCCGCACTCGCCTTCGCCACAACCTTCTTTGGTTCCGGTGAGGCGCAACTGCTCGCGCAGCACGTCGAGCAGACGCTCCATCGGGTAGGCATGCAGCGTCCGCTGTTCTTCATTCACCGTACAATTAATTGTTACCTTGTCCGACACGAACCTTTTCCTCTGCGTCCTCTGCGACTCTTTTGCGCCCGTTGCGTTGAAGCACTAGACCAACTCGCTCAGTGCGACCATGCATCGTTGCCAGCCACACCATGCTTGGGTGGCTATTCGCAACTTGGCCTCTAGCCGCGCCAATTATGGTCACGGAGTTCTTGCCTCCATGCGTGGCTTTCTAGCCGTCTAATCGATGGCTCCATCATATCTTCAGGCATCAAGGGAATCCGCTTGAAACTCGCGCCCGTCGCATTCTCAATCGCGTTTAGGATTGCCGGCGCGGGACCATCCATCGGCAGCTCGCCGATCCCCTTTGCTCCGGCCGGGCCATAAGCGTAAGGGTTCTCTTCAAAATAGACACGAATCGGTGGTATGTCCGCCGCTGTCGGCATGATGTAATTAGTCATCTGGCCGTTTTTCATGCGGCCGTTTTCCCAGACTACATTTTCATAAAGCGTCATGCCGATCGCTTGCGCCACGCCGCCTTCAATTTGCCCGGCGGCCAGCACCGGGTTGATTACTCGCCCGACTTCCTGCACCGCGACAAAATCATCGATGTGTGCCTCATAGGTGAGGGTGTCGACAGAAACTTCCGCCACGTAAACCGCCCAGGCGAACGCGCCGTAAGCATCACCCTGATACTTCTCGTCGTCCCAAAAAACATTCGGCGGTGGTTGGTACCTGCTAAAGCTTTTCAAAGAACCAAACTTTTCAATGTAGGCGCCGCAGGCGTTTTGAAATTCCGCCTGAGTAAATTGATCGGTTAAGAGAGCGCTGCCAACCAGCGTCTGTTTCAAACCGAGCACCGCGGATTCGACCAGCTTGCCGACGATCATGCACGTGCGCGACGCGACGGTGGGCCCGCTGTTGGGGACCTGAGCAGTGTCAGGCTGCGCTACTTCGAATAGATCGTAATCAAGACCGAGCGCTTCGGCGGCAATCTGCGCAAAGATTGTATTCGTGCCCTGGCCAATCTCTGTGCTGGCCGCCAGAATTCTGATCAGTCCCTCCGGCGTCGCTTCCGCACCGACGATTGATTGCAGATAGACTTCACCCGAGCCGGTGAAGCCGGCGCCGTGCATGAACGAAGCGAAGCCGATCCCTTTCTTGATCCGCTCACCTCCATTGGCATTCTCTCTCGCGAAGCGTTCGCGCTTAGCATGATAGTCGCTCAACTCGAAGGCTCGATTAAGCAAACCCTCCATGTCGACCTTCTCGCGGATCACTTGATTGGTCGCGGTGGTCTCGCCTTCATGAATGAAGTTGCGGCGTCGAAACTCTGCGGGAGTCAGACCCACCGCGGCGGCAACTTTGTCCAGATGTCGTTCCAGCGCAAAGATGCTCTGCGGCGCGCCGAATCCTCGAAACGCCCCGTGCGGCGGCATGTTCGTCGCGACTGCCTGGCTCTTAATGCGGACGTGCGGACAGAAGTAAGGACCGGCAGCATGAATAGTTCCGCGTGATAGCACAACGGGCGACAAGGTGCAGTACGCGCCGCCATCGATGACGAAATCGATCTCCATCGCCAGCAGCTTTCCATCTTTGCCGACGGCGGTCCTGTGTCTGGTTCGCGAAGGATGACGCTTGGTGGTGGCGACCATGTCTTCGGCGCGGTCATAGATCATCTTGACCGGTTTCCCTGATTTCCACGCGAGCAGTGCCGCATGTCCGGCAATCATCGAAGGGTATTCTTCCTTGCCCCCAAAACCGCCGCCGGTTTCGGTTTGAATCACGCGAATCTTTTCTTCGGGCAAGCCAAACAACTTGATTAAGGCTTTGTGCACATAGTAAGGGCACTGCATCGAACCCCAGACCGTCACGCCTTCGTCGGCATTCGCCAGCGCGATTGCGCCGTTGTTCTCAATGTAGAGCTGTTCCTGCGCGCCGGTTTCATACTCGCCTTCGACGATGAAATCCGCTTGTGACCAAACGTCGTCGACGTTGCCTTTATCAACCAGAAACTTCTTGAAGACGTTGTCTTCGCCCCAGATGACTTCCTTCTGCGCGAGTGAATCCTCGAGATTGAAGATGGCCGGCAGCTCTTCGTATTCGATGTGAACGTGCCGGCGCGCTTCTTCCAGCAGATACCGGTCGTGATGAGCCAGCAGCACCACTGCCTCTTCCGGATGATTGGTGACTTCGTCGGCGAGATACGGCTGGTCGTTGAGGATTAGCGCGACGTAGTTCTCGCCAAGCTTCAAATCGCGGATGTCTTTGGCGGTGACGATGGTGAACTCGTCCCAGGGAATGTCGCCTCCGAAAGAAATCTTCTTGATGCGCCCGCGCGGAACTGAACTGCGCACGGTCGCACCATGCAGCATCCCGGGAAAACTGAGATCGTCAACGTACAGCGCCTGGCCGGTGACTTTCTTGCGGCCTTCTTTGCGCGGGATGGGTTTGCCGACGAGCGTCATTAAGTTCAGTAGGTCTCAACCGCGGTGACGAGAATAAGTAGGCAACTCATAATGGGTTGGCGTATTTCAACTGACCGGTGATATCCATTATTTCGATTCCGACCAGTTCTTTCCCTTCATAATCGAAGACGACCAGATCGTCGACGTCGCTCTTGCTGTGAGTAGGTCGCGTTTTCTCCTTGAGGCGGATGTAGAGTGTATCCACATCATCCTGATAATCCAGCCACAGTTCACCCGGCGGAAGGCTCACTCGCCCCTGCGCAGCCTTAAGCAATTCTTCCTTGCTGGGAATGACTACTCCTCTTGGTTCTCTTTGCGACATACGATCTTTGCTTTATCCATCTTCATCGCCCTTAGATCACCACCGCGACGCGCCCCGGCGCGCTCCACTGCTCACGCGAATGCATCGTCTCAGCCTCGCGGGTGATCTGGGTCGGGTACTTTTCGTTCCAGCAGGCGACGCAGGCTGAATCCGGATTTATTCCCGTCGCTTCCAACATACCTTCGAGTGAGAGATAGCCTAACGAGTCGGCTTCGATAAAGTCACGAATGCCTTCGACCGAAAGGTTAGCGGCGATCAGTTCTGATTTGTTGGGTGTGTCGACGCCGTAATAGCAGGGACTGATCGTCGGTGGACAGGAAATCCGCACGTGAATTTCCCTGGCGCCGGCTTCGCGCACCATGCGCACGATTTTCTTTGAAGTCGTGCCGCGCACGATCGAATCATCGATCAGGATGATCCGTTTCCCTTCGATCAGATCACGCACGGGATTTAGCTTGATGCGGACTCCGAAGCTGCGAATTGATTGCTTAGGCTCGATGAACGTGCGGCCAATGTAGTGATTGCGCACCAGGCCGAAGCGAAACGGCAGGCCACTCTCAGACGAATAACCAATCGCCGCGGGCACGCCTGAATCGGGCACCGGCACCACGATATCGGCGTCCGCGGGCTGCTCAATCGCCAGACGCTTACCCATCAGGTGCCGCGAACGATTGACTGATTTACCAAAGATGAGCGAGTCGGGACGCGCAAAGTAAACGTGCTCAAAAATGCACATTGAATGTTGCTGAGCAGTCAGCGGGCGCGACGAACGCAAACCGTCTTCGTTGATGACGACCATCTCGCCCGGCTCGATATCGCGCACGTACTTGGCATCGATGAGATCGAACGCACAGGTTTCCGAGGCGATTACCCAGGCGTCTTCCAAACGGCCCAGGGCCAGCGGACGAAAGCCGCGCGGATCCCGAATCGCAATCAACTCGGTCGGCGTCAGAAACAGCATAGAGAACGCGCCTTCGGTGTGACGCAGGACTTCGGGAATGGCTTCCGCCACCGTCGCAGCGTGCGAACGCGCGACACCATGCAGCACAACTTCGGTATCGGAGGTTGAGGAAAAGATCGCGCCTTCGCGCTCGAGTTTCTTTCGTTCTTCGCGCGCAAACGGCAGATTACCGTTGTGGCAAACCGCGATCTGGCCGTGCTGGCAGGTAACCAGAAAGGGTTGGCATTCGCGCAGCGAGACTTCACCCGCGGTGGAATAGCGAACATGGCCGATCGCGCTGGTCCCCGGCATCCGGTCCAGGCGTGTTTGATTGAAAGCTTCCGAGACGTAACCCATGTCACGCTCTGAGACGATTTGGTCGCCGTTCGAAACGGCAATGCCACACGACTCCTGCCCGCGATGCTGCAACGCGTACAGCCCCAGATAGGTCATGCGCGCGGCTTCGCTATGACCGTAGATGCCGAACACGCCGCACTCTTCGCGCAGCTTGTCATCCCAAAGATTATTCACAGCTTGAGATTATCGCGCATTCGCGTTGCTATCAACAGGCGTGGCACGCCCATCTGGCGCGTGATTCATGGACGGGACGCCCGTGTCACTCTTTCATAAGAGCGATTCGGTGCTATAAATATGGTTCTCTCGCGGACCTTTAGACTTTGTGGAATCAAGCGTCTCTGAAGTCCTGGGCCCGAGGTGAGATTTGCGACCATGACGATTATTAGAATTATTCTCGGCGCGGCGCTAGTCGGCGCGCTGTTCCTCGCCGGCTGGAATGTGTACCGCCATTTGCCGGTGGATGGATCGTGGGCGCGGCCTGAAGCTTATGAGACGAACGCCAACTCAGAAATGACCATAATCCTGCGCGGTGACTCGGCGGCCACACCGGTCAACACGCGGATTGAGCTTTACCCGATCGACTTTGCGGCGGCGCAACGCGATTTTTCTGCCGCCGTGCGGCCCGGCAAAACCTTTGATGATTTTCTAGCCCAACGGATGAAAGGGCTGGTGCCCGTGCGCGCGCAACTCGATAGTAGCGGCCGGGCAGTGGCGAAATTGTCCGAAGGCAATTGGTGGATCCGGGCCACCGCAACGTTGACGAGCGGCGAAAAGATTGAGTGGCGTTTGCCCGTTAGAGCTTTCGGTCGCGGACAAACCGTCGAACTCACGTCCGAGAATGCCTACGAGCGGACGAAGACTTTTTGAACTTTGGAGTGCGGCGACTTGTCGCCGCTTTGGTAATTTCTTAACGTCCACAACGCCAGCACGAAAAGCGGCGACAAGTCGCCGCACTCCAAATTTATGAAGGCTCTGCGCTACGAGAATCAAAAGCTCTCAGTGACTGATGTCGGCAAACCCAACACCGATGGCGAAGCGCTTGTGCGCGTAACGTTGTCAGGAATTTGCAACACGGATTTGGAGATCACGCGCGGCTATGCGGGCTTTCAGGGAACGATCGGACACGAGTTTGTGGGCGTGATCGAAAGTTTGCCCGAGCCTGGGGCAGTAGCCCGATCGTCAGGGACGGCGCACTCTCAATCCGAGCCCTCCCTGACGGTCGGGCTTCTGATACCCGGCCAACGGGTCGTCGGTGAGATCAATGCCGGTTGTGGCAGTTGCGATCTCTGTCGCGCCGGCGATCCGCGCCATTGTGAGAAGCGCACCGTGCTCGGCATCGTCGGCCGCGATGGCGCGCATGCCGAGTTCTTGAAACTACCAGTTGCGAACCTGCTGCCGGTGCCCGATGAAGTTTCTGACGAGCGCGCGGTGTTCACCGAACCTCTCGCCGCAGCCTGTGGAATTCTCGAGCGCGCACGGATCACGGACCACGCAAACGTTGCGGTCATCGGTGACGGCAAACTTGGTTTGCTCTGCGCGCAGGTTCTGGCCACAACCGGAGCTGCCGTGACTTTGATGGGCAAACATCCGCACAAGCTACGAATTGCCGAACGTCGTGGCATTGAAACTAATACGGTCGACAAAGCCAGGCTGCGGAAGCGGGGATTCGACGTAGTCGTGGAAGCTTCCGGCTCGGCAACCGGGTTCGAGCTCGCGCTGGATCTGTTGCATCCGCGCGGAGTGCTCGTCCTGAAATCTACTTTTCACGGCGCGACGGATTTGAACGCGGCCCGCATAGTAGTTGATGAAATCAGCGTGGTGGGGTCACGCTGCGGACGATTCGAGCCGGCGCTGAGACTGCTTAGAACAAACGCGGTTGACGTAGAAAGCCTGATCAGCGAAGAGCGCCCACTAGCCGACGGAGTCCAGGCGATCGAGCGCGCCGCGGAACCGGGCGTGCTAAAAGTCCTGTTGCGGCCGTGAGAGCGGTTACGGACTTCTAGTTTTTCCCGCAACCTTTCGCTATACTGCCAAAACCTGCTCGCTTGAAGAGTGGAAAATGCGTGGGACCGGTCTCCTGAACGAAACCGGATCGAGTGATTTTGTAAGGCGGTGAAACATGTTCGAATCTTTCAAACAAACTACTGACGCCGAAGCTACCATTCTGCGGAAACTGCGCGTATGGATCGCGGTCATGGCCGTTGTCTGCGTGCTGGCCGGCATTGGGATTGGCGCCATCCTGGCAGGCCGCCCGGCGGTGGCCCAGGACGGTCTGCAATCAGCGGCCCGCGCGCCGGAAGCGCTCTCGGCTTCGTTTGTGGAAATCGCCAGCCGCGTCGAACCCGCAGTGGTGAACATCGACACGATGCAGGTTTCAAACGACATCGCGGAAAGCGACAACGAAGATAAACCTGATCGCACTCCGAGCAATCCACTCTACGACATGCTGCGCCGCCAACCGCCGCGACCGACACGCGGAGTGGGCAGCGGTTTCATCATCGATCCGAAGGGCTATATTCTGACCAACAATCACGTGATCGATGGGGCCACGCGGATCACGATCGGTTTGCTGACCGGGGAAAGATTCCGCGGTAAGGTGATCGGCGTAGACAAGGAAACCGATCTGGCCGTAATCAAGATCGATGCTGCGCGTGATTTGCCGGTCATGAAGTTTGGTGATTCGAACGCGGCCCAGGTGGGCGATTGGGTCCTCGCTATTGGCTCACCTTTCGGTTTGGATCAGACGGTAACCGCGGGAATCATTTCAAAGAAAGAGCGCGACTCGCAGGCCTTCTCTAACTTTCAACGCTTCCTGCAAACGGACGCGGCGATCAATCGCGGAAACAGTGGCGGTCCGCTGGTCAACATGCATGGCGAAGCGATCGGCGTGAACTCACAAATCGCGACGTTGACCGGAGACTACAACGGTATCGGGTTTGCGCTGCCGTCGAACGAAGCGAAGTTCGTTTGCGAACAGATTCTGTCAGGCGGAAAAGTTAAACGCGGCTTCCTCGGTGTAACGCTCGATTCGGTGCGGGGAGAGTTTGCCCGCATATATCGGCTTCCCGATGCGAAGGGCGCCATAGTCGCCGACCTCCCCCCGGACCCCGGCGGCCAATTAACGCCCGCGGCTAAAGCCGGATTGCAAACCAACGATGTGATCGTCGAGTTCAACGGGCAGTCCGTGCAGGACGCGAACGACCTGATCGCGAAGGTCGCCGGGGCGTCTGTCGGCCAGACAGTAGTTTTGACTTTTCTGCGCGATGTCGACGGCAAACTGGATCGGCGCTCGGTCAATGTAAGTTTGGCTGAACGGCCCGACTTTTTTGCGCGGGACGTGGAAGTAGTTGGCCCGAAAGACAAAACTGAAAACGCGCGGACCAGCACGGGCCGCATCGGTCTGACCCTCAGCGAACTCACGGCGCAACAGGTCGCCGAGAAACATCTGGACGGCGTGAAGGGACTTTACGTGAAAGAAGTCGATCCCAACGGGTTGGCTGCCGACATCCGGCCACTGGAGATCAATCCCGGCGAAGTGGTTACGCGCATCAATCGCGTGCCGGTGGCGACGCTGGCTGATTTTCAACGCGTCGTCGAATCGTTGCGGCCGGGCGATGCCATCGTGCTCAACCTTTCGCACTTCGATCGAAAGTATAATCGCGTGGCCCAGCGGATCGTTCAGTTCACCTACCAATAAAGGCGGAGGTCAAAGGTCGGAAGTCAGAGATCAGCACGCGGTTTTAAGCTGACCTCTGATCTCCGACTTCTGACCTCTGTTACCCTATGGCTCAAGCAAAAAAAGCTCTGGCAAAAAAATCGCGCACCGCGGCCCGCGCTACGAAACGCACCCGCAGCAAGACTTACCACAACTTCATCGGCGGCCGCTGGGTGCCGAGTAAAAGCGGCCAGTGGCTCGAGAACCGGAACCCTGCGGATACCCGCGACCTGATTGGCCGATTTCCACTTTCAATCAGCGACGACGTCAGCGCGGCGGTCTCTGCCGCGGCCGAGGCGTTCGACGGCTGGCGGCATACGCCCGCGCCCCGACGCGCCGAGATTTTGTTTCGCGTTGGCGAGATCCTGATCCGCGACAAAGATAAGTACACCGCGGACATGACCCGCGAGATGGGTAAAGTTTTGAAAGAAGCGGGTGGCGATGTTCAGGAAGCGATCGATTGCACCTACTACACGGCCGGCGAAGGACGGCGTTTGCACGGATTCACCACTCCGGCCGAGATGCCAAACAAGTTCGCGATGTGCGTGCGCCAACCGATCGGACCCTGCGGCTTGATCACGCCGTGGAATTTTCCCATGGCGATTCCGTCCTGGAAGTTAATGCCAGCACTGGTTTGCGGCAACACCGTCGTGATCAAGCCCGCGGAAGACACGCCGCTCTCAACTTACAATCTGATCAAAGCGTGTGAAGAAGCGGGCGTGCCGCCAGGCGTCGTTAATCTGGTGACCGGCTATGGCGAAACTGTGGGCGCAGGCATCACCAGCCATCCGTCCCTGCGTTTGATTTCGTTCACCGGGTCAACCGACACCGGACGGCTGGTGGCTTCGTCATGCGCTGAACGCAACGCGATCTGTTCGCTCGAGATGGGCGGCAAGAACGCGATCATCGTGCTGGATGACGCGGACGTCGACAACGCGATCGAGGGTGCGGTCTGGGGGGCCTTCGGCACTTCGGGCCAGCGCTGCACGGCCTCTTCACGTCTGATCGTGCACAAGAAAATCTACCGACAGTTTGCGAAGAAACTGGTTGAGCGGGCCAAGGGCCTGCGCGTAGGCAACGGGGCTGATCCAAAAATTGAAGTAGGTCCCGTCATTAACGCCGAAGCCGTGCACAAAATCATGGGCTACATCGATATCGGCCAACACGAAGACGGCGCCACGCTCGCTTGCGGTGGGCATCACCTGACCAAAGGTGATTACGCTCGCGGGTTCTTTATCGAACCGACCGTGTTCACCGACGTGAGCGCCGACATGCGTATCGCTCAGGAAGAAATCTTTGGGCCGGTGACTTCGGTCATCCCGGCAGATTCGCTGGATGAAGCAATCGAGATCGCGAATGGCGTGCGCTATGGTCTGTCGGCGGCTATCTATACCCAGGACGTGAACCGCGCCTTCCACGCGATGAACGAAACCTACACCGGAATCTTCTACGTCAACTCTTCGACCATCGGCGCCGAAGTTCACCTCCCCTTCGGCGGCACTAAAGGCACCGGTAACGGTCATCGCGAAGCCGGCACGCAGGTGCTGGACATCTTCTCGGAATGGAAATCGATTTACGTTGACTACAGTGGCAAGTTGCAGCGGGCGCAGATTGATAATGCGATAGAAGACCTTTGATCCTTTCCTGTGAGCGCGGACGTCCCGTCCGCACAGCGTGCAAGCACGCTCACTTCAAACGTGAAAGACTCTTCGCGCTTCGCTCAATGCGGACGAGACGTCCGCGCTCCCAGCACGATGGGTGCGCTTTCGCGCCGGTTTTGGTTAGCCTCCAGTTGTTAGTTGCCAGTCGCTGGTTGCAAAATCCTCTCCGTTCCCATTAACTAACTACGGACAACTGACTACCGCCAATGGATCCATCCCGCATTCGTAACTTCTCGATCATCGCGCATATCGATCACGGCAAATCGACGCTCGCCGATCGCCTGCTCGAGTTGACTGGCGCCGTAACGGGACGCGACATGTCTGCACAGATTCTGGATGATATGGATCTCGAGCGCGAGCGCGGCATCACGATCAAAGCGCACGCCGTGCGGCTCGACTACAAAGCCCAGGATGGCCAGCAGTACGTCTTGAACTTGATCGACACGCCCGGTCACGTCGATTTCTCTTACGAAGTTTCGCGTTCACTTTCGGCTTGCGAAGGCGCCTTGCTCATCGTCGATGCCTCGCAGGGCGTCGAGGCGCAGACGCTGGCCAATACGTATCTCGCGCTCGAAAATAATCTCGAGCTCATTCCGGTAATCAACAAGATCGATCTTCCCGGCGCTGAGCCGGAAAAAGCCATCGAACAGATCGAGCACTTCATCGGTCTGGAAACTCACAATGCCATTCTGACCAGCGCCAAAACCGGCGTCGGAGTAGCCGAGGTCCTGGAAGCGATCGTGCGCGACGTGCCGCCGCCCAAGGGCGACCCAAACGCGCCGCTCAAGGCCTTGATCTTTGATTCTTGGTACGACTCTTATCGCGGCGTCATCGTCCTGTTTCGCGTTATCGATGGCACGATTCGACCGGGAATGAAGATTCGCTTTTTCAACGCCGGCCGCGATTACCAGGTGGAAACGCTGGGTGTGAATCGCCCGGGGCCAACGCCGATTGATCAATTGAGTGTCGGCGAAGTTGGCTTTCTCACCGCTTCGATCAAGACGGTGGCCGACGTGCAAATCGGCGACACCGTCACCGAAGCAGCTCGGCCAACGAAGGAGCCGTTTCCCGGTTACCAGGAAATCAAGCCGATGGTTTTTGCGGGACTTTATCCCATCGATACCAACCAGTATGAAGAGCTGCGTGATGCGATGGACAAGCTGCGTCTTAACGACGCCTCGTTCTTTTACGAGCCTGAATCGTCAACCGCGCTTGGTTTTGGCTTTCGCTGTGGCTTTCTCGGTCTGCTGCACATGGAGATCGTGCAGGAGCGTCTGGAACGCGAATTCAATCTCGATCTGATCACCACCGCGCCGGGCGTGCGCTATGTAGTGACGACGACCGACGGGAAGGTGACGGAAATCGATTCACCGGCCAAGATGCCCGATCCCGGCCGCATCGCGAAAATTGAAGAGCCGGCCATCCGGGCGACGATTCTTACTCCCGAAGAACACCTGGGCGGAATCCTGGCGTTGCTCGAAGAAAAGCGCGGCCAGCAGAAAGGTTTTGAGTACATCACGTCGACTCGGGTGATGCTGACGTATGAATTGCCGCTGAATGAAATTGTCCTGGATTTTTATGACCGCTTGAAATCAACTTCGCGGGGGTACGCGTCGCTCGACTATCACCTGGCGGGTTATTGGGAGAGCGATCTGGTCAAGCTCGATGTGCTGGTTGCCGGCGAGCCGGTCGATGCGCTGTCGCTGGTGCTGCATCGCGACACCGCCGCCGCGAAGGGTCGTGCTCTGGCGACCAAGATGAAGGAACTGATCCCGCGCCAACTTTTTGAAGTCCCAATCCAGGCGGCCATCGGCGCGAAAATCATCGCCCGCGAAACCGTGAAAGCGATGGGCAAGAACGTGATCGCCAAATGCTACGGCGGCGACATCTCGCGCAAGCGCAAACTGCTCGAGAAGCAGAAAGAAGGCAAGAAGCGCATGAAGAAAGTCGGGCGGGTCGAGATTCCGCAGGAGGCTTTCCTGGCCGTGTTGAAGGTGAATGAATAGCGGCTTAGACCATTTGTTGTTGGAACGATTAATATCTGCATATACTTCCACGCAGTTCGCTTCAAAACCATGGCGACTTTTACTCGAAAAGAGATTGCTGAAGGCATTGAGCGCCTTGGTCAGCTAGCCGTCGAATCCGGGATCAAGATAGAACTAATTCTCGTTGGCGGAGCGTTGATGGTGCTGCGATTTCGCGCGCGCGAATCTACCCGCGATGTTGACGTAGCGATCGTTGCGCCGGCCGAAGTTCACAAAGTCCGAGAATTAGCCCGCGCGGTTGCGACGGAATATGGCTGGCCGGAAGATTGGTTAAACGATGGAGCGAAGGGCTACTTGATTGGACTCAGTTCCGGTCCGATCGTACTTTCGGCCCCGGGCATCGAGGTCCGCAGCCCTGGTACTGCGCAGCTTCTGGCAATGAAGCTGTCAGCATGGCGCGATGATGTAGATATCAACGATGCCGCTCGCTTGCTTGAAGAGATCGAGGGAGGTCGTGATGAGATTTGGCGGGAGGTCGAACGTTATTTAACCCCAGGCAATGAACTCAAAGCGCAGTACGCTTATGCCGATCTGTGGGAGCTTAGACATGGTAAGAATTGAACAATTAGCAGAAGCAGCCATCAACCAGGATGCCTTCTCGCTTCGAAGTCTGACGCAGGATTTGTTGCGCGAGCATCCGACACTAAAAGACTTTCCGCGACCAACGGCCGGCGACTTTAAGACACTTGCCGCAGCAGCAGCCCTGATCGAATTGTTCGCCGAGCGTCTACATCAAGAACCGCCGGCGTGGACGCAGGAGATAGGCCGCCTGCCCGAACCAATGTATTTGGTGAAAGCGGCTGCTTCCATGAAACACTTGCGGGTTTTGTGTGAACTACAATCTCCCGAACCTCTGCGCAAACGCGGATTCTACGCGCCACCTAATTTCCTTGAGAGCGCATGAAGATCAGTCAGCGCAGGATTACGCGAAAGCGCTTTTGCACACATGAACGCTTGGTACCTCGTTCCAACCCCGATTCATCCTCGAGACCCTGTTCCCCACATCACGGAATCACCAAGGACGAGCATTCTGAAAGGACCTGGTTTTGTTTGATTGAGCCTGACTGCAATAGGTCTTTGAGGCAGACGGGATCCCGATGAGAGTGAATAATATTGTGAGTACCAGGACTGCCTGGCAACGGACTCTGCGACGGTTCACCGGGATATCTCCATTCGAAGTCTAAGTAGGTTTCGGATTTACGCGGAGCTGCTAAGAGATAGGCGTCAACCACAGAAGCGTTAATCGGACGGCGTCTTCACTCGAACTCACCGTCATCCTCAGGTTCGATCAACTCTTGCACTACCAATTCATGCCAGGTTTGCAACACGGCCGGTTTGACGCCGAGTGATTTCAAGATCTCACTTACCGTGCCCTGTTCCTGCTTCAATTCTGGAAACGTCAGCAGCAACATCGCCAGATCCCGCCAATCAGTTCCGGCCTTTGGTTGTCCGCGCCGGGCGTGATACGAGATGACCTTGTGCGCGATGAGTTCAGGCGGAGAAATTACGAGGACGTCTTCAATTCGTTCGGCGCGAGGCAGAGACTCAGCGGGACGCAAAACAACCAGATGACGATTGCGTGGCTTGTGAATTTGAAAGAGGCGATATCCTTTCCCGGCTCCAACCACGCGCACGCGCACGGCGATGTGAAAACGCTCGCTTAGATATTCTTTCAACTCCTCGGCGAGTTCGGCGGCGCGAGTGGAAATGAGATCAACGTCCTGGCTCATTCGCGCTTCACCCACATACGCGTTGACCGCCTGTGCTCCGAACACGGCGGCATCATCGCGCCCGCGCAAAAACTCGAGCACGGCCTCGTGTATCGTTGCGAGGGGCAATTGTTCGCGCATGGCAAATTCCTCGAATGTCAGGGTTCCGGCGTTGAGCATCGTTTGAAATAATACGCCCCTCTGGCGTCCCTCTCCAAGATTCCGGTGATTTCCCATTTGGAGAAATTGCGGCTCGCCAGATAAAACGATCCACGAAAAGACACGAAGCAAGCTTTCTGTTCGTGTGGTTTCGTGTGATTTCGTGGATGGTTCTTGTCCGCGTGAAAAAAGACACGAAACCAACTAATGCTGAGACTCTCTTTCTCTCGCACTATTTCGATGGTCAGGCTTAGTCGTTTCTTCCTCAAACAAATTCGTGCTACAACGCTGTACAGTAGCAAGCGTCAGCATCTCTGGCCTTTGAAGAGTCGCCACCCATGAAATCGGTCACCATCTATTGCGACGGCTCGAGCCTCGGCAATGGCCGCGATGAAACTCGCGCCGCGGCGGTGGCGATGCTCGGCTTTCGCGGACTATGGCGCGCGTTCGGAACTTATCTCGGCAAGGCCACCAACCAACAAGCGGAGATTGCGGCCGCGGCGCTCGGCCTCGAAGCCCTAACCGAACCCTGTGTCGTTCGTCTCTACACTGACTCGCGCTATGTGGTCGAGACGATGTCCGGCCGTTTTCGTCGCAAGACAAATCACGAATGGTGGAAGCGTCTGGACAATGCCTCGGCGCGTCATCAGATCGAGTGGACCTGGGAGCAGGGACACGCGGGCCATGTGATTCAGGAAGCTGCCGATCGCGCCGCCCGCAAGATCGCCGCATTGGGCCACGTTGAGCCGAGCGTGCTGCAGGACGCCGTCGATCGGGTGGGTGTGACTGAGTTTGAGGATGAACCCGTTAGTGAACCAGAGTTGTTTTGAGGCCCCGACAGTGTGCGCACAATGAGATGGGTACCATGTCGGTGATCGGGTGGCTTTAGAAGTTGGCGTGCGATGAACCTTGCGGCTTTGCCGCAGCACATGGCGGTAAGCCTCCGGCTTACCGTTGGACGGACAAGATATTTAGAGGCTATGCCTCCGTAGTGGAGCGGAGGCGGAGCCTCCCGAGGAAAATCTGCATCTGCCGGAAAGCCGAAGGCTTTCCGCTATGTGCTGCGGCGAAGCCGCACAATACCTGATCCGCTCGCAATAACCCTGAAACAACACTCCTGCACCTCGCTTTCCGGCTTTCACGAATCTATAATCGGGCAACCAACAAATCCGGCGTTAACTTCTCAGAGAGAGCACGTGTTACCACTATCTTCAAAATCAGTTCGTCACCGCAGGACGCTGTTTCTTTACCTTGCGACGACCCTGGTCTCCAGCCTCATCTCGTTACTAACCGCCTCGCCTGCGCTCGCGCAAACGGCCGGTCGCGGATGGGAGTGGCAGAACCCTCGACCGCAGGGTAATGCGATCAGCGCCATTCGTTTTGCCAGTGACAAGCTCCACGGTTGGGCGGTGGGCGCGGATGGAGTCATTCTTTACACCGCGGATGGTGGCTTTGAGTGGGAGAGCCAGCGCACGCGACTGGTCGCGAGTCTCAACGGTCTTTACGTGCAGGATCAAAAGCGCGCGGTAGTAGTCGGCGCGCGTGGCACGGTCGTGATCACCAAAAACGCCGGCGAGAAATGGACCGAGATCCGCACGCCAACCAAAGATCATCTCTATTCGATCACGTTCGCTCCCGACGCTCATGCGACACATGGTTGGGCAGTTGGTACCTACGGTTGCATCATCGCAACCTCGGACGGCGGGCTCACCTGGACCGTGCAGAAAAGTCCGACCCGCGTACATCTCTACTCAGTATCGTTTGCCAACAAGAACACCGGACTGGCTACCGGCGATCGCGGCACGGTGCTGCGAACAATCGATGGCGGCCGCCATTGGAACGAAGCCGTGCGATTGGGCTCGCTCCCTTTTACGGGTGTCACTTTCATCAACCCGCAACGGGCGATCGCGGTGGGCTACGGTGGACGCGTGATCTTGAGTAATGATGCCGGTGTAACCTGGGAACCGATCGATGTTTTGATGACTAATGATTTGCTGTCGGTCTTTTTTTCAGACGAAAAGCACGGTTGGATCTCCGGAGACAACGGTTTGGTGCTAAGCACCGGGAACGGTGGCGCGCTTTGGTTGCCGGCGAGCGTCAAGACGAATCCGCGGCTGGTGACAGTTTACTTTGCCGACGAGAACACTGGCTGGACCGCGGGCAGCGACGGCCTGGTTTTGCGCAGTGATGATAGCGGCCTTGGCTGGCAGCGTCTGACCGAAGGCGGGCGCGACGACCTATCAGATATTTTTTTCCTCGACAATGCCCGTGGCTGGGCCGTGGGCGCGCACGGAAAAATACTGGCGACCAATTCCGGCGGCAAGTTCTGGACGGTTCGGCCGTCGGGAACTAACGTGCATTTGGACGCCATCACCTTCATCGATCAAAACAACGGCTGGGCCGTCGGCGAACAGGGAACGATTCTGCATACCACGAACGGCGGCATTGTCTGGACGCCACAGGACACCGATACCAAACAGGAATTGCTGGGCGTGTGTTTTGTTTCTGCCAAGCTGGGCTGGGCCGTCGGCGCGCGCGGCAACGTCCTCAAGACCGAAGACGGCGGCGACTTGTGGCGTCTGGTTCCTTCAGTGACCAAAGCCTGGCTGGAAGACGTTCGCTTTCTCGATGAAAAAGTCGGCATCGCGGTCGGATCAGGCGGCACAATCCTGCGCACTGAGGATGGCGGCGAAACCTGGAAAGACATTTCTCGTAATTTGCGAGAGTGGCTGCACGCCGTGGCCTTCGCCGACAAAGGACGCGGCTATGCAGTCGGCGAAAAGGGGATCATTCTGCGCACCGACGACGGCGGCCTGACCTGGAAAGATCTTGAGAGCAGCGTGAAGACGAACCTGTTTGCCGTCTCGGTCTTATCTCGCGATGACGTCTTGATCGCCGGCGATCAGGGCCGCGTGCTGGCTACCCGTGACGGCGGGCTGACCTGGGAAACGCAACCGACGATTACGAGTTCGCCTTTGTTCGCGGTCGCCTATCGCGGCGGCGCTAACGCCTGGGTAGCGGGCCGCGGCGGCGCGATCCTGCGACGCACCGAGTCGCTCGGGACCGTCAAGATCTCCGTGCCAAAACTTCCAGCAGTCCTGCGCGGCGGCCCCCCGAAATTGAAACCAGAGGAAAACAGCCAGCAACTCAACCTGGTGGATGATGGAGACATTCCGAAAGCCGTGCCGCCGGTGCGGAAACCAGTGAAGCCTTGAAACTATGTCCCCCGAACCTCACAACTCCATTGAAGTCTTTTACTCATACGCGCATGAAGATGAAAAGCTGCGTGATGAGCTAAAGAAACACCTGTCCAATCTGAAGCGACAAGGCGTGATTACCGACTGGTATGATCGGGACATCTCTGCTGGTAAAGAATGGGACGACGAGATCAAGCAACACCTCGAATCCGCACGTGTGGTCTTGCTCCTCATTAGTCCTGACTTCATGGATTCGGACTATATCAATGATGTGGAAGTGAAGCGCGCGATAGAAAGACATGAGTCGGGAGAAGCGCGGGTCATTCCCGTCATTCTTCGGCCTGTCGATTGGCAAGGTGCGCCTTTCAGTAAACTTCAAGGCCTGCCAACCGAGATGAAACCTGTCACCTCTTGGGATGATAGTGACGAAGCCTTTCTCGACATCACAAAAGGAATTCGAAAAGCAATTCAGGAACTATCTGGCCCGTCCGCGAATGTGCCCACAGTCCCCGATATTCCGCGGCCGCCGAGAGTTGGGTTCGTCTCTCGTCGTGACAAAGGCGGACACGATATTGTCCAGCGATTACGCGTCGAACTCGCACCCGACAAGAATCAATTGGTTGCATTATGGGGAGCCGGTGGTGTTGGGAAGACTACTCTTGCTGCCGAAGCAGTTCGAGCGCTCGCTGAAGCCTACGGGCAGCGGATCATTTGGGTTACCGCCGACGCGCGTCCAAATTTTGCTTTCTCAACTCTGCTTGATGATATAGCTGCACAGTTAGGGCGCACCGATCTGCGGCCACTTACCATTAGCCAAAAGGAAGAAGCGCTGCACCCGCTCATCGGGACGAAGCCTACATTAATTGTCCTTGATAATTTGGAAACGATTGCACCCGAAGAAAAGTCATTGTGCAAAGAGTTCCTTGCGAAGCGCGTGCATTGCCCCGCTCTGATTACAACGCGAGAGCGGGTTGATAACGCTTACTTAATTCCTCTTGCGGCAATGACTTCCCATGAAGCAAATGAATTTCTAGGCAGGCTGATTGCCCAAACCCACGATCCGGACATCTATCAAGATGTAGATCACACAAGGATACTTCAGACAGCAGAATTCAACCCGCTTATAATTCAATGGATCGTTGCGCAAATTGATCTCGCGCAAGATCCCGAGGAAGTCTTGACTGATCTCGCTCACGGAGAGGGAGATGCCGCACAACGCGTTTACGACCGTTCGTTCAATCTGCGGCAGATGGCTGACGGGGGTCGTGCGGTACTGCTCGCTCTATCGCTTTTCGTCCCGAACGCAACTCGCGCTGCTGCCGCCGAAGTTTCCGGCATGGGCGGGCCCAAGCATCGAAAAAGGTTTAAGAAGGCGCAGCAAACGCTAGCTTCACTTTGGCTTGTGAAGCAAGCAGATGGCGGGCAGCGGCTCGCTGTTGAAGGACTAACTCGTGAGCTTTCGAAGAATCGCCTTACATCCGACCCACGCTTCAAGCTCTTTCTTAATAGATATCTTGATCGTTTTGTACGGTATGCGAAGTCGAACTCATCTACTAATCGTGTGCATCTCGACATGATTGAAGAGGAAAGAGACAACATCCTAAACACATTGGACTTCTTAATCGAACTTCACGACTGGCGTCGTTTCATGATTGTCTATTCGGCAATCGTAAGATTCCTTGACCTGCGCGGTTATTGGGACGACTCGATAAAAAGAGGAGAGCAGGCCATCAATGTGTCCTACAACCTAGGGGATAGGGATGAGATAGCGTATGTGGCTCACTGTTTGGCGATAGCTTATCAGCAAAGAGGAAGTCTTACTCAGGCGCGCAAACTGTATGATGAAAGCCTCGAAATTCGGAAAGCCTCCGGTGACCAACGTAATGTCGCGCGAATCTTGTATCAGTTAGCTGACCTTACCCAAGAAGAAGGAGATTTGGACCAAGCAAAGCAGCTTTTTCAGGAAAGCTTGGATATTCTAATAGAGTTAGGGGATGAAAGTGGCGCAGCCACGTCAAAGAATGCCCTCGGAGCTGTCCTACTGAGGCAGGGCGACACTTCCGGGGGAAAACAGCTGTGTGGGGAAAGCGTTGCGACTTTCAAGAAGATTGCAAATGAACACAAGACTGCTCATGCGTTACAAAACCTCGGTACCATTGCCAGAGATGAAGGGAACCACGTAGAAGCACGAAAACTGTATAATGAAAGCCTTGAAATCGCGAGGAAACTGGGGGACAAGAAGAGCATGGCGACGACTCTAACCTCCCTTGGAATAATAGCCGAAAGGGAAGGTAATAAACTAGATTTCGAGAACTTTTATTTGGAAGCAATGTCAATTCTCGAGAAACTATCCTCTCCCCAGCTTGGGGCCGTGCGCGCTTCTTTCGAGAAAAAGAAGCGAGACTCATCGTTTCTAACAAAGCAGAATCGATCGAAAAACTGATAATTTATGACTAACGTCGTGCTAAGAAACGCAACCCGCATCGAAACCGATTCGATGGGCGAGATCGAAGTGCCAGCCGACAAGTACTGGGGCGCGCAGACAGAGCGTAGCCTGCTGCACTTCAACATCGGCAACGACGTGATGCCGCGCGAGATGATTCGCGCGTTTGGCATTCTCAAGAAGGCCGCGGCGCTGGTAAATCAGGATCTGGGGAAGCTGGCGGCTGAAAAGGCGAAGCTGATCGCGCAGGCTTGTGATGAGGTGATCGAGGGCAAGCTCGACGAGCATTTTCCTTTGCGCGTCTGGCAGACGGGCAGCGGCACCCAGACCAACATGAACGCCAACGAGGTCATCTCGAACCGGGCGATTGAGATCGCGGGCGGAGTGATGGGCAGCAAGAAGCCGATTCATCCCAACGACGACGTGAACCTGTCGCAATCGTCGAACGACACGTTTCCCGCCGCGATGCACATCGCCGCAGCGGAGCAGATGAACAAACTGATCCCGGCGATTCAAACAATCTACGACGCGATCGACGCGAAAGCGAAAGAGTTTGCCGACGTGGTGAAGATTGGCCGTACGCATCTTCAGGACGCGACGCCCTTGACGGTTGGTCAGGAAATGTCCGGTTGGGCCAGCCTGCTTGAGCGCGACATCGTCCGGATGAACGCGACGCTGCCAGGGCTTTACGATCTGGCGATTGGCGGCACGGCGGTGGGCACGGGCTTGAATGCTCATCCCGAATTCGGCGAACGCGCCGCAAAAAAGATTGCCGAGCTGACGGGGTTGCCTTTTAAATCCCATCCCAACAAGTTCGCGGCGCTTTCGGCTCACGATGAAATTGTTTTCTGTAGCGGCGGCTTGAAAACCCTGGCGGCTTCTTTGATGAAGATCGCCAACGACATTCGCTGGCTGGCTTCCGGACCGCGCTGTGGCCTGGGCGAATTGATTATTCCCGAGAACGAACCCGGTTCATCAATCATGCCGGGCAAAGTTAATCCGACGCAGAGCGAAGCGATGACAATGATCGCGGTGCAGGTGATGGGCAACGACGCGGCGATAGGCTTTGCCGGTTCGCAGGGCAACTTTGAGCTGAACGTTTTCAAGCCGGTGATGATTCACAATCTGCTGCATTCGATTCGGCTGATGCACGACGCCAGTCACGGCTTTGTCGAATACTGCATCGCCGGCATGACCATCAATCGCGAACAGATTGACCATCACTTGCGCGATTCTCTGATGCTGGTCACCGCTTTGAATCCGCACATCGGTTATGACAACTCAGCGAAGATTGCCAAGCACGCGCATAAGAATGGGATCAGCTTGCGCGAGTCGGCAATCGAGCTGGGCCTGCTGACCGGCGAGAAATTTGATGAGCTGGTTAAGCCGGAAGAGATGACGCATCCTTAGTAGCGCAAATGTCCGACAAACTTCAGTTTGTCGATGCGGAACCAAGAACGATCCACGAAATCACACGAAACCGCACGAACAAGCGACAAACTAAAGTTCGTCGAACACTGTCCGCATGAATAAATCCAACGTCGTCAGCATCGGTCTCCGCGCCAAGACAGCCCGCGCCATCGCAGTCGTGCTGGGTGGGTCAAGCGATGCACCAACCGTCTTGAAGAAATTCGAGATGGCTCTCGCTGATCCGAAGATTGCCGCTACGTCCCAGCCTTATCACGAAGTCATGGATTTACCGTGGGAAGAAAGTCAGCAGGCGGTACGGAAATCGGCCCGAGTGATCGAAGCCATCGCTAGAAAATCGCTGGCCCGTTTGATCAACGAACTGCAGTCCGCCGGAATGAAAGTGTCGGGAGTTGGCATCGTCGGCGCAAAAGATCGGGACTTGGCGCGGCTCGGCAACTTTCACATCCGCGCGCACGCCGCCGAAGGTGTTCTGTTTCGGCGCGTGCTCGATCTTGCCGCAGACGCGAACGGATTGAAGAGACGAACATTTCCGGATCGAGAGTTTGCCGAGCTGGCAGCTAACGAACTAGGTTCCGGGATCAAGCAAAAGCTAAACGACCTGGGCCGGACACTGCCGCCTCCTTGGCGTACGGACGAGAAACAAGCTGCCACTGCCGCGTGGTTGGTGCTTCATGACCGCCGGAAATAGTTTTGAATAGGTTGCGGCGAAAACACTTGAGTTCGTGTCGATTCGGTTGACTTAGAGGATCGCATTTTCGGCTATCAAAGCAAAAACGATCCACGAAACCACACGAACTTACACGAATGAGTTTAAATGCATTCCAATTCCTGCTCCGGTTTGTCTAATCCGTGAAACCTTCGTAATCTGCGGACTCGTGCCTGACCCAAACGACAAAGTCAAAGAGAACGTTGACGGCGCCTTCTACGTCGATTCTTCATGCATCGATTGTGATGTCTGCCGCGACACCGCGCCCAATAACTTTACCCGCTCTTTCAAGCACGCGTATTCCTACGTCAGTAAGCAGCCTGAAAACGAAACTGAGCTCGCAGCTTGCGAGGAAGCCCTGGCTTGTTGTCCCGTAGAAGCGATCGGGGACGATGGGTGAAGTAGCGCAAGTTGTTAACTTGCGTGCGCAAATTACCAATTTGCGCCACAAACCTTTATAATTCACTCATCGATTTTCCCCTGAAACTTCTAGTGATTTCTAAGCGGAGCTGTCGTTATGTCCGGCAATCCATTTGATCGTCACTTTCGAGTAGTCCAGAGCCCGCGCGACCGCGGCAGCCGTCCGTCCGGGCGTTTGTGGATCCCGGCGGCCGACGTGTATCGCACCGACGATGGCTGGATCGTGAAAGTTGACCTCGCGGGCATTCGGCCCGGAGATATTGAGATCACGCTCGAGGGCCGGGTGTTGCGGATTAGCGGATTGCGCCGCGACGGTATTTGCGGAGAAGGGATCTCGCATTACCAACTCGAGATCACTTACAGCCGATTTGAAAAAACGATTCAGTTCCCCCGTTCGATCGAGCACGCCACCATTGAGCGCGATTATCATGACGGCCTTTTGATTCTGCGGCTGCGTGAGGAAGAAGAAGCGGGCCGGAAAGGCCGCGCGCACGCCGCCAGGTGAAAGTGATCTTGCTGCCCCACTAACAATTGAACGAGCTTTCATTCTTCTAACTACAATGGCTGAAGCAGAAATAAAATCCGACAACGAAGCGGCCCCTCCGGTGTCAACCAAACGCGAAGGCGTGCCATTTGAAATTCCGGTCCTGCCGCTGACAAATACCACGCTGTTCCCGGAGACGATGGTCCCGCTGGCGGTCGGGCGGCCGGCCTCGATGGCCGCAGTTGAAGCCGCGCTTTCCAGCGAAGAAAAACTGCTGGCTTGCGTCAGTGTGCGTCCCGACAAAACTTCGGACGGTGACCCGGAGCCTGAGCACCTTTATGAAATCGGCACGCTGGTAATGATCAAACGGATGGAGCGCGTCGACGACACGCTGCACCTGATCGTCCAGGGCGCCGATCGCATCCGCGTGCTGGAATGGTTGCAACGTGAGCCGCTCCTGCGCGCGCGCGTGCAGATCCTTCCCGATCTGGAAGTAAAGAACAAAGAAGAAGTCGAAGCCGCCAAGCGCAACGTTCAGTCGTTGATTCAACAGGCGCTGGCTTACCTGCCGCAGGTGCCGCCGGAAGTTCGCATGATGGTGCTCAGCGCGGACGATCCGGTCCGCCTGGCTTACTTTCTCGGCTCGATCCTCAGTCTGGGTGTGGATAAAGAGCAGCAAATGCTCGAAGCCAACACCGTCGACGAGCTCATGCATCTGGCCCACGATTTTCTCGCGCGCGAGGTCGAGATCATTCGCCTGCGTTCGAAAATTGCCAGCGAAGCCCAGACCGAAATGGATAAGGCGCAACGCGATTACGTGCTGCGCCAGCAGATGAAGGCGATCCAGAAAGAGCTGGGCGACGATGAGAGCGGCGAGCAGGCCGAAGCCACGCAGTTACGCGAGCGTTTAGCGAAAGCGGATCTTCCTGATGACGTGCGCAAAGAAGCCGAACGCGAGCTGAGCCGGATGGAAAAACTGCCGGCGATGGCCCCTGACTATCACGTCATTCGCACTTACCTCGATTTCATTCTCGAGTTGCCCTGGAAGAAGTCTTCCGAGGATCGACTTGATTTGAATGAAGCGCAGAAGGTCCTGGACGAAGATCACTATGACATTCAGGACGTGAAAGAGCGGATCCTGGAATTCCTGGCGGTCATCAAACTGCGGCCTGACGCGAAGAGCCCGATTCTCTGTTTTGTCGGGCCTCCGGGCGTAGGCAAAACTTCGTTGGGGCGTTCGATTGCCCGCGCGATGAGCCGGCACTTTGAGCGTTTGAGTCTCGGCGGCGTGCGCGACGAAGCAGAATTGCGCGGCCATCGACGCACTTACGTCGGCGCGATGCCCGGGCGCATCATTCAATCAATCCGTCGTTCCGGGGTGAACAATCCGGTGATGATGCTCGACGAGATCGACAAGCTGGGCGCCGACTACCGTGGTGATCCGTCGGCGGCGCTCCTGGAAATTTTAGATCCCGAACAGAACAACACCTTTACGGATCATTATCTGGATCTGCCGTTCGATCTCTCAAAAGTTTTCTTTATCGCCACGGCAAATCAGATCGGGCCGATTCCGCCGCCGCTGCGCGACCGGATGGAAGTGATTCAACTCGCCGGTTACAGCGACCGAGAGAAACTACAAATAGCCCGTCGTTACCTGGTCCCGCGACAGGTGCGCGAGAACGGATTGACTCCTGAACAATTCGAAATCACCGACGACGCCATCAAGCTGATCGCGACGCGTTACACGCGCGAGGCAGGCGTGCGACAGCTCGAACGGACTATCGGCCGCCTCGGGCGCAAGGTTGCTTTGCGGATCGCCCAGGGAGCGACCGAAAAAATTACTGTCGACGCCCCGGACATTCCGGATTTTCTGGGCGCGCCGCGTTTCTATCCCGAAGAAGCGCGCAAAGAATTACCGGCCGGCGTGGCCACGGGCATGGCCTGGACCGAGATGGGCGGCGAGATCCTCTTCATCGAAGCGTCGCTGCTGCCGGGCGGCAGTGGCCTGACGATCACGGGACAGCTCGGCGAAATAATGCAAGAATCGGCGCGCGCGGCGCGTTCGTACCTCTGGTCGCATGCCGAAGAGTTCGGCATCGGTCCGGAAATGTTCAAGGGGTATGGCGTGCATTTGCACGTTCCGGCCGGCGCGATTCCGAAGGATGGACCCAGCGCGGGCGTGACCATCACCGCTGCGCTGGCGTCGCTTTACACCGGCCGCCGCGTCCGGCCGGACACGGCCATGACGGGCGAGATCACGCTCTCTGGATTGGTATTTCCCGTCGGCGGGATTAAAGAAAAAGTCCTGTCCGCGCATCGCGCCGGAATTCACCGCATCATTCTGCCGGCGCGCAACGAAGCCGACTTGAAAGATATTCCCGAAGACGTGCGCCGCGAGTTGCAGATCGTTCCGGTGACTCGCATTAACGAAGTGGTCGACGCGGCACTCGAGAAGCTGGTCGCCAATCCTCCGCCACCGCTGCCTGTCTCTGTCGGCGCGCGCGAACGGCCGCACGAGCAGGATTCCGAACCGCTGATCGCGAAAGAGCGTTAGTGACAACCAAAGTTCGGAAGCGGGGCAGTAGCCCGACCGTCAGGGAGGGCTTGGTGGCATCGCAGTGAGCCCTCCCTGACGGTCGGGTTACTGCCCCTCTGCGACGCACACTAATACTTATTTTGGAACTCTTCTCCCGTTCGTAGGTTAGACTTAGCAGTGATCTCTCCCGAATGTCCGACAAATTTTCGGTTTGTCGTCCACAATGCATCTCTCAACTTAAGCGACAAACTAAAAAGTTTGTCGGACAAGACGAAAGGAGTATCGCTATGAGTCCGTCTCGCTCATTACTTCTCTCAGCCTTAATAATCGCGACGTCTTTTGGGGCAGTCTGTGCGCAGAGGCGTTGGGAGCGCGTACCGCCGCCGCGCGATCCGCAGTTTTACGTACCTCGAAACAAGCTGGAAGAGTTCGAGGGCCGTATGGTAACGATCCTGATCAAGGGACGCACCTATGTGGCGACGTTGCGGGCGCAGAATGGCACTGCCCGCGTCGAAGCCACTGAGATTCGCGACACCCGAAACGGGGATCGAGTCAACGGAGTGGTGATCACGATCGTTGCCGACGGCGGCCCGCCAGGCGACATTCGTTCATTGATCGACTATGACGAGATCGAGCCGCTGCTCAAAGCGTTCGACACGGCCGCCAAAGCTGATGAGTCGATTACCAAGCTCACCCACTTCGAAGCTCGCTATCGCACGAAAGGAGACTTTGAAATTATGGTCTTCAAGCAAATCTCAGGCGGAGTTCTTACCGCGGTCGAGGGCGGCTTCTTCGATCGATCGCGTCTCTTCCTGACGCTCGACGATTTCATAAAGCTTCGTTGGCGGATCGCGGAAGCCAAGGACAGGTTGGACGAGCTTAAGTGAACCGCAATCCGCAGATTTCGCAGATTAGATAAACCGCAGGACGTGCAAAGACAATAGTTTGGGATGCCCTTGTCTGATTGTTGGTAATCTGTGAAATCTGCGTAATCTGCGGACTCAATCACAGACTAAAGTCTGTGCCACTAGTATCGATGTGAAGGCATTCCGATATGAATGTGCGGACCGGTAGCCACGCCCGGGATCGCGCCGCGAAACGCCGAGAAGGGAATCCCGTTGCGGCGCAGGAATTCAATCAACGCCTGGCCTTCGGGCCCATCGGGATTTAGCGAGAGGTCCATCGCATTGCGATGATCGAGATGCCACTGGTTGTGAATCGCGCCCTGCCCGAATACGGCGATCGGTAACGGCCGCTTGAACGTCTGTTGAAAGAAAGCCTCGATCTTTCCGGCTTGCGAAAGCACCCATGATCCCGCGCCGCTAAAACGAATGAACGAAGTCGTTTTGATCAGACCGCCCCTGGGGACAGGGCCGAGTTTGGCGATTTGTTTCTCGCCTTCGATTTCGATCAATACCTGGGCAATCTGCGTATCGGCGCCGGCCATCTGAGTTTGCGCTTCCGTGACTTTCAGATTGGCGTCCGCCAGCGCGTGTTCGCTCTGCTCGACATCGTGCTGAGAGACCAGCCCGTCAGCAAACAACTTCTTCGTCTGCTTCAGGCGCTCTTCAGCCTTGCGCGCGCTCGCTTGATAAAGGGCCAGCAGCTTTTCCAGACTCGCTTTGTATTCCTTAGTGGCTTTGATGTAACTGTCGCGGAGCTTGGATAGTTCGTTGTCATTCTGAGTCTGAACAGTTTTGGGTTTAGCAGCGGGCTTCTTCGGTGCAGTCTTCTGCGCATAAGCTCCACTGCCTGCCGTCACTGTGACGACCAGCGCTAATACAGATGGCGCAAGGGCTGATTTTCGTTTATGTGCGCGCATAGACCAGAACAACTTTTGTTTCTCCGAATCAAACCCCCACACCATCAAAAGTTTTCTTTGACCTCGCTAATGAGAGTGCCGCCAGAATGCAACGAAATGAAAACAAATCCAAACGACATCGCCATAAGATAGTACGGGAGCCGGCCGCACTAGTTTCCAACAAACCCGCCTGACACGTCTGGTTCATGTCAATAACCCTGCTTAACTGCAACGTAACAGAGCAGCCAAACGGTTTCGGGGTGATTAAGAGCAAGAGGCAGGCCAAAACTGCTGAGTTTGGCGTTTAGCGTGAAGAGCGGAGCGCGGAGTTTGAGGTCAGTACCACCTGCGTCAGCGGGTGGGTTAAAGACTCAACACGCGAGATGAAACTTTGGCCCACCTCCTCACGGAGGTGGTACTGACGTCATAGTCACTTCGCGTCCGGCGGGACGGCGCTTGTGTTTCCATTCAAAAATCTATCAAACCAGTAGAGTTGCCAGTTCAAACTTTCGACCAGATGCTTTGGCTCGCCGGTGCGCGTGAGGTTGTGGTTCTCGCGCGGAAAGAAAACGATCTCGGCGGTTACGCCAAAATGTTTCAGCGCGCGAAACCATTGCTCACCCTGCTCGATCGGTACGCGATAGTCATTGTCCGAATGCAGGATCAGCGTGGGCGTCTTCACGTTCTGCGCGTACTTCAAAGGCGAGCGGTCCCAGTAGAGTTCGTATTTCTGAAATATGTCGCCGCCGAAATCCGGGGTGTGACCATAAGCGCTGTCGCGCGTGCCATCGTCTGAAATGAAATTGGAAACGCTGCGCAAAGTGACCGCGGCTTTGAAGCGTCCGGTGTGACTAACGATCCAGTTGGTCGCATAACCGCCATAGCTGCCGCCGGTCACGCCCATACGGTCCTGATCGATCCACGGATATTTTTTCAGCGCTGCGTCCACGCCGTTCATGATGTCGAGGTAGTCTTTGCCGCCCCATTCGCCCGTGATGCCGCGCTCGAACTTTTGGCCATAACCGGTCGAGCCGCGCGGATTTGTAAACAGCACGGCATAGCCTTTCGCGCCGTAAACCTGAAACTCGTGATACCAATCGACTCCATACTGGCCCGCCGGCCCTCCATGTATGCTGAGAATCAACGGGTACTTCTTTCCGGGCTGCCAACTGATGGGCTTAACTAAAAAGCCGTCAACGTCCCAATCGTCAGCGCTCTTATATGTAAAGCGATCAACCTCAGCGAATTGGATTTGCTTCCACAGCGCCTCGTTTAGATTTGTCAGCTGGCGTTCATTGGCACCGTTGAGATCGGCGACATAAAGATTATCCAGATGCTTGAAGTCGTTGACTAGATAAACCATCTTTCCGCCCGCGAAATTGAAGTCGACACTGCGAACAGCGCGCGGGCCTGACGTAACTTGGGTTACTGTCTTCGCGGGAACGTCGACGCGGAACAGTTGGAATTCACCTTTCACGCCGGTTTCGAAATAGAGCGACTTGCCATCGTCCGACCATTCGAGACCGCCGGGAATCAGATCGAGTCCGTTCGCTGCCAGCACTGACGGCGCGCCGCCCGTCGCCGTCGCCAACCAGATCTTCGGATGATCGCGATCGTGAATCTCGCCGGTGAACGCGATCTCTTTCCCATCCGGAGACCAGCGCGGTTGATTGTCGGCTTCGTTATGATCCGAAATCTTTGTGAGCTTGCCACCCTCTGCACTAATCACCCAAACATCACTGTTTCGATTCTCTTCGTACTCTTTCCCGGTGCGATTTGAGACGAAAGCCAGGCGGGTTCCGTCGGGCGACCATTGCGGATCGCTGTCGTTCCAATCGTCGCCTTCGGTAATCTGTTTCGCACTGCCTGACTTCAGGTCGACGACCCAAAAGTGTGTCCGCCGGTCATCAAACCAACCCGTGTCGTTGAACTTATACGAACTGTTTTTGTAATGCCGCACGTCGCTGCGATCTTTATTCTCAGCGCGATTATCACTGGGCCCAATGCGGCTGACGACTGCCAAACGCGTGCCATCGGGCGACCAACGAAAGACACTCACTCCGTTTTTCAGATTCGTGATTCTCTTTGCTTCACCGCCGTTCATTGAAAGCAGATAGACCTGCGCGCGGGTTGCCTCCGCAGTTCCCGTTGGAGCCGAGCCGGGTGCCGCAGCCGGAGTTGCCTCCGCCGGCCGCGATGAAAGAAACGCGAGTGACTTGCCGTCAGGACTCCAGCGCGGCGACGTGGAAGACTGCGGCGCAGTGGTGAATTGCCAGGGCGCGCGACTGCCATCAGTCGCCGCCATCCAGATTGCAGAGTTCCGCCGGTTCTGCGCGCGATCGATTTTCGTCACGACATACGCCACCAACTTTCCGTCGGGTGAGATGTTTGGATCGCTGATGAACTCAAAGGAGAAGTAGTCTTCAGGCGTGATGCCGCGTGGGGATTGTTGGGCGGCGGCAAGTCCGGCGAGGATGATCAAACATGCTACCAGCGTGGCGATTGAGAACAATCCGCGAGACATTTTCATTGGTGTCATCTCCGATGCGTCAGGTTTGCAGTTGGACGGATGATAGTAACTCAAGCTATTGGCTTGCGCGCAAGGGTCAGTGCCCTTCGGAGCGCGGACATCCTGTCCGCCTGAGCGCGTAGCGCGAACATTCCACAGTGATCTTTCCAGCAAGATCGGAGCGTGCTTCGCACGCTGGCGGAAAGGATGTCCGCGCTCCGTTCAAAGTGTTAAGCTAACGCACCAATCTATCTGAGGAGCCGCCCATGCGATCTGCACTGCCGTTAGTCTTCTTGATCCTCACCCGTGCCGCGAAATTATCCTGCGCCGGTGTATTTGAAGAAGTTGCTGGCGGAGACAGGACGACGACAGAGAGCGCGGCGTCAGCGAAGCGGGGCAGTAGCCCGACCGTGAGGGAGGGCTTCGGTATGCTGACCGATTTCCCAATGCCTTGTATGATGTGAGTCACAAATCGAAACCGAAATGGATGTCCTGAGCCAAAACATACCAAGCGCGATTGAAAACGAAGAAGAGAACGAGCGCATGCTGAAAGTAATTGAAAAACTGATGGACAAGGGTGAGGACCTATCGCCTGAAGAAGAGAACTTCTTAAACTACTGACCAGACTAGTGGAAGACTTTGAAGAAGAATATTATCATCCACGAGATGCAACCCCACTTGAAGTTCTTCACCACCTGATGGAGTCTCGCGAAACAAAACAAACCCACTTGTGGGAAGTATTTGGCTCTAAAGGCATCGCTTCCGAAGTATTGAACGGCAAACGCGGTATTAGTAAGACTCACGCAAGAGCACTAGCTGAATACTTCCACGTCCCAGCCGATCTGTTCATTTGACGGTACTCACCCCTCACAACTGATCAAACATCACTTCATCGACATAGCACCAACCCCACTCTTCGCCGGGTTGGAATGATTTGATGATCGGGTGACCGATCGCGTGAAAATGTTTCGTCGCATGTTTGTTTGGTGAAGAGTCACAGCAGCCGACGTGGCCACAGGTCATGCAAAGGCGCAGGTGCACCCACGCAGCGCCGATGCGCAGGCAATCTTCACATCCATCCGCGCTGGGTGTGACTTCGTTAATCTGATCCAGATGAGTACAAACTTCGGTCATTATAAAACCTCCTACTTAAATCTCAGCAGAGAATCGCCTAAACCGTTTGCGTCCTCTCCCTTTGGGAGAGGGCTGGGGTGAGGGCCTGAAGCGAGAACCTACTTTGATATGGGGTTGTCGTTGGTAACACGACGGGTCCTTGAAAAATACGTCGCGCTAAGCCCTCCCCTAACCCCTCCCAAAAGGGAGGGGAATAATACTCATTCACTTATCAGGCTTCTTCAAAACAGCGTCCAGGTCAATCTTGCCATGAAACGAAGGCGCGCGGTGCATCAGCTTCTTGCTTAAGTCAGTGCTGAGCATCGCCTGCATCGCGAATCTCATGCTCGGGTTGCGATTCAAGAGCTGTTTGATCGCGTCCTTGGGCCAGGAAATGTAACGCGTCGGCATCAAGGCGCGCACGGTGGCAGTCGCCTCACCGCCAGTGATAAAACTGACTTCGCCGATGAAGTTTCCGTCCTTCAATTTGGCCACTTCTTTACCGCCGGTCTCGACGCCGACCAGTCCGTTGTAAATTAGCATCACAGCGTTGATGGGCTGCTTTTCAGTCGCCAGGGTCTCACCCTGCTTCGCTTCCAACCACTTGCCGACGCGCATGAGCTTCATGAACTCAAACGGAGCAAAGTTCTTGAAAAGCGTTTCGTGCAGTTCCTTCTCTTCTTCAGTGAAATGGATTCCGGTGCGCTCTTTGATCAGGATGGCGATCTGCACGATATTGATGGCGGCAAACAGCAGGTTCCAATAAATGACGCTGTAGAGCGGTGTGGCCGGCACAAAGTAATTGAAGGCAATCCCGGCGAAACAGGAAAGAATCGTCAACAAACGAAGCCAGAGAATGTCTTTTAAGAGGTACGCGGCCATCGTCAGGATGGACGCGAGGTGTCCGGCCAGATGGCCGATTAACACGTTATGATCCACAAGCTATCCTCCGCGGGTACACACCGCACAGTGCGACTCGCCATTTAGGTTTATTTTCCGGCAAGAACCAAATGCATTGTTGCCTCTGCCAGAGTAATCGCGCAAGGATAAGTCCTCACTCTGTAAGAGTGAAATGTTTTTGGATCCGTGCACAACCTCACCGGCCATTAATGGAAGCCAGAAAACGATCCACGAACTCACACGCAATGACACGAACCAAAGCTTCAGTTTCGTGCCGTTTCGTGTGAGTTCGCGGATCACATCTCTTCCTCAATGCCAGCTAGCCGCCCTTACTGAAAAAGATCCTTCCGTAGCCTGCCAGGTCACTATCGGCCATGAAGATCAAAACTCTTTTCAGACGATGGGTTTGTAGTCTAGTATGTCTCGCGCCGGCTTTCACGAGTGATTCCATTAACCAACGAACAGAAGAATGATCCACAGAGTCACACTCCGACTACTCGTCGTCATCTTGCTCGCCGGTCTCGCGGTGCTGATTGTCACCGGCGCCATCGAATCGCAACCGAGTCACGCTCAAGGTCCGCCGCAGACGCCAGTCAAACGATGCGAGATCTCGTTCCCGCTACCAAACCCCAGCGACATCGGCGTTAAGAAATTTGAGAAGCTGCTTTACTCTTTCCTCGACCAGGGATGTTATCGAAGCTGGGTGGCCGACTCCCAGATTCGTAATACGGGCCCGTTCGTCAACGGCGCTTCGTTCGGCACTCACAACGCGGTGAAGATTTTTTACTCGCCCGAAGCCTGGGACTGGCTCAAGCACCGGAACCGGCAGGGCGAGATCTCCGACGGCGCGATCATCGTCAAAGAAATGTTTCCTGCTCCCGCAAAACAGGGCTCGAAGCTAAGCGCCTGGACCATCATGGTGAAGGACAAGAAGGGCTCGTATGACGGTTGGTACTGGTCTTTCCAGGCGCCCGGTTATGCCGCGGAAAATCCGGACCTGGACTATCCCGATTCCGGGTTTGGTCTCTATTGCCTGCGCTGTCACGCGTCCGCCGAAAAGGAATCAACCTTTAGCGCCGTCAAGAACGTCGAAGGCGATCCGATCTCTTTTTTTATCTCGGCGCCAACGATGCAGCCACTGCCGCCATCGACCAAAGACGAACATCAGCAAGTAGCGAACACGAAGGAGATCAGAGGAGGCCCGTTCGGAACCGCGCGAAAAACTCCCGAACCGAACTTTCTGAATCAGTTCAAGAGCCTGCCCCTCGTGACCTTGCCTGAGGTGAAGCGCTTTCCGGGTGAGACACTCGATCACGTAACCGCAGGCCCCGGTGGACCGAAAGGGTTTCTCACTTCCAGCCAATGCCTCGGTTGCCATTCCGCGTCAAAGGAAAACATGGCGTTCTCGTTTGCAGAGGGGCCGCAGCCACCCATCAACCTTTCGCCGTACACGGAATGGCGCGCGTCGATGATGGGATTGGCCGGGCGCGATCCGATCTTTCACGCGCAACTCGAATCGGAAAAGACGATGCGCCCCTCACAGGCGGGGTTTCTCGATAACACCTGCTATCGATGTCATGGCGTGATGGGCCAGCGGCAGATTGAGTCGGATAAGCAGCAGCCGTTCGAACACAGCATGGTCTACGCGCTGCCTAACGACACCGACGGCAAGTACGGCGCGCTGGCTCGCGACGGAGTTTCGTGCGCTGTCTGTCACCGGGTTTCGAAAGAGGGGCTGGGAACGCCGGCTACTTTCACCGGCCAGTTCAAACTCGATCCGCCTAATGTCGTTAATGGTCCTTACGATCAATTGATCACGGTGCCGATGAAAAACGCGACGGGCATCACTCCGGGCTACGGCGCGCACATCAAGTCAGCCGCACTGTGCGGCAGTTGCCACACGGTAATCCTTCCAGTCTTTGACCGTAACGGCCGCCGCGTGCTGGAGAAGAACGGAAAACCAAAAGAGTTTCACGAGCAGATGACCTATCCTGAGTGGCAGAACAGCGTCTATCAGAACGAGCGCGAGCCAATCAGACAGGAAGCCGCACGCACCTGCCAGGATTGCCACATGCAGCGAAGTTTTCTCGGTCAGCCACTCGTCTTCCGCTCGGCCAACATCGAGGATATCAATTATCCGATGGCGGATTATCGCCTCCCGGACAAGGACATCACCGTACGCGTCCGCGACCAATACTCGCGGCATACGTTGACCGGAATCAACCAGTTCGGACTGATGTTGTTTGAGCAGTTCCCGGACATTCTCGGGATCCGAACGGCTGATTACATGTACGGCGAAGCGGTTCCGGGTCTGCTCACGGCACAGAGCTCGGGTTACGATTTGGCGCGGAGAGAAACAGCGACGATCGAGGTCGCCTCGCTCACGAAATCAAATAATTCTCTCGAGGCTTCGGTTTCAGTCCAGAACCTTGCCGGACACGGATTTCCTTCCGGCGTCGGATTTCGCCGCGCCTTCCTGACCTTTGAAGTGCTGGACGCGGCCGGCAAAGTAATCTGGGCTTCGGGCCGCACCAACAGCGTGGGTGCTATCGTCAGAGGTTTGACTGAGGACGTCTTGCCGACGGAATTCTTTTACGACGAGGCAAAACGTAAGCAGGTCTTTCAGCCGCACTACGAAGTCATTACCGATGAGGGCCAGGTACAAATTTATGAAGAAGTGATCTCCGATCCGGAAGGCAAGATCACGACGAGCTTCGTAGGGTTGGATCGAGTGCTGAAGAACAATCGCCTGCTGCCGAAAGGCTGGCGAGTTGATGGTCCGTTCGGCGAATTTACCCGGCCGCACGGAGAGGCAGAGCGTGATCCGGAATACATCAACCAGTCAGGAGCCACCGGAGCCGATCGAATCATCTATCGCATCCCGCTTGACGACCGCACGCGCGTTGCGGCGTCGGTGCGAGTCACGCTTAACTATCAGGCGATTCCGCCATCCTATCTCAAGGACCGCTTCACGATTGCCAAAGGAGTCGAGACGCAGAGGCTCGCTTATCTCACCAGTCATCTTAACGTCGAGAAGACTCCGATAGACGGCTGGAAGTTGGCGATCGTTTCGGCGACGCGGCGACTTGCCGACAAATGACGGAGCGCGGACATCCTGTCCAGCGGGCGCAGCCCGCTCAGTTCTTCTCCAGCAGAATCGCTTTTGGGAAAGGGTGTTCGCGCTACGCGCTCAGGCGGACAGGATGTCCGCGCTGCGTCAGATTAGAGATCGAATCCAACCACCATCGACCGGTATCGACGTTCCGGTGATATAGCTTGCCCTTTCGGAAACCAGAAAAGCAGCCAGGGCCGCGAACTCGCGCGGCTCGCCGAGGCGTCTCATCGGAATCTCTTTCTCCCAACGGGCGATGAATTCCGCTGGCGTGATTCCTTCTTTGTCCGCCATCATCCGCGACAACTCCTCAACGCGTTCGGTGCGCGTGTAGCCTGGCATGATGTTGTTGACGGTAATCCCGAAGGTCGCGACTTCATTGGCGAGCGTGCGCGCGAATCCCGTGACTGCCGCGCGCAAACTGTTCGAGAGGATCAAGTTGTCGACGGGCTGCTTGACCGCGATCGAAGTGATGTTCAGGATGCGGCCCCAACGACGCTCTTTCATTCCCGGCAGGACTTGTCGCGCCAGCTCTATGGCACTGAAGAGAGTCAGACGCGTTGCAGCTTCCCATTGTTCCTGACTGAAACTTTCGAACGGACCCGCTGGGGGCCCACCGCCGTTCGTTACCAAAATGTCGACGCGTCCAAATCGGGCGATGCCGGATTGCACCAGGCGCGCTACGTCATCGGTTTTGGAAACATCGCAGGGCAGCGCGAGAATGTCGGCTCCAGTGGCTGTCGCGATCTCATTTGCAGTTTGGTTGATGGTCTCAGCTTTGCGCGAACAAACGATTAGTGAAGCGCCCTCGGTGGCGAGCTCTTCCGCAACCGCGCGGCCCAGGCCGCGACTGGCAGCGGCGACGAGTGCGACCTTTCCTTTGAGTCCAAGATCCATTTGGGTTTGTCTCCACTCGCGTTGGTGATGAGGTCAGTACCGAGAGCGGTAGCGACCGGGTCCGTCCTCCTCGGGTCGTGGCGAGCGATGTTACCCGGTCGCTACCGCTCTCGGTACTGATGTTATGAAGCAAGCGCCTCCTACCGTGAGTGCTAGACTCACGGTCAGTGCTCTCAGCGACATGAGACTGAAAGGAGGCGCTATGGAGACAATATATATCGGCGTTGACTTTCATGCACGACAACAAACGAT
>DATHHW010000040.1:0-3491 GCA_035317005.1 Pyrinomonadaceae bacterium | reverse complement strand
GCGCTCGTGGTACTCGATCTCGTTAGTTTCCGGCAGGCAACGCAGACCAGCACGCAGGCGATAGCGATCCCCCTGACGAATACGCGAAAAAATGCCAACGCGGGTCACGCCAGCAGCGTCCGCCACTCCTTCAACGATGCTGGCGAGCAATCCTTCGACATTATCGAGGCGCCGAAAGACACGAGGAAAACGCAGCAGCGGCAGGGACGGCGCGTGCGCACGCTCCAGCACCGGTTCGCTCCGGCGGGGCTGTTCCGCGGGAGGACCATAATGGGATTGTTCGCGCAGATCGCGGTTCTCTTGCATGATTTCTAAATGATCGAAGGCGCGTCCAACGAGAGTTTGAAAACGGTGACGATCGAGTTGCAAATCCTCCGCCGCATAAATGCCGGATTGCTCGGCCTCGCGCAGTGGCTCGGAGCGAAGAGCGCCCAGAGCGATGACGAGCGATTCCGACCAATCCTGTTCTAGCTGCTCGAGCAAGTCGCGGCATTCTTTTGCTCGCAGATCCATTAAAATCACCGCGGGCGAATTCTGTTGCAGCGCGGCTTCCATCCGGTTGGGGTCAGTAACGTGGCGGACCAGTGCCATGGTTCGAAGAAAAGCTTTGACCCGCCGTGCCAGGTCACCGTCCTGCGTGTAAAGAATGCAAATGGAAGCCATCCTCATGCGGCCACCACTTCCTGATCAAAACGCACCAGCGGCAGAAAAATGTGAAAGGCAGTTCCCTTCGCTACCTCGCTTTCAACTTCGATCTGTCCGCCATGTTCCTCAATTATTCCGTGTACCACAGAAAGGCCGAGACCGGTTCCGAAATCCTTTGTCGTGAAAAACGGATCGAACACCCGGGCAATATCTTCCTTTTTTATCCCCTCACCGGTATCGCGAATGGAAATGCATAGCGCTTCGTGCCGGTTCTCCGACTCCGGCAAAAGATGTGTCACGAGAGAATCACCGGTCCGGATTTCGGTCTCCACCGTGAGCTCGCCGCCGCGTTTCATCGCATCCATGGCATTAAGAAAAAAATTCAGAAAGACCTGCTCCATTTGATCTGAGTCAGCCCGGATGGTATCGAGGCTTGCCTCCAACGTCCGGTTGAGTTTGATCTCCTTTTGATACAACCGATGTTGAACGAGTTGGAGCGTTTTCTCCAGTACTTCGTGCACGTGCATTGGTCGGAGCAATGGTTTTGCCGGGCGTGCGAACCGAAGCAACTGATTGACCAGCGAGTCGATCCGGTCAATCTCGTGCACGATCAGGCTGGAAAAGGTTTCGCGGAAATCAGACTCGTGGTAGCGCTCCGGAAGGAGCTGAGCGAAAGTCTTGATCGAAACCAGCGGGTTCTTAATCTCGTGTGCCATTCCGGCTGAGAGCGTCCCGAGGCTGGCGAGGCGATCGCTGCGACGAATTTGCAGCTCGAGCCGTTTCACTGCGGTGATATCGGTCACCACCATTAGCGCGCCCAGGAGTTCGCCCCCCTGACCACGAAAGGTTGCGCTGCTGGCGCGAGCAAATGTGCTTCCGGTCGCAGCGCGCAATTCAACTTCACGATCTTCCTGGCGCTCACCCGAAGTCAAAGTAGTCCGAATGATATCGCGCAATGGTGCCGGCAGATCGTCAACCGTTCGTTCTCCTCCGTTGCCATTTAAGCCGGCTATCTGCGCCGCTTCCTGGTTGAATACCGTAATATGGCCATCGGCATCGGCCGCTACTACTCCGGTAGTTAAATTCTGAAGTAATATTTCATTGTAGATGCGGGCGTTCTGGACTTCGGTGAACAGCACGGCGTTTTCAATTGCGACAGCAAGTTGACCGCACAACACCTGAAGCGCGCTCTGCTCGGTACTTCCATAAATGCGGCCGGAGAGCCTTGGTCCGAGAAGCATGATGCCAATGAGTTGTTCGCGTGAGAGAACCCCAACCGCGGCCGCAGCGCCGGCTGCCTCCAGCTGGCGGCGAATGGCAAAGGTGGTCACGGTGGCACGGACCCGATGAAGCTCTTCGAGGATGAGCGGTTCGTGATGAGTGGCCAACCATTGCACCAACGGCTCCTCCTCCTTGAATTGATCAACCATCCCAGATGAACTCGGATAGCTCTTTCGAAAAACTTTACGCTGCGCCAAGTAAATCGTTACGCTATCAGTGCCAACCGCTTCCCCGATCGTAGTCGCGAACCTACGCAACAAGTCCGGCAAAGTAGTTACCGATTCCAGGATGACGGCAGCCTTGCTAACAGTAGCACGAAAATCGATTCCACGGCCACCGACAAAAAGACGGTCGGCTAGCGATTGAGAGAACCCACGCGCCGGCGCCATGGCGAAAGTGCAGACCAAAGCCGCGGCAATGTGAGCAAAAGTGTGATCAGTTGAATAAAAAAGAGAGGCTGTTACCTGGACTACCAGCCACCAAACCGCTCCGTAAAGGGCGAGCAAGTAAGTGGTGAGAACTCCATAAGATAGCGCGCGCCGCAGAAAAAGACCGACGTCCATGATCTTTCGCGTGGAAATCCCGTAGGCGATGATCAGTGTGAATAGTACGGCTCGAAGTGGCGCAAACCAAAACAACTGAGAGGGTGGAACGAAGAACCGTAATATCTGATAGGCCCCGAGAGTAAGAACCAGGATGGAGGTAGAGCCGAGTAAAAAGTAGCCGAGTTCCGATCGAATCCTACCGGAGCTATTCCTAAGATCGCGCAGAGAAGCGACAAGAAGAACAACCAAGGCACCTGTGAAAAAGTAAGCATAAAGATAGACGCCCCAGTCATAGATTGGCTGCGGGGCGGCTCCGGGTTGATTTGGGAAGCGTGCTCCCCTCACCAGAAGATCTGACTGACAGAAAATGATTGTGGCGAGCGCCAGGATGATCCATCCACAGGAGTGACGAATGAGATCTCGCCAGGTCGCGTCCGGCTTGACCGTCGAAAGCCGGAGGAAGTTTAACGCTAATAAAATCAGGACTGCGGCAGCAAATGCTACTCGCATGTTTGTGGCAACAATTGTCAGATCGTGGCTGGTCGAACCAAAGTAGAGACTTGCCAGCCAGCAAATCATGGCGACCGACAGGATGAGGAAACTTTGGGTCGCCTTGCGATGGCGATTGGTGACGAAAACAGCGAACCCCAGCACAGCCTGGACCACTAACGCCCCAAGAATCGGGACCTCTTGCCTGTTCATTAGCAAAACACTCGATCCATCACTAGCGAGCTGGCGCTCCCCCCGAGACCGCGCACATTCAAAAGCGCCTGGTGGACTTTGGCTTTGCGCGCACGCAGCGGAACAACATCGAGATCGCAATCAGGATCGGCGGTCTGATAATTTGCCGTGGGAGGGATTAGTTGATCACGGATCGTCAGGGCACAGGCTGCGATTTGGAGTGGCCCTGCCGCGGCCAGCGGATTCCCAGTGACGCCTTTGATGGAGCTAATCGGAATAGAATAGGCGTAGCGGCCAAACACCTCTTTGATAAATCGAATCTCGGCTGCGTCTAATATC
>DATHHW010000039.1:0-26704 GCA_035317005.1 Pyrinomonadaceae bacterium | reverse complement strand
TATATACGCGCCTTCATACCTAAGGACCACCCCGGCAATCCCGGTTACGTGCGGCCTGTTCCATCGAACCCGAATCTTTTCGTTATTCCTTCCCCTACGATCACGTTCGTCCCCCCCTTTTTTCCGCTGTAATCCTACTGTCTCCGAGGATAGCAGTTGCTTTACCACTGACAATCGTGCGTTCAGTAATAGCGTTGATGCGTCTTTCCGCGCAGGTACTGAATTCGTGTTGGTGATATCAGGCAATACCGTTGCTGTCGAAAAGGCGGACGTACGCGAGATTCAAAGAACCGGCCCAACACATAAGGTAAATTGTCAAACGGGAATGGATCTGGTGCCTTCTCAAAGTGCGGCGACGTCAAATATGCACATTGGCGCTCCGGCCTTCGCCGATGGAATAGTCCAGGTTGTAGTTGATGGTCGCGCCAACAACCCGCTAATCACCCCTTCACCAGATATTCAGTACGGCGGGACATTCACCTTCGATACTAAGAAGAAAACCTTGCGTTTTCAGGGAAGTAGCAAGGCTTTCCCTGCGTATGAGGCCTACGCCCAACTAAATGGTGGTGCAATCGTTACTCTGTTCCAGAATTCTCCGGATCCAAACACGACCGTGTGTGATCTAATAGATCTCGGTAGTGGCGTGAAACAGAAAAGTATCGATATCACGGTCACGCTTCCGGATAACCTGGACGGAAAGTGGGAGACCACCGACGGCGATAAGAGATTCTTGCTTCAGATTACTGGCACATCTGTTCAATGGACTGAGCGTAGAACACCCAATACTACTCCCGGCACCGTCTTTACGCGGGCTGCGACGGCCACGATGTCCATTGGTAAGTTTCGTATCGAGAGACAAAATGACAACGGGGCGCTAGCGTTCCTTGGATTCCAGCCCCAATCGCTTCGTGACGCAATCCTGGCGCGGAATCCCCAACCGTCCTTTATCGTCTTTACCCATAGCGGGAACACGCTCACCGCTGAATGGAACGGGCTTGTCGTGACAAAGAATCCAAACGGCACGTTGAAGGACGTTATTCAACCTGGCGTTAGACCGCCCAAGCCGTTCACCTTTAATCGAATTCCGTAACTGAAATCGCTGACGAGCGAGATCGTGACCGTCCATCGACTCCTCAAATTCGCAATGTCACTCGCATCTTCCCGGTGATGCGACGGAGGCGCCTCTGCGCCCGCGGAGATCGGCTTTTGTTTTATGTGCCTGGTCATTAAGTTAAATTGCTTCCAACTGGAATCAATAACTTACGGGCGCGGTACGGTCATTAAATGCGAATTTGTTAATGCATATTGTGAGAATTTCCTACGCTTTTTGTGCATTAACTGAGATCAGAGCGTAAAAAGAATGCCTAGGTATTCCCAGTTTTTCCATGTGTTTGCTGCTCAAACCCTGAGCATCGTTTGATGAGGGACCGATCGTGGGTGAACTGATTCCGATCAAGAACTGGATCTCGCCGACAGCAAATGCCAAGAAGATCCTCAACATCACGGATGTCGGAAATAATCATGTGGAGGTTTCTTGGCACCGTGAAGCCGACCCGGTATTGAAACATCCGAACTCTCTTCCAATCGTTGATCCACTTACGCTAAAAGACCGAAAGGAACTTCGGTGGTACTTAGAAGAGTACAGAAGCTTCCCCTTCGGTGCCGAAAAGTGGCGAGCTGAGCAAGTGGAGACGCAGATGGCGGCGTGGGGCTCAAGTCTATTTGAACAGATCTTTCCACAGAGCAGTGCTAAACCAAGTCCTATTGATCTCTACCGGCTTGCTGAGGTGGAAGGGCTTCAACGGTGTGAAGTTTGTATCAGTTCAGAAGATACAGCAATTCTGAGCATTCCCTGGGAGTTGGTTCGTGACCCGGATAAGGGATACTTGCATCACTTATTTTTGGGATTCTACCGACGACGTACTCAGTTCCAGGCTTTACGGAAATTGGGTGCATCAGGTGAGAGGCCGTTCAGGGTTCTGCTGGTAATTGCCAGACCTTACGGACAGCGTGACGTCAAACTTGGCACTGTAGCTCGGCCTGTTTTGGAGGCATTGCGTCCACTTCGCCCACGAGTTCACCTTGAAGTGCTGCGGCCTCCGACTTTTGACCATTTTGTGAAGAAGCTCACGGTGCATCCTGGCTATTATGACCTTGTTCATTTTGATGGACATGGTGGCACTGATAGCAGTGGGTTGGGTTATCTTTTCTTTGAAAATGCAAGGGGCGATGAAGATGAGGCGGTCAGTAGCCGGCAATTGGGACAGTCATTAGTAAAGAGCAAGATACCGTTTTTTGTTCTCAATGCGTGTCGGTCGGCGGAGGAAGGAGGGACGAATGATCCGTACTCTTCGGTCGCATCTCAACTGGTTAGCACGGGAGCTAGTGGGGTCGTGGCTATGTCATACACGGTGTATGCGGATACTGCATCAGTCTTTATGCGACGATTCTACGAAAGCCTTGTTGAAGATGGGTCTGTTGTCGACGCCGTGTCTGCTGGCCGTCGATGCCTTTACGAAGACGCCTCTCGGCGGTCTGTGGTAGGCGCAATCGAGGTTCAAGATTGGATCGTGCCCACACTGTATCAACAAGGTTCAGGTGCCGCTATTACTGCTAGCCGAGTAGCTGATAGCGCAGAAAACGAGAGACAAGCAACGTTGCTCCTCACCGCTCAAGAGGTGTGCCCCGAAGGGGAATTCGGATTCATAGGACGTGACGATGACATCTTGCGAATTGAGCGAGCGCTCCGAGATGACGACCGTCCTTGGGTCCTTCTCACCGGTTCAGGAGGAACGGGCAAGACGGAACTAGCTTATGGCTTTGCTCGGTGGTTTGTTGAGACCGGTGGATGTCCGGGTGGCGTCTTTGCAACATCTTTCAAAGGCAAGGCGCAGTTTTCCCAAGTGATTGGAAGCGTTTTCGGATATGGAACTGATCTTTCCAGGCTAACGGCCGAACAACAGTATGAAGAACTCCTGAGTCGCCTTCGAAATCAGCAGTGTCTAATCATTTGGGACAACTTCGAATCCGTGGCCGGCTACCCCGCGGGATTGAATTCGTTGGCCTCTGCGGAGGATCGTCGGTCCTTATCCAGCCTGCTGGCGAACCTGAAAGGTGGTAAAAGCCGGGTGATTCTCACAACGAGACAGGCCCAGGAAAAATGGTTAGGAGTCGACTATGACACGGTAAGCGTTCGCGGGCTGGCTGACATAGACATTTGGAAACTCGCAGAGGTAATCCTCAAGAGCAAAAATACAGGCCGCTGCCCGGAAGATTTCCAGGATGACCCTGCCTATGAAAGACTGCTTCGACTTCTGATCGGTCACCCACGCTCGATGGAAGTGATCTTGCCACTCCTCAAGACCGCATCGCCTACCCACATAATAGACGCGATTGAAGGTCGATCGAGTGGAGTTGGCGTTAGCTTGGAGGACACGTCCATGAGCTACGCCTTCGAGGAGCTTTCGGGAGCAACCAACAGGTACCTGCCTCTTATCGGCCTTTTCTCTTGTTATGTAAAACTAGAAGTGCTGGCGGGAATAGATGGGGCCAATGAAAGCTTTAGTCCGGTTCCTTTGGATGATTATCCGGAGTTAAAGGACTTGGGAACAGGCGGGTGGCGTCCCATTCTGAACGAAGCTGCGCAATGCGGTTTTGTACGCGATCTCGACGCGAACCACTATGAGATAGACCCCACCGTATCCAGGTTCTTGCATGAGAAACTTCGAGAGAGGTTGAGCACGACGGACTTTGAAAAGCTGATTAACGGGTTTCTACGAGAATATTTCTTGTGGTTAGCGGATTACCAGGGCGCACTTAATGACAACGTTGCGCGGCCGTTAATTGATGCAGAACTGGAGGAGGCCAATCTTCTGCGTGCTCAACGCCTTGCAGAAGAACGCAACAGCTTTATGTTCGCCGGCGTTATGGTCGAATCCCTGCATCGCTATTATCAGCACCTCGGGAGGTACCAGGAATGGCAGGGGCTTATTCAATCATCTCTGCACAGGCTCGGTGAACAATTTCCCCGGCCAGGGGAGCGGACGGTGCAGGGGAGTGGATCTTACTGGGAGGCTTTGACACGTGAAAAAGCCAGGATCGCGATGGCGCGGAATGACCTAAACACCGCAGAGAGATGCTATCGACAGATTCTTGAGTATCATCTTGAGGTGTCGAAAGGAGTAGGCGAATTTGTAGCAGACACGTGCAAGTGCTTGGGAGATATTGCCCGGAGGCTCCGAAGGCTTTCTGAAGCTGATGAATGGTATCGCAAGGGGCTGGATGCACTTCGAGAAACGGACAAAGAAAACGCAACTCTGTACATAGGCTTGGGCCAGGTTGCCCAGGAATTGGGAAAAGACGACGAAGCGGAGCAATGGTATCTTAAAGCGCTTGAGGTAAAGACAGGGCCACCGCAATTTCTTATTTTTCACAAATTAGAAAGCATCGCCCGCGCAAAGGGACTAACTGAGAGAGCCGAACACTGGCGCCGGAAAGCCGATGAAGCTAACGAACTCTTGGAGGATACTTCCTACGAAGGACGCGACTTTGCCGCAAGGTTGACTAATAAAGCGCTGGTTGCTGAGAGGCAAGGCAATCTTGATGTAGCCGAGGCGTATTACCGCAGAGCCCTTGAGATATTCGAGAAACTCGAGCTCGATGAGGAAAAGGCACACGTATACAACAACCTGGGTGGCAATCTCGAAAGTAAGGGAAGATTGGATGAGGCAGAACAGTGGTATCAAAGAGCTGGGGAACTCTTTGAAAAGCTTGGTTTGGGTGAAGCGAAAACGCCGTTCGACAACTTAAGACTTCTAGCTATGAAAGGGAATCAGCTCGACGAAAGTGAAAAGTGGCAACGTCGAGTAATTGGTATTCTCGAGCGAACGGGTCCGAGTCAGGAATTAGCTCAACGATACTATTGGGTCTATGACCTTCTTCGGGCGCAAGGTCAATTTGAAAATGCATTGCCATTCCTCGTTAACGCTCGCAGGGTTGCAAAACAAATATCGGGCTCATCGGATGCTCCAGAGGACGACCTCAGCAAGGCGCAAGACTACGAGGTCTCTGCTGGAACCGCTCGATTGGAGAGCCGATTCGAAGAGGCCGTGCAGCTCTATCAATCTGCATTTGAGATATATCAGAGTCAAGGAGATTATGCACCTGCGATCGGAGTCTTAGGGCAGTTGTTTGCTATGTCTTCTGAGAGCAATCAAATCCTCGAAGCGACGGTGTACTTAGGCAAGGCAGCAACACTGTCACGGGAACACAAAATCGGCCCTTATGAACAGATCTTACCTACGATATCAGTTTTGTTAGCACAGATTCCTGAAGACGATTTCAAGGCAAAGTGGTATTCGCTCTTTGGTGGAGAGGTCCCTCCAATGGAGTTTCTTCGTTTAGATTCCGACGGGGGATTGACTGAATGAAAACGTCCAATTTGTTCGAAGACCTGCCCGTCCTCGACAATCTGGCGAGTGTCTAGCGTGCCGTCATACTGTCCAGCATATTTTGAGGTGTTTCGAGCTGGGATGGCCGCCCTTAAGTCCTTCAGCGACTACTCTCTGAGATGCCTCCCATCGCGGCAAACGCAGCAATTCTTTTTATGCCCAGCTCCGAATCCATAATATGCTCGACGGATTTCATTTTATGACCCACGAATTTCACTTTATGCCCGAACCCACAGGCTAGGCGCGCGCTTGCTACAATTCTTAAGTGTTGCACAACCTCATCCTGACTATTCTCTGAGCACACGAGTCGAGTTCTCCCAATCTTAGCCTCCGCACCCTTTCTAGCGTTCACGACTAACACCGTTAGATCAGCCTTGGAGGTTGGAACTCCGAATCGCTCAGATGTTCTTACTCAAAGGTAATGATAACTAGAGGTTATTCGATATATCCGATGCGGGACTCACGCTTACTTCGACGCGCCGTCTCCTTGATTCCCGGAGCTGGACAAACCGATACGAAAACGATCGCCGAAAGAGTATTGGGCGTTCAGCCTGATTTCTTCATAGAGGGAAGAGGTGCGTATGCAATGGATCCGGATGGTATCTGGTGGCTCGATTGCCAAATGGGATCAGCTGCTTTCATCCTAGGTTACAACGATCCGCTCGTGAACCGCTACGTCATTGAACAGGTGAACAAAGGATCGATTTTCTCTCTATCGTCACTCCTGGAGATGGAGGTCGCGGAGATATTGATCAATATCTTTCCAGAGTTTGACAAGGTTCGCTTCGGCAAGAATGGCTCTGACGTTACCAGCGCCGCAATCCGGATCGCCCGACTCTACACTAACCGAGACCACGTAATGGGATGTGGTTATCACGGCTTTCAGGATTGGTCCATGTCTTTGGTGGACGGGATCGGAGGGATTCCCCGATGCGTTCGAGATCTTACTCATGGTCAGGAGGCGGTAAACCTACAAGAAGTCCTTTTCTTGTTGGATGCCTTCCCTGAGCGATTCGCGGCCGTGATCGTCGACACGGGAGGTTCAGGTATTCCGGATCTGGAGCTGCTCGCTCTTGTTCGACAGCGATGTCACGCAAACCACTCGCTCCTGATCATGGACGAAATCATTTCCGGATTTCGCGTCGACCTAAGAGGAGTGCTGGGAAAATCTAACATCATTCCGGACTTAATTTGCCTGGGGAAAGCAGTGGCCAATGGTTATCCGTTGTCAGTTCTAATGGGACGGGATCACCTGCTTGATCTAGCGCCGGAGGCGGGAATGTCGGCTACTTACGCTGGCGATTGTATTGCGTTGGCCGCGGCAAAAGCCACGTTGGAACAACTCAAAGACGGGTTGGTCAACGCCGCCATTGACCTGCGCGGACGAAAACTAAAGGAGACCCTCCGCCAATTGTTTGACGCGGCCGAGATCCGCGACCTGTTTGAGCCGATAGGCTATCCGGCTCTTACCAGTCTTGTAAGCAGAAGCAATGCGCCGCAAGCGAAGGCAGCAATGCGTTTCTTAATGTGTGCTTTAGCCACGCACAAAATCTTCTGGCAGGGCTCTTTTGTACTTTGCCGTGATTTTGGGGACGAGGAGCTACTCAAGATCACAAAAGCACTCGAGAGCGCAGTCCATGAGCTCATCGTCCTAATCAAAAACGGTCGGCTGGACGAGTTTTACGCCACGCTGACTCGAAAGGAAGCTGCCTATCTAGGTGATGTTTCTGCGAAGGCCGCAATATGAATATTCGTCACAGCCTCATCATACCTATTCACAATGGATCTCACTTCATCCAGCTTTTCTGGGCATCGCTAATCCGCAATCTTGCCGAGGACCAGGAAATCATAGTGGTGGACGATGGCTCAACCGAAAGCATCGATCTTCTCGTTCCCAAGCTCCCGGCCGAGGTGAAGCTTTTGATCCTGCGGAACGACCGGGCCCAGGGTTATGCGGCGGCGGTCAATCGAGGTTTGCATCAGGCAAGAGGCGAATATATTTATCTGCTGAACACTGATCTTATTCTCGGGGACGGCGCGCTGAAGCTGATTCACGATTACTTGAAACGCGATCCACGAACCGGCATCGTCGGGGCAAAGCTTCTTTATCCTCAAACCGGTCGGATACAACATTTCGGCGTGGCCTTTACCAACACGCGAAAGTTTCATGTCTATACCCACATGAGCCCAGAACACTCCCTGGTTTCAAAGCCCGGTGAGTTCCAAGCGGTTACCTTCGCGCTGTGTGGTTTTTGCCGAGAAATTTTGGATCGAGTCGGCTATCTTGACACGATGTATTGTAACGGCTGCGAAGACATCGATTTCTCCCTGCGCGTTCACAAAGCGGGATACCGTTTGGTCGTGCCACCCGAGATTGCTTCTTATCACTGGGAGAGTCTTTCGGGCGAAGCACGTCATATCATGGCTTTAGAAAACGAGGTTCGCTTCTGGCGCACGTGGGCCACCGAAATCGTTGCCGATATCGACATATTTGTCGGCCGGGGACTAAGCCATTTTCTGGACAATGCTCCGGAGTTCCGCGATCGCGACTTTACTGTGGTGAATCTCTCTACCGGCAACGACTATCTTCACATCCGCAATGTTATTGATGCGCAGTTTCATAAATCAGCCACCTTTGATTTCTGGGATTACCCGCGCGCGAAACGCATGGACAATTCGATCTGGTTGCCGATGACCCTACCCATTGACGCGATCCGTACCCCGAAGCCTTTTCTATTCATTGTGCAGGAATATCCTCAGCTCATGCAAAACGATTACTGGTTCGAACAACGAAAGCGATATTCGACGAGTGATCTGATAATCGACCATTACGGAAACGTCGAGATGACCAGCGGAGCCGTTTCCGCCTCACTGCCGGCCAGACAAAAGGCCATGCTGGATGTGTCGTGATGAAACCGCAACTCCTCGGTTGCATTAAACCTCGCCGCGCGGCTGAGATACGCCTCTTCATTGGGGACGGTATAGTCGAAGATGCGAGCGCGATTGCCACTCTTCTGCGTGAGCGGCGACGATCCAATCATATCGTCATTTCCGATAATCGAGTCTTCAGTTTACACGGGCAATATTTGCTATCACGCTTGAGGAGCTTCGGCATCTCCGTTTGCGTTTTTCTGGTTAGACCAGGCGAGAATTCCAAATCGCTTGATTCTTACCAACGACTCATTAATCGGGTTCTTAAAGCCGGTATCGATCAGAGTTCTTGTGTCCTCACCTTAGGAGGCGGCATGGTGAATAATCTCGGCGGGTTTATCGCCGCCACTCTCTACCGTGGTCTTACGCTCGTTCACTTGCCGACTTCGTTAATGGCTCAGGTGGACGCGGCAATCGATCGAAAGCAAGCGGTGAATCATCCCCTGGGTAAGAACCTGATCGGAAGTCTTTATTCGCCGCACGCTGTCTTTATCGACCCGCGCCTGCTACGGACTCTCTCCGCTATGCAACTGCGAAATGGCATGGCAGAACCAATCAAACACGCATTGACGCAGAGCAATTCCTTTTTTCGATTCCTAATTGAGAACGCCGATCGATTGCACGATCCTGCCTTCCTGGAAACCATGATCAAGAAAACGATTCGACTGAAACTGGGTTTGATGAGGCTGAACGGAAAGACCGTCGACGGCGAGTTCATTATGCAGTACGGTCATTGTATCGGACACGCCCTCGAGCGCAGCAGCAACTACGCGCTATCGCATGGCGAAGCGATCGCGATCGGCATGCGGATCAGCGCCGAAGTCTCTTTGGCCAAGGGTATCGGCAATTCGGCGTTAATTGATGCACATGATTTAATTCTAAAGAAATATGGGCTGCCAACCGTCGTTCCCGACTCTGTCAAGGTTGTGAACGTGTTGAAGTCAGTTGAGTACGACAAGGGCATGCTGCAGCGCACACCGCGACTCTGTCTATTGCGAAGCGTCGGAGAAGTCTATCGAGAGCGCGCGGGTTGTGCCGTCTATGTAAGCTGGCCCGTGCTCAAGCGCTCCCTGCTCCGAAACATGAGTCATTGAGAGGTACCGTCGTGAGGTTTGTTGACCTTGAATTATTAAGGCGCCAGCTGCCGGAACTCATGAAAGCATGGCAAGATCCGGACTTGCATAAGGTCGTAGTCGTTGATGGCTTTTTGCGCCCAACTGCGAAATACGAGGTCATGCACTGTTTCCCTGACGTTACCTGGGACGGTTGGGATCCTATAAGCAACACACTCCAATTCGGCAAGCGATCATGCGAGAGGATCGAGCTGTTTCCTCCGACGCTGGAAGCATTGCTTCACGAGCTGAACTCAAGTCCCGTCATCAAATTCCTCGAAGAACTTACGCAAACGGAGGGGCTCCTGCCAGATCCGCACCTGGTTGGCGGCGGTCTTCATTACATGCAACACGGCGGCTATCTGTGGCCGCACGCAGATTTTTTGCAGGCGACAAATCCAGATCTCAAACGAATGATTAACCTAGTTCTCTATGTTCATCCAACTTGGACGGGAGAGATGGGAGGCAACTTCGAAAGATGGGAGGGACGCGAGTTGGTACGGCGCATCTCGCCGGCGCCCTATAGTTGTGTGATCTTCAGGACCGATGGCGGCAGTATTCATGGCGTCTCACAAATAACAGCCAACTGTCCGCGTCAATCAATCGCGTTGTTCTATTATTCGGTGGTCAGGAAGCCGGACGTCTCGCTCGACCACACGACCGCTTGGTCTTTGGACCTAAAGCCGCCCAGCGCCTCTATTGATCGCGGAAATTTGTTCTGGGCGTCTATGCTTATGCGCGGTTCTCTGTGTCTGAAACGGGGAGCTAAATATCTAAACAAGAAGGCCGAGCAGTTGGTAAATGCTGGAAGGTAAGATTACCACTTCAGTCGGAAAACTCATCCGCCATAGGGATAATATTCAACCGCGCCATCCTTAAGAAAAATAATCTTGTCGCGAAAGAAATCTGATCCTGAAAACAGAGCCGAGGAGAGACGTGGCAGCTCCGCAAACAATGCGGAGGCAGCGGGATCAATTGGCGTGTCACGCAGCAACTCAGACAATCTCGTCAACGGGTGAAGTAGATGTCTGTACTTCCAGGTTCGCTCTTCAGGTTTTCGGCGCCCAAGATCAGTTAGCAGCAATTGAAGCGCCTGGCTCGCGTGAAAGATCCCAGATTCGCTATCACCATGGCGCAAGAGGTATTGCGCCAAATTGAGATGAGCCCGCCATAGCCATTCTAAATTGTTGCTTTGAAAACTAACTTCAATCGTTTCCATGTACCAACGAACTGCCGTGGCCTTGTCTAGCAAGCTTAAACAGATCGCCATCATTAAACCGGCCGCGACTTGTTCCTGTTTGAAGCCGTAGAACTCGGCCCTCTGGAAATCACCTTCAAACTGCGGGATAGCCTCATTTTCTAAATACCACCGAACTCCGTCGGAGTTGCCGTCGATCAGGTATCTATACACGATCTCGCCGATGAACAGGGTCGTGAGGGAAAGAATCCTATACCGAGGCGACCAACCCTTCGCAGGAATGAGTGAGACACTCTTCTTCAACATCCTAACAGCTTTCGCTGGATCTCGATGCAGCAGCACGGCGCCGTAGTCGAGCAAGTTGATATGTAACCGCAACGTTTGCGTTTTTGTGTGGAGGATCCTTCCCTCGACGTTAGCTATTGCTTGTTCGAGCCAATGGAGTGCCGCATCATAGTTGCCATCCATCCAATTCGCTTCGCCGAGACGATTTAAGATATCGCTGTAAAGGACTGCCCACTTCTCGAGCGACTTGTGCTCTCCGGTTTTGAAATATGCTTCACACATTTCTTTGGCGGAACTCAGCAGCTGAATGCCTAGGTGAGATCTCCCGAGATCGGTCTGACAGTTCGCCAGACCAAGCATGGCGTTGGTCTTAGTAAAATTAAGCCTCGCGCGTGAAGCCGGCATAATGGCGAACGTCGTCTCTGTGTATTCGTCGATGTTTTTGATCGCCGCCTCGTATTGCTGCGCCCCGAGCGACCAATCCTGAACATCAAGGGAAAACGCACCGAGCTTCATTCGCAGCGTTGTGTTCGCGAGGACGTCAGTCACTTGCGCTCTCTTGTCTCCGCCACTGCGCTCACGTGGCGCTTCAAGACTCTTCCGCACGATTTCAATTGCGAGCTGGTATTGATGAGCTGCTTCTGCCTTCTGGAGACTCTTACCTAAGAGCAGTTTTACCCGCTCCAGATCAGCTGGTTCGCATAACATACGCACCAGCGCCTCTTCGTAAAGCCTCTCCGCCGTGTTGGCCTTGGTTTTCTGAAACCACCGCAGATAAATCTTGGTGAGCTTTCGTCGCTCGCGTGGGCTCAGGGGAGCGTCTCGGACCACCTGGTAATAGTTCTCGTGTCGAAAACCGACTTCGCCATCATTGGCGTTCAGGATCTCTACTTCTTGAATTACGGCGTCATCGACGGAGGGGGCCAAGCTTCGCCGAAGTTCGCGGAAAAGACCCGAGTCAATTCGATCTTTGACCAAACCCACTGCTTTGATCAACAAGGCTAACTGCGGTAGCGTGTCTTTGAGAAAAGCGAGGCGGAGTGATACGAGTTCCCGAACGCTCGTCGGCACCTGATAGTTAGCTTTAGGGCGCACGATCAGATGTATTAGCCCGGTTCTCTGATTGCGAGTTACGACTCCCTCACTACGCAATAGCTTGATTTGCTCGACCATGTGAAAGGGATTGCCCGCGCCGTAACGCGCAATCTCTTTGATGAGCACTTCCTGGTGCGGTATTAGGCGATCTTGAATACGGCGCTCAATTGACTGCGAATTCTCGAACAGATGCGTTAGAAAGCCGACGCTTTCAACGGCCCTCAAGGGCTTCATTTCCATGCGTTCCAATTCATACTTTTGGATGAAACCTTCGAAGACGGCTGTGGAGCGTCTGGCCTCGAATGTAGACCCATCTTGTCGGGGCGAACTCTCGTTTTGGACTGTGGTTTGGACCCTTCCCTCGAAAAGAAAGAGGACCGGAGCGCGGTAATTGCGCTCGCTTCTCTTTGAGCGCAACAGCAATTCACCAAACACGGCCAGGGACTCCCCGCTGGCCCAATGAAGGTCCGAGAAGTGCAATACATAGGTTCGCGCTTGCGCCCGTTCCAGCAATAGCAGCAAGAGGACTTGCACCATCGCCTCGCGGTCGAAGACGCCCGTTCCTGATTCGCCGGAAAAAATTGCGGCGATCGTTCCGCGCGCTCGTCGATAGAGTTCCGCATTGAACGATCTGATATGGTTTTCAATCGCCTTCTGCGGATCGAGAACCCAAGCGGGCAGCCCGGCAAGTTGCTGGGCAAGCAAGCCAAAGACTTTGTATGGATAGGCCAAATCCTGAGGGTGAGAAATTGAGATCAACTCCGCGCCCTTTTGCTCGGCCAAATAGCCGAGTTCCTGACACAAGCGGGTCTTGCCTGCCCCACCGTGGCCGGTTATTGCCACGCCCAGTGGTGCGCCTGTCTGTATTTCTTCAAACAATTGCAGAAAGCGTTGGCGATGTTTTTGGTAGGGTGGCCAGAAGAAAATAGGGTGATACTGATCAAGGGCTTTTATCATTCCCAACGAAACTGTCTTCACTTCCAGTCCGTCAATCTCGAAGATGAGGTCCCCCAGGGGAACTTCTCCGACCGCATAGGTGACGATCTTCATTTCGAGGGTTGAAGCGAATCGCTGGTCAGCCCCTAGTTTGTAGCCGCTGCTGGTCGATAGGTCCATCGGTCTAATTAACATTGCATCGCCGGAAAAACGCCATCGAACGGTCACCGGCTGCTTACACAGCAACACGGATTCAACATCCACCTGCACGACAAAGGGCGTACCGGCGAGAACAGAGTTAGCCTTGTGTATTTTGATTGCTAGATCGTCTGACCGAGGCTCTTGTGCCTCTAGCAGAAAACTTCGCAGGACGGCTTCTTTTTCGGCATCGAGGGTCTTACTGAGAAGCGGAAGGACGTCCTGATAATACATTCGCATCAGGCTTACCATATCCTTGAGACCGAGAAAGTAACAATCGCGGTGGCTCGTTTCATGAAATCTCTTCTTGGCGTCCCTGATTTTCTTTTGGGAAAGACTTGTCATGAAAACAATCAGCACCTTGTGCGGCTGCTGAGAGGCTACCAGAGCAAATAAGTCGCTCGGTAAAGGCTCGTCAGCTTTCCAGTTCGTCTTGCATTGGCCAGCGATTACCCAGTATGAGGCTCCCCCAAATCCAGGGATCGCTAACAAAGGTTTCTTTCCATAAAAGTCGACACCTTGATCATTTCGCAGCGGCGTCACAGTCCATTCAAAGTCAGCTTCTATGCGGGACATCAAAAGGGTCGTGAGAACCTCAAATAGTTGGAATTCAGTAGCAGACTTGTCATGCCTGATCCCGTCCGGTACAAAATCGGTTCGAGTGCGCAAAATCTTCAACACATCCTTGTGGATGTGAACTTGCCTCTCTCTGAACTCTTTGTTGGGTTTCTGCCGGACCATTTCCGAAAAGACTGATAACCTCTAGTTATCTCTACTCATTGAGGCTGACTAAGCGAGTATGCAAAGGTGCAAGGCTCGTGAAGAGGCAGCCTCAGCTTGATTTAGGCAAAACCACGATAGGTCGGTCGGGCGTTGAAAGTCAATTCTGCATAGTCCTGCACTCCAAGCAGTGTACCGGATGTTCAGGTCGATATTGATAACAGAGAATTATCACCAACTTAGTTGCCAACTTCACCAAGAAAAAACGCCAAGGCCGGTAGCGATGTATGGGCTCTCATGGCGCGAGACTTTAACTGGTCCCGTGAGGCTCTGAGCGAATTGCGCGTCGGTATTCAATCACCCGGCGGAAACCGGCTAAAAACCGATATAAAACTTCAGATTTTCGAAGTGGTCGTCGCGTCAGTATTCGCCAGGATGCGACCGGACTACGACTGGTGGGTCACTCCTAACCTCCCCGACGGTGGAGTTGACTTTGTTGGGCGGGGAGTCTTTCTAAGCTCAAAGGAATTGGGCATTGATGCCGCAATCACAATTGGGGGACAGTGCAAAAAACGTGAGCACGTTGGAAACGTTGTTGACGAACTCTCTGGCAGTTTCGTGAAGATGGCGGAAACTCTTCACCCGACTTTTTTTGTAGCCGCACTTTCGGCAACACTGAATCCCAAACGCATTGCCAAAGCCAAGGTCACGTTAGAGAGGATTCTCCAGCGGCACTGTCACATACTCGACCGGCACCAACTAGAGAGTCTTATTGGCGCCAATTTGATCGCTGCCAAGCCAGTGATCCAGAAGGCGTTTTCTTTACCAGACGCAGATTACGTCCTCAACTACTTTGAGAACCGGGCGCGCTCAGCTGCTGCGCTTGAGATACAGGTTACTGCGCCCTCTTCCGTCCTGGCAGGTGAGCCCTTTCGTGTCAGACTTCGAATGAGTAGGAGGTCGATCTCTGATAATTCATTTTGCCTCACGTGGCGACCTTCAACTGAAGTGCAATCGGGTATTCTTGTTGCGCCGCTAGGGGCAGATTCGGAAGCCGGCGTCGCAATTAGCTTCCTAAACGCGGCTAGCGAAGACCCTTTCGTTGTAGATCAAGATCTGGAATTCCTCATATATGCAATTGGCTCGCAACCAGTTGGCACGATCGCAATTCATTCGGCCGACAATCACATAGAACTAACAACGATACATTTGCCATCCGTTGAGGTTATCGAAAACCTAAGGCCACCCTTCTATGACGTCCCTTACAGGGAGCCGCTAGACGAACTCGAACGAGGATTGGCTCGCGCTCGTACAGGCAGAGTGTCCGTCGTCAGTGTAGCGGGGGCAGGTGGTGCGGGGAAGACCAGGCTGTGCGAGGAAATGTGTCTCGAAGCGAGAAGGTATGGCGCCCATATTGTATCGGCGCGCCAGGCACATTCTACTGAGTTCCCGCGGCGAATCTTGGCGAATCTGCTATTGGCCCTAGCAGACCAAGCGCTCCCTAATCCAAGTACCTCAAAAGCAGTCGAAAATCTGTTGAGTCAATTGGAGCCTCAACTCGCGACACGTGCGCGTCCCGTGATTGAGGCATTGTGCGAACAAGCAGGGAAACCTGGATCTTTCGAAGACGATCAATCGTTGCTTTCGGTGCTGGCGGTGTTGATTGCAAGAAAATCCCTGTCTCAAACCCTAATCATCCATTTGCATGATCTTCACTGGTGTACGTTCGACGCACTTGAGTTGATTGACCGTTTGATCTGGCAATTGGATCACTTGGGCAGACAACATGGATCGAATGGGCAGCCCTTTGGCATCCGTGTACTTTTCCTCCTGGAAGGAAGAATGCATGAGTTTCGCGATGAGGCCGAGACTGGCTGGTCAACTCGAGTCTTCGAAAGATTTATTGAACGCTTGAGTTGTCCGATGGCGCGCTGCCGGGCTTTCATGTCGGCGGAAAGCGCTGCCTTCGCGCAACGCCTCTTCGAGCAGGAGCATTCCGCCAGTCTAATGATCCCGAGGCCTCTTCTGGCGCTGCAGCAGGAGTTGATCGACCGAGTTCATCAGGTCGCCGGCGGAAATCCGCTACACATGCTGGAACAGGTAAAGCTGCTCCAACAGCATGGCATTCTTGCGCAAAACCCCCGGACTGGCTTCATTTATATGGTCAGACCGGAGTTCAAACACATTCCACTACCACCTACTGTCTTCGAAACCATAGAGGCGCGCTGGCGATATTACTCTGCTAACAATCGTGCAATCGCACTGCTCTTGTGGGCGGCCGCGCTTGTGGACGACAACTTACCTATGCATTTGTTTCATCATTTGTGGGCGCGAATCGCGTCAGATGTCACCCAGCCGCAAATGGAGTCTACCGAGTTTTTACGTTTTCCCCAGACCGACGAAGAAGGGCTGCAAGTTTCTTTTCGTCACGAAAACTATTTTCAGGCGATTCGGAGAATCCAGCTTCCCGAAGACGACCGTCGAGCTATAGTTGAAATCTATTCGACCTGGTTTGCCCAGGCAAAGCGCCTCGGTCCGGGGCTCCGTTACATTCAAGCGAAGGTCGCGCTTCAAGCTCCGGAGCCGGACTTAAAGCGCGTTGAGAAGATTCTCCGATCGGCGCGAGACGATGCCGCGAAGCAGCGGGATCGCAGTCTGACAGCCCGAATTCTGGCAACCCTTCTGGACGGCGTCACTTGGCCCTTGGATGGTATTAAGCCGCTCGGCAGGCGTTTCTTAGTCCAAGCCTGCGATGATGAAATTGGGCTATGCATGAGCCTCGTTAGCTCCGGCCGTACCGATATAGCGTATGAGCGTATTCAACATGTCCTGAGCATTATTGAGAAGCGCGTACACTTCCTTCAATCACAAACAAGTGAGCTGGTGAACAGCATTAAGCGACGCAGATTCACTCTCCTGACAATGAAAGCGCGAATCCTCTACCATGATCGCCAACCGGCCGAGGCTCTTGCAATTACCGAAGGCGCGGTTAGCGAGTTGGAGCCCCTGGCAGACCCGTCGCTTCCTGAGTCGCAGAAATGGTCCGATGTAATTATGGAAGTGCGCCATACGCATGGTGTCGCCCTTGCACTGGCCGGAGACATGAGAAGGGCCGTCGCAGAAGCGCGTGAGGCCGCAGCCATTGGCGAAACACTGCTTGATCAATCTCCTCAAGCGCTGGATGTGATAATTACTTACACCAATATCCTCCTATGTGAAGCACCAGAGGAAAGCGAGTCAATCTTGGCCCGTCACCTGGAGTTAGGAGATCGCACAGATATTCAAGAGGAAACGCGTCTCCGCTTAAATCTAAATCTCGCAATGGCCCGCATCTTGCTCGCCTATCGTGAAATCCGATCTGCCGGCGACGAGAAGAACCGCAGATTAGCTTCGGCGCACGAGATTCTGCTTGGTGTCTTTAGACAAGCGCATCCATTAGGCCGCCTGTCGAACGCCGCAGCCGCCGCGCTGCTACTGGGCCTGATTAGTGCTCTCCGAGAGAGTCCGGACGAGATCGATTGGTTTGCCCAAGCCGTATCCCTTGCCATTCGCGCTCGTCAGCTAGAGACCTTGTGGAGAGCGCATATCAACCTGTCACATAGCCTTGACCGAGTCGGTCAATCAGCTCACGACGCTGCAGCAGCGGCTTTAGACATTATGGTTTACAGTCTGAGTTCCTACGCAGAGCCAGATCGCAACCCTCGTTTTAACTTACTGGCCGTTCCGATGGCTCATGCGGTTCGGTATCTGATTCTGGCCGAAGATAGCAAGGCCGATAAAGTCTTGAGGGGGTTTCCAGCACTGCGAAGAATGTTCAGTAATCTCAAGATCGGCGAGTTGAAAGATGACAGAGATGGCCGCACGAGTCATGAATGGCTTCGTGTCGGACAGGCTGACTACGTGCTCTATTAGCATCGTCAAACCGTTCTCGGATCACCGCGTTAGCGCATGAATGCTTTGACTGCGTCAACAATCCGCTCTACATCGGAATCGGAGAGATTCTGGTGTACAGGAAGCAAGAGGGTGGCGTCAGTTGCAACCTCAGCTCCGGGATAGGATCCAGAATCTCCATAAAGTTTTGTTCGATGGAGCGGCCAATACCGAAACGTTGTATATATCTGACGCTCGCGCAAATACCGGGCAAGGTTGTCTCGAATTCCTGGCGGTGTTTGAATCCAATAGAAATACGGGACAGTCTCACCTGTCTGTGGTGGTGGCAATCGTAACCATGATGCTGAGGCAAGGGCGCTATCGTAAGCCTGCGCAATACGCTTCCGCCGCTCAATAAAGTTCGCTAGGCGGGATAGTTGAACTTGCCCGATCGCCGCAGCAACATCGTTCATGAATGAGAGCCGGCCGCAGCAAACTGGGTTTACTTCCCACCAGCTCTCGCTGTTGCTGGCGGCTACTTCCAGTCCTGTTCGTACTCCTCCAAGATGTACCCTGTTGAATATCCTCCTTCTTACTCTTTCGTCACTGACTCGAATCATGCCGCCGTCGCCGGTTACGAGAAGTTTCATTGAGTCGAAGGACCAAACCCCGATTTCACCAAATGTGCCATATGATATGCCATTCTGCCTTCCACCTAGCGCACAAGCTGAGTCCTCGATGAGAGCAATATTTCGGGACTTCGCAAGTTCTCCAATCTCGTAAATCCAGTCAAGGCGTCCACCGAAGTGCAAAAGTAGAATCGCTCTGGTTTCTGAGGTTAGTGCGTCGGCGATGTGCTCCGGGCGCGGATTCAAGGTATAGGGGTCCACGTCGACTAAGCGCAGCCTCGCTCCGGCCGCGCTCACGGCGTGCGCCGCCCCTATGAAGCTGATTGTAGGGAGGATCACTTCGTCTGTGCTGCATAATTCAAGCGCCGCCACCGATTGAAAGAGACCTTCAGTGCAACTGGTGACCGCTATCAGTTGCTCAGCATCCACACCAATGTACGCGGCGAATGCGTGTTCGAAAGCCTTCACTCTTGGACCATTGCCCGGCCATTGATCGGCAAACACCTCACCAATCGCTTTCAGTTCGTCCGGGCCAAGAGTTGGTTGAAATACGCGGATCATGTGAGAGGGGTACCGTACAATGCCAAGAGGTCTCTGGTTGTCAATACGACCGCAGTTGTGTCCATCACGATTTCAGCTTTGACGATCCGGCTGCGCGCTTCGAACCACATTCGATTCTCGGAGAGTTGGCTAATGCGATCGACCAGATATATGTAAGGTGACGGATTCATCATCGCTCGGTATGGAACTTCCATCGGAAGCCAAAGCTTTGAATGAGCGCTATTCAGGACGCGAGTGTGATGTGTTCTCGCCCCTGCTCCCTTCCACCTTTGTTCGAGGCAGTCCAGCAGAATCGACTCGTCACAACTGCGGCAGAGGCTGAGCGGTTCAAACCTGTAATCTATGAGTTGCGGATGGATGCCAATGAGGTGGTCAAGCGCCTCGTCAACAAAACGGTTTAGGTCCACGCAGCGCTTTGCGGTCCATTCAGCCCAGAAAAGAGCATTGTCCTCCTCAGCTCTAGCGAAGCGAGCGGGACCGGACTGGCCTACCCAATGGTAGGTAAGAGAATCAGCGCAGGTATAGTTTCGGTATCCGAGACCGTGGGCTTTCAGGCAATGATCCAGATTTTCCCTGGTGTTGTAATACCTCTCATCGAGCGGGCCGATATCGGCAAGTACCTGTTTGCTCATTGCTACCGTAGACCCACTCACGATCTGCATTGCTCGCGTCTTGCAGGACAGAGGATGGTTCGCCTGCATCCCGGAATAAATATGCCGATGACGGCGGCTTCCAAAAGCCATTCCGATGTGCCTGAGGAGGCCGGTTGTCGGAAATATTTGTTTTGAACCAACTATGCCAACTTTGGGGGAGGTTTCAATTAGATCGACCATCGCCTCAATGCACCTGCCATCGAGAACCAGATCGGTGTTGAGCTGAACCAAAATGTCGCCTTTGGCGGAAGCAAAACCCCGATTTACGGCAACTGAATAGCCACGATTCCTCTCGTTTCGAAGTTTTGTCACTGACGCTGCCGGAAAATCATTCGGAACTAGGTCGAGAACAGACTCGCTGGATCCGTCGTCTACAAAAATCACTTCTGCATCACGCGGCGCAGCGTTAGCCAGCGATTCGAGAAAGGATGGCAGGTAATGACTACCGTTGAAAATTGGGACTATTATCGAAATTGTTGGCACGATAATTCTCTGTTATCCAAATCAAATTGAAGACTAAGGATCGGCGAGGCCGAGAATCTCCATTATCTTCCTAAACCTCGGCTGCGACAACTAATCTTACTCCCAGCAAGTATCATTGGTAGCTCGGCAAGCGGCGAAACCTGCTATGGAGGTCCTCGAATTGGACGCACAATTCTCCGGTTTTCCTTGAATCCGACTGTCCAGCAAAACTAAACTCTCTCGCGTTTTACTGTCCTACCCAGCAAAACAAGATAACAAGCTCTTCAACTCGTAGTGTCCAGAAGGACTATTGGAGGAGTGTGTGCCCCATGCAGCTGAAAGAAGCGATCGCCGATTTTGTGAACGGTTACTTTTCGACCCACGAGCGAAGCAAGAAGACAAAGACTGCGTATGGTTCGGACCTCAAGCAGTTTGGCACTTACGCCGGAAAGGAATTTGACCTTGGCTCTTTAGGAGCTACCTTGATCGAAGCCTGGGCAGCCCACCTCCGCAACGAAGGCTACTCTCCGGCGTCAATGCGACGAAAGATGGTTGTTTTGAAGGTGTTCTGTTCATACTGGCTACGACGGGGATCACTTAACGAATCACCTTTCTGGCGAGTCAAGCTGAGCCTCGGCCGAATTGAGCAGCTACCTCGATCTCTCTCCGAAACGGAGATGCGGGGTTTGCTGGCACATGCCGGCCGAACCGATATGCGCGATGTTCCCCGCAAAGGTCCGGTTCTTGCACGCAGCCGGAGCACTCGCAGCTCATCTCGTGATTATCGTGATATCCGCAATCTCGCCCTGCTTGATCTCCTATTTGCGACCGGAATGCGGGTAGGCGAGGTATCTTCACTCGATGTCGCCGATTTCTTTGTAACAGAACTTATGTTCAGAGTGCATGGAAAAGGAGGGAGAGGTCGGTTGGCTTATGTGGTCGACGATCAAACCATCCTAATTCAGAAGCAGCATTTGGAGGCCCGCACGCAACTCGTTTCGGAGAGCCCTGCACTATTTCTAAATGCCGCCAGCGAGCGCCTCTCAACTCAAGGTATCGCGAACATAATCGCTCAGTTCCGCTTGGGCGCGGGTATCGAAAGACACATAACGCCCCACATGTTGCGTCACACTGTCGCCACGCTCTTGCTCCGAAACGGCATGGACATTAGGGTGGTACAGGAGTTTCTCGGCCACGCCTCCATTGCGACCACTCAACGATATACGCATGTAGTTAAGGAGCACTTGATTGGGGAGCTGAAAAAGCGTCATCCGTCTTTGTCTCTGCGAGTCAGAGCCTGAACTCCGCTGGATTCGCAAAGAGCGGCTTTGTCACAGGGGTATTCTTAGTCGCGCGGATAACGCTAACAGCTCCCTCTGCGCATACGCGCGCAACTCTCGGTTTTGTTCGAGCGCCGACATGTATTGGCCGACAGCACTATCGGCCAACTCCTCACGCCGTTCGTAGGCTTTCGCTCGCGTCTGTGGTTTTTGATCCTTCGCCGGGTCTGGAATATAGGGAACATGGTTACAGACGAAGTACCGCCCATTGATTTGGACAACCAAATTTTGATTGTGGAAGAACCACCCTTCTCGCGTCGGCTTCTCACCGCGCAAGTAAACTCCCAAGCTCACGACTGCCGCTCCGCGCTCAACAAGGAGGTTACTGATTGCCATGGCTACGCGTCGACGGAACTGCCACTGCGCCTCTTCCCAGCGCTCCTCATTCAGCAGCTTGGATGTACGCTCAATCCGAAGACGATCCCGCTCCGCGAAAACTAAGTTGCAACGGTTTCGTCTAAGCAGGTCACGAATCGCAGCACTTCGGTCAGATCGAGACCGCCCGCTGGTTAAGATCTCAACTCCATAGGATCGAAGGAATAGTAGGATGCCGATATTATCGGCCGTGAAATCAGATTGGTCTCGCGCTTCTCCTGCGAAGCTATGGTAGTTCTCCGAGGTTATTCCCTGAATCGCGCGATGCACATAATTGTGCCAAAAATTCTTGAGGAGATAGTTGGCTGCACAAGACAACATGAATTCTGAGTCAGTTTCGTCGGCTCTCCTTTTTAGAGGTTCAGACGCTCCCTGCTCTGTTTCGATGGTTGGCCAGACAAGCCGCCTGAAACTCCACTGTCGAAACGCCGGAGTTGAGCGATGAGTCACCCGGACAATATCTTTGAATCCACGGGGGCAGCTAAAATTGAAGTCGCCATAGAAGAGATTTTCAGCGTGATCGAAATCTTCGAGATCCTGGTGACGATCGATCTGCTCATGATTTACAAGTGCGGCATTCGCATCGACAGATCCAATCTTGGTTCTAGGAAACAAGTCCTGCAGCTGTGCATCTGACTTCTTGAGGCCGCGTTGACTAAACGGAGAGGTTCGAGGCGTATAGCAGTTCAAGGTTACAGCCATACGACGCAGCGCCCGAAGATAGCACTCATTGTATTCGGCTGGCGGTTTTGCCCCGTGGGCCTGCCACCACTTTATCCTTGCAATCCTCTTGCTCATAGAACTACCTCCCGCGTTAATTCGATGCTGGGGCTGAAAGTCGTGTCCGATTGAAGAACCTTCAACCAGTCTTACTCTTCTTCGAACGGTGTCCCTCACTCTTGGGCTTAGATGGTAGCCGATCGGGCAAGTCAAGAGCATCGTCGACGAGCACGTGGATGGAAAATTGGAAAGGTGAAAAACCCAATCAAGCCTCAGAACGATTAACTTCAACACAACGGTTGCGCGCGCCCTGAAAGCGCACAAAACTTCACAAGACGAAATCCGTCTGCGTCTCGGCAACAAATACCAAAACAACAATTTCGTCTTCGCCACAAAGATCGGAACGCCACTCAGCTTTCGAGATCTAGTCTTGAGACACCTCAAACCGATCATGGAACGGGCAAAAATCGATGGACCAATAAATCTTTATCGCCTACGACACTCGTTCGTGACGTTATCCATTCTCTCGGGCGCCGACCTAAAAAGCGTCAGCAGAGCCGCTGGCCACTCCAGCGTAGCTTTCACCATGGACACTTATCAACACGTGCTGCCTTCAATGCGCAAAGACGCCGCAGGTAAAAAAGGAGAACCCAATGGCAACTCGGATGGATTTGCCTATACCGGCGTGGGCCAATGGATCGACGCCTGTCCACACGCTAAGAAATGGAACACTGAAGCCGCACAGAAAGCTCTCAAGGAAACCCACCGAGTTGCCGCACTGCAACCATTCGGCAATCACCAAGGCTACGAGACGGTGCCATTCGTCTATTAGGAAGGTTGCATATGTATAAATCCCCAATGAAGAACCTAGCCCAACCAATTCCCTATAAACGAACAACACCATTTTGGTGGGCCACTAGTGGGCCAACTTAGCGGGAACACCCTGACGGCCCCCGACTATCCGGGACAACATAGTCCACTTCTTCCTTATAATTGCGCTAAATCGTCCGTACCGGACTGGGCCGGACTGCGCGGGACTACCGAATAATGAACCTTAATCAGCGGGTCGCAGGTTCGAGCCCTGCTCGGCTCACCATTTCTTATCAAGCACTAGAAAAATCTACGGTCTGAACAAGTCCGGCCGGCGCGCAGCTTAAAACGTTCGTTGAGTTATGCAAGCCACCCTCCTCATCCGCAGCAGTTCCCGTCCCGACGATTCGTACGAACTTCACTTCGAATTTGCCAACGACGACTGCCTAAAGCTTCGTTGTTATTGTCCAGCCGGCAAGGGTCAGGATCTCTGCAAGCATGTCATCGCACTTCTGAGCGGAAACCGCGAATTCATATTTGATGCCCGTCAAGATTCGGTGTTCGACGACGCGCTCACAGTCGCGGACCGGAGCGGAGCCGTGGCGCATTGTCGTGAAATGCTCGCCGAGTTAGACAGGATCGAGAAAGACTTCAAGCAGAGAAAAAAGGAATACGAAGCGGCGAAGCGCGAATTAAAGAACGATCTCTGTGAGCGCCTCCGAGAGGGAAAGCCATTCAAAATTTAAGTTAAATTTGATCAGGATGATGAGCGGACGCATTTTCTTAATTATTGTGATCGCGGTCCTATTGGTTGTATCGTGACCACATTCTCATAGGTAATAGCAATGCCCGAACGAGGAAACTTTCTTCTATTTCGCGATGAGAACGACTGCGAAACGGTCGTCAACGCGGCTCGGATGAAGTACGCCCAGTTTAAGAAGGACATATTTGGCGGCGTGACGATCTTTTTCGAGGACGGGAGCTCGATTAAAGTCGCCGTCGGTGGGGAGTCTGCTTATACCTGGGTCCATCTCTGCCAATTGACGGACCGAAACCTCGATGATTTCAAACCGGAAGTGATGGTCCGTAAAGCGTGAAGGGTCGATGATGAAGGAGGTTCTACTCATCCTTCTGGGTTGGGGTTTAGGAGCGTTCAGTCCGTGGGTCGCAGAACGAGTTCAGCGACCCGCACGGAGGGCGCAAATCAAAAAAGGTCTGGTCGTGGAGCTTTTGGATCTCAGCACCAAACTAGCAGCAATGGTCATCAGCGTAAAAAGCTATAACGGAACTCTTGACGCGGAGACGCTGGGCTGGTTCAAGCAGCTGTCGGATAAGAACCCCGAAGCCTTCGAGCTTGCGGTTAGCGATCCTCGATTTAAAGAGTTCTCACAACTGGACGACGAAACAATCAGAACAATGTCACGCGCCAAAGCTAGCCGCACGACCATTTCAAAGCTGTACTTCAAACGACACTCTTTGTCATATCTTGAGGCGCACTTATCTGACCTATCCCTATTTCCAGAAGATTTTCAAAGGATAGCCCATCGGATTCGAGGCCGACTCGCGATCTTGAATCAGGAAATCGATCTCAATTCGTTTTACTTCCAAAGACCTTTGATTCCTCCCTGGCTGATAACAACCGGCAGATAATTAGCAACAATCAAGATTCGTCGCAAAGGCTGATTGGCAATATGGCTCGTAATCTTACCGACGACATTCAACTGATTCTTAATGTGTAAAAGCCGTGACCGACTTGAGAATCATTCAGATCGTTCCAGCGGATGGGTGGTGTGCTGTTCATGAGGTGGATGGGGTACTCACCAGGCTTCGGCTAGTCTGTTGGGCCTTGGTTAAGGACGAAGAGGGTAATACTTCTGTCGTTGACATGGATACAGCGGACAGTGTTGACTTTTCGCACCTCGGGAAAACGTTTAAGTACTACTCGCATGAAACTCAACCTGATCTAGATCCGGCAATTTCTCCGAAGGCAAAGTGAGCACGCCGAAGCGCCAACTGTCGAACCCAGCGCCTCAACGTGATCCGTTGATTCTGCCCCGCCGCGCCTATCGCAGCGCAAAAGTGACCACCCTTTCTTTCTAGCCGGCAGAGTCCAACGTTTTAGCTAGCCAAGTTACAACTCTATCCGTTCAAGATCCTCCGCCTTCTCTGCTTCGGCTGTGGGAACCTTCTCTTCCTCGACTTCGCTGATTAGATTGAAGACATCACTCATCTGAATTGAGAACGGTAACTTGATGGGCTGGAGTTTTTTCTCAGCGACGGTCAGGCCACCGTACTTTATTGTTCCTTTGGCTTCGCACTGGCCGGTCTGCAGTTCCGTGATCGCGCCGTTCTGAATCTTTAATAAGAAGCCCTTCAGGTTGAAGCCAAGCTGAATTATCAGCTCGATCTTCTTGACGGTTGCGCCTTTGATTTTCACGTCAATGGAAGGCTTGTGCTCAGAGTTAATCGTGTGTTGGGCCAGTTCGAGATAGGTGGTTTCATCCGGGGTCTTCTTTGATTTCTCCATCACTGCCTGAATGTCCGCAACTTTCTTCCAAGCGGCTGTCAGCACGTCCGGGATCTTGATATCCAATAGTTCACAAACCTTGGGAGCCAGATCGGGCACTGTTGCCATCCACTTGATTCCCTTAATCTCTTTGCCGACCTTTTCCTGAAAGGCTTGCCAGCGATCGTCGGAAGGGTCGGTGTCTTTCTCAGGAAGCTCGAAGATCTGTCGCAGAGTCGGCGCGGGTTCGGCGGCCACTTCGGCTTTCACGTCTGCAAAATTCTCAGTGGCTTTCGAATCTTCGGCCACACTCTTAGCCACTTCGGCTTTGACTTCTTTAATCGGCTCAGCGGCTTTCGAGTCTTCGCCCGCCATTTTAGTTTTCGTTTCTTCAAGGGACGCCTTCGGGTCTACAGCCGCTATTTCAGCCGTTGCCTTCACTTCGTCAGGCGTTACTGCTGCGTTTGGGTCTTCAGCCATCGCTCTTCCTTTCGGACTTGATCAAGCTTCCTTCAGTCGTGTCGACTTTGAATTCCCCATCGGTCACATTGGGATCGAGTTCCATTTGAAAATTTATCCCCAAAGGTCCGCCCTCTGTCCCCAACGCGGCGTCACCCGGATCGATGTGCGACACGAGAGTCGGAGTCAGCGCGAAAAAATATTTCCATCCCTGGTAGCCGCCAAAAAGAATCAGCGCCGCCACCAGCACATACTTCCACCAATCATCCCAGGAACCTGAGTCGGTCGGCGGAGTGGGCGATGCTGTGGCCGACGGTGATGGCGTCGACTCGGGTGATGGTGTCGATGTTATTACGCCGCCAGGTGTTGGTGAGCCATCGAACGAAGGGGTCGG